>NZ_JBVISJ010000006.1:0-528694 GCF_055575575.1 Streptomyces sp. NPDC034049
ATATCTGGCGTTGATTTTTGGCACGCTGTTGAGTTCTCAAGGAACGGACGCTTCCTTTGTACTCACCCAAGCTACTCTCGGGCTTTCCTCCGGGCGCTTCCCTCCGGTGTTCCAAACTCTATCAGTGTTTTTCCGGCCCCCTGACCACCGTCCTGCAGGCATGCAGAAGATGATCCCGGGATAGGATCTGAACGATCTGAACGAGTTCGGTGCTGCCGGGGTCGGACACAAAGTGCCGCTCGCCCCGAGGCAGGTCTACGACTCTACATCGGGCCGCTGAGCCCGTGCAAATCGCTTGCAGGGGTGGTCTAGACCTCTCATGCGGAGCTATGGTGCGGAACGGGTACGTCAACCGACCTGCCCTGCTGCTCAGCGCGCCGTCCCGGGACAGCGGGACGGTGTCCTCATAGATCCCCACCTGGGAGGCTTCCCATGACCACCGTGACGTCCCCGCTCGCAGGACGCGCCATCGGACTGGCCGCGGTACCGGACCCCGTCTTCTCGGGGGCGATGGTCGGCCCCGGCATGGCGATCGACCCCGTGCGTGAGGCGGGGGACGCCGTCGCTCCCGTCGACGGGGTCGTCGTCTCCCTGCATCCGCACGCCTTCGTCGTGGTGGACGGCGAGGGGCACGGTGTGCTGACGCACCTCGGTATCGACACCGTGCAGCTGAACGGTGAGGGCTTCGAACTGCTCGTGAACAAGGGCGACACCGTGCGACGCGGTCAGGCCGTGGTGCGCTGGAACCCCGCCGCCGTGGAGGCCACTGGCAAGTCGCCGATCTGCCCCGTGGTGGCGCTGGAGGCCACAGCCGACTCCCTCATCGAGCTCCGCGAGGACGGCGAGGTCAAGGGGGGCGACACGCTCTTCGGCTGGCGGTGACCTCGCGGCCGTATCGGATCGCAAGTTCCACAACCACCGCGGCGGCGGGACCCGCCGCACTAACGGAGACAGGTGAGATGGAGACAACGCTGCGAGGCGTCGGTGTGAGCCACGGTGTGGCGATCGGCGAGGTTCGGCACATGGGAACGGCGGTGCTGGAGCCGCCCGCCAAGCAGATTCCGGCGGAGGACGCGGAGCGCGAGCAGGGACGTGCCCGCAAGGCCGTGGACGCGGTGGCCGCCGATCTGATGGCGCGCGGCAATCTGGCCGGTGGTGAGGCCCAGGCCGTGCTGGAGGCCCAGGCGCTGATGGCCCAGGACCCCGAGCTGATGGCGGATGTGGAGCGACGTATCGCCGTGGGGAGCACGGCGGAGCGTGGTGTCTACGACGCCTTCGCCGCGTATCGGGCGCTGCTGGCCGGAGCGGGTGAGTACCTCGCGGGCCGCGTGGCCGACCTCGACGACGTGCGGAATCGTATTGTCGCCCGGCTGCTCGGGGTTCCGATGCCGGGGGTGCCGGACAGCGACGAGCCGTACGTCCTCATCGCTCGTGACCTGGCGCCGGCGGACACGGCGCTGCTCGATCCGACGCTCGTCCTCGGTTTCGTGACCGAGGAGGGCGGGCCGACCAGTCACAGCGCGATCCTGGCGCGGGCGCTCGGGGTGCCGGCCGTGGTCGCGCTGCCGGGGGCCGGGGAACTCGCCGAGGGCACGGTGATCGCCGTGGACGGCAGCACCGGTGAGATCTTCGTGAACCCGAGTGCGGAGAAGAAGGCCGAGCTGGAGGCCGCCGCGGCGGCGCGGAAGGCCGCGCTGGCCGCGTCGAGCGGGCCCGGCGCGACCTCCGACGGGCACCGGGTTCCGCTGCTGGCCAATGTGGGCGGCCCCGCTGATGTGCCGGCGGCCGTGGAGGCCGGGGCCGAGGGGGTCGGGCTGTTCCGGACCGAGTTCCTCTTCCTGGACGACAGCAAGGCGGCGCCGTCCGAGGAGAAGCAGGTCGAGGCGTACCGCCAGGTGCTGGAGGCCTTCCCCGAGGGGCGGGTGGTCGTGCGGGTGCTCGACGCGGGGGCCGACAAGCCGCTGGAGTTCCTCACGCCGGCCGACGAGCCGAACCCGGCCCTCGGTGTGCGTGGCCTGCGGACGCTGCTCGACCACCCCGAGGTGCTGCGGACACAGCTGACGGCGCTCGCGAAGGCCGCCGAGGGTCTGCCGGTCCATCTCGAGGTCATGGCGCCGATGGTGGCGGACCGCACGGACGCGAAGGCGTTCGCCGACGCGTGCCGTGAGGCGGGGCTGCGGGCCAAGTTCGGTGCCATGGTGGAGATCCCGTCGGCGGCGCTGCGGGCGCGGTCGATCCTTCAGGAGGTCGAGTTCCTCTCGCTGGGGACGAACGACCTCGCGCAGTACACGTTCGCGGCCGACCGGCAGGTGGGTGCGGTGTCGCGGTTGCAGGACCCGTGGCAGCCGGCGCTGCTCGACCTCGTCGCGCTGTCCGCCGAGGCGGCGAAGGCCGAGGGCAAGAGCTGTGGTGTCTGCGGTGAGGCGGCGTCGGATCCGCTGCTCGCGTGTGTGCTGACCGGTCTGGGTGTCACCTCCCTGTCCATGGGTGCGGCGTCGATCCCGTATGTGCGGGCGAACCTGGCGAAGTACACGCTGGCGCAGTGCGAGCGGGCGGCGGCGGCCGCGCGGGCGGCGGACACGGCCGAGGAGGCGCGTGGCGCGGCGCAGGCGGTGCTGTCGGGCGAGTAGCTGCGCGGCCATCGGCGGGCGTCGAGGGGCGCTCCACCTTCGGGTGGGGCGCCCCTCGCCCGTTCAGTGGGTGTGGCCCCGGGTGTCCCGGCCTCCCTCGGCGAGGTCGTCCCCCAGATCGGGCGGGGTGCAGTAGTCGACGCCGGACTCCGGGGAGACGAGGTCTCCGGATTCCATGTCGGTGCAGTAGGCGTCGAAGACCTCACCGGCGGTGAGGGGTGCGAGGCCGTCGCCGCGCAGGCGCCAGCCGTAGACGCGGTCGGTCCGGTCGGGGCCGGTGGTGCGCATGACGAGTCCGCCCGGACAGCGGGTGGCGATGCCGAGGGCCAGGACGGTGGCGAACTCCAGGGCTTCGGACTCGTCGAGCCGGGTGGCTCCTTCGGTGGTCCGGTCGGCGTGCAGGACGGCGGCCAGGGGCTGGGGTTCGGCCGAGACGCTGCAGACGAGGTGGCGTTCGCCGGGGCCGGCGGTGTCGAGGATGCGCTTGAGCAGGTCCATGGCGCGGGAGAAGGCCGCGCGTCCGATGTCCTCGCCGCAGGAGGCGCAGTCGCCGATCTGGGCGAGGCGTGTGGTGGCGTATTCCCAGGTGGCGAGGCGGACGGCTTCGTCGATCAGGTCGGGGACGAGTTCGGTGAGGGGCTGTCCCTCGTACGGGAGGGCGGCGCCGGTCGCGGCCAGTTCGGCGGTGAAGCGGGTGCGGCTGGAGGGGGTGTCCGGTTCGAGGCCGGTGTCGGCGCAGAACGCGGCGTACTCCTCGGGGTCGAAGAGGGCGACCGTGGTGTGGTTGCCCTGCGCGGCGAGGGTCCTGAGCAGGGCTTCCACTTGGCGGAGGTAGGTCGGGTGGTCGTCGAAGGCGAAGCTGCGGTAGCGCCGCATGGCGGTGAAGTCGTGTTCGTCGGCCAGCAGGCCGATGGTGCCCGCGATCTCGCGGCGCAGGACGCGTCGCATGCTCTGGTGGTCGGTGCGTGCCATGGTGCTCCCCCTGTGCGAACGGTCGATCAATGCTCACTCACAGTAATCGAGGGCACTGACAACGGGTCGCCGGAAGGGGTCAGGCCCGTCTGCGGGCGAGGTCCTCGTAGAAGCGCAGGAGGTCGAGGTTGTCGATGGAGCCGGGGTTGACCGCCTTCTCCAGTGGGGTGCCCTGGAGGAGGCGTTTGACGGGGACCTCGATGCGTTTGCCGGTGAGGGTGTGCGGGACGCCGGGGACCTCGATGACCTCGTCGGGGACGTGCCGCGGTGAGAGCTGTTCGCGGATGGTGCGCTTGATGCGGGCGAGGAGGGCCTCGTCGAGGGTCGCTCCCGGGGCGAGTTGGACGAAGAGGGGCATCCAGTAGCCGCCGTCGGGCTGTTCGACGCCGATGACGAGGGATTCCTTGATCTCGGGGAGGCGTTCGACCGCTTCGTAGATGTCGGCCGAACCCATGCGCACGCCTTGGCGGTTGAGCGTGGAGTCGGAGCGGCCGTGGATCACGACGGAGCCCCGGGAGGTGAGGGTGATCCAGTCGCCGTGGCGCCAGACACCGGGATAGGTGTCGAAGTAGCTGTCGTGGTAGCGGGTGCCGTCGGGGTCGTTCCAGAAGTGGATCGGCATGGAGGGCATGGGGTTGGTGACGACCAGTTCGCCGACCTCGTCGACGAGGGGTTTGCCGCTGGGGTCCCAGGACTGGAGGTCGGTGCCGAGGCCGGGGGCCTGGAGTTCGCCGATGTGGACCGGGAGGGTGGGGACGGCTCCCGCGAAGCAGGAGCACACGTCGGTGCCGCCGCTGACGGAGGCGATCCAGAGGTCCTCGCGGACCTCGTCGTGGAGCCAGCGGAAGCCGTCCGGCGGGAGGGGGGAGCCTGTGGTGCCGACGCACCGGACGCGGGAGAGGTCGTGGTCGCGGCCGGGGTGGACACCGGCCTTGCGGCAGGCCATGACGTAGGCGGCGGAGGTGCCGAAGAGGGTGGCGCCGGTCCGTTCGGCCACGCGCCACTGGGCGCCGGTGTCCGGGTGTCCGGGGCTGCCGTCGTACAGGACGACGGTGGTGCCGGTGAGGAGGCCGGAGACGAGGAAGTTCCACATCATCCAGCCGGTGGAGGTGTACCAGAAGAAACGGTCCTCGGGGCCGAGGTCGCAGTGCAGGCCGAGCTGTTTGAGGTGTTCGACGAGGATGCCGCCCTGGGACTGGACGAGGGCCTTGGGGAGGCCGGTGGTGCCGGAGGAATAGAGCACCCACAGGGGGTGGTCGAACGGGACCTGTTCGAAGGTCGGGGTCACGTCCGCCGAGGTCAGGGCGGACCATTCCAGGGCGCCCTCGGGGGTTTCGGTGCCGAGGACGGGGATGTGGACCACGGCGCGCAGGGTGGGCAGTTCGCGGCGGAGTTCGGCGACGGTGTCGCGGCGGTCGTGTTCCTTGCCTCCGTAGCGGTAGCCGTCGACGGTGAACAGGACGACGGGTTCGACCTGCTGGAAGCGGTCGAGGACGCTGCGGGCGCCGAAGTCGGGGGCGCAGGAGGTCCAGACGCCGCCGACGGCGGCTGTGGCGAGGAGGGCGACGACGGCCTGCGGAATGTTCGGGAGGTAGCCGCTGACGCGGTCGCCGGGGTGTACGCCGAGGGCGCGCAGTTCGGCGGCGAGGGAGCCGACCTGGCGGCGCAGCTCGGACCAGGTCACCGGTCGTGGTTCGTGGGTCTCGTCGACGTGGAGCAGGGCCGGTTCGTCGGCGCGGGCGTCGGTCGCGCGGAGGGCGTGTTCGGCGTAGTTGAGGGTGGCGCCGGGGAACCATCGGGCGCCGGGCATGGTGCGGTCGCCGAGCACGCGCGCGTAGGGGGTGGAGAACCGTACGTCGAACCACTCCGTGACGGCCTTCCAGAACGTCTCGAGTTCGTCGACCGACCAGCGGTGCAGGGCCGGGTATCCGCCCTCGGCGGGGGCTCCGTGGTGTTCGGCCGCCCAGGACTGGAACGCGGTGATCTGGGCGCGGTCGATGCGTTCCGCGTCGGGTTGCCAGAGCGGCGAGGGGTTCGCTGAGGTCATGGGGCGGCTCCCGGGACTGTGCGCGTGGTGTGCGTCGGACGCGCACGGCGAGGGTGTGCGCGTGACGCGGCTGACACGGACGATGCCATGTGATCGACTTCCGCACCAGGGTGAGCCGCTGTCGGGCGGCGACATGAACATGTGACGGCACCATGGGTGAACGGAAGTTGAACGGTTCACACGAATCGGCCGGTCGATGGCATGGTGAGCCACATGAACGGTCGTGACCTGGTGCGTTCGGTGAAAGCGATCGGTTCGGCGGGGGTGGCGCAGGGGCTGCGCACCGTGCGGGCCGCATGGCGCAGGAGGCGTGTCGACGCCGCCGCCCTGCCGACGCGGGGTGCCGAGCGTGCCAGGGTGCCGGGGCCGGTGGTGGGGGTGGAGCCGGGGCCCGGTGGCGGGATCGTCCGGTTCGGCAGATCCGAGCTGCGGGTGACCGTCGATGTGCACGGCGCGGTCTTCTGGGGCTGGGACGGGGCCGGGCCGGAGCCGTCGTACGCGCTGGCGGGCCGGTGTCCCGAGCCGGATCCGCGGGCCGTGCTGGAGCCGGACAAGGACGGCGCCTGGCGGGTCGTCGCCGAGCGCGTGACGGTCGTCGTGTCGCGGCACGGTGCCGTGGAGGTGCGTACGCCCGGTGGGGTGGTCCTGCGGCGTGATCTGCCGCCCCGCTGGTGGGAGCCGGTCGGTGGCGGCGAGGCGCGGTGGGTGCAGCGCTCGGAGGTGACGGCGGACGCGCGGTTCTTCGGTCTGGGCGGACGGGCGTCGGGGCCCCGGCTGCGGGACGGGACGTATCGGCTGTGGAACACGGACCCCGGTCATACGTTCGCACCGGGCGACGATCCGCTGTACATCACGATGCCGGTGCAGATGGTGGTGGCGGACGCGGCGACGCATCTGGTGTTCCACGACACCACGTGGGACGGCACGGTGACGCTGCGCGAGGGCGAGGAGGGCGCCGGGTCGGGGCACGACCGGGCCGGCACGTCCGAGCTGCGGATGGACGGCGGGCCGCTGCGCTGCTGGGTGATAGTGGGCACCCCCGCGCGCGTGCTGCATGCCTGGGCGGCGCTGACGGGGGCTCCGGCGCTGCCGCCCGCGTGGGCGCTCGGCCATCATCACGCGCGGTGGGGCTTCGGGAGCGAGCAGGAGGTGCGGCGGATCGTCGCCGGCTACCGGGAGCACGGTCTGCCGCTCGACGCGATCCATCTGGACATCGACCACTACGACGCCCATCAGGTCTTCACGGTCGACACGGAGAACTTCCCGAAGCTGCCGGTGCTCGCCGAGGAGTTGCGGCGGGAGGGGATCCGGCTGGTGTCGATCGTCGACGCGGCGGTCGGCGCGCGGCCGGGCGACGCGGTGTTCGACAGCGGGACGGCCGAGGACGCGTTCGTGCGGGACGCCGGCGGGAAGGTCGTGGAGGGACTCGTGTGGCCCGGCGAGTCGGTCTTCCCGGACTTCACACGTGCGCGTACGCGCACGTGGTGGGGTGGTCTGTACGCGGAGCGGCTGGCGCAGGGCTTCGCCGGGTTCTGGCACGACATGAACGAGCCGACGTCGTTCACGGCGTTCGGGGAGAACACTCTGCCCCGGTCGGCCCGGCACGACCTGGACGGCCGGGGCGGTGATCACCGCGAGGCGCACAACGTGTACGCGCTCTGCATGGCCCGCGCCGGGTACGAGGGGCTGCGTGAGTTGGTGCCCGAGGAGCGGCCGTTCGTCTTCTCGCGGTCCGGGTGGGCCGGTGTGCAGCGTTACGGCGGGACGTGGTCCGGGGACGTGGCGACGGGCTGGCCGGGGCTGCGGGCGTCGCTCGCGCTGGTGATCGGGCTGGGGCTGTGCGGGGTGCCGTACTCGGGGCCGGACGTGGGCGGGTTCGACGGGAGTCCGTCGCCGGAGCTGTATCTGCGGTGGTTCCAGCTCGGCGCGTATCTGCCGCTGTTCCGGACGCACGCGAGTCTGCGGGCGGGGCGGCGGGAGCCGTGGGAGTTCGGGGACGAGATCGTCGGGCACGCGCGCGTGGCGCTCCTGGAACGGCGGCGGTTGTCGCCCTATTTCATGACGCTGGCTCATCTGGCGCGCCGTACGGGGGCGCCCTATGCGCGCCCGTTGTGGTGGGGCGCGCCCGAGGACCGGGCGTTGCGCGACTGCGAGGACGCGTTCTTCCTGGGTGACTGTCTGCTGGTGGCGCCGGTGCTGGAGCCGGGCGTGGACCGGCGTGCGGTGCGGCTGCCGCGGGGGCGCTGGTACGACACGGCGACCGGGCGGGCGTACGAGGGGCCGGGGCAGATCGTGGTGGAGGCGCCGCTCTCGCGTGTCCCGGTACTCGCGCGCGCGGGTGCCGTGCTGCCGGTCCTGGGCGCCGACGGCGGCCTGGAGCTGGAGGTGTGGGCACCCGCGCGCGGGCGGACGGGGGGCGGGCTCGTGGTGCCGGACGCGGGCGACGGCTGGGACGAGCCGGAGGTCGAGCAGTACACGGCGCGCTGGGAGGGGCCGCGGCTGGTCGTGGAGCGGGAGGGGGACGAGGGTCCGGTCGAGCCCACGCGTCCCGTGCGGGTACGCGGGCTCGACCGGGAGTGAGCCCGGATACGGCTCGGATGTGACTCAGATGTAGCGGCCGTCTGTGGCTCAGATGTAGCGGCCGTCGAAGAACGCCTGGACGGCCAGGGTGTGCAGCGGGAAGGCGAGTTCGGCGGGTCTGCGCAGCAGGTGCCAGCCCTCCGTCTCGTCGGTGGGGACGGGCGCCGGGAGTCCGGCGGCCGGGCGCTCCGGGAGGAGCCCGAAGAGCAGCAGATGACCGGCGGGCGAGCTCATGGCGTCGGCGAGGCGCACGTCGCGGTCGGCCACGCAGATGCCCGTCTCCTCCTTGAGTTCACGGACGACGGCGTGCCGCCAGTCCTCCCGGTGGTCGATGAAGCCGCCGGGCAGGGCGGTGCCCCCGCGCGCGGGGGCGATGGTCCGTGTGATCACCACGAGGGCGGTGCCCTGGGTGTCGTACACGGGCTGGAGGGCCACCGCGACGGGGAGCGGATTGCGGTAGGCCACTGTCCGGCAGGTCTCGCAGGTGCGAGGCCAGCCGGAAACGCCCTCTCCGTAGGGCGCTCCGCAGCTCGAACAATGCGAGTCGGGTGCGGAGTTGGCGGGTGGGTGTTGATTCGCGGACACGCGGCGGACTGTATCCGATCATCTGCTGGTCGTCTCGTCGGGGCGGCTCAATGAAGGCCATGCCGCCGACTACGCCGGTACGGGTGAGGGCCGGCCGGAACCACCCCCGTGGGCCCCGGCCGGCCCTCACGGATACTCCGACGCCGGGCGCGGCTCGTTGGTTCTCCCGGGGCCTGCCCAATTCGGGATGCCCGTGCCAGACTCCTGACGGTTCATCAGATCTGAACCCTAGGAGGGGCCTTGGCGCGGAGTAGCACACCTGTGGTCGCGGGCTGGTTCACCGGGGAGGGCGAGGATTTTCGGCTGCTCGGCACGCGTTGTTCGGCATGCGCCTCGGTGTTCTTCCCGCGTGCGGACGTCTTCTGCCGCAATCCGGGCTGTCCGGGCGGTGAGCTGCGCGAGGTCCCGCTGTCGCGCCGGGGCCGGGTGTGGTCGTACACGGACGGCCGGTACCGGCCTCCGTCACCCTACGTGTCCGATCCGGAACTTCCGTGGGAGCCGTACGCGTTGATCGCTGTGGAACTGGCCGAAGAGCGTCTGGTGGTGCTGGGGCAGGCGGTTCCCGGGGTCACCGTCGCCGATCTGGCGGTGGGCATGGAGGTGGAGGTCGTCCCCGGCGTTCTGAACGAGGACGCGGAGACGGTCTGGACTACCTGGCAGTGGCGGCCGACGGGGGTGAGGGCATGACGGGCGAGGTGGCGGTGCTGGGCGCGGGCATGCACCCGTGGGGCAAGTGGGGCAGGAGTTTCGTCGAGTACGGCACGGTGGCCGCGCGGGCGGCGCTGGCCGACGCGGGGCTCGACTGGCGGGACGTCGGCTCGATCGTCGGCGCGGACACCGTCCGGGGCGGTTATCCGGGCTATGTGGCGGGGGCCACCTTCGCGAAGGCGCTGGGCTGGCAGGGCGCCCGGGTCACGAGCGTGTACGCGGCCTGCGCGTCCGGGGCGCAGGCGGTCGGCACCGCCCGGGCCCAGATCCTCGCCGGTCTCGCGGACGTGGTGCTGGTGGTGGGTGCGGACGCGGCTCCGAAGGGGTTCTTCCGGCCGGCGGGCGGGGAGCGGGCGGACGATCCGGACTGGCTGCGGTTCCGGATCCTCGGAGCCACCAATCCGACGTACTTCGGGCTGTACGCGCGGCGGCGGATGGCGGTGCACGGGGACACCCCGGAGGACTTCGCGCGGGTCAAGGTGAAGAACTCCGCGATGGGGGCGCTCAATCCGTACGCGCGCTATCGCAAGCGGGTCACCGCAGAGGAGGTCGCGGCGTCGGCCGTCGTCGCCGATCCGCTGCGGCTGCTGGACATCTGCGCGACCTCGGACGGGGGTGCGGCGCTCGTGCTGTCCAGCATGGACTTCGCGCGACGGCACGGCGTGGCCGAGCCGGTGCGGATACGGGCGGTGTCCACGGTGACGCCCCGCTATCCCAACACGGTGCTGGACCTGCCGGACATCGCGACGGACTCGGCTGTCGCGGTGGCGCCGCCGGACGAGACGTTCCGGGCGTCGATCGCCCGCACGGCGTACGAGGAGGCGGGGGTCGGGCCGGAAGACCTCTCGTTCGCCGAGGTCTACGACCTGTCCACGGCGCTGGAATTGCAGTGGTACGAGGATCTGGGGCTGTGCGGTGCGGGCGAGGCCGCGAAGCTGCTGCGAGACGGCGTGACGGCGCCTGGAGGCCGGACACCGGTGAACTCCAGCGGAGGGCTGGCGTCCTTCGGGGAGGCGGTTCCGGCGCAGGCGATCGCCCAGGTGTGCGAGCTGGTCCGGCAGTTGCGGGGAGAGGCGACGGACCGGCAGGTCGAGGGGGCGCGGGTGGGGGTCAGTGCGAACCAGGGGTTGTTCGGGCACGGGTCCGCGGTGATCGCGGTGCGGTGACCGAAGGGTGGTACCGCGGGTGCGGTGATCGCGGTGCGGTGACCGCGCTCACGTGATCCACATCGGCTCGGGATGCGTCGAGGGGACAGCTCCGGAAGCGCCCGGCCGGCGATCGCTGGGCCGACCGGGCCGTTCGCGCCGACGTGTGCGCCCCGTAGGCGCCTTCAACCGTTGTTGTGCGGATTCTTGACGCCCCCTGGGTACCGGTGAACACTTCCGGTGTCGGTCGGCATCGCCGGATTCGGGCGTCTTTGTGCACCGCGCCGCTCGGGCTCCCCGCCTGCAACAGGCCATCCCCCACGGGTGATGCGGCCGCGACGGCACGCTCGTCACGGAGGTCCGGGGCCGATCGCTCCGGGCCGGGGCCTAGGAGCCGCCATGAGCAACGGAGACATATTCGTCGGTGAGGTCATCGGTACGACGATCCTGATTCTCTTCGGCGCCGGTGTGTGCGCCGCCGTCACTCTCAGGTTCTCGAAGGCGAGGGCGTCGGGCTGGATCGTCATCGCGTTCGGCTGGGGCTTCGCCGTGCTGGCGGGCGCCTACACCGCCGCTCCCCTGTCGGGTGGGCACCTCAACCCGGCGGTCACTCTCGGGATCGCGGTCGACACGGGGGTCTGGGACAAGGTCTGGGTGTATCTGCTCGGCCAGTTGGTCGGTGCGATGCTCGGCGCCGTTCTGGCCTATCTCGTCTATCTCGCGCAGTTCCAGGCGAACGTCCGCAAGGAGGGCACCACGGAGGGCACGGCGGACGAACCGACACCGACCCTCGGGATCTTCTCCACCATCCCGGAGGTCCGGAACCCGGTCGCCAACCTGATCACGGAGATCATCGCGACGGTCGCCCTGGTCCTGCCGATCCTCGCCTTCGGCCGGAACACGGGCATCGGCATCGGCCAGATCCCCGGCGAGGAGGCCGGGATCTACGGCTCCGGCATCTCGGTGCTGCTGGTGTCGTTCCTGGTCGTCGGTATCGGCCTCTCCCTGGGCGGGCCCACCGGGTACGCCATCAATCCGGCCCGCGACCTCGGCCCGCGCATCGTGCACACCTTCCTGCCGATCCCCAACAAGGGCACCTCGGACTGGGGTTATGCCTGGATCCCGGTCGTCGGCCCCCTGGTCGGCGGGGTCCTCGCGGGCCTCGTCTACAACGCAGCCTTCTGACGCACCGCCGTAAGACGCGAATCGACGCAAGACGTGAGGGGATGTCATGCCGGACAACGCCCAGAAGTACGTCGCCGCCATCGATCAGGGCACCACTTCGAGCCGTTGCATCATCTTCGACCAGGGCGGCGCCATCGTGGCCGTCGACCAGCGGGAGCACCGTCAGATCTTCCCCAAGCCGGGATGGGTGGAGCACGACGCCACGGAGATCTGGTCGAAGGTGCAGGCGGTCGTCGCCGGGGCCATCGCGAAGGCGGGCCTGCGGGCGGACCGGATCAGCGCGCTCGGCATCACCAACCAGCGGGAGACGACGGTCCTGTGGGACAGGGCCACGGGCAAGCCCGTGCACAACGCGATCGTCTGGCAGGACACCCGTACCTCGGCGCTGTGCAACGAACTCGGCGGCACGGACGGGCAGGACCGCTTCCGTGAGCAGACCGGTCTGCCCCTGGCCAGCTACTTCTCCGGGCCGAAGGCCGCCTGGCTGCTCGACAACGTGCCGGGGCTGCGAGCGCGCGCCGAGCGCGGCGAGATCGCGTTCGGCACGATCGACTCCTGGTTGATCTGGAACCTGACCGGAGGCACGGACGGCGGCCGGCACGTCACCGACGTCACCAACGCCGGACGCACCATGCTGATGAACCTGGAGACCCTCCAGTGGGACACCTCGATCCTCTCCGCGATGAACGTGCCGGAGGCGGTCCTGCCGGAGATCCGGTCCTCCGCCGAGGTGTACGGCACCGCCGTGGGCCCCCTCGCCGGTGTCCCCGTCGCCTCGGCGCTCGGCGACCAGCAGGCGGCGGTGTTCGGGCAGGCCTGCTACGACGTGGGCACCGCGAAGAACACCTACGGCACCGGGAGCTTCCTGCTGCTCAACACCGGGAACCGGCCCGTGCCGTCGAAGAACGGGCTGCTCACCACCATGGGGTACAAGATCGGCGACGAGGCGCCGGTGTACTGCCTGGAGGGGTCGATCGCGATCACGGGCGCTCTGGTGCAGTGGTTCCGCGACCAGCTCGGCATCATTCGCAGCGCCGACGAGATCGAGCCGCTGGCGGCGAGCGTCGACGACAACGGCGGCGCGTACATCGTGCCCGCCTTCTCGGGCCTGTTCGCCCCCTACTGGCGCTCGGACGCCCGCGGTGTCGTGACCGGGCTGACGAGGTACGTCACCAAGGCGCACCTCGCGCGCGCGGTGCTGGAGGCGACGAGCTGGCAGACGCGGGAGGTGGTGGACGCCATGTTCCAGGACTCGGGCGTGACCATCACGACGCTCAAGGTCGACGGCGGCATGACCAAGAACAACCTGCTGATGCAGCACCAGGCGGACGTCCTGGGCGTGCCGGTGATCCGGCCGCGCGTCTCGGAGACGACGTGCCTGGGGGCCGCGTACGCCGCCGGTCTCGCGACGGGGGTGTGGAACGACCTGGACGAGCTGAAGTCGCACTGGCAGCGGGACGTCGAGTGGACGCCCGCCATGGAGGCCTCCGTGCGGGACCGCGAGTACCACAACTGGCGCAAGGCGGTGGAGAAGAGCCTCGGCTGGCACGAGGACGACGCGAGCTGAGGACGCGAGCCGAAGGCGAGACCCACGCGCGCGTACGGCGTCGGCGGCGTCGAACGGGGCCCCGCGCGCGTGCCCATGAAGCCACGGCCCGTACCCCTGTCGGCGGGGGTACGGGCCGTGCCTCACGTGGTGACGGCCTGGCGATGCCCCGAGGCGTGGGCCATCGCGTGCCGGACGACGGCGACGAGGACGTCCTTGACCGAGTCCCGCTGCCGGGCGTCGCACAGGACGACCGGCACGTCGGGGTCGAGGTCGAGGGCCTGACGGACCGTCTCGGCGGGGTAGCGTGCGGCCTCGTCGAAGCAGTTGACGCCGATCACGAAGGGGATGGAGCGCCGCTCGAAGTAGTCGACGGCGGCGAAGCAGTCCTCCAGGCGGCGGGTGTCGACGAGGACGACGGCCCCGAGGGCGCCGGAGGCGAGTTCGTCCCAGAGGAACCAGAAGCGGTCCTGGCCGGGGGTGCCGAACAGGTACAGGACGAGGTCTTCGCGCAGGGTGATGCGGCCGAAGTCCATGGCGACGGTGGTGGTCGTCTTGTTCTCCACACCGCTGGTGTCGTCGACCGGGCGGCCCGCCTCGGTGAGCACCTCCTCGGTGCGCAGCGGCTTGATCTCGCTGACCGCGCCGACGCAGGTCGTCTTGCCCACACCGAAGCCGCCGGCCACGAGGATCTTGAGCGTGACGGGCTCTACCGGGGGTGTGCCGCGCTCAGAGCGCCCGAGGATCATCGGTCTTTCTCCTGCTGGATGGGTTGTCTGTCACGTGTTCGCTCCGCCTCCGTGGCGCTCAGAGCGCCCGGAGGCCGTTGATGACGTCGCGCAGGATGCTCTCGTCCACCAGCTCGGCCGGCGGTACGGGGCGGGTCACGTGGACGAGTTCCTCGTCCACGAGGTCTCCGACGAGGACGCGGACCACCCCGACGGGGAGGTCCAGGTCGGCGGCCAGTTCGGCCACCGACTGCGGGGTGTCGCGGCAGAGCTCGACGATACGGACGTGCTCAGGGGAGAGGGAGTGGTCCTCCTCCGGGTCGTCGACGTGCGGTTCCGTGACGACCACGGCGATCAGATCGAGGCGGTGCTGGATCGCGTGATTGGTCCGGCCGCGTGTCATCGCGTACGGACGCACCACCGGCCCGGCCTCGTCGTCGAACCAGTGGCTTCTTCCCTGACCGTCTCCGCTCATGCCATCCCACTACCCGCCCTGGGACACATCGGTGCGCGGGGCCGATCCCAGGTGCACGCCGACCCGCTTGACCAGGAGGGTCATCTCGTAGGCCACCTGGCCTATGTCCGCGTCGGAGTCGGCGAGGACGGCGAGGCAGCTGCCGTCGCCGGCGGCCGTGACGAAGAGGAAGGCCTCGTCGAGCTCGACGACGGTCTGCCGGACGCTGCCCGCCTCGAAGTGGCGGCCGACGCCCTTGGCGAGGCTGTGGAAGCCGGAGGAGACGGCCGCCAGGTGCTCGCTGTCCTCTCTGGTGAGGTCCTTGGAGACGCCCGTGGGCAGTCCGTCGCTGGAGAGCACGAGCGCTTTGCGGATGCTGGCGACACGCTCCACCAGGTCGTCCAGGAGCCAGTTCAGCTCCCCGGACGTGCCCGTCGCGGTCCTCTCGGCCTTCGGTGCGGTCATCGACCGTCCCCCTTAGTCGTTCCTCGTGGTGCTGAGACGCCCTGGGCGCCGTCGCCCTCGTCGTTCTCCTCGCGGCCACGCTGCCAACCCCGTTGGAGCGAGGCCATACGGCTGCGTACCTCGTCGGCGTCGCGTTCGGTCGGGTCCTGGTGCCGGTCGGGGCGGGACCTCTCGCGTTCGGCACGCCGGTCGGGGCCGTCCTTCAACTGCGGTGCCAGACTGGCCTGTCGGACGCGACGGGGCAGCGGGCTCGGAGCTGATTCTGCCTGGTCGGTCGTCGTGTCCGCGCGCGGGGTGGGCTCACCCGCGCCGTACGGCGAGGTCGTCGGGGCCGGGCCGCCCGGCGGGGTCGTACGGCGGCGCTGGGGCAGCGCGGGGCCGTCGAACCCACCGGGGGGCAGGGCGGTGAGCGGCCGGGGGTCGGTGAGGCTTTCGGGGCCCGCCGTACCGTCCTGACCGGGATCGTCCTCCGGGTGCCTGACCCTGCCGCCGGTCACCGAACGGCCGTGCGAGCTGACGAGATGCGGGGTCCGGCGCTGCGGCAGCGGCACGGGGCCGAGCGTCGGGTCGGGGTCGGTGAGCGGTGCCTGCCGGCCTTCGCCGTCGCGTACCGGCTGCCGCTGTTCGTCGGTGACGCCGGAGAGGGAGCGGCGGGGCCGGAACAGCCCGCCCTGTTCGGCCTCCTCGTCGCCGAGGACGCCCGGGAAGCCGCCCAGCGGCTCCAGGTCGACCGGAGCCTCCAGTTCCACCGGGCCGTCCAGGATGCCCGCGGTGAGCCCGGGCAGGCGGACCGGCACCTGGGAGAGCGCCGCGTTGCGCTCCTCCTCCAGCTCGGCCTCGCGGGTGGGGTGGGCGCGGTCGAGGCGGAAGCCGATGCCGTTGGTGTCGGGGACGTCGTCGGTGAGCAGGGCGTCGGGGATGAACACCACGGCCGTGGTGCCGCCGTAGGGCGAGGGCTGGAGGGAGACCCGGACCTTCTGCCGCTGGGCGAGCCGGCTGACGACGAAGAGACCGAGTCGGTCGGTGTCGGAGAGTTCGAAGTCGGGGGTCTCGGCGAGCTTGAGGTTGGCGTCCAGGAGTGCCTCGGCCGACATGCCGAGGCCCCGGTCGTGGATCTCCAGGGTGAAGCCGTTGGCGACCCGCTCGCCGTGCACCTGGACCGCGGTGTGCGGGGGCGAGAACACCGTGGCGTTCTCCAGGAGTTCGGCGACCAGGTGGGTGAGGTCGGCGACCGCGGGGCCGGTCACGGCGACCCGGGGCAGCCGGCGGACCTCGATGCGCTCGTAGTCCTCGACCTCGGCGACGGCCGCGCGGACGACGTCCATGAGCTGGATGGGCTTGCGCCACTGCCGGGAGGGGGCGGCGCCGGAGAGGATGACCAGGCCCTCCGCGTGGCGGCGCATACGGGTCGTCAGGTGGTCCAGACGGAACAGGTCGGCGAGTTCGTCGGTGTCCTCGGTCCGGCGTTCCATGGTGTCGAGGAGGGTGAGCTGCTTGTGCAGCAGGACCTGGCTGCGGCGGGCGAGGTTGACGAAGACCTCGGAGATGCCGCTGCGGAGTTCGGACTGCTTGACGGCCGCCTCGACGGCCGCCCGCTGGAGGGTGTTGAGGGCCTGACTGACCTCGCCGATCTCGTTCTTGTCGTACTCCAGGTGCGGCACCTCGGTCTCCACGTCGACCTGTTCGCCCGCGGCGAGCCGGCGCATCACGCTGGGCAGCCGCACCCCGGCGGTCTCGTGGGCCTCCTGGCGGAGCCGGCGCAGGTCGCGGATGAGGACGCGGCCGATGCGGACGGACATGAAGAGCGAGACGAGCAGGGCGAAGAGGCCGAGGACACCGGCGACGGCGGCCTTCAGGATGACGTTGGTGACCAGCGGGCGCACCCGGTCCTGGTAGTGGTCGCCCGACTCGATGCTGAGGTCGCGGAGGTCGGCGAGCACGGGCTCGACCGCGGTGTCCCAGCTCTTCGCGGTGAACTTGGTGGGCCTGCCGGGGTCGGAGGCGATGACGGCCTGTTCGACCGACCGCAGGGGCGCGGTGCTGGCACCCCTCCAGTAGTCGGCGAAGCGGTCGCGGTCGGCGGTGGGCAGCTGCGGCAGGCTGATGTCGTACATCAGGGTGCGCTGGGCGACGAGGTCGGAGAAGTCGCGGATCTCGTCCTGGGTGATGCGGTTCGCGACGAGCACCGAGCTGAGCAGGGCGTCCTCGCGGGATAGCAGTTCGCGGGCGCGGCCGACGTTGACGAGGGCGCGGCCCTGCTTGTCCATCTCCACACTGTCGAGCGCGGGCAGGTTGGACAGCAGGGTGAAGCAGGGATCGACGAGTTCGTTGTAGTGGCCGAGGGCCTGGGCGACGGTGACGGTGCCGCTCTCGACGGTCGTCCGCAGGGAGGGCAGGGTGTCGAGGGCGTCCAGGATCGTCGTCAGCCGAAGCGAGGTGGCCTCGCCCATCTCGTCCCGCAGGTCGCTGTCACCGGCGTGCCTGCGGAACTCCGTGACGGCCTTGTCCGTGGCGGTGCGGCTGCGGTCGAGTGCCGTGACCGCCTCGGAGGAATCGGGGTCGGCCAGGTAGATGAGGGTCTGGCGGCGTTCCTGCTGGAGCACACGGACGGTGTCCTCGGTGGGGAAGCCGACCTCCTCGACGATGTCCGCCACTCTGAAGAGATCGCTCGCCTCGCGGCCCGTCAGCACCGTGGCGAACGTCCAGACACCCGTCAGGGCCACCAGGGGCACGAGCAACAGCGCCACGATCTTCCGGCGGATCGATTTCCCGCGAAAGCGCATGGCCTCCCCCAGCTCGACCCCCGCCAGGCCCGGGGGCACACATGTGCGTCAACAAACGGCGTGAGCCTACTACCGACTCGCGCGTATCTCGAAGAGCGGTCCGAGCACCCGTGATACCAGGGGTGAACCGGACAGGGGGAGTTGTCCGTTCATTGGGGGAGATTGCCGCCCCCTGTCCGGCACTTGAACCAATGACATCCCGTCGGGGAAGTCTGCCGGTTGGCCGGATTTTTTCGTTCCGTGGGAATCTTCGGCGCACGTCGATCGTCTTTCTGTACGGGAATTGAGGGCGGAATGGGCCACAGGTCCCGCAGGCCGCTCCCAGGCGGCGTAAACCAGAGGAAGTCGGGCACCAGTGGGGGGCCGGGTCCACGGATCCGGATCTGTTGGTCCACCGGCGGTGGGGAGTGACGAGTTGATGGGCACGGCGGAGCGGCGCGTGGCATCCGGGAACGGAGCGGCGGCGCCCGAGGTGGCGGCGCGGAGCGCTCAGGCACCGGATCGCGGCCTCCTGACAGGGGGCGGCGTCGCGGTGGAAGAACGGGGACTCTCCCCGCGCGCCGACGAAGAGCGGGTGTATTACCGGCCGTTGTGGATCGAGGAGCCGGCGCGCAGGCCACGGCTGCCCGATCCGGTGCGGACGGCGGCGGTGCGTGCGGTCATCATCATCGCGGTGACGCTGCTTCAGGCGATGGTGGCGTTCCTGTGCACCCTCGCGGGTTCCTGGGCGGCGTTCCCCATGGTGCTGAGCAGCGTGGCGAGCACCATCGCGGCGACCTGGGGCGTCCTGGACGTCTGGGTGACCCGCCAGGTGTGGAAGCAGCGCAACGGGGTGGTCTCCGCCCCCAGCAGCACCGCGCGTTCCCTGCGCCGGGAGCGGCGGCGGGCCCGCCGCGAGGCGCGGGCGGCGGAGCGTACGCAGGAGCGAATACGCCGTCGGGGTGGCGCCGGGCAGCTGTCGCACCCGTAGGACAGCCCGGGCGGGCCTTTCCGAGAAGGGCCCGCCCCTCCGGGCGGCGATGACGGCCGCCCTCTTCCGGCGGGCTCTCGCCGCCCCCTCCTGACGCCTCTCACCGCCTCCTCCTGGCCTCTCTCACCAGGGGCGGCGCTCCGACCAGGCGTGTCGGCTGTCACATTTGACCTCCTCTTGGGCATAGAACACGGTCTTCCGGTTAGGCGCTCAGCCGCGAGGGCGCCTGTCGCACGGCGCTGACCAGGAGGAACGAGAGACATGCCCGAACTTTTCATCGGTGGCGCATGGCAATCCGCGCTCGACGGCCGGACGCGCGAGATCCGCTGCCCCGCCGACGGCAGCCTGGTCGCGGTCGTCGACGAGGCCGGCGCCAAGGACACCGTGGAGGCCATCGCCGCCGCGCGGCGCGCCTTCGACGAGGGCCCCTGGCCCACCACCTCGCCCGCCGACCGCGGTGACCTGCTGCTGCGCGTGGCGGATCTCCTCGTACGCGACAAGGACGCGCTCGCGCGCGCCGAGTCCCTCGACACCGGCAAGCGGCTGGTGGAGAGCGAGTACGACATCGACGACATCGCGAACTGCTTCCGCTACTTCGGGCGCGCGGCGACCGCCGAGGCGGGCCGCGTCGTCGACACCGGTCAGCCGGGCGTGGACAGCCGGGTCGTGTACGAGCCGGTCGGGGTCTGCGCGCTGATCACCCCCTGGAACTACCCCCTCCTGCAGACGGCCTGGAAGGTGGCCCCGGCGCTCGCGGCCGGCAACACCTTCGTGCTGAAGCCGAGCGAGCTGACCCCGCACACCGCGATCCATCTGATGCGGCTGCTGGCGGAGGCCGGGGTGCCCGAGGGCGTGGCCAACCTCGTCCTGGGCGCCGGGCCCGAGGCGGGCGCGCCGCTCTCCGAGCACCCGGACGTGGACCTGGTCTCCTTCACGGGTGGCCTGCAGACCGGCCGCCGGCTGATGGCCAACGCCGCCGCGAGCGTGAAGAAGGTCGCCCTGGAGCTCGGCGGCAAGAACCCGAACATCGTCTTCGCCGACGCGGACTTCGACACGGCCGTCGACATGGCGCTGACGGCCGTCTTCCTGCACTCGGGGCAGGTCTGCTCGGCGGGCGCCCGGCTGCTGGTGGAGGACTCGCTGCACGACCGGTTCGTCGACGAGGTCGTCCGCCGGGCGCGGGAGATCCGGCTCGGCGGTCCCTTCGACGAGCGGGCACAGACCGGCCCGCTCATCTCCGCCGCCCACCGCGCGAAGGTCGAGGAGTACGTCGCCCGGGGCCTCGCCGAGGGCGCGGTGCTGCGCTGCGGCGGCGAGCGGCCGAGCGGCGAGGCGTACGACAAGGGGTTCTACTACCTGCCGACCGTGCTGGACGAGTGCACGGGCACGATGTCCGTGGTCCAGGACGAGTCGTTCGGGCCCGTGCTGACGGTGGAGCGGTTCAGCACCGAGGACGAGGCCGTCCGGCTGGCCAACGACACCATCTACGGTCTGGCCGGTGCCGTGTGGACGACCGACGAGGCCAAGGCCCAGCGGATGGCGGCCCGGCTGCGCATCGGCACGGTGTGGATCAACGACTACCACCCGTATGTGCCGCAGGCCGAGTGGGGCGGCTACAAGCAGTCCGGCTTCGGCCGTGAGCTGGGGCCCGCGGGGCTCGCCGAGTACCGCGAGGCCAAGCACATCTGGCGCAACACCGCCCCGGCACCGCAGGGTTGGTTCGCCTAGTCCGTCGTTCTCGGCACCCGCAGAGCCACTCCCCCCTCCCCTCCCCAAGGCCCTTCAGGAGTCCGCTCATGACGACACTTGAGCAACCCACCGGACCGAAGAACACCTCCGACGACACCGAACTCACCGAGTTCGGCTACAAGCCCGAACTCAAGCGCACCCTGGGCAACTTCCACACCTTCGCCGCCGGGATCAGCTACATCTCGATCCTGACCGGCACCTTCCAGCTGTTCTACTTCGGCTTCGCCAGCGGCGGCCCGGCCTACTGGTGGTCGTGGCCGATGGTGTTCGTCGGCCAGTTCATGGTCGCGCTCTGTTTCGCCGAGCTGGCGGCCCGCTATCCGGTCGCGGGCTCGGTCTACAACTGGTCGAAGAAGATAGGCAATCCGCATCTGGGCTGGCTCGCCGGCTGGATGATGCTGACCGCCTCCATCGTGTCGATCGCGGCGGTCGCGCTGGCCTACCAGCTGACGCTGCCGCAGATCTCCGACGTGTTCCAGATCGTCGGGGACGGCTCCGGCACGTACGACGTGGCGACCAACGCGGTCATCCTGGCCGCGGTGCTGATCCTGTTCACCACCCTGGTGAACGCCTTCGGCGTCAAGCTGATGGCGCGGATCAACACGGCGGGCGTGTTCATCGAGCTGATCGCCACCGTCGTGCTGATCGTGCTGTTCGCCGTCCACATCACCCGCGGCCCGCAGGTGGTCCTGGAGACCAACGGCACCGGCGCGAGCTACGGCAACGGCTATCTGGGCGCGTTCCTCGTGGCGTCGCTGGCGTCGGCGTACGTCATGTACGGCTTCGACACGGCCGCCTCGCTCGGTGAGGAGTCCCTGGACCCGACCCGGAACGCCCCGCGCGCGATCATCCGGGCGATCGTCGCCTCGTTCGTCCTCGGCGGTCTGATCCTGCTGCTGGCGCTGATGAGCGTCTCCAGCCTGAAGGGCGAGCAGCTGTCCACGGACGGACTGCAGTACGTCGTGCTCAACGTGCTCGGCCCGACGGCCGGCAAGGCGATGCTGTGGTGCGTGCTGATCGCGGTCACCGTGTGCGCCCTGGCCGTGCACACCGCCGCCGTCCGGCTGACCTTCGCCATGGCCCGGGACAACAACCTGCCCGCCTCCTCGAAGCTCGCCAAGATCCACCCGCGTTTCCAGACGCCGCTGCTGCCGACCGTGATCATCGGAGTGCTGGCGCTGGCGATCCTGGTGGTCAACATCCGTCAGCCGCAGATCTTCACCGTGGTGACCAGCATCGGCATCATCATGATCTACCTGGCCTATCTGGGCGTCACCGTGCCGATGCTGGTGGCGCGGCTGCGCGGCACATGGCAGCCCGCCGGGGACGGCCGGTTCTCGCTGGGCCGCTGGGGCCTGCCGGTGAACATCCTCGCCGTGCTCTGGGGCGCGGGCATGACCCTCAACCTGATCTGGCCGCGCGCCGCGGTCTACAACGCGGCCGCCCCCTTCCACTGGTACCTGCAGTGGGGCGCCGTCCTCTTCGTGGGGATCATCGCCGGCGGTGGCTTCGCCTACTACTGGTTCGTCCAGCGGCACAGGACGGGCGTGCTCGCGGAGCACCGCGTGGCCGCCGAGGCCGGGGCCACCCCGTCAGTGCCGCCCGCCGCCCCCCTCGCCACGCCCGCGGCGGACTGAGAGCCCCCAGCGGCGTCACACGGCAGAGCATCGACCAGCACAGCACAGCAGCTCGACAGCACAGCATCCAGGAGGTCAACTCCCCATGATCGAAGACGAGTTCGACTATGTCGTGGTCGGCGGCGGAACCGCGGGAAACGTGGTGGCGGCCAGACTCTCCGAGGACCCCTCGGTCACGGTGTGCGTCCTGGAGGCGGGCCCCAGTGACGTCGGTGACGACGACGTCCTGAAGCTGGAACGCTGGATGGGCCTGCTGGAGTCCGGCTACGACTGGGACTACCCGGTGGAACCGCAGACCAGCGGCAACAGCTTCATGCGCCACGCGAGGGCCAAGGTCCTCGGCGGCTGTTCGTCCCACAACTCCTGCATCGCCTTCTGGGCACCGGCGGAGGACCTGGACGACTGGGCGGCCGCGGGCTGTACGGGCTGGTCGGCGGCCGACCTCTTCCCGCTCTACCAGCGGCTGGAGACCAACGACGCGCCCGGCGACCACCACGGCCGCAGCGGTCCGGTGAAGCTCCGCACCATCAAGAGCGAGGACCCCTGCGGCAACGCCCTGCTGGAGGCGTGCGCCCAGGCGGGTATCCCGACGACGCCGTTCAACACGGGTACGACGGTGATCCGTGGCGCCAACTGGTTCCAGATCAACTCCGACGAGAACAACATCCGCCAGTCCTCGTCGGTGGCGTATCTGCACCCGATCATGGGCCGGCGTCCCAACCTGGAGGTGCGCACCGGGGTCCGCGCCAAGAAGCTGGTGCTCGACGGGCGGCGCTGCGTCGGCGCCGAGTATCTGGACCCGGACCTGATCCACACCCGGACGGTGCGTGCGCGGCGGGAGGTCATCGTCTCCTGCGGCGCCATCGACACCCCGAAGATCCTGATGCTCTCCGGCATCGGCCCCGCCGAACAGCTGCGCGAGGTCGGCGTCGACGTGGTCGTGCACTCCGCGGGCGTCGGCGAGAACCTCCAGGACCACCCCGAGGGCGTCATCATGTGGGAGGCCGCGCAGCCGATGCCCACCACGTCCAACCAGTGGTGGGAGGCCGGCATCTTCTACGACACCGAACCGGGCCTGGACCGGCCCGACCTGATGTTCCACTACGGGTCCGTGCCGTTCGACATGAACACGGCCCGGCACGGCTACCCCACCTCCGAGAACGCGTTCTGTCTGACGCCGAACGTGACGCGGGCGAAGTCCCGGGGCACCGTGCGGCTGCGCACCCGCGACTACCGGGACAAGCCGAAGGTCGACCCGCGCTACTTCACGCACGAGCACGATGTGCGCGTGATGACGTACGGGCTGCGGCTCGCCCGGCAGATCGCGGCGCAGCCCGCGCTGAGCGGGTGGGCCGGGGCCGAGCTGGCGCCCGGGCCCGACGTACGGACCGACGAGGAACTGTTCGACTACATCCGCAAGACCCACAACACCGTCTACCACCCGGCCTGCACGGTGAAGATGGGCGCGGACGACGACGCCTCGGCTCCGCTGGACGCGCGACTGCGGGTCAAGGGCATCGAGGGGCTGCGGGTGGCGGACGGATCGGTGATGCCGGATCTGGTGACCGTGAATCCGTGCATCACGACGATGATGATCGGCGAGAAGTGCGCGGATCTGTTGAAGGCGGACGCGTAGTCGCCGTGCTGGCAGAACCGCGGGGAACTGCGGGTCCGTCGGGGCTGGTCGCGCAGTTCCCCGCGCCCCTCACGGGGCGCAGCCCCGCTTTTATGGGGCGCTGCTGGGCGTCGGCCTCTTGTACATCCTCGTGGCCGTGATCTCCGTGTGCACCGTCTCTCCCGCCCGGGGCTGCTGCGGCAGTCCCGGGCGCAGGTGTTCCTCCACGCTGATGTACTTGAGGCCCGCCCGTAGGTCGGCGTCGTTGCGGAGGCGGATGACCAGGGGGAACTCCGCCAGAGCCGTCGTGTCGAAGAGGCCGGTGGTGTAGAGGAGCTGGACGCCGAGGGCGTCCGAGACCGCGCGCTGGAGTTCCAGCAGGTATGTCGCGTTGGCGCGGCCGATGGGGTTGTCCAGGAACAGGGTGCCGGCGTGGCGGTGCTTGTCCCGTCCCCGGTCGTTGCTGCGCAGCGCGGCCATCGTGCAGTACAGCGCGATGGCGGCGGTGAGCAGCTGACCGCCGGAGAAGACGTCGCCCATCTGACCGACGGGGACGCGCTCGGCCCGCAGCACCGCGTCCGGCTTGAGGATCTCCACGGCGACGCCCTTGGGCTGCAGCGCGGCGCTGACGCCCCTCAGCAGCAGGGACATGCCGTCGCGGCGCATGTCGGAGTTCTTCTTCACGGCGGCGCGGGTCGCCTCGTCGACGACCTCGCCCAGACGTTCGGTGAGGGTCGCCTGGTCGGGCTCCTCGAAGCGGATCCGGAGGAACTCCTGGCCGGACCACTCCCCCAGGCCCTCGGGCAACCGGGAGAGCCGCTGGGCGGAGCGGAGCGTCGCGAGGGCCGACTCCACGAGACCCCGCAGCCGGTCGACGATCGAGTCCCGGTTGCGCTCCAGCTGGGCCAACTCGTCCGTGAGGACCCGGAGTCGGGGCGCGAACGCGTCCGCCCACTTCTGGGCGTGCTCCGGGAGCGAGGAGGCCGGCAGCTCCCGGATCTGCTGACGTGCCGGGGTACGGACCTGCTCGTAGCGTGTGGAGTTGGCGTGGCGTACGAGGACGTCGCTCGCCTCCCGCACGGAGCCCTCGGCGGCGGAGAGGTCGGCGGCGCAGCCGCGCAGCGAGCGGCGGGCCTCCGCGGCGGCCCTGCGGGCCTCATCGAGCCCTCCGGGGTAGGGCTCGGGCTCCTCCTGCTCGTCGTCCGTGGAGTGGTCGCGCAGGAGGTCCCGCAGGAGGGCGGCGGTCTCGTCGAAGCCGCCGGCCGCGTCCTCGGCGGCGCGATGGGACTCCAGCAGCTCGGCGTGGGCCTCGCGGGCCAGGGTCAACGCCTCGGCGCGCGAGGCCAGTTCGGCGGTGGCGGTGCGCAGCAGGGCCTGCGCGTGCTCGGCGTCGCGCGGGAGCAGTTCCTCCGGCAGCTCCGTGTGCGTCTCGCCGTCCTCCGGGGCGAGGCGCTCGGCCTCGCCGCGCAACCGGCCGAGCTGCTCGCTCGCGGTGGACATCCGCGTCTCCAGCAGCTGGACAAGTTCCTCGGCGCGTGCCGCCGCCGCCTGCCGCGAGGGCCCGTCGGAGCCGTCGGGCGACTGGAGCAGTTGCTCGGCGCGGTTGCGGACCTTGTTGGTCAGCCGGTCCAGCTCGGCGATCGCGGCGCTCTCGTCGCTCTCGGCCCGCGCCTGCTCGGCCCGCAGATCGGCATCGACGCCGACCTTCTCGTACACCTGGGACGCGGCGCGGTAGGCCTCGCGGAGGGCCGCGAGGGGCTGCCTCGGGGCGTCGGATTCCGCCTCCGGTACGTCGTCGGGGGCACCCGCGATCTCGGCGCGCTCGGCGCGCAGCGCGCGCGCCGTGCGGCGGGCGTCGTCCGCGCCGCGCTGGGTGGCACGGCGGTCCTCGTCGGCGGCGCGGGCCCGCTCCAGGCAGGACTGGGCGCGGGCCTCGGACTCGGCGGCCTCGTCGGCGAGTTCACGGAGCTTCGCCTGCCAGCCGGCCCGTTCACGCAGCCGGAAGGCGAGTCCGGCGAGCGCGTCGGCGGCACGGCGGGACTTCTGTGCGGCCTCCTGCCGTTCGTCCCGGACCTGGGCGGCCTCGGCGGCCGCCTCGTCGGCCTCGGCCCGCACGGTCCGCGCCTCCGCGAGCTCCGCCTCGGCCTCCTCGGCGAACGCGCGCGTCTCCCGCGCGGCGTCGGCCAGTTCGGTGAGCCGTCCCGCCGGGCAGCCCCTGCGCCAGGAGGAGAGTCGGGCCGCCAGCTCCCGGTCCTTGCCGAGCCGAACCGCCAGTTCGCGGATCTCCTCGTCGCGTGCGGTGGCCCGCGCGCGCAGCGCCTGACGCTCCTCGTCGGCGGCGTGCTCGTCGTGCATGGCCGGGTTCGGCGGGACGAGGAAGACGTCGGAGGAGGCGCCGTCGCCCGCGTCCATGGGCGGCGTCGGCGCCAGCAGGGCGGCGGCCGTGCCGACGGCCACGGCGGACCTGGGGAGCAGGGCGGCGTCGCTCAGTGCCTCACGGGCCCGGGCGTGCGAGTCGGGGTCGGTGATGATCACACCGTCGACCAGCTCGGGGCGGGCGGCGAGCACGCGCGCGTGGTCGGTGGGGTCGACGGCCTGGGCGAGGTAGCGCCAGCCGGGGAGGGCCGGGATTCCGTGCTCACCGAGGAACTCGACGGTCGCCAGGACGTCGGGGCCCGGCGGCAGCAGTCCGCCGTCGCCGAGGGCGCCGAGGATGCGGGAGTCGTCGGCCGCGGCGGTGCGCAGCTCGAAGAGGTTCCGCTCGGCGGACGACACGTTCTCGTCGAGCAGTTCACGCAGTTCGTCGGCGAAGCGGTCCAGCTCCTCGGGGGTGAGGGGGCCCTCGGCGAGATCGCGTTCGCCCGGACCGCCCGCGCTCCCCCCGCCGCTCGACCCGGCCTGACCGCCCGAGCCCCTCGCCCCGCCCGAACCGCCGACGGCGTCCGCGCCGGCCGCCCGTGCGGTGGCGCCGACACCGGTCGCGCCGTCGGCGTCGGCGTCCCCGCCCCGGCGAGGTCCCGGCACCCCTCCCGAGGCCCTGCCCACGGCACCCGGCAGGCTCAGCAGCTCCGCCAGCCGCTCCTCCTCCGCGAGGGCCTCCGCGGTGCGTCGCTCCCCGTCGTACGCGCGCTCGGCGGCGATCGCCGCGTCCGCCGCGCGGGCGGCCGTGAGCTCCGCGCGGGACTCGGCGGAGGCCGCCTCCCGGGCGTGCTCGGAGGCACGGCGCGCGGCCTCGCGCGCGGTGTCCCAGGCGGCGACGGCCGTCTTCTCGGCGTCGCTGGCGGCGAGAGCGGCCCGGGCCGGGTCGGCGTCGGGCGCGCTGTCGTCCAGCCAGCCCGCGCGGACCGCCTCGGCGGTCTCCTGCTCGACCTCGCCGAGCCGCTGCTTGAGGTGTCCGACCTCGCTGCGGGCGCGCTGTGCCTCGGTGGCGGCGGCGGTCGCGTCCCGGTGGGCGGCCTCGCCGACCTCCTGAAGGGCGGCCGACTTCTCCTCGCCCTCGTTCGCCAGGTTCTCGGCGCTCTCGGCGGCGGCGTGCAGGGCGCGCACGAGGTCGACGGCGGCCTTGGCGCGGGCGGCGAGCGCGGGGGCGGCGTCCCGTTCGGCCTCCTGGATGGCGGCGGCCACCCTGGCTGCGCGGTCGGCGGCGGCCCGGTGCCTGAGCACGACCTCGGCGGCCTGCCAGGCGGAGTGCAGCGTGCGCGCGTCGGCCAGCTCCCGCTTCTGCGCCGCGGCCGACTTCTCGGCGGCGGCGAGCGCCAACGAGGCGTGCCGGTAGGCCAGTTCGGCGGCGATGAGGGCGCTGCGGTCACGCGCGGCCTCGGAGTGCGTGACCGCGTACGCGGCGGCCGTGACCCGCTGGGCGAGGTCGGTGCCCCGCAGTCGCTCCCGGGTCGCGCGTGCCGAGAGCCGCCGGGCCAGGGTGCGGGTGCGCCGCTCGGCGGCCGTGTGGACGTCCCGGGCCCGGGAGCGCCCCTCGGCCGCCTCCACGATGCGGCCCAGCAGATCGACGGACCCTGCCGTGAAGTCCCGTTCGGCGATCAGCTCCGCCCGCCGCCCGAGCTTGTTGCCGAACCCGGAGACGAGGTCGGCCAGTCCGTCCGTGTCCCGGGTGTCGGTCACGGCCCGCAGCAGCAGGTCGGTGAAGTCGGAGTCCTTCTTCACCGCGAAGAGGCCGGCGGCCTCGCCCTCGTCGGCGTTCATCTCGCGCTGGTAGCGGAAGAGTTCGGGGTCGAGACCGAGGTCCGTCAGATGCTCGTTCCAGCGGTCGTGGATCTCCTCCCAGTGCACTTCGAGGTGTGGATACGCCTTGCCCGCCTCGGTGAGGGCGTCCCGGAACCCCTTCATGGTCCGCCGCCGCCCCTGCGCGCCGGACGCGCCCTCGACGGGCGGCCGTACGGCGGTGGTCTCGGCGACGGGCAGGTTGTCGAGGCTCAGCCCCGGGCCGGGCCGGAAGGAGTACCAGGCCTCGGCGAACTTCCGCGGGTCGTTGGAGACCTGGCGCCCCCGCCACTCGCTCGCCTTGCCCACGACCACGCATTCGCCGGTCAGCGTGTGCTGCCACTCCAGGGCGACGTGCCCGCAGTCGTCCGCCAGCAGGAACTTCCGCAGCACTCCGGAGCTGGCGCCGCCCAGGGTGTTGCGGTGGCCCGGCAGCATCACCGAGAAGATCAGCTTGAGCAGCACGGACTTGCCGCCGCCGTTCTCCAGGAAGAGCACCCCGGCCGGCGCGGGCCGGCGCGGCGGTTCGGTCGGCTCGTCCTGGAAGAACTCCGCCTGCCGCGGGGCGGGGTCGGGCACGTACTCGCCCACACCTCTCAGGTCCAGCACGGTGTCGGCGTAGCGCGCACCGGCCGGCCCGATGGAGTAGAGGCGGACCCGGGACAGCTCGTACATGGCGGGGGACTTTCGCGGTGATGACGGTGGATCGTGCGGGGGCGGGAGCGGAGATCAGGGGATCAGGACGGTGAGTGGAACGGCAGTCCGGCGTCGGCCACCAGCTCCAGGTCGTCGGTGTCCTCGGGGGGCAGCAGTGTGGCCGATCCGTCGGTGACCGGGACCACGCCCAGCTCCAGCAGCTCGGCCATCGCGGCACTGCCCGCCATGTCCCGCACCTGGAGCTGATAACGCGCGGTCGTGCGATACGTACCGCCGTTCTCGTCGCCCGTGCGCTGCAGGAAGCCCGAGTCGGTCAGGAAGCCCACCGCCTTGCCGATGATGCCGGTGGTGGACCCGGCCAGTCGGCGGGCGTCCTTGGTGGCGCCGGTGGAGCTGCGTCTCGCCCAGATCCGCCAGGCCGATTCCAGGCCCGGCGCGTCGGTCGCCGGGTCGGTGTTCTCGCCCTGCTCCTCGGCGCGCTCCTCCAGACGCCGGCATGCCTGCCGTACGAAGGCGTCGACGCCGTGGACCGAGACCCGGCCGATGTATCCGTCGTCCGCGAGGTCCTCGGGACGGGGGAAGGCCATCGCGGCCACGGCGAGATGCGCCAGTCCGTGCAGGAAGCGGTCCACCGAGTCCGCGGACGTCCGCCGGGCGTAGTCCCCCATGCGCACCGCGAACACCGAGTCCTCGGCCGCCGTCACCGCCATCCCCGCCCGCGGCGACACCTCCAGGACGACCAGCCCGAGCCCGGTGGCGACGGCGTCGGCGAGCCGGGCGAACGCCGGATCCTCGCGGTACCGGCGCAGCAGCTCGCCGTACTCCTGGTCACGGGCCGGCTGCAGCTTCGGCTGGAGCCCGAAGGAGACGAGCCGAGCGGCGTCGGCGGCGTCGGCGGGAGTGAGGGCGGCAGCCACCGGAGCCGCTGCCGTCTCCGGCTCACTCCACTCGACATGCTCACTCACGACAAGAACTCCTCGATCTCATGACACGGCGTCCTCACGCCGCCTCCCTGTCCGCTGCCATCCCCGCGGAGTCCAGCAGGGCCATTCCCACGATCAGATCCGCCCCGCCGAACTCGGGATCGTCCAGCTCCGTCCCGTCGTCCACGGCGAACAGCAGCTTCTCCTCCCCCTGCCGATAGGCCGTACCGACCGGGGGGCTCGCCGCGTGGACGGCCAACAGGGCTACCAGATACGGCAGTTCGGGATCCATGCGCCGCGCCTCGGCCAACAGGCCGGACAGCCGCCGGGGCGCGTCCGCCGGCAGATCCAGCAGCTCCTTCGCCGCCGCCAGCTGCTCCTCGCTGAACCGGCTGTCGTCGGGTGTGGCGATCAGGTCGGGCTCCGGCATCTCCGCCCCGAGGTGCTCCCGTTCGACGGGCGGGGTGAACAGCAGCTCCACGAGGTCCCCCACCCGCACGGACCCGGGCGTGCGCAAGCCGGTGCCGCGGGCGAAGAACGCGTCGGTCACCCGCCGGGCCTCCTCCACGGGCAGCGGCAGCAGTGGCCCGACGAGATGCCCGTACAGGTCTATCCCGGAGGTCGTCATCGGCGTGGCGAAGGCCTGCCGGTCCTGCTCGGCGCGGAACAGCGGCCCGGCCTCCAGGAGGCGGGACTGCAACTGGGTGTGCCGCCGGATGCAGTCCTTGACGATGTCGACCAGCTCGGCGGCGCGCCGCTTCTGCTCCGGGTCCTCGGACTCGTCGCGGGCCTTGCGGATGTTGGTGAGGATCGCGTTCTCGTGGCGGTAGCGGTCGGCGACGTGGTCGAGGGCCTCGGCGATCATGTCGGGCACGGTCTGGAGCCAGTCGACCGCGCGGACGTTGCGCCGGGTGGCGTCCAGGGCCCTGCGCAGGGTCTCCGAGTACTGCACGGTCCGGTAGCGGGCCTGCTCGGCGGCGAGCTGGGCGTCGGCGAGGCGGCCCCGGCTGATCAGGACCTCCAGCTTGACCTCGGCGGCGATCTGCGCGCTGGTGACATCGGTGTCGAGGGCGCCCACGAGCACGTTGACGGCCTCGTCGGTCGTGCGGAGGTAGACGCCGCCCCCGTAGCCGGGGACCTCCTCGATCAGCTTGAAGTCGTAGTCGCGGCGGACATAGGTGCCGTCGGGCGCGAAGGTTCCGTACACGGCCCGGAAGCCGCGGTCGACGCTGCCGACGTTGATCAGGTTCTCCAGGACCCAGCGGGCCACCCGCTCGTGCTCCTCGACGGGCCGGCCGGGCGCCTGGGCGGCGATGCGCGGGATGAGGCGGGCGACGATCTGGTCGTGGTCCGCGCCCGTGTCGAAGTCCATGTTCAGGGTGACCAGGTCGATGGCGGCGAGGGCGACCTCGGCCATGCCGTACACCGTGTACTCACCGGCGAGGTTCGCCTTGCGCGCGTCCAGGTCGTGCAGCGGCGCGGTGCAGGCGAGCGCGCGCAGCCGGCGCGCCAGGCCCTCGTCGGCGGCCGGCCCCTGCGCGGGGCGCGGCCCCGCGCTGAGCTGGGGCGGAACACTGTCCGTCGATGCGGGTGAAGTCACGGTGCACAGACTAGGTCCTGGGTCTGACAACGACCCAAACGCGCCGACGGGCGAGCCGCCGAGCCGCCGGACGGGCCGTGGCACCGCTCACGGGGCGCCGTCGCGCACCCTCCGTCCGTAGACCTCGACCAGTCGCTGGAGCGAGTCGTCGAGATACGCCACCAGCGTCCGCTCGGCCTCGTCCCGCTCCCCCCGTTGCAGCGTGCGCAGGATGAGCAGGTTGCGCGCCAGGTACGGCTCGTACAGCTCGCGCGGATCGTCCACCACGTGGAACGCGAGCCGGAGTTCGGCGAAGACGCTGCGCATCAGCTCGTCGGTGCGGGCGCTGCCGGCGAGGGCGACGAGTTCGCGGTGGAAGTGGATGTTGGCGGTGGACACCCCTTTCCAGTCGCCCTCCCGGGCCGCCCGTCGCCCCTCGGTGACGGCTTCGGCGAGCCGTTCCAGGGCGTACGGCGGCTCCCCGAGCCCGCGTACGACGGCGCACTCGACGAGGCGGCGGGTGCGGTAGATGTCCACCACGTCCTCGACGGTCAACACCCGTACGAAGACGCCGCGGTTGAGCTCGTGGACGAGGAGTCGTTCATGGGTGAGCAGGCGGAACGCCTCGCGGAGGGTGTTGCGGGAGACGCCGAGGGCGCCGCCGATGCTGTCCTCGGACAGCCGGGTCCCGGGTGGGAAGAAGCCTTCGGCGATGCGGCTGCGGAGGATGTCCGAGACCCGCTCGGCGGTGCTGGTGCGTCCCAGGAGGGCGCGGTCGTCGGCAAGTCCCGTCAGTTCGGCGGCCATGCCGGAATTCAATCGCAGAGAGGAGAACGAAACAACAGGGGTATTGAAGGATCGTTCAACGATCCTCTACCTTGCTGGACAGGCGCCCTTCCCCAAACCCCTCACCACGGCTCGGTCCTCACGCACCCTCCCCCTCACCGCGAGGTGCTCATGAGCACGAATCGTCCCTCCCCGGCCCCGACCTCCACGAGCGAGCACGCCCCGGACGGCCGTCCCGACGACGACGGTCCCCTCGGCTGGCTGCGGGCTCTCGGCCCGCGCGGCCGCCGCGCCTTCGGAGGCGCGTTCGGCGGCTACGCCCTCGACTCCTACGACTACTTCACGCTGCCGCTGAGCATGGTCGCGCTCACGGCCTACTTCGGCCTGGACAACGGCCAGACCGGGCTGTTCACCACGGTCACCCTGGTCGTCTCGGCGATCGGCGGAGCCGCCGCGGGCGTGCTCGCGGACCGGATCGGCCGGGTCAAGGCGCTGATGATCACCGTGACTACGTACGCCGTGTTCACCGTGGCCTGCGGCTTCGCACCCAACTACGAGACCCTGCTGGTCTTCCGCGCCCTCCAGGGGCTGGGCTTCGGCGGCGAGTGGGCGGTCGGCGCGATCCTCGTCGCCGAGTACGCGAGCGCCAAGCACCGGGGGCGCACGCTGGGCGCGATCCAGAGCTCCTGGGCGGTCGGCTGGGGTCTGGCCGTGATCGTCTACACGATGGTCTTCTCCTTTCTCGACGACGACCTGGCCTGGCGCGTGATGTTCTGGACCGGCGCGCTGCCCGCCCTGCTCGTGATCTGGGTGCGCCGCTCGGTCGAGGACGCCCCGCAGGCCGCGGCCGCGCGCGAGCGGAGCGCCGAGAAGGGCTCGTTCGGCGTGATCTTCCGGCCGGGCACGGCCGCCGCGCCGGGACTGCTGCGCACCACGGTGTTCGCGGTGCTGCTCTCGACCGGGGTCCAGGGCGGCTACTACACGCTGGCGACCTGGGTGCCCACCTACCTGAAGACGGAACGCGGTCTGTCGGTCGTCGGCACCGGCGGCTACCTCACGTTCCTGATCTCGGGCGCCTTCATCGGCTACCTCACCGGCGGCTATCTCACCGACCTGCTGGGCCGCCGCCGGAACATATGGCTCTTCGCCGTGCTCTCGGCGCTGTGCATCCTGGCGTACGCGAACATCCCGAACGGCGCGAACACCCTGCTGCTGGTGCTCGGTTTCCCGCTCGGGTTCTGCATGTCGGCGATCTTCAGCGGCTTCGGTTCGTACCTCAGCGAGCTGTACCCGGTCGCCGTCCGCGGCACCGGGCAGGGCTTCACGTACAACACCGGGCGCGCGGTGGGCGCCGTCTTCCCGACGACGGTCGGCTTCCTGGCGGACAGCTGGGGCGTCGGCGGCGCGCTGGTCTTCGGCGCGATCGGCTACGGCCTGGCGGCCGTCGCCCTGCTCGGTCTGCCGGAGACGCGCGGAAGGGAACTCCTGTGAACCACCTGACCGCGCGGCACGCGGGCCCGGCCACCACCCCGCACGACCCTCCCTTCACGTCCCTCGACCCCCGCGCGCACGCGTGGACGCCCGAAGAGGCGCGCGCCCGGTTCCGTACAGGTGCCGCGGGCCCCACCGCGGGCGTGGCCGCCGGGCACACCCAGGCGAACCTGATCTCGGTGCCCGCCGACTGGGCGTACGACATGCTGCTGTTCTGCCAGCGCAATCCCAAGCCGTGCCCCGTGCTCGACGTCACGGACGCCGGCGCGTGGACGACCCCGCTCGCCCCGGGCGCGGACCTGCGCACCGACCTGCCGCGCTACCGGGTCTGGGAGCACGGCGAGCTGGTGGCCGAGCCGACGGACGTGGTCGACGTCTGGCGCGCGGACCTGGTGTCGTTCCTGATCGGATGCAGCTTCACGTTCGAGTCGGCGCTGACGGGGGCGGGCGTCCCGATGCGCCACATCGAGCAGGGCCGCAACGTCTCCATGTACGTCACCGCGCGCCAGTGCCGGCCCGCCGGGCGTGTGCGTGGCCCGCTGGTGGTGTCGATGCGTCCGGTGCCGCCCGAGCATCTGGCGGCGGCGATCCGGGAGAGCAGTCTGCTCCCGGCCGTGCACGGTGGCCCGGTGCACTGCGGCGAGCCGGCGGGCCTCGGCATCGCGGACCTGTCCCGTCCGGACTTCGGCGACCCGGTCGACGCCGCGCCGGACGACATCCCGGTGTTCTGGGCCTGCGGGGTGACGCCCCAGGCCGCCGTGACGGCCTCACGCCCGCCGTTCGCGATCACGCACGCCCCGGGCCAGATGTTCCTGACCGACGCCCGCGACGAGCAGTACCGCGTGCTCTGACGCACCAGCAGGAGAATGGGATTCATGAGCTCCATCGATCTGAACGCCGACCTCGGCGAGGGCTTCGGCCGCTGGACGCTGACCGACGACGAGCGGCTGCTGTCCGTCGTCACCAGCGCCAACGTGGCCTGCGGCTTCCACGCGGGGGACCCGGTCACCATGCGACGGGTCTGCGAGCTGGCGGCCGAGCACGGTGTCCGGATCGGCGCCCAGGTCTCGTACCGCGACCTGGCGGGCTTCGGGCGGCGCGCGATGGACGTGCCGTCCGTCGAACTGGCGGCCGAGGTGGCGTACCAGATCGGTGCCCTGGAGGTCTTCGCACGCGCGGCGGGCACGCGCGTGTCGTACGTGAAGCCGCACGGCGCGCTCTACAACCGCGTCGTGCACGACGCGGAACAGGCGGCGGCGGTCGTCGACGGGGTACGCCTCGCCGACGCCACGCTGCCCGTCCTCGGCCTACCCGGCTCGCGTCTCCTCGCGCTGGCCGAAGGGGCGGGACTGCCCACCGTCACCGAGGCGTTCGCGGACCGCGCGTACACCGACCGGGCCACGCTGGTGCCGCGCGGCCAGGACGGCGCCGTGATCACGGACGGCGACGCGGTGGTGGCACGGTCGGTGGGCCTCGCCCGAGACGGCACGGTCGTGTCCCACTCCGGCGTACGCGTCCCCGTCCGGGCCCGCTCCCTGTGCCTGCACGGCGACACACCGGGCGCGGTGGAGCTGGCCCGGCGGGTACGCGCCGCTCTGGCGGCCTCCGGCGTGCGCGTGGAGGCGTTCTCATGAGAGCCCTGCCGGTCGGCGACCGCGCCCTGCTGATCGAGGTGGGGACGGGCGAGGAGGCCGCGGCCCTGCACGCCGAGCTGCTCCGCCGCCGCGCGACGGGCGACCTGTCGGCGACCGAGATCGTCCCGGCCGCCCGCACGGTCCTCCTGGACGGTCTCGACGCCCCGTCCCGCCTCGCCGAACGCCTCGCCTCCTGGGACATCCCGCCCGTCCCGCCGCGCACCGAGGACGTCGTCGAGATCCCGGTCCGGTACGACGGCCCCGACCTGCCGGACGTCGCCGCCCACTGGGGTGTCGACGAGGCCGAGGTGGCCCGTGTCCACGCCGGGGCCGAGTACCGCGTCGCGTTCTGCGGCTTCGCCCCCGGCTTCGGCTATCTCACGGGACTGCCCCGCGAGGTCCCGCGCCGGGCGACCCCGCGCACGTCGGTCCCCGCGGGCTCGGTCGCCCTGGCCGGCCCGTACACCGGCGTGTACCCGCGCGCGTCCCCGGGCGGCTGGCAGCTGATCGGTACGACCAACGCGGTGCTGTGGGACCACACGCGCGTACCGGCGGCGCTGCTGGCCCCGGGCACCCGGGTCCGCTTCACCCCCTTGGAGGCGCCGTGACGGACGATGCCCTCGTGGTGGTCCGCGCGGGCGCCCTGACCACCGTCCAGGACCGGGGCCGCCCCGGTCACGCCCATCTCGGCGTGCCCCGCTCGGGTGCCCTGGACGCGCCGGCGGCCGCCCTGGTCAACCGTCTGGTGGGCAACTCCCCGGACGCGGCCGTGCTGGAGACCACCCTCACCGGCTGCTCCGTGCGTCCGCGCTCGGCGGTCACCGTCGCCGTCGGCGGCGCCCCCGGTCCGGTCACCGTGGACGGCCGTCCGGCCCCCTGGGGCGCACCGGTACGGGTCCCCGGCGGTGCCCTCCTCGACATCGGCCCGGCACGCTCCGGCGTCCGCGGCTATCTCGCCGTCTCCGGCGGTGTGGCCGTCGAGCCGGTGCTGGGCAGCCGCTCCACGGACCTGCTGTCGGGCCTGGGTCCGCCCCCGCTGACGGGCGGCACCGTGCTTCCCCTCGGCCGCCCGGGCCGCCCGCACGCGCGCGTGGACGTCGTCCCGCACCCGGCGCCGCCCTCGGAGCTGGTGCTGCGCGTCACGCCGGGCCCCCGCGACGACTGGTTCACGGACACGGCGCTGCGCACCCTCACCGGGCGTCCCTACGCCGTGTCGTCCGCGAGCAACCGCATCGGGCTGCGCACGGAGGGGCCCGCCCTGGAGCGCTCCCGGCCGGGTGAACTCCCCAGCGAGGGGATGGTGCTGGGGGCCGTCCAGGTGCCGCCGGACGGCCGTCCGGTGGTCTTCCTCGCCGACCACCCGACCACCGGGGGTTACCCGGTGATCGCGGTCGTCGACCCGGCGGACCTGCCCGGCGCGGCCCAGGCCACGCCGGGGACGCCGGTGCGCTTCGTCGCCGTCCGGCACCGTCGCTGATCGGGGGCGGCACCCGGCGTCGGGCCGGTCGCCCGAGGGCGCCTCACGCCATCTCCGGCCGCTGCTCGGGAACGGACAGGGCGGCCAGGGCCGACGCCACCGCGTGGGAGGCGGACAGGTCGAGCCGGGCGCTGGTGCCGCGCGCCTCGTGGCGTACCTCGGCGGCGGCGAGGGCGAGGAGCTGCGGGAGCAGATCGGTGCAGCGCCGGGCCACCCAGCCCGTGCCCGCGGTGGCCAGCCACCGGAGGCCGGCGCCGCGGCCGGGCGCCGGAGACTCGGGCTCGGCGGAGGGCGCGGGGCCGGTGGCGAGTCCCGTCTCGGTGAGCAGGGCGTGGCAGCGGAGGGCGAGCTGCCGGTGCCCCCGCTCGCCGGGGTGCAGCCGGTCCACGCTCCACATCGCGCGGTCCGTCAGCCAGGCGCCCTCCGAGGCGTGCAGATGGACGGCTCCGTGACGCTCGGACAGGTGGTGCACGACGGTGTTGACGGCCCGCTGCCGCCGCGCGAGGGGCCGGGCGAGCGCCCCGGGCAGGCCGAGCATGGTCCCGGGGTCGGGCAGACAGGCGGTGAGCAGCACCGCCCCGCGGTCCCGGAGCGCCCCGTAGACCGTGTCGAGGCGGGCGGTGACGGCGTGGATGTCGAAGGTGCGGCGGAGGGTGTCGTTGACGCCGACGACGACGGAGGCGAGGTCGGGGCGGAGGTCGAGCGCGGCGGGCAGCTGCCGCTCCAGGACGTCGCGCGTCTGGGAGCCGCTGAGCGCCAGGTTGACGAACTCCGCGTCCTGCCCGGCGCCCGGCACGCCGTCCGCTCCGAGCCCTTCGGCGAGCAGCGCGGCCCAGCCACGCCAGCCGCCCTCGACCCGGTCGCCCACGCCCTCGGTGAGGGAGTCGCCGAGGGCCACGAACCGCGGGGCTCTCATCCCACGCCCTCCCGGACCGGGCGCCCGGCGGTCGCGTCGTGCGCAGTGAGGAAGGCGTCCACCGCGCTCTGCCAGCCGAAGCACTCGGCACGCGCGCGTGCCGCCTCCCTGCGCTCGCCCTCGGACCGGTCCAGCAGCAGTTCGACGGCGTCGGCGAAGGACTCCCCGTGGTCGGCCGCCGTGGCGCCGGCCGAGCCGATGACCTCCGGCAGCGCGGAGGAGGAGCTGGCCACCACGGGCGTGCCGCAGGCCATGGCCTCCAGAGCGGCCAGCCCGAACGTCTCGGCGGGCCCGGGGGCCAGGGCCACGTCGACGGTGGCCTGGAGCGCGCCCAGCGTCTCGCGGTCGCCCACGTGGCCCAGAAAGGTCACCGGCAGCCCCTTGGCCCGCTGTTCGAGCCTGCCGCGCAGCGGGCCGTCACCGGCGACGACGAGCACGGCCCGCCGCCCGCGCCGCAGCAGCGCCTCCAGGGCGTCGACGGCCGTGCCGGGCCGCTTCTCCACGGACAGCCGGGAGCACATCACCAGCAGGACCTCGTCCCCGCGCGCGTGCCGCTCCCGCAGCGCCCGGTCGCGCAGGTCGGGGCGGCGTCCCACGAGGTCGACGCCCAGGGGTGCCCGGACGACGTTGCGCGCACCGATCCGCACGAACTCCCGTTCGGCGAACTCAGTGGTGCACACCACCCGCGAGTAGGTGTGGGCGGTACGGACGTTGAGGGCGTCCGAGGCCCGTCGGGCCATGCCCTCGGACAGCCCCCAGGTCCGCAGCACCCCGTCGGCGGTCTCGTGCGAGACCATCACCGCGGGCACCCTGGCCCGCCGCGCCCACTTCCCCGTCCAGCGCAGCGTGGTCCGGTCGGAGACCTCCAGCCGGTCGGGCTCCAGCGACTCCAGGAGGCTTGCCACCCGGCGCTTGTCCATGAGGACCCGGTAGCCGCCGGTGCCCGGCAGCAGCGGTCCGGGCAGGGTGATCACCCGGCCCTGTCCGGTCGCGCGGTCGGTGTACCGCTCGCCGGGCACGACCAGCACGGCCTCGTGCCCGGCCGCCTCGTACCCGCGGCCCAGCTCCCGCAGCGCGGTCCGCAGGCCCCCGGAGGAGGGCGCGACGAAGTTGGCGAGCCGCACGATCCGCAGCCCGGTCCGGGCACCGTCCCGCCGTGCCCCCTCCGTGGCCCCGCTCATGCCGCCACCGCCGTGCGTGCTGTCAGGACGTCTGTGTAGTGCGCGATGAGCTGATCGCCGACGGCGGCCCAGGTGCGCCCCTCGACCATGGCCCGTCCGGCGGACCCGTAGGCGGCCCGCAGCGCCGGGTCGGCGGCGAGGGACCACACGGCGTCGCGTACGGCGGCCGCGTCGCGCGGCGGGACCAGGAGCCCCGTGCGCCCGTGGGAGACGAGGTCCAATGGCCCCCCGGCGGCGGGAGCCACCACGGGCACCCCGCTGGCCATGGCCTCCTGCACGGTCTGGCAGAAGGTCTCGTAGGGGCCGGTGTGGGCGAAGACGTCGAGCGAGGCGAAGATCCGCGCGAGTTCGTCGCCGATGCGGCGGCCCAGGAAGACGGCGCCCGGCAGGGCTTCGCGCAGCCCGGGTTCGCTCGGTCCGTCGCCCACGACCACGACGCGCACGCCCTCCAGGGCGCACACGCCCGCGAGCAGTTCGATCTGCTTCTCGGGGGCGAGACGGCCGACGTAGCCGACGATCAGCTCACCGTTCGGCGCCAGTGCGCGGCGCAGCGCCTCGTCGCGCAGGTCGGGGCGGAACCGTACGGTGTCGACACCGCGCGGCCACAGGCTGACCCGGGGCACGCCGTGTGCCTCCAGGTCGCGCAGGGCCGCGCCGGACGGGGCGAGGGTGCGGTCGGCGGCGGCGTGCACGGAGCGGATGCGCCGCCAGGCCGCCGCCTCACCGGCGTGGACGTAGGTGCGGGCGTATCCCGCGAGGTCGGTCTGGTAGACGGCGACGGCGGGGACGCCGAGGCGGGCGGCGGCCGCCATGCCGCGCACCCCGAGGACGAAGGGGCCGGCCAGGTGGACGATGTCGGCCCGGTGCTCGACGATCGCCGCGGCGACCCTGCGGCTGGGCAGGGCGACGCGGACCTGGGGATAGCCCGGGAGCGGGAGGGAGGGGACGCGGACGACGGGGCACGGCGCCTGGAGGTCGGCTCCGGCTCCGGTTCCCTGGGCGGCGGCCGGGGCCACGACGAGCGGGGCGTGCCCCCGCGCGACGAGGTGCCGCGCGGTCTGCAGGGCGCAGTGGGCCACGCCGTTCACATCGGGGGAAAGGACTCGGTCACTATGACGACACGCATACCGGTGTTGTCGTCGTGCCGGACGTGGTCGCGTCAACGTGGATCTTTCCGGACGAGGAACGTCCCATGAGCGTTGCGCTGCACACATGTCCAGGTCAGACCGTGTCCATGCCCTCCTGACCTCCGGGTCACGGAGTGTTCACATTGCGGGCATGTCAGGACCGATTCGGCTGCGTACGGCTGTCTGGACCTCGGCCTCCTCGGCCGGGTCGGCGGCGAGCCTGCGGAGTTGGTCGACGACGCGCGCGTCGCCCGTCTCGGCGTGCCGGGCGGCGATCTCGCGGGTGGTCTCCTCGCAGTCCCAGAGGCATTCGACGGCGAAGCCGGCCGCGAAGGAGGGGTCGGTGGCGGCGAGCGCGCGGGCGGCGCGGCCGCGGAGATGGGAGGAGGCGGTCTCCCGGTAGATATGGCGCAGGACGGGCGCGGCGCAGACGATGCCGAGGCGTCCGGCGCCGTCGACGAGGGTCCACAGGGTCGGCGCGTCCGGTCCCTCGCCGCGCACGGCCTCGCGCAGCGCGCCGAGCACCAGGTCACTGTCCTTGGCCCCGCCGAGGCAGGCGAGCATGCGTCCGGCGGCGGCGCCCAGGGCGTCGGGCCGGTGCACCCAGCCGCGGGCCCGGTCGACGGCGGCCATACTGCGCATCCGTTCGAAGGCGTCGACGGCGGCCTCCACGACCATCGTCGTGCCGTCGGTCACGGCGCCCTCGATCAGGTCGAGGGCGTCGGGATCGTTGCCGTCGGCGAGGTAGCGCAAGGCGGTGCAGCGGGCGCCGTCGTCGCCCGACCGGGCGGCGACGAGGATCTCGGGCCGGTCCTCGGGGCCGGCGACGGCGGTCAGACACCGGGCGGCGGGCACATGGAGGACCGCGCCGCGTTCGATGCCCTGTTGGGCCCACTCGAACACGGCCCTGACGCTCCAACCGGGCCGGGGCCCGCTCGGTCGCATCTGCCGCTGCCAGCGGTCGAAACAGCCGGTCTCCTGGGCGGTCCGCACACGGGTGGCGATCGCCTCGCGGGGATCGTCGGCCCACAGCCGCCAGGGCCGGGGCTCGAAGGCGTCACGGACGGCGGCGGCCAGCTCGGCCTCGCCCTCCGGATCGGGGGTGAACCGCGCGAGGACGGGTTCGGCGAGGGAGCGCAGCCCCTCGTCGTCGTCCCTGAGGGCCAGCTCGTCCAGGGCCCAGGCCCAGCTGGTGCCCACGGCGGCGTACCTGCGCAGCAGGTCGAGTGCGTCCCGCCTGCCGTACGAGGCGAGATGCCCGAGGACCGCGAGGGCCAGCCCGGTGCGCGACTCGTCGGTGTCGAGGACGTCCTCGGCGTCGAAGAGGTGCCGCTCGATCTCGTCGAGGTCACCGCTCAGGTCGAGGTAGAGACGGGCGTAGTACAGGGAGCGGTTCTCCACCTGCCAGTCGTGGCGGGGGTCGCTGAGTACACAGTGGTTCAGTGCCGCGAGCGCCTCGGCCCGCGGGGCGGTGAGCGCGTGCAGCGTGCCGTCGCCGCGGCCCCGCTGGAGCAGGCCGAGCAGCGTACCGCTGGGCGCTATGACCGGTTCGAACATGGGAAACAGCCTCACATCAAGCGTCGACGCAACCGGGGATCCTGCATTACCTGGCCGCGTGACAACACGTCGGTGCGCCCGCCGTCTCGTGCTTGCTGAAGACCATCTTCCTCTGCCTCTCGTCGGTGGCCCATGCGGACCGCGTCACGGCCCACGCGGTGCGGCAACACCTGCCCAGCCATCATGTCCGTGATTCACGACGTCATGATGACCCGGCGGTTCTTCCTGCCGCGACCGAAATTTCCGGCGGCCCCGTACCGCCTCCCCCGTCTTTCGTGTTGTGCCTGGTCAGAACAGGTTGATCAGTGTGCTGCGAACAGTTCGAGCAGTTCCGTCTTTCCGAACATGCGTGCGGTGTCGACCGCGTTCGGCGTGCCCGCGGCCGGGTCGGCCCCGCCCTCCAGGAGGACCCGGATGACGCTCGCCTCCCCCTTGAAAACCGCCCCGGCGAGGGGGGTCTGACCGCGGTCGTTGACCCGGTCGGCCTCCCCGCCACGGGCCAGCAGGGCCCGTACGGCGTCGGCGTGACCGTGGTACGCGGCGAGCATCACGAGCGAGTCGCCGCGGTCGTTGGTGAGGTCGGCCGGCACACCCGCGTCGACGTACGCCACGAGCGCCTCGGTCTCGCCCCGCCGGGCCAGATCGAAGATCCTGGTCGCCAGCTCCACGACCTCGGGGTCGGGGGCTTCGCTCATCGCCGGGACCACCTCTCACTTACGTACTTCGAGCCGAACGGGTGAATCGTCAGGGTACTGGCTCGACGCGCACATCAGGGGACACAGCCGAGGCAAAGATCACACCGAGTCCCGTCGCGCGCAACAGCCCAGCTCGGACGGCCGAGCCTCGATTCGGCCATCGGGGGGAAATCCTCAGAATTTCACCCATATGCACCTTTTATCGTATGGATACATCCTGTGACTCTGGAAGAACTCATGGTGACTGTCCCCATCAACCAGGAGAGCCCAAATGATCCTGAACATCTCAGGCGTCGTCCTGCTCGGCGTCATCGTCTTCCTGTTCTTCCGCAAGGACGGCCTGAAGGCGTCGCACTGCATCGTCGTGACGCTCTTCGGCTTCTACCTCGCCAGCACGGGCATCGCCCCGAGCATCACAGCGGGCGGCGAGAGCCTCGCGAGCCTCCTCGGCGGGATCAAGTTCTGACCCCGCCCCCCATCCGCACGCACCCCCAGGAGACAGCCGTGGCCCGGGTCCCCCTCCCCCGCATTCTGAGCACCGGTGGCGCGCACCTCGCCAGGAGCCGGGAGCTGGCCCGGACTGCGGCCGACGGCGCCACCGACGTCCTCCACCCGCTGATCACGATCACGCGTGGACTGCGCCGGCTGGTCGCCGCCGGGCGCCGCAGATGGGCCGAGACCCCGAAGGACCGTCGCGGGTCACTGCTCTTCCTGGCGGCCTCGATCCTCCTGGTCGTGACCCTGGTGCCGTACGGCCCGCTGCTCGCCGTCATCGCACTGATGGCGGCGGCAGCCTGGGCGGGTCGCGAGGGCGCCGTCGCCGAGCCGACCGGCCCCGACGAGTCCCAGACCCAGCGCCTGCGGTCCCTCTACGAGGCCCTGGTCCCGTACTTCTCGGCCGCCGAGGACCCCGAGCCGCTCTACGCGCACGGCGGCGCCTGGGACAAGGCCTTCCCCACCTACGCGTTCGACGGCACCGGCCGTGTCTGCCATCTGCTGGTCCGCTACCCGGCGTACTTCACGGACGGCGAGGCGGAGTCCCGCGCGCGCATCGAGCAGCTGCTGCACACCAAGGCGGGCCGCGGCCGCGAGTACCGCTTCAGCTGGGACGAGGAGGGCAACGAGCTCACCGTGGCCGTCCTCCCCCCGCTCGCCACCGACATCACCGCCCAGCGCTTCGTGACGGCACCGGGCGAGACGGTCCTCGGCTTCACCGACGAGACCCACGTCCAGCGCACCCTCCCCCTGTCCTCCGGGGAGGAGCAGCGGGATGTGCCGCCGGTCGTCTGGCGCACCGGCGTCCGGTCCACCGAACCGCATCTGCTGGCCGTCGGCGAGCCCGGCAGCGGCACCACGACCCTGCTCCGCTCGATCGCCCTCCAGGCGCTCCAGCACGGTGACGTCGTCATCGTCGAGGGCGGCGGCAGCGGTGAGTACGCGTGCCTGACCGGCCGCGACGGGGTGCTCGCGGTGGAGAGCGGGCTCTCCGGCGCCCTGGCGAGCCTGGAATGGGCGTCCCAGGAGACGGAGCGCCGGCTGATCGCCCAGAACCGCGCCCGCCAGGCGGGCCGTCCGGCGCCGGACGACATCCGCCGCCCCCTCTGGCTCCTCCTCGACCGCCCCGGCGTGCTGACCCATCTGGCCGCGGCCGAGGGCCGGCCCGACCCGCAGTCCCTGCTCCAGATCCCCCTGCGGCACGGCCGCGCGGTCGACGTCACCGTCGTGATCACCGAACAGTTCGACCACCTGGACACCCTCACGGACGCGGTGCGTCAGCACACGCGCGCGCGTGTCGTGCTCGGCCCCGCCTCCCTCGACCAGGTCGAGACGGTCCTGGGCGCCGCGCCCCCCACCACGCCGACCCCGGACATGCCCCCGGGCCGCGGCTACGCCCGCCTGGGCCCCGCCCCCGCACTCCGCCTCCAGGTCCCCACCACCCCGGACCCCTACGACGACACCACCCCGGAGCCCCACCGCCAGGCGGTGCTCGATCTGCTCCCGCCCCACACACCCTCGCCGGACACGTTCACGAAAGCGGCTCCGGCGCAGACGTGAGACCCGCCGCGGTCAGCCGGGCGGGCGGCACGGGTGGGCGGGTGCGCGCGGCGGCACCCGGCGAGCGCCGGGACCCGGCACCCGCCGCCGCACACCGCTCACCCGCCCTCACGCCACGAAGGTCCGCGGCCCCTCGCCCCCGCCGGACGCCCCGTCCCGCACCAACCGCGCCGCCGCCGCCAACCGCGCCGCCGCCTCCTCGGCCACCGCTCCCCCCACCGTGAACGGCAGCCGCACATACCCCTCGAACGCCCCGTCCACCCCGAACCGGGGCCCGGACGGCACCCGGACCCCCACCCGCTCGCCCACCTCGGCGAGCCGCGACCCCGAGAGCCCCCCGGTGCGGACCCACAGCGTCAGCCCGCCCCGGGGCTCCGAGAACTCCCAGTCCGGCAGCTCCCGCCGTACCGCGCTCACCAGGGCGTCCCGGTTCTCCCGGGCCTGCGCCCGCCGCACCCCCACGGCCTGCGCCCAACCCCCCGTGCTCATCAGCCAGTTCACGGCGAGCTGCTCCAACACCGGCGTCCCCAGGTCGGCGTACGCCCGGGCCGCGACCAGACTCCGGATCACATCCGGCGCCGCCCGCACCCACCCGATCCGCATCCCCGCCCAGAACGCCTTGCTGGCCGACCCGACCGTGATCACCGTCGACCCCGCCGGATCGAACGCGCAGACGGGCCGCGGCATCTCCACGTCGTCGTCGAGCCACAGCTCGCTCATCGTCTCGTCGGCGACGAGCACCGTCCCGGCGCCCCGGGCCGCGTCGACGAGCCCGCGCCGCCGGTCCTCGTCCGCGAGCGCCCCGGTCGGGTTGTGGAAGTCCGCGACGACGTACGCCAGTCGGGGCGCCGCGTCCCGCAGCACCTGGCGCCACCGGTCCATGTCCCACCCGGCGAGCCCGTCCGCCATCGCGACCGGCACCAGCCGCGCCCCCGCCTCCCGCATCAACTGCAGGATGTTGGCGTACGACGGCGACTCCACCGCGATCCGCTCACCGCGCCCCGCGAAGAGATGGCAGATGGCGTCCATGGCGCCCATCGCGCCGGTGGTCACCATGATCTGCTCGGGCATCGTCGGGATGCCGCGCGCCGTGTACCGGTCGGCGAGCATGGAGCGAAGGGCGGGCAGTCCGGCCGGGTAGTCGCCGTGCGTGTGGGCGTAGGGCGGCAGTTCCTCCAACGCGCCCCGCACGGCCCGGGTGAGCCAGGGCTCCGGCGCGGGCAGGGCGGCGCAGCCCAGGTCGATCATCGAACCGAGCGCCTCGGGCGGCAGCGGCTCCAGACCACGCGCGGGCAACGGCTTCCCCGCCGGTACGGCCGTCCAACTGCCCGCGCCCCGCCGGGACTCCAGGAACCCCTCGGTGCGCAGCGCCTCGTAGGCCGCCGCGACGGTCGTACGGCTCACGGAGAGGGAGAGCGCCAGCTCCCGCTCGGCGGGCAGCCGGGCGGCGACGGGCACGCGGCCCTCCAGCACCAGCAGACGGATCCCGTCGGCGAGCGCGCGGTAGGCGGGCGGGCGGCGGGTGCCGGGGCCGGCGGGACGCTCCTGCTGCGAGGTGAGCAGCCGCGAGAGCTGCGCCGCACCGACCGCCGAAGTCCACTGCGCCATGATTCCAGTCCACCTTCCGCGAATTGGCCATGGATGCCATCTCTGTCCAAGCCACAGAGTGTCATGCGTCAGGCCACCGGCACCACCAGGGGGACGTCTTGCCCGCACAGCACGAGCCGCAGCACGAGCCACAGCGGCACACGGTCCGTCGGCTGGTGCAGCTCTACACCGGGCTCGCGCTCTACGGCGCCAGCTCCGCGCTCCTCGTACGGTCGGGCCTCGGCCTGGAGCCGTGGAACGTGCTGCACCAGGGCCTCGCGGAGCTGACCGGGCTGACCATCGGGGTGGTGTCGATCGTCGTGGGCGCGGTGGTGCTGCTCCTGTGGATCCCGCTCCGCCAGCGCCCGGGCCTCGGCACGGTCTCCAACGTCTTCGTGGTGGGCATCGCGATGGACGCCACTCTGGCCCTGGTGCCGGAGGCGCACACCATGGCCGTACGGATCCCCCTGCTGGCCGCCGGGATCGCGCTGAACGGCGCGGCGACCGGCCTCTACATCGCGGCCCGTTTCGGTCCGGGCCCGCGGGACGGCCTGATGACGGGGCTGCACCGGCGTACCGGCCGCTCGCTGAGGCTGATGCGGACATCCGTGGAGGTGGCGGTGCTGGCGACCGGCTTCGCCCTCGGCGGCACGGTCGGGGTGGGCACCCTGCTCTACGCCCTCTGCATCGGCCCGCTCGCCCAGTTCTTCCTGCGGGTGTTCGCCGTGCCCTCGGAATCCGGCAGCACGGTCGTTGCCACCGGTCCATCGAAGCGAGCCATACTGCCCGGGTGACCGCCCTCGTACGCCACCCCTACCTCGACCATCCGGGCCCGATCGCCTTCGCCCACCGGGGCGGGGCGGCCGACGGCCTGGAGAACACCATGACCCAGTTCCGGCGGGCGGTGGAGTCGGGCTACCGCTACATCGAGACCGACGTCCACGCCTCGCGCGACGGCCGGCTCGTCGCCTTCCACGACGCGACCCTGGACCGGATGACCGACGGTGCGGGCCGGATAGCCGACCTGATGTGGAAGGAGATCAGCCACGCGCGCGTGGCGGGCGTCGAGCCCGTCCCCCTCTTCGAGGAACTGCTCGAAGAGTTCCCCGACGTCCGCTGGAACATCGACGTCAAGGCGGAGCCCGCGCTGCACCCGCTGCTCAACCTGATCGCCCGGACCGAGTCCTGGGACCGGGTCTGCGTCGGTTCCTTCTCCGAGTCCCGGGTGGCCCGCGCCCGGCGTCTCGCCGGTCCGCGCCTGGCCACCTCGTACGGCACGAGCGGTGTGCTGGGGCTGCGGCTGCGGTCGTGGGGCGTCCCCGCCACGGTGCGCGCCTCGGCGGTCGCCGCACAGGTGCCCGAGTCGCACGCCGGGGTGCCGGTGGTCGACCACCGGTTCGTGCGCGCGGCCCACGCGCGCGGGCTCCAGGTGCACGTCTGGACCGTGAACGAACCGCAACGCATGCACCGACTCCTGGACCTGGGCGTCGATGGCATCATGACCGATCACATCGACACGCTGCGCAAGGTGCTGGAGGACCGGGGTACCTGGGTCTGACCTCCGCGCGCGGCCCGTTCACGGGGAAGCGAGGGGCGCGGGTGGGCACCGACACCGTGCGGACGGACGCGGCCGACGAGGCCGCGGGCAGACGGCGCGAACAGCGCGGCTGGTACTTCTACGACTGGGCCTGCTCCGTCTACTCGACCAGCGTCCTGACCGTGTTCCTCGGTCCCTATCTGACCGAGGTCGCCAAGTCCGCCGCCGACCCGGACGGCTACGTCCATCCGCTGGGCATACCGGTCCGCGCCGGCTCCTTCTTCGCGTACTCGGTCTCCCTGTCGGTGATCGTCGCCGTGGTGATCATGCCGCTGGTGGGCGCGGCCGCCGACCGCACGGGCCGCAAGAAGCCCCTCCTGGCCGCGACCGCCTACGTCGGCGCCACCGCGACCGCGGGCATGTTCTTCCTGGACGGCGACCGCTATCTGCTCGGCGGCGTCCTGCTGGTCGTCGCGAACGCGGCGCAGTCCGTCGCGATGATGCTCTACAACTCCTACCTGCCCCAGATCGCCCCGCCCGAGGAACGCGACGCCGTCTCCTCACGGGGCTGGGCCTTCGGCTACGCGGCCGGCTCCCTGGTCCTGGTCGCGAACCTGATCCTCTTCACCGCCCACGACTCCTTCGGCATCTCCGAGGGCATGGCCGTCCGCATCTGCCTGGCCTCGGCCGGCCTGTGGTGGGGCGCCTTCACCCTGATCCCGCTGAAGCGCCTGCGCGACCGGCGCCGCCCGGCCGGCGAGTCCGCGGGCGCCGAGGGGGCGACGTCCCCGGGGCTGCGTCAACTCGCCGCCACCGTCCGCGACATGCGGCGCCACCCGCTGACCCTGAGCTTCCTCCTCGCCTACCTCGTCTACAACGACGGCATCCAGACGGTGATCTCGCAGGCCTCGGTGTACGGCTCCGAGGAACTCGACCTGGAGCAGTCCACGCTCATCGTGGCGGTACTGCTGGTGCAGGTCCTGGCTGTGGGCGGGGCCCTCGGCATGGGCCGGCTCTCCCGCCGCTACGGCGCCAAGCGCACGATCCTCGGCTCCCTGGTCGCCTGGACCCTGATCCTCGCGGCCGGCTACTTCCTCCCGGCGAGTGCCCCGCTGTGGTTCTTCGTCCTCGCCTCGGGCATCGGCCTGGTCCTCGGCGGCAGCCAGGCCCTGTCCCGCTCCCTCTTCTCCCACCTCGTCCCGCCCGGCAAGGAGGCCGAGTACTTCGCCGCGTACGAGATGAGCGACCGCGGCATGAGCTGGCTGGGCCCGCTGCTGTTCGGCGTGACCTACCAGCTGACCGGAAGTTATCGGGACGCGATCATCTCGCTGGTGGCCTTCTTCGTCCTGGGATTCGCCCTGCTCGCGAGGGTCCCGGTGCGCCGGGCGATCGGCGACGCGGGCAATCCGGTACCGGACAGGATTTAGCGCCGGAAGCGAAAGGGCTGTAGTGTACGCGTTTGGCCTGCCAGGCGTACCGTTACTGCGCGTCAAAGATGCCGAAACGCTGGGTGACATCTGCTGTCAGATGTGACAAACCGGGCGCGGGTGGGTACAACAAGGGCGGCTACGACGGCGACGCATGACCCGGAACGGGACCCGGAACGGGAATCTTTACCGCCGACCGGACGTTGACCGGATGACGACGACAGCGACACCTGTCCTGTGGGCGACAAGCCCGGGAGGCACGATTCATGAGTGAGCGAGCTCTTCGCGGCACGCGCCTCGTGGTGACCAGCTACGAGACGGACCGCGGCATCGACTTGGCTCCGCGCCAGGCCGTGGAGTACGCATGCGAGAAGGGGCACCGCTTCGAGATGCCCTTCTCGGTCGAGGCGGAGATTCCGCCGGAGTGGGAGTGCAAGGTCTGCGGGGCCCAGGCACTCCTCGTGGACGGCGACGGCCCTGAGGAAAAGAAGGCCAAGCCCGCGCGTACGCATTGGGACATGCTGATGGAGCGGCGCACCCGTGAGGAACTCGAAGAGGTCCTCGAAGAGCGCCTGGCGGTTCTCCGCTCCGGCGCGATGAACATCGCGGTACATCCGCGAGACAGCCGCAAGTCCGCGTAGCCCCTCCGGGGGCCGGGCGGACCACCAGCGCAACCAACGACCGCGGGCGCCGTACGAAGCTGTACGGCGCCCGCGGTCTTTGCCATGCGCTGTCGGGTGCGGGTGAGTGGGACTGGTCGCGCAGTTCCCCGCGCCCCTGAAAGATCAGGCCCTGCGGGCCTGGAAAAGCCGGGGCGCAGCCCCGCTTTTTTCCAGGGGCGCGGGGAACTGCGCGAGAAGCCCCACCGGACGGACGCCTAGGGGTCAAAGGGGCGCAGCCCCTTGAGGATGGGACGGGTAGGGGCGGCGGGGGCGAGAAAACCCGTCAGTGGTCCAGCGGCGGATAGGGCCCAGCCGGCGGCGCGTCGTCCCGGATCACCTCACCCGGCACGACCTTCCCGTCGGGCCGATGCATACGCGCCTGCTGGAAGGCGTCCCCGAGACTCCCGGCACCGGCCTCACGGATCTTCCGCTCGAAGGTCCGCTCCGTATACCGCCCCAACGCCCTCTGCACCGGCGGAATCAGCAGCACCAGCCCCACCACGTCCGAGACCAGCCCGGGCAGCATCAGCAGCAGTCCCCCCAGCATCAGGAAGCCGTTGCCCTCGCTCTTCCCGGAGCCCGACCCGGATCCGGACCCGGCCTCGGCCTCGGCAGCGAACGCCCCGCCCTGCTGCTGTTGCAGCGTCTCGGACAGCGCCCGGAACGCCCGCCGCCCGGCCCGCTTGACCACCGCCGAGCCACCGACGAAACCGGCGACGAGCAGCAGGAAGACCGTGAACCCGCCGGCCGCGCCCGCGACCACCGTGAGCAGCCAGATCTCCAGCACCAGCCAAGCGGCGACACCCAACGGCAGAAACGTGCGCAGCCGGGAACGCCGGGGCCGGGCAGGGTGGGTCGAGGACGGAACGCCAGTCGTCATGCTCCCAGTGTGCCTGTCCCGGGCTCAGCTCGGGATAAGGGGATGATCAGGCCTTCCCGTCGGCCCGCCCGGGCAGCTTCTCGTCCCGCGCCGCCGGCTTGGCGTCGCGCGCCGCCGGCTTCTCGTCCCGCCCCAGGACCTTGCCGACCCGCTCCCCCACACCCCACGCCGTGACCCTCCACAGCGCCTCGACCAGGATGTCGCGGCTCATCTTGGAGTCGCCCAGCTCGCGCTCGACGAAGGTGATGGGCACCTCGACCACGTGGTAACCCGCCTTGATCGCGCGGCGGGCGAGGTCGACCTGGAAGCAGTACCCCTGGGAGGCGACCTCGTCGAGGCCGAGCCCTTCGAGGGTCTCGCGGCGGAACGCCCGGTAGCCGCCGGTGACGTCACGGACGGGGACGTCGAGCAGCACTCGGGAGTAGAGACTGCCGCCGCGCGAGATGAACTCGCGGGACTTGGGCCAGTTCACCACGCGCCCGCCCGGCACCCAGCGGGAGCCGAGGACGAGGTCGGCGCCCTTGAGCGCGGTGAGCAGCCGGGGCAGTTCCTCGGGCTGGTGGGAGCCGTCGGCGTCCATCTCGATGAGGACGCCGTAGCCGTTCTCCATGCCCCAGCGGAAGCCCGCGAGGTAGGCCGCGCCGAGTCCTTCCTTGCCCTTGCGGTGCAGCACCTGGACGTGGTCGTCCTCGACGGCCAGCTCGTCGGCGAGCTTGCCGGTGCCGTCCGGGCTGTTGTCGTCGGCGACCAGGACGTGCGCGTCGGGAACGGCCTTGCGCACCCGGCCCACGATCGCCTTGATGTTCTCCGCCTCGTTGTAGGTCGGGATGATCACCAAGGCGGTGCCGAGCGGGCCGAACCGCCTCTCCTGGCCTTGAGCCGCGAGGGTCCCGTCGCCGTCGTTCACTGCTGCCCCTTCAAGTCCTCCGTACGCAGGGGACCACCATAGTGGCCACGGCCTGCGATGGAGTGTCAGCCGGTGTCCAGAGGGATGCTGATTCGACAGGGGGTGTGCGGGAGCGCGCTCTGCGTAGCCTGTGCGCGGCGGCCTTGAAAGATCTCGCCCGCCCCGGCGGCCGGGCGGCGGAGCGGGGAGACCACTGCGGATGGGGGCCCGACGCCCTTCGGGCCGACCTGGGGCCCGCTGGCTGCGGGTCGACCGAAAGCCGTTGTCTACTGAGCGTCCGGGCCCCACCCGGGTCGCACCTACCCGACCGGGCCGGAACGTTCCCTCGTCGGAGCGCGAACCCTGGGCCTGGCTCCCAGCGGTGGTGCGCCGGTGCGGCACACCATCTGACCCAGCGGCGCTTCGGCGACCGCGCGGAAGTTCCCCGGTCGGACGTCCGGTGGTGGACCCGGCAGAACCTACCCGCCCCCTGCCGTCAACTGTCAACCGCCGCCTGACCTGCGGCGATACCCTCAAATGCCTGGTCGGCGGGGAGGATCCGCAGGTCGCGCGGCGCACCGGCGGGCCATGATCGGCTTCCTGCCGTCCCGGGAGATCACTCGCCCGGCCGTACGAAGACCGTGCGCCCCGCCACCACGGTCCGCAGACAGACGGGCAGGTCGGAGCCGGGGCTCAGGTCGGGCAGGCCGGGGGTGCCGGAACGGGGGTCGGTGGACCATCGGGCGACGCGGTCGTCGGGGGCCTGGACGACGAGTTCGCCGGTGCGCCACACCGCGTAGTCCGCGGGAGCGCCCGGGACGAGGACGCCCGCGTCGTCGCGTCCGATCGCCCGCCAGCCGCCCCGTGTGTGCGCCGTGAACGCGGCGCGCACGGAGACCCGGTGCTCCGGCGTGCGGTGGAACGCTGCCGCGCGGACGGTGCCCCAGGGATCGAGGGCCGTGACCGGGCTGTCGGAGCCGAACGCCAGGGGCACGCCGGCGCGCAGCAGGGCCGCGAACGGGTTCAGGGTGCGGGCACGGTCGACGCCCAGCCGCTGGGCGTACATGCCCTCCTCCCCGCCCCACAGCGCGTCGAACGCGGGCTGGACGGAGGCGGTGAGTCCGAGTTCGGCGAAGGCGGCGACGGTGTCCGGGGTGAGCATCTCGGCGTGCTCGACGCGATGCCGGGCCGCCTTCACCCGGGCTGGGCCGACCTTCTCGGCCGCCGCACGCACACCTTCGACCACGGAGGCCACCGCGGCGTCCCCGATGGCGTGGAAGCCCGCCTGGAGACCCGCCTCGGTGCAGGCGACCACATGGGCGGCGACGGCGTCGGCGTCCAGGTAGGCCGTGCCGGTGTGGGCGGCGTCGGCGTACGGCTCGTGCAGGCACGCGGTGTGCGAGCCGAGGGCGCCGTCGACGAAGAGGTCTCCGGCGGCACCGACCGCGCCGAGGGCGCGCGCCTTCTCGACGTCGCGCTCCGCCCAGTAGCCGACCACGCGGGGGCCGGGCTCCTCGGCGGAGAGCCGCAGCAGCCCGGTGAAGTCGTCCTCGGAGGAGATCTCGGGGCCCGCGCACTCGTGGACCGAGCCGATGCCGAGCGAGGCGGCGTGGGCGAGGGCTGCGCGCTGGGCCTCGGTGCGCTGGACGGGGGTGATGGCGCCGAGGGCGGTGGCGCGTACGGCGTGGTGGGCGTCGCGGGTCAGCGGGCCGTCCTCGACGGCGCCGACGCCCGGGACCAGGTCCAGCAGGGCGGTGGTGACGACGGCGGAGTGGACGTCGATCCGGCTCAGGTAGAGCGGGCGGCCGCCGGCGGCCTCGTCGAGTTCGGCGCGGGTCGGGGGGCGGCCCCCGGGCCAGCGGGCCGCGTCCCAGCCGTGGCCGAGGAGGACGCGGTCGGAGGGGCGGGCGGCTGCGAATTCCCGTACGAGAACGAGCGCGGCCTCCAGGGAGGGGGCGGCGGAGAGGTCGAGCCCGGTGAGCGCGAGGCCGGTGGCGGTGGTGTGCACATGGGCGTCGGTGAAGGCCGGCGTGACCAGGGCGCCTTCGAGGTCGACCACCTCGTCGACGCCGGCCGCGAAGGCGTCGGCGGCACCCTCGGAGCCGACCCAGGCGACCTGGCCGTGCTCCACGACCATCGCGGTGGCGAACGGGTCGGCGGGGCTGTGGACTTCTCCACCGCGGAGCAGGACGGTCTTCGACGGGGCGGCGCGATCACTCATGGGGACAGTCTCGCGTGTGCAGGCCGCAGCGACGTACTTGGGCCGGTGTTTCAAGGGACCCGGCGCTGTCGGCTGTGCCCACCCGTTCCGCCCTGCGGAACGATCGCCCACAGCGGTGAGCAGCCGACAGTGAACAGACGGGCGGCAGACCGGCAGGCAGCAGACGGCAGGGCGGCAAGGTGAGGTGAGGGTTGTCGGCAGGGCAGCGAGCAGACAGGCGGCAGGCGACACGCGCCACGCGGTCGACCGAGGGGCCGCGGCAGGTGGGCGGGGCGAGGGGCGGCGGTGGCCGCCTCGGCGCCGCTCAGATCCTCGGGGGCCTCGCCTCGTACGGCGTGGACAGGACGACCGTGGTCCGCGTGGAGACGCCGGCCAGGGACCGGAGCCTCGCCAGCAGTTCCTCCAGTTCGTGCGGGGTCGCCACGCGAACCTTGAGGATGTAGTTCTCGTCGCCGGCGACGCTGTGGCAGGCCTCGATCTCCGGGACGCCCGCGAGGCGTTCGGCGATGTCGTCGGGGGCGCTGGGGTCGAACGGTTTGACCGAGATGAACGCGGTCATCGGCAGCCCGACGGCCTCCGGGTCGACGACCGCGGCATAGCCCCGGATGACGCCACGCTGCTCGAGTCGGCGCACACGCTGATGCACCGCCGACGTGGACAGGCCCGTGGCCTTGCCCAGGTCGGTGTAGCTCATCCGCCCGTCCGCGACGAGCAGCTGCACGATCTGTCGGTCCAGCTCCTCCATGGCGCAAGAACCTACAGGGCGGTTGATCTCCTCCGGTACCTGAGCGGCGCAGGTCATGCCCGGTTCGTGATGTGCCTGAGAGCCGACTGTGAGCCATACGGGTGACAGCCGGACCATGTGGGGCACCTGCGAGCGGCATGTGACGAAGACCACAGCACCCGAACAGGCTTCGTGATGATCTCGTGATTACCTCCAAGACGGGACGGGAAGTGCTTGCTGTGGTCGAGGCCGCAGTGCCTTCACGGCCCAGCCCGAGGGGGAGAATCCCATGCAGAGTCTTAAGCGCCCTGGTCGTACCGCACCCAAGCGACTCCAGGCGGTCGTCGAGCCCGAGCCGGAGGGCGTCGAACCGGACGACGAGTTCGACGCGTACGACACCTTCGAGATGTACCGGGTGATCTGCCCGGACTGCGCTCAGCCCATCGCGCTGCTGTCCGAGGAGGACAGCCTGCCGGAGCACGCGCGCGTCCTGTCGCCGTGGAACCCGTTCGGGCTCACGGCCTGCGCCGGCACCGGCCGTTCGGCGAGCGAGGCCCGCTCGGCGGACGAGACCGTGGAGCCGCAGGAGCAGGAGACCGCGCTTCTGCTGACGCTCCCGCAGGGCCTCGACTGGCGGACCCAGCCCTTCTCGCACGTCGGCGGCCCGGGCTCGCGCCCGATGCGCGTGCCGGTGATGCGGCGTCAGCAGCCCGAGCCGCGCCAGGCCGATCAGCGCCAGGCCGCTTGATTCCGGGCCCGACCGGGCCCACCACGTCCGTGCCCACCACGTCCGTGCCCCGGCGGGCAGGCCCGTCCTGCCCCGTTCGGTTCGGGCGCGAACTCAGACACGATTCCCGGGAACGGTGACCGGCTCGCCCTCGTGCGCGTTGGCCCGGTATGACCCCTACTTTTTCGGTGACCGGGAGTCGGCGTCACATCTACGTGCCGGCTTCGGCAGAATCGCTTCCGCAAGGGTCGGCCCAGCAGCAGGACCCGCCCATCTACCGGGCGTTGCTGCGCACCTGGGCCGACCGGGGCCGCACTCTGCCGGGGCGTCACGATCCGGAGTGGGTGCGACTGGCGACGCCGCCGAGCGGCCTCGACCAGTTCGGCACGCCCACGGACCCCTTCGCGGCACCCGACTTCCTCCGTGGTTCGTTCAGCGTGACTCGGGCCCCGCGAGGTGGCGGGCGATGACCATCCGCTGGATCTGATTGGTGCCCTCGACGATCTGGAGCACCTTGGCCTCGCGCATGTACCGCTCGGCGGGGAAGTCCGCCGTGTAGCCGTACCCGCCGAGGATCTGGACGGCGTCCGTGGTGACCTTCATCGCGGCGTCGGTGCACAGCAGCTTCGCCATGGCCGCCTGCTTGGAGAACGGCCTGCCCGCGTCCCGCAGCCGGGCGGCGGAGAGGTAGAGCGCGCGGCCCGCCTCCACCTGCGTCGCCATGTCCGCGAGCATGAAGCGCAGCCCCTGGAAATCGGAGATCGGCCGACCGAACTGCTGCCGCCCGGTGGCGTAGGCGACCGCTTCGTCCAGTGCCGCCTGGGCCACGCCGATCGCGCAGGCCGCGATGCCGAGCCGCCCGGAGTCGAGCGCGGACAGGGCGATCGCGAAGCCCTGGCCCTCCTCGCCGATCCGCCGGCTGTCGGCGACGCGCACCCCGTCGAAGTGGAGCTGCGCGGTGGGTGAGCCCTTCATGCCCATCTTCTTCTCGGGCGCCGCGGCGCTCAGCCTCTCGGCGTCGCCCGGCACCAGGAAGGCCGTGATGCCCCGGGAGCCGGATCCCTCGCCGCCCGTGCGGGCCATGACCGTGTAGAAGTCCGCGATACCGCCGTGGGTGATCCATGCCTTGGTGCCGGTGAGGACCCAGTCGTCCCCCTCGCGCACGGCCTTGGTCCGCAGGGACGCGGCGTCCGAGCCGGAGGAGGGCTCGGAGAGGCAGTACGCGCCGAGCAGACGGCCGCCGAGCATCGCCGGCAGATGCTCGACCTGCTGCTCCTTGCTGCCGTAGTTGGCGAGGGCGTGGCAGGCGAGGGTGTGGACACTGACCCCGAGGCCGACGGTGAGCCGGGCCATGGCCAGCTCTTCCAGCGCCTGCAGATAGACCTCGTACGGCTGGTCGCCGCCGCCGTGTTCCGCGTCGTACGGCAGGCCGAGCAGTCCCGACTCGGACAGCAGGCCGAAGAGTTCGCGGGGAAAGCGGCCGGCGTCCTCCTCCTCGGCCGCGTGCGGGGCGATCTCCCGCTGCGCGATCTCACGGACGAGCGAGATCAGATCCCGGGCCTCTTCCGTGGGCAGTTGACGGTCCACCGGCTGCGCGGCGCGGTCGGGCATGGCGACGCTCTCCTCCCTGTCGGGCACTGCGGCGGACACGCACCGGGGATGAGGTGGTGCCGCCGGGTCTCACGTGCCACAGCCGATGGTCCTCCTCCGGATCGCGGAAGCCGCTGATCAGCGGCGGTGGCGCTTGGAGTATGCCCGATCCGGAGCAGCGAGTCACCAGTTAACGACCGTTCATTAGGACACATTCGACGACCGCCGCACCCTGACCGAAATTGGTCCGAACCATTGACCACAATGGTCTAGTCCTCTACGTTCTCCCCCATCGACGCGACACCGCGTCCACACCCCCCGGCACAGCAGGTCCAGGCAGCACCATCCTTCGCCCCGCTCCCCTCCCCCGGAGTCACGATGCTCAGACCGCACAGCCCCCGCGTCCCCGTCAGGACGCTTGTCGCCGCCACGTGTTGCGCCGCCCTCGGCGCCGGGCTCCTCGCCGGAGCGGGCACCGCGACCGCCACGTCCGCACAGCCCGGCTCCTCGCAGCGCGCTCCCGGCGCGGCACCGTCCAAGGTCGTCGGCTACTTCATCGACTGGGGCATCTACGGCCGCAAGTACTACGTCAAGAACATCGAGACGTCCGGCTCGGCGAAGAAGCTCACGCACATCAACTACGCCTTCGGCAACGTCGTCGACGGCAAGTGCGCGCTCGGCGACGCCTGGGCGGACACCGACAAGCCCTTCACCGCCGAGGAGTCCGTGGACGGCGTCGCGGACACCGCGGACCAGCCGCTGAGCGGCAACTTCAACCAGCTGCTCAAGCTGAAGAAGCTGCACCCGAAGCTCAAGATCGTCTGGTCGTTCGGCGGGTGGACCTGGTCCGGCGGCTTCGGTGAGGCCGCGAAGGACCCGGAGGCCTTCGCGAACTCCTGCTACGACCTCGTGGAGAACTCCCGGTGGAAGGAGGTCTTCGACGGGATCGACATCGACTGGGAGTACCCCAATGCCTGCGGTCTGACCTGCGACACCAGCGGCGGCGAGGCGTTCGAGGACCTGATGGCCGCACTGCGCAAACGATTCGGCAAGAAGGAGCTGGTCACCGCGGCCATCACGGCCGACGCCAAGCCCGGCGGCAAGATCGACGCGGCGGACTACGCGGGCGCGGCCAAGTACGTCGACTGGTACAACCCGATGACCTACGACTACTTCGGCTCCTGGGACGCGACCACCGCCCCGCACTCGCCGCTGTACCCGTACCCGGGCATCGCCGACCCGCACTTCAACACCGCCGCCACCATCCAGAAGCTGAAGAGCCTCGGCATCCCGTCCTCCAAGCTGCTGCTCGGCATCGGGTTCTACGGCCGCGGCTGGACCGGGGTCACGCGCTCGGCGCCCGGCGGCACGGCGACCGGCCCGGCGGCGGGGACGTACGAGGCGGGCTACGAGGACTACAAGGTGCTCAAGGAGAAGTGCCCGGCGAACGGGATCGTCGGCGGCACCGCGTACGCCAAGTGCGGTGACGACTGGTGGAGTTACGACACCCCGCGGACCATCAAGGGGAAGATGGCGTACAAGGACGCACAGAGCCTCGGCGGCACCTTCTTCTGGGAGCTGAGCGGCGACACGGCCGACGGTGAGCTGATCAAGGCGATCAAGTAACCGCCGCGACGGGGGACCCGGGGCGGGGGTCGGTCGGCGGACCCTCACCCCGGGTGCGTTCCCGGGCGGCACGGGTTCTGCGGGCGCTCAGGTGTCCCGGCGGGCGGGCTCCGGCACGAGATACGCCGGGGCGAGTTCCTCGATGGCACGGAGCGAGCCGCCCAGCATCTTGACGAGCAGGTCGCGCATGGTGTCGCGGGGCAGTTCCGGGCGGTCGATCCAGTCGAGGGTGGCGCCCTCGACCGCGCACACCCAGCCGAACAGACCCATGCGGGCGACCGGTTCGATGTCGGTCCTGCCGTAGGCGCCCTCGGCGATGGTGGCGACGATCGCCTCGCGGACACCGTCCCGGATGGCGTGCACCTGGGCGTCGAACCCGACTCCGCCGCTGACGATCGTGCGGTAGGCCGCCTGGTTGTCCTCCGCGTAGCGCAGATAGCAGTCTACGGTCCGGTGGACCCGTTCCACGGGCGGCAGTTGGAGTCCGCTCGCCGCGAAGGTGATCAGGTCGGCCACCGAGTCCTCGACGATCGCGAGGTAGTAGCCACGCTTGGACTTGAAGTAGTAGTAGATCAGTCCCTTGGCCACGTGCGCCTGTCGTGCGATGTCGTCCATCGACAACGTGTCGTACGACGTGTCGGCGAACAACTTGCGCCCGATGGAGATGAGTTCGGCGCGGCGCGCCAGCGAACGGTCGGTGCCGCGAGCCCGCGGCGGCTCGACTCCACGCTGTTGACTGCTATTCAATTTCGGTCCTGGTCTCCAACTGCCAGCGGGACAACCGCAGTATGGCAGACCCTCACCACCAGCCTGTTCGACTCTGATCGACAGAATCGACCGGCGGCTCAGGTCACAGCAGACCCAGCTGGGCCACCAGCATCGCGACGACCACGACCAGGGTCCAGCCCATCACCTGCTCGACGATCTTCGGGCCGTCGTCCTCGGGCCCGCCCGTGCGGGTCCGGAAGTGGGTGGCGGTGGCGCAGGTCGCGGTCATGGCAGCTCGCTGGTGTGATCGGTGAGCGGTGGGCTCCCCCCACCGCCGCGTCCACCTTGCCACCGCTTGGGCGGTTCGCGGCCGAGACCTTGGTCACACATCGGTGCGGCCCCCGGGCGACCGGGGGCCGCACCGCACGGTCCGCCGCGTCAGCGGATGCCCACCGCCGCGAGCGCCGCGCGCTGGCGGGCCGTGGGCCGCGCCGGGAAGTACAGGTAGCAGACGCCGCCGGTGCCGGAGACGACCTTGCCGGAGGCGTTGTACCGCTTGGTCCGCAACCAGATGTTCTCCCACTCGCGCCGGCGGTAGACCCGGCGCACCGCCTCGTTGGTCGGGGAGTTCGGGTCGTTGGCGATGACATCACCGTCGGTGGTGAAGCCGATCACCGTCATCAGGTGCCCGGAGGTGCCGTACCCCGCGCCCGTCAGCTCCTCCGCGAGGAACGACTGGGAGGTGATCGCCGGGATGCCCGCCGCGATCAGCGTCTCCAGGTCGGTGAGCGAGCCCAGCCGGGTCACCACGCCCTGCATGTCCTGGTAGGTGGCGGCGTACGCGGCGTTGAAGGGCCAGTTGCCGCAGCCCTCGTACTGGTAGTCGAAGGTGAACCGCGCCGCGTGGCACACCTGCGGGTCGGCGAACGCCGGGTCGACCCAGGCCAGGTCGGCGGTGGTGGGCTTGCGCCCCCAGAACTCCAGGACCATCTGCGAGGAGGTGGGGCTGCACCAGGCCTCGCCGCCGTTGTCGTACTCGGGGTACTGGCCCTTGTGGGTCTCCTGCGAGTAGCGCGGGACGTTCAGCTCCCGCGCGATCCCGGGCGTCGAGGCGGGGACGGTGAAGCGGTCGGGAACGTCGGAGCCCATCGCGCCGAGCCGCCAGACCGTGGGGGTGAGCCGGGTGCCGGGCGTGCGGTACAGGGTCAGGCGCAGCCGGTACGAGGCCAGGCGCAGGCCGGTCGCCGGGTCGTCGATCGCGAAGGTGTCCGTCCAGACGCTGCTCCTGCCGTCCTTCTGGCCGTCGACGGAGGTGCGTCTGATGTCCCGGTCACCGGCCGCCCACCGGCCGAGCACGTACCAGGGCGTGTCGGTGCCGTCGGAGTACGTGCCCTGGAGCTCGATCCCGATCCAGGTGCCGTCGGGGGTGTGCGCGTTCCAGGAGGCGACGGCCTCGGTGGCGGGCACCGTGAGCGGGTGGACCGGGGAGGTCCAGGTCGCGTACTCCCAGGCGGCCGTGCGCCCGGTGTGCGGGTCGGTGTAGTCGGCGGTACCGAGCGGGACGCCGATCACCAATCCCGGCCGTGTCCCCGCCTTCGCCACGGTGCCGCGGGCACTGCCCGAGCACCAGTCGGCGTACGAGGTCCAGGCTCGGTAGTCGGTGGAGCGTTCCGGTGCTCGCGCGGGGCGGCCGGTGGCTGTGCCCCGGCCGCTCTTGGTGTCCGCGACCGCCTGGCTCGTCGCTCCTCCGGCCGCCGCGGCGGCGGTGGCGACGGCTGCGGTCAGGACGGTCCTGCGGGACGGCTCGGAGAGGCTCGTCATCTGTGGGTGACCCCCAGTGGTCCGGAAGGAACGGTTCAGACGCACGGCTGTTCGCCCACTATGGACGCCGGGGAACGACTTCTGCCAGCACCTCGCGCCGCGCCACGCCCGCCAATATTGGTCGACACCAGTGGCGTGTCCCGTGGCCGCGCGCACGGTGTTCAATCCCCGTATGCACGTCTCCCCCGCTCCCGAGGACCCCGCCGTCGACGAGCTCGCCGCCCGGCTGCGCCGGCTGCCGCCCTCCTGCGGGCCGGTCCGGCTGGTGGGAGTCGACGGGCACGCCGGTTCCGGGAAGAGCACCTTCGCCGGGCGGCTGGCCGCCGCGCTCGGCGGCGCCCCCGTGCTGCATCTCGACGACATCGCCACGCACGAGGAACTGTTCGCGTGGACGGACCGCCTGCTGGAGCAGGTGATCGAACCGCTGCGCCACGGGCGGAGCGCGCGCTATGCCCCGTACGACTGGCGCGAGCGCCGCTTCGGTCCGGAGCGGGGGCTGCCGAGCGCGCCCGTGGTCGTCGTCGAGGGGGTGGGGGCGGGCCGGCGTGAGCTGCGGCCGCATCTGGCGCTGCTGGTGTGGATGGACATGGCGAAGGAGGACGCCTGGGCGCGGGGGCAGGCGCGGGACGGGGCGGAGCAGAGCGCGTTCTGGGGCGGGTGGGTCAGGGCGGAGCGTCGGCATTTCGCCGAGGATCCTTCTCGGCCGTTCGCCGATCTGCTGATTCGGCCGGGAAACAGGGGGTACGAGGTGCTGGCGGGACCTGCGACGACTCCCGGCGGGGCGCCTCACCTCACTCAGGGTGACGACCCATCCGCAATGTGCTGAACTTGTGAAGACAGCCGTCCGAGAAGTTGCCCGGGTGTTCCAACTCGGCTTGACCGGGGGGCCGTACAGGTCTTACGTTCTCAATGTGCGGTCATTCGATACCGCCCCCATACGCGAAGCCCCCGATTGTTCCCCCGTGATCGGGGGCTTCGTTCTGCCTTTTTCGCGGTTTTCCGGAACTCCTGGGACACCATTCCTTCACGCTCGGTCACCGTCCGCAATGCGCCCCGTCTGCTCCCACCTCGTGGGACGAGGGCTGCGGCACCCTTCGAAGGGCGAGGGACCCGCAGGTACGATGCCCAGGGTGCGACCTTCGGACGGCTGCAGCAGCACACCGGCACAACTCCCGTCCGCGGCACAGCGGTTCGACGAAGGCTGCCGACGGGCACCGGCCCGTTCGGTTTCCAGCGGGGGCACGGTTTGTGGGGGACGTGATGGACTTCGGCTCGCGGGGCCCCGAGGCTCCGGCCGACCTCGCCTGGCTGCGAGGCGTGGACGCCTACACGATGGGCGCCTATCCGCAGGCGGAGGAGGAGTTCCGCGCCGCGGTGCGGATGGATCCGGGGATGGCCGACGGCTGGCTCGGGCTGCACGCGCTGCGGGTGGACACGACGACCGCGCTGCTGAGGATGTTCCGGCACCGGGAACGCTTCGGGGAGCAGCGCTCCCGGCACCGCCGGACCCTCAACTCCTGGTACTGGCTGGGCTGGTGGGTGCAGCCGGTGCTGGAGAGCCCGCGTGATCTGCTCCTCGCGCACGCCTCGCACTGGCTGGACGGGCGCCATGTGCCCGAGCTGGACCGGGCGCTCGCGGGGCTGCCGCCGGTCGACGCCGACCACCAGGTGCGGTTCCTGCACGCCTGCCGCGCCTATCTGGTCAAGGACTGGGAGCAGCTGGTCCGGCACACCGATCCGCTGCTCGACGATCCCCTCCTCGGGATCGAGGCCGGCCTGTTCGGCGGGATGGCCCGGGTCCGGCTGGAGACGTACGGGCAGGCCGAGCCGCTGCTGTCCGCCGCGCTGATGCGCTGCCGGAGCGAGCAACCCCAGCGCAAGGAGCTGCGGTACTGGCTGGCCCGCGCGCACGAGGGCACGGGGCGCAGCGCGGCCGCGCTGCCGCTGTACCGGGCCGTGCACCGGGTCGACCCCGCCTTCATGGACACCTCCGCGCGGCTGGCCGCGATCGCCGAAGGGGACGGATACGACGACGACGCGAGCGACTTCGCCGCGATCGCGCTCGCCGGGATCGGGCAGGACGTGCTCGACGGCGACGGCCTGGAGCCGTTCTTCGACGCCGACGGCCGGGACCTCAAGATCTCCGATCCCGGGCCGCCGCCGTCGGGCGGGCTGCCTCCCGAGGCCGGCGACGTCTTCGTCCGGGAGAAGTCCGTGGTGCCGGTGGAGCCGCTGTCCCTGCCGGCGGGGCCGACGGATCCGGAGCTGCTGGAGGAGGCGCTGGCGGAGCTGGAGCGGATGGTCGGGCTCGAGCCGGTCAAACGGCAGGTCAAGGCGTTGTCCGCGCAGCTGAACATGGCGCGGTTGCGGGCCGGGCAGGGGCTGCCCGTGCAGCCGCCCAAGCGGCACTTCGTCTTCTCCGGGCCGTCGGGGACCGGGAAGACGACCGTGGCGCGAATACTGGGCCGCGTCTTCTACGCGCTCGGGCTGCTGGGCGGCGATCACCTCGTCGAGGCGCAGCGCGCGGATCTCGTGGGCGAGTACCTCGGGCAGACCGCCGTGAAGGCCAACGAGCTGATCGACTCCGCGATCGGCGGTGTGCTGTTCGTGGACGAGGCCTACTCCCTGTCGAACTCCGGGTACGGGAAGGGGGACGCGTACGGGGACGAGGCGCTTCAGGTGCTGCTGAAGCGGGCCGAGGACAACCGGGATCATCTGGTGGTGATCCTGGCCGGCTATCCGGAGGGGATGGACCGGCTGCTGGCCGCGAACCCCGGGCTGTCGTCCCGGTTCACGACACGTGTGGACTTTCCCTCGTACCGGCCGCTGGAGCTGACCTCCATCGGGGAGGTGCTCGCGGCGGAGAACGGGGACGTGTGGGACGAGGAGGCGCTGGACGAGTTGCGGTCCGTCTCCGGGCATGTGGTGGACCAGGGGTGGATCGACGAGTTGGGGAACGGGCGGTTTCTGCGGACCTTGTACGAGAAGAGCTGTGCGTATCGGGATCTGCGGTTGTCGGGGTATCCGTCGATTCCGACGCGGGATGATCTGTCGACGTTGCGGTTGCCGGACCTGATGCAGGCGTACGGGGAGGTTCTGTCGGGGCGGGGGCCCGGGGAGCCTTCGGCCATGTGAGTCGACCCCGGCCGCGGGTCCGGTGGGGCTTCTCGCGCAGTTCCCCGCGCCCCTGAAAGGCCTGCGGCCATTTCCTCAGGGCGCGGGGAACTGCGCGAACGGGTCAGGACGCCACGGCCTCCCTCGGGGTCTCGCTGCCCCTCGGTTCCGTCAGCCGGACCGGCTGGGGCTCGCGGTGGGCCGGGTCTCGGACCTCGCCCACCAGGAGTTCCAGGACGTCCTCCAGGGCGGCGAGGCCCAGCACCTTGCCGGAGGCGTCCGCGACCTGGGCCAGATGGGTGGCGGCCCGCCGCATGACGGTCAGCGCGTCGTCCAGCGGCAGCTCCGCGCGGAGGGTGGTCATGGGGCGCCAGAGCTGTTGGGGGACGGCGCGGTCGGAGTCCTCCAGGTCGAGAACGTCCTTGACATGGAGGTAGCGGCCCATGAAGGCACCGGTCTCGGCCACCACCGGGAAGCGGGAGTACCCCGTACGGGCCGTCAGCGCCACCACCTGCGCGGGGGTCACCGAAGGGCCCACCGTCACCAGCGTGTCGCGCTTGAGCAGGACGTCCGTCACCGGGCGGGAGCCCAGCTCCAGCGCGTCCTCCAGGCGCTCCTGCTCCTCGGGGTCGAGCAGCCCGGCCTGACCGGAGTCCTCGACCAGGCGGCCCAGCTGGACGCTGGTGAAGACGGCCTCGACCTCGTCCTTGGGCTCGACGTGGAAGAGCCGCAGCACCACGCGGGCGCAGGCGCCGAGACCGATCGTGACCGGCTTGCACAGCCGTGCGAAGGCCACCAGCGCCGGGCTCAGCCACAGCGCCGTCTTCTCCGGCGCCGCCATCGCGAGGTTCTTCGGCAGCATCTCCCCGATGACGAGGTGGAGGAAGACCACCACGGCCAGCGCGATGACGTAGCCCAGGGGGTGGATCATGCCGTGCGGCAGGTGGACGGCCTCGAAGAGCGGCTCCAGCAGCTCGGCCACGGTCGGCTCGGCGACCGCGCCCAGGGTGAGCGAGCAGACGGTGATGCCGAACTGGGCCGCCGCCATCATCTGGGGCAGGTTCTCCAGGCCGTAGAGGACCTGGCGGGCCCGGGTGGTACCCAGCGGTTCGATCTGGCTACGGCGGACCGAGACCAGTGCGAACTCGGCGCCGACGAAGAAGCCGTTGGCGAGCACGAGGAGCAGGGCGAAGAGGAGTTGGAGCACGCTCATCGGGTTGCCTCCACGGCCGAGGCGGGGTCCGTGACGGGGGTGGGCCCCGAGGCGCGGACCGCTCGCGTGACGGGGGTGGTCTCCGTGGCGGGAGTGGTGCGGATGAGGCGTACGCGCTCGGCGCGGTAGTGGCCGACCTGGCGCACCGCCAGCCGCCAGCCGGGCAGCTCGGCGCGGTCGCCGGGGGCCGGGATACGGCCGAGCAGGTCGGCGACGAGGCCGGCGACCGTCTCGTACGGGCCCTCCGGGACGTCGAGACCTATGCGCTGGAGCACGTCGACCCGGCAGCTGCCGTCGGCGTCCCAGGCGAGGCGGCCGTCCTCGGGCGGGGCGGCGGCGAGTTCGGGGCGCTCGTGCCCGTCGTGCTCGTCGCGCACCTCGCCGACCAGTTCCTCGACGATGTCCTCCAGGGTCACCACGCCGGCCGTACCGCCGTACTCGTCGACCACGACGGCGATGGGCTGCTCGCTGCGCAGCCGGGCCAGGAGCGGCTGCACCGGAAGCGACTCCGGGACGAGCAGCGGGGCCTTCGCGATACGGCCGACCGGGGTGTGCAGCCGGTCGGGGGCGGGGATCGCGAGGGCGTCCTTGAGGTGGACCATGCCGACGATCTCGTCGATCCGCTCCCGGTAGACGGGGAAGCGGGAGAGGCCGGTGGCGCGGGTCAGGTTGACCACGTCCTCGGCGGTGGCCGAGGACTGGAGGGCGCTGACCTTGACGCGGGGTGTCATCACGTTCTCCGCGGTCAGGTCGCCCAGGGAGAGCGTGCGGACGAAGAGGTCGGCCGTGTCCTGCTCCAGGGCACCGGCCTGGGCCGAGTGCCGGGCGAGGGAGACCAGTTCGCCCGGGGTGCGGGCGGAGGCCAGCTCGTCGGTGGGCTCGACGCCGAAGGCGCGGACCAGGCGGTTGGCGACCGCGTTGAGAGCGGCGATGACCGGGCGGAAGAGGCGGGAGAAGACGTGCTGGGGGCCCGCGACGAAGCGGGCGACCTGCATGGGCTTCGACACCGCCCAGTTCTTCGGGACCAGTTCGCCGATCACCATCTGGACGGCGGAGGCCAGCAGCATGCCGACGACCACGGACACCCCGGACACGGCGCCTTCGGGTATGCCGATGGCGGTGAAGGGGCCGTGGAGTATCTCCGCGAGCGCCGGTTCGGCGAGCATGCCGACGACGAGGGAGGTGATGGTGATGCCGAGCTGGGTGCCGGAGAGCTGGAAGGACAGCTCCTTGAGCGCGGCCACCACCTTGTGGGCCCGGCGGTCGCCCTCGGCGGCGGCCTTCTCGGCCTCCGGTCGCTCGACCGTGACGAGGCCGAACTCGGCGGCCACGAAGAAGCCGTTGGCGAGGATCAGCAGGAACGCGGCTCCGAGGAGCAGCAAGGGGATGGTCATGCCGCCGCCTCGGTATCTCGGGAGGGGGCGGCGCAGGTACTACAGGACGATCCGTCCATCGCTGGAGGGAGTCACTCCTCGAATAGCAGGGAGCCCCTGCCTCCCGGGGTGGAAGGGCAGAGGCGGAGGCGCGACGAAAACGCCTCCGCCAACAGATTAATCAAGACAGGGGCCGGTGCGGCAGGGGCGACGGCCCCGAGTCGGCCCTGATCTTCGCTCGGGTCGGCCCTGATCTTCGCTCGGGTCAGCCCTGATGCTGCTCGGGCTCGGCGACCGAGCGGGCCTCCACCAGCGCCCTCAGGGTGCGGGCGTCCTCGATGGCGCGCTGCTTGGCGATGCCCGGCTGGATGCCGAGGGCGGGCAGGCTGGTGCCGTCGGTGAGGTCGAGGAAGACCCACGGGTCGCCGACCCGCAGGTTCACCTGCACGATCTCGGCCCAGCCCAGCTGCCGCCGCGCGGTGATGTTGACCACGGTCACACCGGAATCGTCGGCGACCACCTTGGGCCGGGAGAGCAGGCACAGCACCCCGGCGAGCATGGCCGCCGTGAAGACGAAGCTGAGGCGCTCCCCGGGGCCGAGCGTGGGCAGCAGCAGCGCGACGACCGTGATGACCACGAAGATCGCGCCCGCGGCCGACAGCAGCACGGCCCGGGTGCGGCCCGGCCGAAAAGTGACGGGCAGCGCGGGGAGGGAGGACTGGTCCGGCATGGCGTACGACTCCCCGGCCGTCAGAGGCGGCAGGCGTGGATGGCGGTGGTCAGGATGGCCCGGGCGCCGATGTCGTACAGGTCGTCCATGATCCGCTGGGCCTCCTTGGCCGGGACCATCGCCCGGACGGCGACCCAGCCCTCGTTGTGCAGCGGCGAGACGGTCGGGGATTCCAGGCCGGGGGTGAGCGCGACGGCCTTCTCCAACTGCTCGACGCGGCAGTCGTAGTCCATCATCACGTAGGTCCGGGCGACCAGGACGCCCTGGAGGCGGCGCAGGAACTGCTGCACCTTGGCCTCGTTCTCCGAGGCCTCCGCGGACTCCGAAGACGTGTCGGCGCCGACGCGGCGGATGACGACGGCCTCGGACTTCATGATCGGCTCGCCGAAGACCTCCAGGCCCGCGTTGCGCAGGGAGGTGCCGGTCTCGACGACGTCGGCGATGACCTCGGCGACGCCCAGTTCGATGGCGGTCTCGACGGCGCCGTCGAGGTGGACCACGGAGGCGTCGACGCCGTTGTCCGCGAGGTGTCCGGCGACGATGCCCTCGTAGGAGGTGGCGACCGTCTTGCCCTTGAGGTCCGCGACGCCGCTCGCCGTGCCCGGCTTGGAGGCGAAGCGGAAGGTGGAGCGGGCGAAGCCGAGCGGGAGGATCTCCTCGGCGTTGGCGCCGGAGTCGATGAGCAGGTCCCGGCCGGTGATGCCGATGTCGAGGCGGCCCGAGGAGACGTAGATCGCGATGTCGCGGGGGCGGAGGTAGAAGAACTCGACCTCGTTGACCGGGTCGACGATCCGCAGCTCCTTGGACTCCCGGCGCTGCTGGTAGCCCGCCTCATGCAGCATCTCCCCCGCAGGGCCGGACAGGGAACCCTTGTTGGGGACGGCGATGCGCAGCATGAGGCGAGCTTCCTTTGCGTGAGAGGTGATGTGCGGAACGGGCTGGCTTACAGGTGGGCGTACACGTCGTCCAGGGAGATACCGCGGGCGACCATCATCACCTGGACGTGGTACAGCAGCTGCGAGATCTCCTCGGCGGCGGCTTCCTTGCCCTCGTACTCGGCGGCCATCCAGACCTCGGCGGCCTCTTCGACGACCTTCTTGCCGATGGCATGGACGCCCTTCTCGACCAGTTCTGCGGTGCGGGAAGTGGCGGGGTCGCCCTGGGCGGCCTTGTGCTGGAGCTCGGTGAAGAGCTCCTCGAACGTCTTCTTGGACATGGTGAGGCTCAGCCTACGCGCAACCGCCCGTGTCTCAGCGCCAGGGTTCAGATACTGAGCGGAGGGTGGCCGCGGTCGCCACCGCCGCCGTCACCGCCTCGTGGCCCTTGTCCTCGTTCGAGCCCTCGATACCGGCGCGGTCCAGGGCCTGCTCCTCGGTGTCACAGGTCAGTACGCCCATGCCGACGGGGACGCCGGTGTCGACGGAGACCTGGGTCAGGCCCTGGGTGACGCCCTGGCACACGTACTCGAAGTGGGGGGTGCCGCCGCGGATGACGACGCCGAGGGCGACGATCGCGTCGTAGCCGCGGCCGGCCAGGACCTTGGCGACGACGGGGAGTTCCCAGCTGCCGGGCACCCGCAGCAGGGTCGGCTCGGTGATGCCCAGGTCGCGCAGGGCGCGCAGGGCTCCCTCGACCAGGCCGTCCATCACCTTCTCGTGCCACTGCGCCGCGATGACCGCGACGCGCAGGTCGCCGCAGTTGCGTACGGACAGTTCGGGTGCGCCCTTGCCGCTCACGTTGCTCCTTGGTTCTCGATCCCGTACGCGGTGCCGTACGGGCGGTCGTGCCGGTCGATTGCCTGGTTACTGATTACCGCAGGTGGACGTGGTGGTCGCGTCCAGCCAGGGCAGGTCGTGGCCCATCCGGTCCCGCTTGGTGCGCAGGTAGCGGAGGTTGTGCTCGCCCGCGCGGACGGGCATCGGCTCGCGGTCGGTGACGTCGAGGCCGTGCCGGACGAGGGCGTCGGTCTTCTCGGGGTTGTTGGTCATCAGCCGCAGACTGCGCACGCCCAGGTCCCGCAGGATCTGCGCCCCGGCCCCGTAGTCCCGGGCGTCGGCGGGCAGACCCAGCTCCAGGTTGGCGTCGAGGGTGTCGCGGCCGAGCTCCTGGAGTTCGTACGCGCGCAGCTTGGACAGCAGCCCGATGCCGCGGCCCTCGTGTCCGCGCAAGTAGACGACGACGCCCCGGCCCTCGGTGGCGATGCGTTCGAGGGAGGTCTCGAGCTGGGGGCCGCAGTCGCAGCGCAGCGAGTGGAAGATGTCGCCGGTGAGGCATTCGGAGTGGACGCGGACCAGGACGTCCTCGCCGTCGCCGATCTCGCCGTGGACGAGGGCGACGTGCTCCACGCCGTCGACGGTGGAGCGGTAGCCGTAGGCCGTGAAGTCACCGAAGGCGGTGGGGAGTTGGGTCTTGGCCTCGCGCCGGACGGTGGGCTCGGAACTGCGGCGGTAGGCGATCAGGTCCTCGATGGAGATGATCGTCAGGCCGTGCTTGCGGGCGAACGGGATCAGTTCGGGCAGGCGCAGCATGCGGCCGTCCTCGCCGGCGATCTCGACGATCGCGCCGGCCGGGCGCAGGCCCGCGAGGCGGGCGAGGTCGACGGCGGCCTCGGTGTGGCCGTCGCGCACGAGCACCCCGCCGGAGCGGGCGCGCAGCGGGAAGATGTGGCCGGGCCGGACGAAGTCGCCGGGCTCGGCGGTGCCGCTCGCCAGGAGCTGGAGGGTGGTGGCGCGGTCGGAGGCGGAGATGCCGGTGGTGACGCCGTGCCGGGGACCCGCGTCGACGGTGACGGTGAAGGCGGTGCGCATGGACTCGGTGTTCTGCTGCACCATCTGAGGCAGTTCGAGCCGGTCCAGCTCGTCGCCCTCCATGGGGGCGCAGATCATGCCCCGGCACTCGCTCATCATGAAGGCGACGATCTCGGGGGTGGCCTTCTCGGCGGCGATGACGAGGTCGCCCTCGTTCTCGCGGTTCTCGTCGTCGACGACCACGACGGGGCGGCCCGCCGCGATGTCGGCGATGGCCTGCTCGACCGGGTCGAGTCCGAACTCCTCGATGTCGTCGGTGCTGTAGAGGATCGGCGCCGTGCTCATGCGGGGGCTCCTTCCAGGGCGGGCTTGCGGGAGCGCAGCCACCAGTCGCGCATGCCCCACAGGACGAGCGCGCCGTAGATGATGTAGACGAATCCGGAGAACGCGTAACCGTTGGCGAAGTTCAGGGGGACGCCGACGAGGTCCACGAGCAGCCAGGCGAACCAGAACTCGACCATGCCGCGTGCCTGGGCGTACATGGCGACGACGGTGCCGGTGAAGATGTACGCGTCCGGCCAGGGGTCCCAGGACAGGGTCGGGAAGGCGGTGAAGAGGCCGCCGACGGCGAGGGTGCCGAGCACGGCGCCGGCGATCAGGTAGCCGCGCTCGCGCCAGGTGGCGAAGCGCGGGGTGATGGCGCCGTCCGCGGACTGTCCCTTGGTGCGGTTCCACTGCCACCAGCCGTACGCGGCGACGGCCATGACGATGACCTGCTTGCCGGCGCTGCCGGTGAGGTGGCCGACGAAGGCGCCGAAGAGGACGAGGCCGGAGAGGAACTGCACGGGCCAGTTCCAGAGGGAGCGGATCGCGCCGAGGGCGAGGGCGATCAGCCCGAGGACGTTGCCGATCATGTCCGACCAGAGGATCTGCTGGCCGAAGGCGGTGAAGGCGACGGTGTTCAGGGAGTTCACCGTCCCGCTCCCTGGGTGTTCGCCCCGCCCTGGTCGCCCAGCAGGCGCTCGACGTACTTGGCGATGACGTCGACCTCCAGGTTGACCGGGTCGCCGGGCTGCTTGCGGCCGAGCGTGGTCAGGTCGAGCGTGGTCGGGATGAGGCTCACCGTGAAGTAGTCGGGGCCCGCGTCGACGACGGTGAGGCTGATGCCGTCGACGGTGATGGAGCCCTTCTCGACCACGTACCGGGTGAGGTCCGCCGGGAGCGAGATCTTGACGATCTCCCAGTTCTCGGAGGGCTTGCGCTCGATGACCTGGCCCGTGCCGTCGACGTGGCCCTGCACGATGTGCCCGCCGAGGCGCTCGCCGACGGCCATCGGGCGTTCGAGGTTGACGCGGGAACCGACGCCGAGGGCGCCGAGGCTGGAGCGTTCGAGGGTCTCCGCCATGACGTCGGCGGTGAACCAGTCGTCCTCGTGCTCCACGACCGTGAGACAGACACCGTTCACGGCGATGGAGTCGCCGTGCTTCGCGCCCTCGGTGACGACTGCGCCGCGCAGACGGAAGCGGGAGGAGTCGCCGAGATTCTCGACGGCGGTGACCTCACCCAGCTCTTCGACGATTCCGGTGAACACTTCCCGGGTCCTCCTGCCTCGTAGGGCACGGACTCCGGGGCTGTCGAAGACGACAGACAGAGCGGACCGCGGCACAGGGGGCGACGCCGCGTAGAAGGCCCACCCCTGCTGAGGTAGGCCAAAAACAGACGGCGGCGCGCACGAATGCCCGCCCGCCGCGCACTGCCTCCCATCCGGACTTTAACCGTCGGTCCAGGAATTTCACCTGGTCAACCGGCCGCTGGAAGCGACCGGGTCGCGGACTGTAACCGCCGGTTCGGACTTTCACCGACCCCGGAGTGCGCTGCTTCTGGTACATGGCCAGTGTGCCACGCCCGGTCGGCACCCATGCGGGTGAGGGCTGTGGGGTGGCTCACAGGAGGCATCTGTGGACTTCTCCGGCGGGCACCGACGGGTTTCGGCTATCACTGACCAAGGGTCAACTTCCGTCACGGCGGCCCCACTCGTGGGCCGCGCGATCCATTGACCCGCTTGGTCTAGTCCTTTTAAAGTCTGCGGTCGCGGTACCCGCCTCGAACGGCCCGGCGGCGGTGACGACGGCCCTTGCCCCGCCGCCGGGTCCCCCGCCCTGCCGACCGGTGCCGGGACGCGCAGGCTGGAGGTCGCGGGACGGCGGCCGCGCGGGGTGGTTCCGCTCGCCGACGCGGAGGAAACAGCATGACAACGATCCTGGTGACCGGTGGCACCGGCGTCCTCGGGCGCCCCGTCACCGAGCGGCTGCGGGCGGCCGGACACGACGTACGGGTCCTCAGCCGGCACGCCCAGCCGTACGCCGTCGACCTCGTCGCAGGCGGGAGCGGGCTGGACGCGGCGGTGGCGGGGGTGGACACGATCGTGCACTGCGCGACGTCGCCGCGCGGGGGCGACGAGAAGGCGGCAGAACATCTGATCGAGGCGGCGCGGCGGGCCGGGGTCCGCCATCTCGTCCACATCTCGATCGTCGGGGTGGACCGGGTGCCGCTCGGCTACTACCGGTCCAAGCTGGCGGTCGAGCGGCTGGTCGAGGGGTCCGGGCTGGGCTGGACGATCCTGCGCGCGACCCAGTTCCACGACCTGGTCGTGCTGCTCTTCCAGAGTCTCTCCAAGCCGCCGGTCATGATGCTCCCCGCCGGGGTGAGCGACCAGCCCGTCGCCGTCACCGAGGTCGCGGACCGGCTGGTGGAGCTGGCCGCGGGCGCCCCCGCCGGCCGCGTCGACGACCTGGGGGGCCCGGAGGTCCTCAGCTTCCCCCGGCTGGCCCGCGCCTACCTGTCGGCCACCGGCCGCCGCCGCCCGCTCGTGAACGTCCCGCTGTTCGGCAAGGCCTATCGGGGCTTCCGCGCCGGCGGCCATCTCACGCCGGGGCGCGCCGTGGGCAAGGTGACCTTCGCGGAGTACCTGGAGCAGCGGTTCGGGGCGGCGCCGGGCAAGGGGTGAGGGGGCGCCCGGGCTACCGCGCGGGCGATCCGAACAGGTCGTCCTGGGCCGCCTCCCGGGCCATGAGCAGCGCGCCGCGCAGGACGGCGGTCCCGCCGAGGCCACTGGCCCGCACCTCGGTCGGCAACGGCGACATCGACTCCAGCCGCTTCCCCACCCTGCCGGCGAGTTGGTCACCGCCGGCCCGGCCGACCTCGCCGCCGAGCACCACACAGCCGGGGTCGAGCACGGCGACGACCGAGGCCACGCCGATGGCGACGCGGTCGGCGAGGGTGTCGAGGAAGGCGGCGTGGAGGTCGGGCGGCGACGAGTCCGCCGCGCCGGGCGTCGCGAGGGCGGTCGCCGCCGCGCGCACGAGTGCCGCCGCGTACGGCTCGTGCGCCGCCGCCTCGGCCGTGAGGCCGAGCGCGGTGGCCAGTGCGACCACCGCCGCCGCGCCGCCGAGGGAGTGGAAGCCGCCCTCGCAGTCGACGGCGGAGGGGGCGGTGGCCGTGCCCGGGACGGGGAGGAAGCCGATCTCCCCGGTGCCGCCGGAGGCACCGCGTCGGAGATGGCCGTCGAGGACCACGGCGGCGCCGGTGCCGAGGCCGAGCCAGAGGAGGACGAAGGTGTCGCGGTCGCGGGCGGCGCCGTCGCGCTGTTCGGCGAGCGCGGCGAGGTTGGTCTCGTTCTCGACGAGGACGCGGGCGGGGAGCCGTTCGCCGAGGGCGGCGACCAGGCGGCGGTGCCACGCGGGGAGGCCGCTTGAGTCGCGGAGTTCGCCGGTGGCCGGGTCGATCAGGCCGGGGGCGCCGATCACCACCGTGTGCAGCCGGTCGGCGCCCGCCTCCTTGGCGGTCCGCTCCACCAGGGCGACGGCCTGTTCCACCGCGGGTCCCGTGCAGGCGTCGTCCGCGATCGGGACGGACGCCCGCGCCAGCTCCGTACCGATGAGATCGGCCACCACGACCGAGACCCCCTCGGTGCGCACGTCGAGGGCGGCGAGGTGCGCGCGGTCGGCGACGATGCCGTGGACGCGGGCGTTGGGCCCGCGCCGCTGCTCCCCGGACTCCCCCACGACCTCGATCAGCCCGGCGGCCGTGAGGCGCTCCACGAGATCGGCGACGGTGGGCCGGGACAGACCGGTGAGCTGCTTCAACTGCCCTGCCGTCAGGGGCCCTTCCTGTTGCAGCAGCCGCAGGGCGAGCCGGTCGTTGATGGCTCGGGCGGTGCTGGGTGATGCGGGCATGGCGGGATCCTCCCAGATAGGCGGCGCCGGGGGGCGGTTGGCCCCGGGGCGCCTGCTGCCCACCCCGCTCCCTATCTATCAGGCAGGGTTCCTGATAGTTTACGTCAGCGCTACGGAGCCCGGTCGGGCCGAGGGCATCGGGGCCACCCGGAGGGTCGGGAGCGGGGGCGGTCGAGTGCTCCCGTCCGCACGGTGGCGGGGGCGCGAGCGCGGTGCCGTCCCGCGACAGCGGAAGGCGGGCGTGGTGCCGTCCCGCGGCGGCGGAGGGCGGGCGTGACGCTCTCCCGGCGCGTACGGGGAGCCGGCGCGGTGCCCTCGCGGCGTACAGAGGATCCAGGGAGGCGGAGAATGAGTGCGGTGTTCTACGAGCAGCGCGAGGTGAGGCGGGCGCGGTACGCCGTGGCGGCCGTGTTCGCGGTGCACGGCGCCGTCACCGGCTCGTTCGCGACCCGCGTGCCGTGGATCCAGGACCACGCGGGCGTCAGCGCGGGCCAACTGGGTCTCGCCCTGGCCTTCCCGGCGATCGGCGCCTCGCTGGCGATGCCGCTCGCGGGCCGGATCAGTCACCGGTTCGGCGCCCGTACCGCGCTGCGCGGCCTGCTCTCGATGTGGACGCTCGCGCTGGTCCTGCCCGCCCTCTCGCCGAACCTCTGGACGCTCTGCCTCGCGCTGTTCGTGTACGGCGCGTCGGCGGGCATGGCGGACGTCGCCATGAACGCGCTCGGCGTCGAGGTCGAGAGCCGCCTCGGCAAGTCGATCATGTCGGGTCTGCACGGGATGTGGAGCGCGGGCGCCCTCGTCGGCTCGGCCGCCGGCACCCTCGCCGCGCACCTCGGGTCGGACGCCCGGCTGCACCACGCGCTCGCCGCGGCCGTGCTCACCGCTCTCGGGCTGATCGTCTGCCGGTGGGTGCTGGACCTGCGGCCCACCGAGGACGAGGAGCCGCCGCCCCGGTTCGCGCTGCCGCCGAGGTCGGCGCTGCTGATCGGCGCGGTCGGGTTCTGCGCGGTGTTCGCGGAGGGGGCGGCCCTGGACTGGTCGGCGGTCTATCTGCGGAACCAGTTGGAGACCTCGGCCGGGCTCGCGGCGGCGTGCACCACCGGGTTCATGCTGACCATGGCGGTGGCCCGGCTGGCGGGCGACGCGGTGGTCAACCGCTTCGGCTCGGTCCGTACCGTCCGGGCCGGCGGTGTGCTGGCCGCGGTCGGCGGAGTCCTCATCGTCGTCGCGAACGCGCCGGCGGTCGCGATGACCGGGTTCGCCCTGATGGGCCTCGGCATCGCGGTCGTCGTACCGCTCTGCTTCGCCGCCGCCGGCCGCAGCGGGCCCAACCCCAGCCTGGCCATCGCGGGGGTCGCGACCATCACGTACACCTCCGGGCTCGTGGCGCCGAGCGCGATCGGCGGGTTGGCCCAACTGACCAGCCTGGTCGTCTCGTTCGGCCTGGTGACCCTGCTGGCGTGCGGCCTGGTCGCCTTCGCGGGCGTGCTGCGCACCAGTGACCGTGACCGCCCCCGGGTGTCCAGCCCGAAGGTGACGCTGCCCGACCCGAAGGCCTGATCCGACCGCCCGCGACGCCTCACTCAGCCCCGCGCCAGCTCGTAGGCGTACGCCGGTGAGAACGTCCCCGCCCTCCCCCGGCAGCCGTCGGACTCGCCCGGCAGTTTCACCCACAGGTAGGCGTGGACGCGGGGCTCGCCCGTGGTGAGGGTGGGCGGGCGGCCGAGGCCGCGGCCGGCGGGGTCGCACCACTCGCCGTCGGCCGGGGCGCCGTTGCCGTTGCGGCTGGTGTCGATGACGGCGCCGAGGCCGGCGGGAGCGCCGAGAGCGTCGAGGACCCGGCGGGTGTAGGCGACCTCCGCCTCCGTGCGGTTGAAGTTCGACACGTTGCTGAAGACCCCGTCCGAGCCGGCGGGGGCGGCGGCGCCCGCCTGGCGCAGGAGCGCCGCCTGCTGGTCCGGGGCGTTCCACTCCGAGTGCCCGGCGTCGTAGTAGACGCGGGCGTCGGGGTTGGCCGCCTTGAGGACCCGGCCCGCGCGGGCGAGGGAGGCGAAGCGGTCGGCGCGGCCGCCGGCGGAGAGACAGTCGGACTGGGCGATCGCGTCCGGCTCCAGGATCACGATGACGTCGTCCGAGCCGAGCCCGGCGGCGAACGCGTCGATCCAGGCGTCGTACGCGTCCAGGCCGGGCGCCCCGCCCTGCGAGGCACCGCCGCAGTCGCGGTCGGGGATCGCGTACGCCACGAGGACCGGCACCTGGTCCCGCGCGGCGCCCCCGGCGGCGACGGCCGCGACCCGCGAGGTGAGGGCGGCGGGGTCGGGGTCGGTGAACCAGACGGCGGCGGGGCGGTCGGCGATACCGGACTCGATGGCGGCGCCGCGCGGGTCGCCGGGGTGGTCACGCACCCAGTCGAGGACCTGGGAGTCGGGGTGGCGGTAGAGCTCGCCGGGGCCGGTGCCGGGTGCCGCCCGCCGGTCGGTCCGCTCGGCCGAGGGCCGCACTCCGGCCTTCACCGAGGGGCCGGGCGCGTCGGAGGGCGACGCGGAGGGCGAGGTGCGCCGCGACGAGGTGCCGTCCGGGGCGGGTCCGGCCCGACCGGTCGGACCGGACAGGCCGGAAGGGGCGGAGGGGCCGGACAGGAGGCCCCCCGAGCGGCTCGTCGGCGGCCGGGCCTCGTCGGTTCCCCTCTCGCCGCCCATCGCGGCCACCATGCCGGTGATCGTCCCGACGACGGCCACGAGCGACGCCGCTGCCGTCAGGGCGCCGCGCCTCGCCGCCCGCCGGCGCTCGGCTCGGCGTGCGGCCAGACGCTGGGCGCGTAAACCTGACACGTGGTGCTCCCCCCTGCTCCCCGGACCGCGCTGCGGCGGCTTCCCGGCACTTCCCGCCGCGCCCGCGTTACCCCGTTCCGGGGACGCGCCGGGCACGGCGGCACCGCTGTCAGCGTAGGCCTGCGACGCTGCCCCCTATGGCGCAGTGGGAACAATTCACCAATTCCGTGGACTCGGCGGACACCCTGGTGGACGTGGTGGCAGCGGTGGACCGGGCGGACGCGGCCGCCGGGGCCGACCCGGTGGAGACGGCGGCCGGGATCGACGCGGTGGACACGGTCGTCTCCCGGATGCGGGCCCTGGACGCGGCCCTTCCCCAACGGGACGGGATCGCCGTCTTCAACGGTGTGTACCTCGCCGTCACCGAGGCCATCGGACGGCGTCTGGACAGCGGTCACTTCGCGGACGCCGAGGCCGCGATCACCCTGGACGTGCTCTTCGCCGAGCGGTATCTGCGGGTCGCCGAGGGCGGCCACGCCCCCGCCTGCTGGCGGCCGCTGCTACAGTTCCGGCGCCATCCCGGGGTACGGCCGCTGCAGTTCGCCCTCTGCGGCATCAACGCGCACATCGGGCACGATCTCGCGCTGGCCGTCGTGGACACCTGTCGTACTCTCGGCTGCGAACCGGCCGAGCTGGAGGACGAGTTCGAGCAGGTGGGCGATGTCCTCGTGTCGCTGGAGGAACGTATCCGCGAGGAGTTGATGCCGGGTCCGGATCTCCTCCAGATCGCGGATCCGCTCACACATCTGCTCGGCGCGTGGAGCCTGGAACGCGCCCGTGAGGCCAGCTGGTCGGCCGCCCGCGCGCTGTGGGCGCTGCGCGGACTGACCGATCTGGCCGAGGAGTTCGCCCACCGGCTGGACGCGGCGGTGGGCCTCGCGGGCCGCATGCTGCTGACGCCGCTGCCCGAGCCGGCCGACTGCCGTCCTCGCAGGTGACCCCCGGCTGGTGCGGCCGGGGGCGGCTCCTGCCTCGAAACCGCCCTAGTCCTCGGGGAGTTCGACGGGGGCGATGCTGTCGTAGAGGTCTCCCGGGCCGGGGTTGGTCGCGTCCGTGGCGCCACCGAAGTGGTGCATGACGCCCCAGACCGCGTTGAGGGCGGTCTGGATCGCGCCCTCCGCCCAGCCGGCCGTCCAGGAGATGTCGTCGCCGGCGAGGAAGATGCCCCGTTTGTCGTCGGGCAGCCGGTCCTGCATGAAGTGGGTGAACAGGCGCCGCTGGTAGCGGTAGTGGCCGGGCAGGTTCGCCTTGAACGCGCCCATGAAGTACGGCTCGTTCTCCCAGGAGACGGTCACCGGGTTGCCGATGACGTGACTGCGGATGTCGACGTTCGGGTAGATCTCGCCGAGCGACTTCAGCATGACCTCCATCCGCTCGTTCGCCGACAGCGGCAGCCACTTCAGGCTGTCGTCGCACCAGGTGTAGGAGAGACAGATGACGGCGGGCCGGTCGGGACCGTCGTCGAGGAGGTACGTGCCGCGCGTCATGCGGTCGGTGAGCGTCATCGACATGACGTCCCGGCCGGTGACCTCGTCCTTGTCCAGCCAGAACGGCCGGTCGACGGGCACGAAGAGCTTGCTGGACTCCATGTAGTGGGTCCGCTCGATGGCCGTCCAGTGGTCGATCGGGAAGAGCGAGTCGTCACAGGCGATCTTCGACAGCAGCATCCAGGACTGGGCGGTGAAGATCGCCGCCCGGTACGTACGGATGTCGCCGTTCGCGTCCGCCACGGTGATCCGGTTGCCCGCGGTCCGCTGCAGCCGGGTCACGGCGGGCCTGGGCTCCCCGTCGGTGTGCAGGGACCTCAGGGACGTCCCGTAGGGCCAGTGCACGATCTTCTCCGGCTCGCGCTCCCAGAGCCGCAGGGGAAGTTGCTGGCTGCCGCCGACGATTCCGCGGTGGTGGTCGTCGGCCTCGGTGTAGACGACGCGCAGGATCTCCAGGATGGAGTTGGGGAAGTCGGTGTCCCAGCCTCCGGTACCGAAGCCGACCTGACCGAAGATCTCGCGGTGCCGGAAGGACTTGAAGGCCTCGGAGTCGCAGAGGAAGCCGTAGAAGGTCTGGTTGTCGAGCCGCTCGACGAGCTTCGCCCAGATCTCCCGGACGCGCGGCACGTCCCGCTCGCGCAGCGCCTGGTTCATGTCCGAGAAGTCGGCGCCCTCTTCGAGGCAGGCCTTCCAGGCGGCGGCCACGTCGCGGTAGACCTGCGGCAGGTCGTCGATGGTCTCGGCGTAGTGGGACTCGCCCTTGAGGTCGACGACGGTCGACGGCGTCGCCTCCGCCAGGGGGTTGGGGAACGGCCGCGTCTCCAGACCCGCCAGGTCGATGTAGTGCTGGAGCGCCGTGGAGGACGGCGGGAAGCGCATCGCCCCCATCTCGGCGGTGAGCGAGGGGTCGCACCCCTCGAAGCCGACCGTCCGCAGCCGTCCGCCGATCCGGTCGGCCTCGTAGACGACCGGCTTGAGCCCCATCTTCATCAGCTCGTACGCCGCCACGATGCCGGAGAGCCCGCCACCGATGACCGCGACCTCGGCCCCGTGCTCGGTGGCCGGGATCTGGCCCAGACCGGCCGGGTGGGCCAGAAAGTCGTCGTACGCGTACGGGAAGTCCGGGCCGAACATGGTGATCGGCGGCTGCTGCTCGTCTGCGTGCTCGACGGCGTTGGGCACGGTGGACGTCATGGGGTACGGACTCCTTGCGGTGGAACGGGGGTTCGGGTGGGCGGGGCTCAGACGAGGGAGCCGTAGAGCCCGGGGCGACGGTCCCGGAGATACGGGTTCGCCTCGCGGGAGGCCACGACGACGGCAGGGTCGACGTCGGCGAGGACGAGGTCCTCCTCGCGTCCGGCGCGGGTGCGCGCGATCCCGTCGGGCCCGGCCAGCGTGGAGAGCCCGACGAACTCGAACTCGCCTTCGCGGCCGACCCGGTTGACGTACGCGACGTACATCTGGTTCTCGAAGGCCCGCACCGGGATCATCGACTCGGCGACGAACTGGAACGGATGCATCTGGGCCGTGGGCACCACCAGCAGATCGGTGCCGGCGAGGGCGTGGGCGCGGACGTTCTCGGGAAACTCCACGTCGTAGCAGATCAGGATCCCGACGCGGAGCCCGCCCAGGTCGACCTGGACGACGCTTCGCCCGCCCGGCGCGAAGTGGTCGCGCTCGAAGCAGCCGAAGAGGTGGGTCTTGCGGTAGTTCGCCAGCCGGACGCCGTCGGCGGAGACGAGCTGCGCCGAGTTGAAGACCGCCTCGCCGGCCCGCTCCGGGTACCCGTAGACGATCGCGATCCCGTGGCGCCCGGCGATCTCGGCGACCGCGTCGGCCGAGTCGCCGTCGGCCGCCTCGGCGAGCCGCTCGATGTCGTCGCCGATCGCGTACCCCGTCAGGAACATCTCCGGCGCCACGATCAGCCCCGCCCCGGCCTCGGCGGCCCGCCCGGCGGCCTCGTCGAGCACCTTCAGGCTGCCGACGACCGAGCCGGGGCGGCCGGAGCTCTGGAGCAGGGCGGTACGCATGCGTGTTCCTCACCGGGACAAAGGGGGATTCGGGGGCCAGAAAGACGGTACGGCCGCCGCGCCGAACGGGACAAGCGGCGGCCATTGCGCACCGACGGGGGATTCGTTGCGTGCGGCCGGGCCCGCACGACGATTCATTGCGCACCTGAGAGAGGGGCCCACCCGCGCCCTTCAGGGGCGCGGGGAACTGCGCGACCAGCCACACCGGACCCGCGGCGGCCCACGAACCTCACGCCCCACCCCCCTACGCGCCTCTCCGCACCACCAACACACCCGCCGTCACGAGATACGGGACGGCGAACACGGCGAACGCGACCCCGTGGACGAAGGACGCCCCGATCACCGCGTACGCGGCGAAGACGGCGACCGTCGCCGCCTCGGTCCCCATGCTCGCGACGGATGTCAACGTCGCCCGCCGAGCCCCGTCGATCCGGTCCTGCAACCGCGCGTCGGCGAGCACGTTGACCAGCTGGAACCCCCCGAAGGCGACGGCGACGAGCCCGATCCCGGCCGGCGTCCCCGTCAGCGCCCCCACGGCCAGCGCGACGGACGCCCCGGCCAACACCACCCCCAGCCCGGCGGAGCCCATCCGCTCCCCCGCCCCGGTCAGCAGGCTGCCGACCGCCGGCCCCGCCCAGATGACCAGCAGCAGATACGGCACGGTCTGCTCGGCCACGCCGGTGTCCCGGACCAGCAGCGGCGTGTACTCGTCGAGCGCGCCCCAGACCGCCCCGACGGCCGGCACGAGCAGCATCGCGCCCCGCACGGAACGGTCCCGGCGGATCTCGGCGAGCCCGGCCCGCAGGGTGGCGAGGGTGGAGGCGTGCTTCGGCCCCGGCACCGCCTCCCGGTGTTCGGGGAACCGCGTGGCCACCACCGAGGTCAGCACACAGACCAGGACGCTCGCGGCGCCCACGGCCGGGTATCCACCGAGGTCGAGGACCGGACCGGCCAGTCCCATCGCGGCCATCACGGCGACCATCCCGACCGCCTGGGCCCGGCCGACGACCCGCGCGTACCGGTCGGCCGCGCCCAGCCGTTCGAGTTCGTCGTAGACCAGCGCTTCGAGCGCTCCGGAACCGAGCGCGCCGCGCACGCCCCACAGGACGAAGCCGAGGGCGAAGGCCCCGTACGAGGGGACGATCACCCACAGGGCGAAGCCGGCGGCGGTGAGCAGCGGCCCCACCCACAGCAGCAGACGCCGGGAGACCGCGTCGGCCCAGGCGCCGGACGGCACCTCCAGCACGATCCCGGTGACGGACCACAGGGCGAACAGCGAGGAGATCTGCCAGATCGACAGTCCGGTGTCGCTGAACAGCAGCGCGTACACCGGGTAGAGCAGCACGAAGTCGTCGAGGAACGCGTAGCCGTACAGCGTGGCCGTGAGCCGTCGGACACCACTGGTCGCGACACCGGGCGCACGCGCGGGTGAGAGAGTCATGAGGCCTTCCCGAAGGAGCGGATCGGACGTCGTCGAAGCGGCGTCCGAGGCGGTCCTCGGGAGGCACGGCGGGTGGATCAATGTCGCCAGGTCATGGCACCGATGCTAGCCGGGCCGCCCCCGTCCGGCCCAGGGGATATAGGGGATCATTCGCGGGCGCCCGGCGCCAGCGCGAACGTGGTGATCACGGCCGCGTGGTCCGACGGCCAGTCGTTGTCCTCGACGTCCGGCCAGGGCCGGGGGGTGCCGCTGACCTGGGTGCGGGAGTCGAGGACCGCGAGGCCCCGGTGCAGCACGAAGTCGATCCGGTCCTGCGGCTCGGGTCGGCCGCTGCCGTCCTCGTGCAGGGCGTGCACCGGCGACCAGGTGTGGCCGGGCTGCCGTACGGGGTCGGGGTGGGCCTCGCGGTAGGAGTCGCGCAGGCCGCTCGCCTCGGCGGCCCTGGTCACCGGCCAGTCGACGTCCGGCCGGTCGAGGTGCGAGGGGCTGTTGAAGTCGCCGACGAGCACGACGGGCACGGCGGTCGCGCCGGACGCACCGGACGCGGTGTCGTCGATCCGGCGCAGACAGTCCCGCAGCCGGGTGAGCCGCACCTGCTCGTGGGCGATCAGCTCGGCGGCCGGCAGCCCGTCGAAAGCGGCCTCGTAGGGTCCGTACGGCGTGGGGTCCAGGTGAACGGTCCAGATGTCCATCTCGGTACCGGAGTCGGTCCTGATCCGGACGCCGGCGGCGCCGTAGAACCCGACGTGGGGGTCGCCGAGGCGGGCCGTGATCGGGTGGCGGCTGATGATGCCGAGGTTGTCGCCGGCCCGGTGGTGGTGCCAGCCGAGGGCCTCGGCGAGTTCCTGGGCGGCGGTGCCGTACGTCTCCTGGAGGCCGACCACGTCGACGCCGGCGTCGGTGATCACCTTGAGCTGCTTGGCGCGGTGGTCGCGGACCTTGGTGCCGCCGCACCAGAGGTTCCAGGTCATCACACGCAGGGCGGGACCGTCGGGCGCGACGAGCAGACGCAGGCTCGCCGGTGTCACGCCCGCGAGGCTCTCCCGGACGGTCCGCCCGGGGGCCTCCTCGATGGGGGCGAGCGAGGGGACGGCGAGGACCACGCAGCCCGCGGCCTCCGCCGAGGTGACTCCGGTCCGGGTGTCCTCGACGGCGACGCAGGCGGCGGGGTCGACGCCGAGGGCGCGGCAGGCGGCGAGGTAGGGATCGGGGGCGGGCTTGGTGTGCTCGGTGTCGTCGGCGGTGACGGAGACGGCGAACAGGTCGCGGCCGAGGACGTCGAGGACGGTGTCGGCGACGGCCCGCGCAGACGCGGTGACCAGGGCGGTGGGGACGCCCTCGCGGGCCAGGGCCCGCAGCAGCTCCAGCGCGCCGGGGCGGGGCACGGTCCCGGTGCGGACGCGGTCGGCGAACTCCCGGTGCAGTTCGGCGCCGAGCGCGTCCCGGTCGGCGCCGGTGCGGCCGGCGAGCCAGGCGGCGGTGTGCTCGACGGGACGGCCGAGGACGTCCGGCTGGTCGGCCTCGGTCAGCGTGCGTCCGAGGCCGGCGGCCACCACCGCCACCGCGTCCCACCACAGCCGCTCGGTGTCGACGAGCGTGCCGTCCATGTCGAACAGGGCGGCCTGGAGCGCGGATCGGGACAAGGGACTCTCTTTCCGTGGGGGTGTCGGGGCGGGAGCCCGGCCGTGGGGGCCGGGCGGCCGTGTCTCAGCGGGTGGGGCGCGCGGCGACGAGCACCGGCCGTGCGGGGAGGCTCACCGTGACGGCGCTTCCGGCGCCGAGGGCCGCCGCCTCGTGGGTGGGCAGGTCGGCCTTGACCTCGGTGCCGTCGGCGAGCCGTACGGTGAGGCGGGTGGCGGCGCCGAGGAACGCGGTGGCGACGACCCGGGCGTCACCGGTGCCGTCCGGCCGTACGGCGACCGTCTCCGGCCGGACGAGGACGTCGACCTCCGGGGTGGTGGGCGCCGTCCCGTCGACGGGCAGCCGCAGGCCCAGCACCTCGACCGTCGTCCCGTCCAGCCGTCCGGGGATCCGGCTCATGGTGCCGACGAACTCGGCGACGAAGGCGGTGGCCGGGCGGCCGTACAACTCGACGGGCGTGGCGCACTGTTCGAGCCGTCCGGCGTGCATCACGGCGACCCGGTCGGCCATGGACAGGGCCTCCTCCTGGTCGTGCGTCACGAAGAGGGTGGTGATGCCCAGCTCCTGCTGGAGCCGGCGGATCTCCTCGCGGAGGGTGAGCCGCACCTTGGCATCGAGGGCGGAGAGCGGTTCGTCGAGCAGCAGCACGCGGGGGCGCAGGGCGAGCGCGCGGGCGAGGGCGACGCGCTGCTGCTGGCCGCCGGAGAGCTGGTGGGGGTACTGGGCGCCCTTGTCGGCGAGTCCCACGAGGTCGAGCAACTCGGCTGCCCGGGACCGCCGTTCGGCGGTGCGCACCTTGCGCATGCGCAGCCCGAAGGCCACGTTGTCGAGGGCGCTGAGGTGCGGAAAGAGGCTGTACGACTGGAAGACCATGCCGGCGTCGCGCCGGTGGGCCGGGACGCGGGTGACGTCCTCGCCGTCGACCAGCACCTCGCCGGCGTCGGGGTGTTCGAAGCCGGCGAGCATCCGCAGGGCGGTGGTCTTGCCGCAGCCGGAGGGGCCGAGGAGGGCGAGCAGTTCGCCGGGGCGCACGGTCAGGTCGAGGCCGTCGAGGGCGACGGTGGCGCCGAACTCCCGGCGCAGGCCCCGGAACTCGACGGTGGCGGCGGTGTCGGTGGCGGTCTTCTCAAGCACGGTCATGGTTCATCCCCGGGAGGCGGAAGCGGTTCGGGTACGTCCGCCGAAGGAGGCGAGCGCGAGGAGCATGGCCCAGGTGACGAGGAGGCTGAGCACCGAGACGGCCACGGACAGCTGGGCCTGCGAGCCGCTGACGTTGACGATCCACACGGCGAACGGCCGGAAGCCGAGGAGTTGGGCGACGGTGAACTCGCCGAGCACGAGCGCCAGGGTGAGGAAGGCGGAGTTGAGCAGTGCCCCGCGCAGGTTGGGCAGGACGGCCCGCACCAGCGCCTGCGGCCAGTTCGCCCCGCAGCTGCGGGCGGCCTCCACGAGGGTGCGCACGTCCATGGCGCGGAGACCGGCGTCGAGGGCCCGGTACACGAAGGGCAGCGCCATCACGACGTAGGCGAGGACCAGGACCACGGGGAAGTCGGGGTTCTGGACCGCGACGAAGGTCTGGAACAGCGGGGTCCGGGAGAGGTGTTCGGGCCCCCACTTGAGGACGGTGCCGAGGCCGGCGACGAACGCGATGGGCGGCACCACCAGCGGCAGGGAGCACACGACCTCCACCACGGGCCGCAGCCTGGGGGCACCGAGACGCAGCGCGACCATGGCGGGCACCATCAGCAGCAGCACGACGGCGATGGTCGCGGCGGCCAGCTCCAGCGACAGCAGCAGGCTGGAGACGAAGCCGTCGGTGCCGAGGATCTGGGTGTACGCGTCGAAGGTGAGGCCCTCGCCCGGCACGTCGACCGTGAAGATCACGGAGGCGGCGAGCGGGACGAGGAAGTACAGCCCGGCGCAGGCGAGGACGAGCGGGCGCCACAGGGCGGGGCGGCGCGCGGCCGGGCGCCCCGGGTTCAGGCCAGCCATCGGGCGCTCCGTCGTTGCAGGGGCAGGTAGACGGCCATGACCAGCCCGGCGATCAGGACCATGTCGAGGCTGAGGGCGAGCGCCACGTTCTCCTGGCCGACGAGGACGTTGCCGGAGATGGCGTCGGCGATCTGGAGGGTGACCAGCGGGATGGAGCTGCCCACCATGGCCGCGGCGGTGGCGTACGCGGCGAAGGCGCTGCCGAAGAGCAGGACCAGCCCGCCGAGCAGCGAGGGCGCGAGGACGGGCAGGGCCACGTGGAGCCAGTACTGCAGGCCGGTGGCGCCGTTGTTCTGGGCGGCCTCCCGCCACTGGACGCGCAGTCCGTCGAGGGCGGGGGCGATGGTGAGGACCATCAGCGGGATCAGGAAGTACAGGTAGACGATGACCAGGCCCCAGAAGCTGTAGAGGTCCCAGCCCTGGTCCGTGAGGCCCAACTGCCTGGTCAGCACGCCGGAGTTGCCGAGGGTGGCGACGAACGCGAAGGCGAGCGGGACCCCGCCGAAGTTGGCGAGCACCCCGGAGGCGGTGAGCACGGCCTCGCGCAGCGCCGGGAAGCGGGAGGTCACCACGGCCTGGGCGAGCGGCAGTCCGAGGACGGCGGCGAGCCCGGCCGCGACGGCGGACAGCTTCACGCTGCCGAGCATGGCCGTGAGGTAGGCCCCCTGCACGGAGGCCGACATGTTCGCCGTGGTGTACGCGGTGGCGCCCGTGGCCGGGTCCTTGACGGTGAACGCGCCGTTCAGCATGGCGACGGCGGGCAGCCCGAAGGCGATCGCGACGAAGGCCAGCAGCGGGAGCACGGCGAGCCATCCGCCGCGGCGGGGCCGCCGCTTCACGGAAGCGGCGACCCCGAGCGCCGGGTCGGCCCCGGTGGCGACGGCGGTCACCCGGAGACCGCCTTGGCCCAGCCCTGCGCGAGCGCGTCCTTGGCCTTGGTCTGCTGCTCCTCGGTCGGGAACTCAGGGGTGCCCGACACCTTCGGCAGCTTGGCGGCGGCCTTCTCGTCCAGCGTGCCGGCCTTCTCCATGGCGGGCATCAGGGCCGGACGGGCGTAGCCGGCGAGCCACAGGTTCTGGCCCTCGGCGCTGTAGAGGTACTCCTGCCAGAGCCGGGCGGTGGCCGGGTGCGGGGCGTCCTTGTTGATGGCCTGGGAGTAGTACTGGGAGAACTTGCCGTCCTCCGGGACGACGACCTTCCAGTCGACGCCCTTGGACTTGAACTCGTCGGCGTACCCGGCGTTCAGGTAGTCCCAGTCGATGCTGATGGGCGTCTCGCCCTTCTCGACGGTCGCCGGTGTGGATTCGACGGGCGTGTAGTTGCCGTTCTTCTTCAGTTTGGCGAAGAAGTCGAGGCCGGGCTGGATGTCGTCGAACGAACCGCCGCTCGCGAGCGAGGCCGCCCAGACGCCGCCGAAGGCCGAACCGGACTTGGTGGGGTTGCCGTTGAGGGCGACCTGGCCCTTGTACTTCGGCTGCAGCAGGTCGGCGAGGGTCTCGGGGCACTCCTTGACCCGCTTCGCGTCGCACCCGATGGATATGTAGCCGCCGTAGTCGTTGTACCACTGGCCCTTCGGGTCCTTCTGGCCCTCGGGGATGTCGGCGAAGGCGGCCACCTCGTAGGGCGCGAGCAGCCCCTGCTGGGCGGCGCTGAGGGCGAAGGAGCTGCCGAGGTCGAGCACGTCGGGCGCGCGGTCCTGTCCCTTGCGGGAGGTGACGGCGTTGATCTCGTCCTGGCTGGCGCCGTCCGGGTTCTCCACCTCGATCTTGATCCCGTACTTCTTCTCGAAGCCGTCGATCAGCGCGCCGTAGTTGGCCCAGTCGCGGGGCAGGGCGATCGCGTTGAGCTTGCCCTCCCGCTTGGCGGCGGCGACCAGTGCGTCCATGCCGCCGAAGTCCTTCGCCGAGGTCGCGGTGGCCGCGTTGACGCCGTCGTCGGTGGTCGTGGTCTCGGGTGCCGCGCCACAGGCGCTGAGGGTGAGTACTGCGGCGGCGAGGGCGCCGCCGATGACGGCGGTTCTCGGCGGAAAGAGGGTCACGGGGCTCTCCAGGGGTACGCGCAGGGACGATCTGGGTGGAGCACTTGTCTGAACAAGTTGGCCTCATTAGGTCCGCGCTTCATATCACGCACGTAAACGGCGGCGAAATACTCGTGCACGGTTTCCCGCACAATCACGGGCCGAAGGCCGTGTTCCGCGCCGCCTTCCCCGCCTGGTTAGGCTGGTCGCGCTGCACACAGCGAGCGACCGGACGAGCGGAGGGGGACCATGGCGGCGCGACACGAGGAGATCGCCGAGGCGCTGCGGCGGGCGATCGACCGTGAGGAGTACACGGTGGGCAGTCTGCTGCCGCCGGAGACCGAACTCGCGGCCCGCTGGGGCGTCTCGCGCGGCACCGTCCGCCAGGCGGTGGCGACCCTGACCGCCGAGGGCCTCATCGGGTCACGTCAGGGTGCCCGCCGTGTGGTCCTGGCCGGCCGCCGCAGTCAGAGCTTCGCGGAGCTGCGCAGCTTCGCCCAGTGGGCGCGCGCGATGGGCCGTGAGGCGACGGGCCGGGTGATCGCCCAGGAGTACCGGACGGCCACCGCCGAGGACCGGGTACGCCTCCAGCTCGACCCGGGCGCCCGGGTGCTGCACGTGCTGCGGCTGCGCGGTCTCGACGGGCAGCCCGTCCTGCTGGAGCGCACGGTGTACGCCGACTGGATCTCCCCGGCCGTCGAGCCCATCGAGGCGGACTGCCCCTCCGTGACCCAGCGCCTGCTCGACGACACGGGCCTGGTCTTCGCCTACGGGGAGCACGTGATCGACGCCGTGGCGGCCGGCGCCCGGGACGCCAAGCTCCTCACCGTGCGCCGCACCAGCCCCCTCCTGCGGGTCCGGCGGGTCACCACCACCCGCGAGGGCCGCCCGGTGGAGTGGTCCGACGACCGCTACCGCCCGGACGCGGTGAGCTTCAGCGTGCACAACTCGATCGGCAACAACGCGTTGGCGAGGAAGACCGCGGAGTGACTTGAAAACCCCGGGCACTGAAGGGGCGCGGGGAACTGCGCGAACAACCCCCACGCACCCGCACCCGCCGACGAACCGACCGCCCCGAGCTCTCAGGCGGGCGATCCTGAAGAAAACCTCCGCAACAACGGCGACAGCACCAACACCGACTTGGTCCGCTCGACGAACGGCTCTCCGGCGATCCGCTCCAACACCCGCTCGAAGTGCCGCATATCAGAAGCGAACACCTGAACCACCGCATCGGCCTCGCCGGTCACCGTGGACGCGGCCACGACCTCCTGATACCGCTCCAGCCCCCGCTGGATCGTCTCCGGCGAGGTGTTCCGCCGGCAGTAGATCTCGACGAACCCCTCGGTCTCCCACCCGAGCGCGGCGGGGTCCACCCGGACGGTGAATCCGGTGATCGCCCCGGTCGCCCGCAGCCGGTCCACCCGCCGCTTCACCGCGGGCGCGGAGAGGCCCACGAGTTGGCCGATGTCGGAGTAGGAGCGGCGGGCGTCCTCGGCGAGGGCGTGCACGATGCGTTCGTCGAGATCGTTCAGCACTGCGGGTGGATCACTTCTCTGGAGTCGCGAGACGGGAACGGCGGTGGCCGTAACTGAAGTAGAACACGAGCCCGGCGGCCATCCAGACCCCGAAGACGACCCAGGTCACAGTGGAGAGGCTGCCCATCATCCAGACGCAGAACGCGAATCCCAGCGCGGGCAGCACCGGCGACAGCGGCACCCGGAAGGTCCGCGGCATGTCGGGCCGCGTCCGCCGCAGCACCACGACCGCCACGTTGACCAGCGCGAACGCGAAGAGCGTACCGATGCTCGTGGCGTCCGCCAGCTGCCCGAGCGGAATCGCGGCGGCGAGCACACCGCAGAACAGCGAGACGATCACGGTGTTGACGCGCGGCGTACCCGTCTTCGGGTGGACCCGCGAGAACACCTTGGGCACGAGCCCGTCCCGGGACATGGCGAACAGGATGCGGGTCTGCCCGTACAGCACGGTGAGCACCACGCTCGCGATGGCGATGACGGCCCCGCCCGCCAGCAGCGTGCCCCAGAACGCGTCCCCGGTGACGTCCTTCATGATCCCGGCGAGCGCGGCCTCGGACTCGCCGAACCCCTCCCAGGGCCGCGCCCCGATCGCGACGGCCGCGACCAGCACGTACAGCGCGGTGACGATGACCAGCGAGAGCATGATGGCGCGCGGCAGGTCGCGCTGCGCGTTCTTCGCCTCCTCACCGGCGGTCGAGGCCGCGTCGAACCCGATGTACGAGAAGAAGAGCGTGGCCCCGGCCGCGCTGACGCCCGCCATGCCGAGGGGCATGAAGTTGTCGTAGTTGCCGGAGCGGAAGCCCTGGAGGCCGATGAGGCAGAAGAGCAGCAGGGCGGCGATCTTCACCACGACCATGATCGTGTTGGCCCGCGCGGACTCCCGGGCGCCGCCCAGCAGGAACGCCATCGCGAGCAGGACGACGATCAGCGCCGGCAGGTTGAAGATTCCCCCGTCGCCGGGCGGCGCGGACAGCGCGGCCGGGATGGTCACGCCGAGGGTCCCGTCCAGCAGCTCGTTGAGGTACTCGCCCCAGCCGACGGCGACCGCCGACACGGAGACCCCGTACTCCAGCACCAGACACCAGCCGCAGATCCAGGCCACCAGCTCGCCCATCGTTGCGTACGTGTACGAGTACGAGGACCCGGAGACCGGGATGGTGCCGGCCAGTTCCGCGTACGACAGGGCGGAGAACAGCGCGGTGAGACCGGCGATCACGAAGGAGAGGGTGACGGCGGGCCCGGCCTTGGGGACGGCCTCGCCGAGGACGACGAAGATACCGGTGCCGAGCGTGGCGCCGATGCTGATCATCGTCAGCTGCCACAGTCCGAGGGACCGCCGCAGCGACCCTCCCTCACCCTGGCCACCCTCCGCGACCAGGCGTTCCACGGGCTTGCGGCGCATCAGCCGCGCCCCGAGGCCCGCGGCGGGCGGGGCGGACCGATTCTCGTGCTGTGGGGGTGCGCCTTGGTCGAGCACGCGTGGCTCCTTCATCGCTGCCGGTCAGGGCGGGTGAGGACCGACAGCACCGAACAGCAGGGGGCCACCGAGCAGGAGGTCCCCTCCACGCCACGTACAGCGCCTGACCCTATGAGCCAGAGCTTCACGAGCGTAATGCGGCAACCTTGCGCACTCACGCAAGATCGTTGCGTGCATCACGGTCGTGCGGAGCTTCGTTGCACGGTCACTCACAGCCATTGCGCGACGCCGACGGAGTCAGGGGCGCGGGGCTGCGTCGAGCTGCGGCTCCGCCGCGTGGGCGCGACAAGCCACCACGAGCCCGCACCCGCCGACGACGTACAGCTCCCCCGAGTTCGAAGGCGCCCTAACTCCAACTGGCGTGCAGCGGCTTGCCCTCCGCATACCCCGCCGCACTCTGAATTCCCACCACGGCCCGCTCGGCGAACTCCTCCAAGGACCCGGCCCCCGCATACGTGCACGACGACCGCACCCCGGCGATGACCGAGTCGATCAAATCCTCGACCCCCGGCCGCGCCGGATCCAGGAACATCCGCGACGTCGAGATGCCCTCCTCGAACAGCGCCTTGCGCGCCCGGTCGTACGCCGACTCCTCGCTCGTACGGTTGCGAACGGCCCGCGCCGACGCCATCCCGAACGACTCCTTGTAGAGCCGCCCGCCGGCGTCCTGCTGGAGGTCGCCCGGCGACTCGTACGTCCCGGCGAACCACGACCCGACCATCACGTTGGACGCGCCCGCGGCCAGCGCCATGGCGACGTCCCGGGGGTGGCGCACACCCCCGTCGGCCCACACGTGCTTCCCGTACTTCTTCGCCTCGGCCGCGCACTCCAGGACGGCGGAGAACTGCGGCCGCCCGACCCCGGTCATCATGCGGGTCGTGCACATCGCGCCGGGTCCGACCCCGACCTTGACGATGTCCGCGCCGGCCTCGATCAGGTCCCGCACGCCCTCGGCGGCGACGATGTTGCCGGCCACGATCGGCACCCGGGGGTCGAGATCGCGCACCAGCTTGATCGCGTTGATCATCGACTCCTGGTGGCCGTGCGCGGTGTCGATGACGAGCGTGTCGACGCCCGCGTCGAGCAACTGCTTGGCCTTGCCCACGAAGTCACCGTTGATGCCGACGGCGGCGGCCACACGCAGCTTGCCGTTCGCGTCGACGGCGGGGCTGTACAGCGTGGCGCGGAGCGCGCCCTTGCGGGTCAGGATGCCGACGAGACGGCCGTCCCGGTCGACGGCGGGAGCGTAGCGGCGGTTGGCCGCGTCGAGCCGGTTGAAGGCCTCACGCGGGTCGATGTCGGCGTCGAGGAGCAACAGGTCCCGGGACATGACGACTTCGAGCTGGGTGAAGCGGTCGACGCCGGTGAGGTCCGCGTCGGTGACGACACCGACGGGCCGCAGCGCCTCGTCGACGACGACGCCCGCGTTGTGCGCGCGCTTCGGCAGCAGGGCCAGCGCGTCGGCGACCGTCTGGTGGGGGTTGAGCACGATCGGGGTGTCGAGGACGAGGTGGCGGCTCTTCACCCAGGAGATGACGTCGGTGACGACCTCGATCGGGATGTCCTGCGGGACGACCACCAGGCCACCGCGGCGGGCGACCGTCTCGGCCATCCGGCGGCCGGCGATGGCGGTCATGTTGGCGACGACGAGCGGGATGGTGGTGCCCGTGCCGTCCGGGGAGGCCAGGTCCACGCCCTGCCGCGATCCGACGGCGCTACGGCTCGGGACCATGAAGACGTCGTCGTACGTCAGGTCGTACGCGGGCTGGATGTCATTGAGGAAACGCACGTGCCGCACATCCCAGTCGATCAGAGGTGACCCCCTGACAGGACCGCCAAGGGGAAGAGCACGTACTTCATTGTCCCATGTCGGCGGGTGTGAACGGCCCCGACGGATCGTCCAGAGGGGACGTGGGCGGCCTAGGAGGATCCTCCGAGCGCGAGCACGATCCGCAGCTCGATGCCGGTGGGCGCGCTGTGGCCGGAGGCGTCGGCGAACACCTCCCGCGCGATGCTCCAGTCGTTCGGCTCGGCCCTCGCGTACTCCTGCCAGCCGGTGACCTCGACGAGACGCCCCCGCACGGGCGGCGCCCACGACAGGTCGGTGAGGCAGTCGGCGAGGGCGTCCCAGTTGCGGCCGAAGTACGCGGGCAGATCCAAGGCGCGGGCGCAGCGGTCCATGAAGGCGGGCTTGTCGGTGACACCCGTCAGGTCCAGCTCGACATACGCCCAGCCACCGGCGCTCAGTACCTCGGCAAGTGCTCCGTCACTCATCCCGACACCGTCCTGCACGTCTCGTAGCGGTCACCGGCCCGCGCCCCGGAGGGGGCGCGGGGAACTGCGCGATCAACCCCCACGAACGAGCGGCCGCCCACCCGCCCCGACCTGGCAGACGCACCCTCGGCCCCGGCGGACGCACCCTCGTGCCACGGCAGGCGCCCCCTCGACCCGGGCCGACGGCCTGTCAGACGCCGTCCGGGTCGGCCCTGTTGAGCGCCGGCCTGGGCATCTGACCGGCAGTCAGCAGATAGTCCGCGGCCGACGTGTCGGTGACGAGGCTGGTCACCAGTCCCGAGCGCAGCACGGCGTCGATGGCGGCCGCCTTGCGCTGCCCGCCCGCGATCGCGACGACCTCGGGGATACGGCGGAGCTGGTCGGCCTTGACCGTGATGCACCGCTCGCCGAGGTCACGCCCGACACGGCGGCCGTCGGCGTCGAAGAGGTGCGCCGACATCTCGGCGGCGACACCGAGGGAGGCGTAGTGCCCCCGCTCCTCGTCGCTGAGCATGTCGTGCACCGTGGAGATACCGGCCTCCCAGGAGCCGATGGAGACACAGGCGACGGTGACCTTGTCGAAGTGCTCGAACGCCCGTGCGATCCCGGTCTGGTGGCGCAGCGCGGCCGCGGTGGCCGCGTCCGGCAGCAGCATGGGCGCGTAGATGGGGTGGGCGTCGCCGCCCGACACCTGCGCGGCCCGCCGTACCGCCTCGACCGAGCCGCGCTCGGCGGTCCCGGCGTCGTACACCCCGGTCAGCTGCACCACCGTGCACGGCGGCAGCCGATCGAGCGCCGCCGCCATGTGGATGGTGGAGCGGCCCCAGGCGAGACCGAGCACATCGCCCTCGTTGACCAGTTCGCCGAGCAGGTCCGCGGCGACCTCGCCGAGGTTCTCCGGGTCGGGCGACTCCTCGGCGTCGGCCGGGGACTCGACGACCACGGCGTGCCTGAGGCCGTACCGGGCGCGCAGCGCGTCGGAGCGCTCGGCGTCCAGTTCCGCGGGCACGCGGATCTCGATCCGTACCAGATCCCGCTCGAGGGCGGTCTCCAGGACCCGGGCCACCTTGAAGCGGCTCACGCCGAACTCCTCGGCGATCTGGATCTTGGACTTCCCCTCGAGGTAGAAACGGCGTGCCATGGCCGCCGCCTGAACCAGCTCAGCGGGTCCCATCCGCATGGCTGACCGGCCCGCCGACATACCTGACACGGTCATCTCCTCACTGCTCTTCACACATGGATACGCCGTTCATCCTTGCAGATCCGGCGTTTTCGATCAGCCCGAAGGAAAGCCGTTCACGTTTCCTTGGCCCTCTGGACGCACGACGTGCCCCGCCGGCCTCGGCGTTCGCACGGCCGTGCCCCGGTGGTTCAGCGGCCGCAGGCCCAGCCGGCCGTCGCCGTGACGGCGTCCGCCCGCGCCCGCAGCGCCCGCACCGCCTCGGCCGGGTCCTCGGCCCCGTACACCGCGGAACCGGCGACGAAGACGTCCGCGCCGGCCTCGGCGCAGCGCTCGATGGTGGACTCGGCGACCCCGCCGTCGACCTGGAGCCAGAGGTCGAGGCCGTGCTTGCTGATCAACTCGCGGGTCCGGCGGATCTTGGGGAGCATGATGTCGAGAAAAGCCTGGCCCCCGAAGCCCGGTTCGACGGTCATGATCAGCACCATGTCGAGTTCGGGCAGCAGGTCCTCGAACGGCTCGATCGGCGTCGCGGGCCTGAGCGCCATGGAGGCCCTGGCCCCCTTGGCCCGGATCTCGCGGGCGAGTCGCACCGGTGCGGCAGCCGCCTCGACATGGAAGGTGACGGAACCGGCACCCGCTTCCACGTACTGGGGCGCCCACCGATCGGGGGCCTCGATCATCAGATGGCAGTCCAGCGGCGTCTCCGTCGCACGGGCCAGGGACTCTACGACCGGCACACCGAGCGTGAGGTTCGGGACGAAATGGTTGTCCATCACGTCTACATGGAGCCAGTCGGCTCCCTCGACCGCCTTCGCCTCGTCGGCGAGACGGGCGAAGTCGGCGGACAGGATGCTGGGGTTGATCTGCGCGGCCATGGGCCAAGCCTGCCATGCCCTCCGGGGGTTGCGGGCATCGGTCCGGCCCGGGGACCGTTGTTCTCGGGCCGCGGGCCCTCTCCGGCCGAGCGCGCCCCCGCGGTGGAGCCGCGGATGTCACTGTCCCGCGCCCCTCACGGAGCGCGACCCTGGAGGTCGGCATGACAGGCAACCGCGGCATCGGGCACCTCGTCTGCGGGCGGCGCGCCAAGTGGGTCGTGCTGGGGCTGTGGCTGGTGCTGCTGTTCGTGGTGGCGCCGTTCGCCACGAAGCTCACCGACGCGCAGGACAACGACGCCGCCTCGTGGCTGCCGGGTTCGGCGGAGTCCACGCAGGTGCTGGAGATCTCCGAGGGCTTCCGGCCCGAGCAGATCCCGGCCGTGGTCGTCTACGCCCGGGAGAGCGGGCTGACCGCCGAGGACCGGGCGACGATCGAGGCGGACGTACGGGAGCTCAGGCAGCTGACCGCCCACAAGATCATCGGCGACCGGACCCGTGGTCCCGTCTACGACCGCGCGGTCGATCCGAGGGCCACCCAGGTCTACGTGCCGATCACGATGGACGAGAAGGGCTGGGAGCGGATCGCGCCCGCGGTGGACTCGATCCGGGACGAGGTGGGTGAGGGCGGCGACGGGCTCGCCGTGCACATCACGGGCCCGGGCGGTACGTCCGCCGACTTCTCCGAGGCGTTCGAGGGCATCGACTCCACGCTGCTGATGTCGGCGATGGCCGTCGTCATCGTGATGCTCCTGCTCACCTACCGCAGTCCGACCCTGATCCTGGTGCCGCTCCTCGCGGTCATCGCGGCCCTGTTCACGGCGCAGGCCCTGATCTATCTGCTCGCGGAACACACCGGCCTGACCGTGAACGGCCAGAGCGCGGGCATCCTCACCGTCCTCGTCTTCGGCGCGGGCACCGACTACGCGCTGCTGCTCGTGGCCCGCTACCGCGAGGAGCTGCGCCGCCACGAGGACCGCCATGAGGCGATGGCCCTCGCCCTGCACCGGGCCGGCCCGGCGGTGCTGGCGTCCGGCGCGACGGTCGTACTGAGCATGCTGGTGCTGCTGGCCGCCGAGATGAACTCCACGAGCGGTCTGGGCCCGGTGGCGGCCATCGGCGTCGCGATCGCGCTGCTGGCGATGATGACACTGTTCCCCGCCCTGCTGGTGATCTTCGGCCGCTGGATCTTCTGGCCGGTGATCCCGCACCTCGGCAGCGCCGACCCGACCGAACGGGGTGTGTGGGCCCGGATGGGCCGGCGTTTCTCCCGCCGCCCCCGCACGGTCTGGGTGGCGACCGCGGCCGCCCTCGCGCTGTGCTCGCTGGGCCTGATCCAGCTGCGCGCGGAAGGCATCGGCAACGCGGACGCCTTCACCGGCAGACCGGACTCGATCGTCGGCCAGGAGGTCTCCGCACGCTACTTCCCCGCGGGCAGCGGCGATCCCCTGGTGATCATCAGCAACCAGGCGCAGGCCCGGGAGGTGGGACGGGCCGTCGCCGACACGGAAGGGGTCGTGGCGGACTCGCTCGGTCTGCCGCCCGGCACGAAACCCGCGAACGACGGCAAGGTCCTCTTCGAGGCGACGATGTCCGACCCGGCCGACAGCGAGGCCGCGAAGGACACCGTCGAGCGGGTCCGGGACGCCGTCCACGCGGTGCCGGACGCGGACGCCCAGGTGGGCGGCGGTACGGCGGCCCTGCTGGACATGGACGAGGCGACCACCCACGACAACATCCTGATCATCCCGCTGGTGCTGATCGTGGTCCTGCTGATCCTCTGTGCGCTGCTGCGCGCCCTGATCGCGCCGCTCCTGCTGATCGGGACGGTCATCCTGTCCTTCGCCGCCGCGCTCGGCATCAGCGCGCTCGCGTTCAGACACCTCTTCGACTACGCGGGCGAGTCGACCGACTTCCCCCTGTTCGTCTTCGTGTTCCTGGTCGCCCTGGGCATCGACTACAACATCTTCCTGACCACCCGCATCCGCGAGGAGGCCACCCACCAGGGCACCCGCAAGGGCGTGGTGACGGGCCTCGCGGCGACCGGCGCGGTGATCACCTCGGCCGGCCTGGTCCTCGCCGGCACCTTCGCCGCCCTCGGCACGCTCCCCATGGTCGCCTTCGCGGAGATCGGCTTCGCGGTCGCCCTGGGCGTGCTCCTGGACACCTTCATCGTCCGCTCCGTGCTGGTCACGGCCCTGTTCCTGGACGTCGGCCCGAAGGTGTGGTGGCCCCACCGGCTGGCCCGCGAGGACGGCGGCGCCGCCCCGCCGCCGCCGAAGGAACCTGTGGCTACGCCACCCGGCGGATGAGGGCGAGATACATGGCGTCCGTCCCGTGCACATGCGGCCAGAGCTGGATGTCGGGCCCCTCGCCCAGCGCCGGCACGCCCTCCAGCAGGGGCCGCGCGTCGATCAGGTCGGCCGCGTCGCCATATTGCTTCAGCACGTCGTCGACGACCGCGCGGGTCTCGGCGAGATGCGGCGAGCAGGTGGCGTAGCCGACCACCCCGCCGACGCGGACGGACTCCAGCGCGGTCCGCAGCAGCGCCCGCTGGAGCGGGGCGAACCCGTCGAGGTCCTCGGGCCGCCGCCGCCAGCGGGCCTCGGGGCGCCGCCGCAGGGCACCGAGCCCCGTACAGGGCACGTCCATCAGCACCCGGTCGAACGCCCCCGGCCGCCAGGGCGGGCGCGTCCCGTCCGCGGCGATCACCTGGTACGGCCCCGGATTGCCGTCCAGGGCCTTGGCGACCAGCCCGGCCCGGTGCGGCTGCTTCTCGGAGGCGAGCAGCACGGCCCCGCGCTCGGCGGCGAGGGCGGCGAGCAGCGCGGCCTTGCCGCCGGGCCCGGCGCACCCGTCGAGCCACGCCTTGTCGGGTCCCTCCACCGGGGCGTTGGCGAGCGCGAGCGCCACGAGCTGGCTGCCCTCGTCCTGCACACCGGCCCGGCCCTCCCGTACGGCGTCCACGGCACCCGGCTCCCCGCCTTCGGCCAGCCGCACGGCGTACGGCGACCAGCGCCCCGCCACCGCGGACTCCTCCCGGAGCAGTTCCTCGGCGGTGGACCGTCCGGGCCGGGCGACGAGGGTGACCTCGGGCCGCTCGTTGTCGGCCTCCAACAGATCCTCGATCCCGGCGCGCCCGCCGCCGAGGGAGTCCCACAGCGCGGAGACGACCCAGCGGGGATGCGAGTGCACGACCGCGAGATGGTCCTCGGGGTCGTCCTCGTAGGGCGGCGCGACCCGCTCCAGCCAGCCGTCGAGGTCGTGCTGCGCGACCTTGCGCAGCACGGCGTTCACGAACTTGGCCCGCCCGTCGCCGAGCACCACGCGCGCGAGTTCCACGGAGGCGGACACCGCGGCGTGCGTCGGGATCCGGGTGCCCAGCAACTGGTGGACACCGAGGCTCAGGACATCGAGCACCGGCGGGTCGACCTCACGCAACGGCCGGTCCACGCACGCCGAGATGACCGCGTCGTACGTCCCCTGCCGTCGCAGCGTCCCGTACACCAGCTCGGTCGCCAGCGCCGCGTCCCGCCCGTCGAACTTGTCGGGCCCCTCCTTCTCCCGCGCCCGGCGCAGCAGCGGCGGCAGAACGAGGTTCGCGTACGCGTCCCGTTCGTCCACGGCCCGCAGCGCCTCGAAGGCGAGCATACGGACGGGGTCCTTCTGGGGACGGCGGTACGGCTTGCCCGGCTTGCGCGGACGGGACTGCTCACTCACGAAAAAGGTGCTCCGGATACGGGACGAGATACCACGGCCAGGGTACGCCGCGGGCGCGGAGGACAGGACGTCGGCCGCGTGGGTTCACGGGCAGGGGGCGACGAGCCGGGCGGAGACCGCCTCTGATCGAGTCGCTCAGTCACTCAGCCACCCGGTCGCTCAGGCACTCGGTCACTCGGTCAGTCTCCGACCGACTCGCCGGGCTCGATCCGTACCCCGCGCGCCCAGTCGGCGGCCCGCATCGGCTTCTTGCCCTGCGCCTGCACCCAGAGCAGTTCCACGGCGTACGACCCGGTCCCGACGTGCACGTGCTTCTTGCCGACGTCGAGCGCGCCCGGGGCGAGATCCGTCCGCTCGGGCACCGGCGCGACCTGGACGAGCTTCAGCCGCTCCCCGCGGAAGGTCGTCCACGCCCCCGGCGCGGGCGTGCAGCCGCGCACGACCCGGTCGACGCGCAGCGCGGGCGCGGCCCAGTCGACCCGGGCGTCCTCCACGGTGATCTTCGGCGCGAGGGTGATCCCGTCGGCGGGCTGCGGCACGGCCTTCAGGGTCCCGTCCTCGATGCCGTCCATCGTGGCGGCGAGCAGCCCGGAGCCGGCGAAGGCGAGCCGGGTCAGCAGGTCGCCGCTCGTGTCGGTCGGCCGGATCTCCTCGGTGACCGTCCCGTACACCGGCCCGGAGTCGAGCCCCTCCTCGATCAGGAAGGTGGAGGCTCCCGTGATCTCGTCCCCGGACATGATCGAGTGCTGCACGGGGGCGGCGCCGCGCCAGGCGGGCAGCAGGGAGAAGTGCAGGTTGACCCAGCCGTGGACCGGCACGTCGAGGGCCACCCGGGGCAGCAGGGCGCCGTAGGCGACGACGGGACAGCAGTCGGGCGCGATCTCCCGGAGCCGCGCGAGGAACGCCTCGTCCCGGGGCCGCTGGGGCTTCAGCACCTCGATGCCGGCCTCCTCCGCCCGCTGGGCCACCGGGCTCGCGACCAGGTGACGCCCCCGCCCCGCCGGCGCGTCCGGCCGCGTCACGACCGCGGCCACCTCATGCCTCCCCGACGCGATCAACGCGTCCAACGCGGGAACAGCGACCTCTGGGGTACCGGCGAAGACGAGCTTCATGGATGTCTGACGGCCTCTCGGACGAAAGTTCGTACGCCCCACGCGACAACGGGGACAACACCCCAGTCTATGTTCCCCCCTCACCACCCCGACGGCCCGCGGCACGTACGGACGGCCCACGGTCGCCGACCAGTCCAGACCCCAGCGGCAGCGGGGGCGCACCCCCACCCACGCGCCCCACGCATATGCCCCCACGCCCCCACCCCGTTACCAGCGGAGCGAATTCGCGTTGGTCAAGAAAGAGTTGACCGATACGCGCCGCACTCGCGGCACCTCCCCTTATTTCAACGCCGGTTCGAGAGGCTTGTTCATGGCCGACCACGCAACCCACGACGCCCAGGCTCGGGCCAGCCTGCACTTGCTGGTGCGGGACATCGAGCGGGTCCGCCGGCAGGTGGACGCACTGCGCACCCTCACCGCCCAGTTGGGCAACGTCTACCGCCCGCGCCGCTCCGGCCCCTCCACGGGCTTCGTCGTCTACGGACGCGCCCCCGCCCCGACCGTCCGCCTCGCCCAGGAGCTGCGGGACAGTGTCGAGACCCTGGTCACGGCAGCCGTGGACTTCGACCGCTCGCTCGGTTTCTCATGGGACGCGGTGGGCTCGGCCCTCGGAGTCACCAAGCAGGCCGTTCACCGCCGTTACGGCGCCCGCCGCGCAGCCGCCCAGGCCGCCGCGGAAGCGGAACGCACGGGTGAGCCCCAGGGCAGTCGCACCGTCAACGTCGGCTCCGGCATCCCCACGGTCCCGGCGGCCCGCTCGATGCCCGCCCCTCTCCCGGCACCGGTGCCCGCGCACATGCCGACCCAGCCGACGTCGGGGAGCCCCACCCTCCGCGACGACGTGAGACCCACGGCCTTCCCCGGCCCGCGCAACGGCTGACCGCCCGCACCTCTGCCTCCCGGTGTCCGACCGGGAGGCAGACCCATGCACCCCAGCCATGAGGCGCACTCCCCGCCGGACGGCAGACGCACGCCGGAAAGCCACCCCCATGCCTGGGCACCCCACACCGAGAGACACCCACACCGAGAGACCCGCCCGCGCCGGGAGACAGTCCCACACCGGGCGGCGCTCTCCAGCCGGGCGGCGCTCTCCAGCCGGGCCCCACTCCCCCGCCCAAATCCGCCCAGGCCCACCCCACCCCACTCAGCCGATGTCCAACGGATCCACCCGGATCCGCACCCGCGCCCCCTCGTTCAGCCCACGCGCCATCCGCGCCGCCTGCGCGCTCTTCAGCGCACCGGCCAGCGCCGCCCCGCTCCCCGGCGGCACCCGGATCAGCGCACGCTCCCAGGGCTCGCCGGCCCCAGCCGCCGACACCGCGGGCCGCCGTGCTCTCCCCCCACCTGTCGCAGGCCCCGCCCCGGAGCCGGGGACCGCCGGCCCGGCCACCGGCACCGGCCCCAACACCTCCGCGTCCGGCGGCAGTTCGACCGTCGCCAGGAAGTCGGCCACGGCCTCGACAGGCCCCGAGACGGCCGCCATCCGCGACACCGGGGGGAACCCCAGCTCGGCCCGCTCGGCGAGTTCCCGCACCGCGTGCCCCACCGGGTCCCACCGCACCAGCGCCTGCACCGGCCGCAGCGTCGGCTCGGCGACCACCACGACCGTGCCGCCGACCCCCTGGTTCCGTACGAGCGAGGCCGCGCCGATCCACCGCCGCAGCGCGTCCTCCCCGGCCCGCAGATCGGGCCGTCCGAGCATGGCCCAGCCGTCGAGCAGCAGGGCCGCCGCGTACCCGCCCTCGGCCACCGGTTCGGCCCCGGGCGTGCTCACGACCAGCGCGGGCGCCCCCGGCACGGTGTCGAGCACCTGCTCCCGGCCGGAGGTCCGCACGGGCACGGCGGGAAAGGCCCGCCCCAGTTCCTCTGCGGTCCGCCGCGCCCCCACGACCTGTGCCCGCAGCCGGTACCCCCCGCACTCGGGGCAGTGCCAGCCGCCCTCCTCACGCCCGCACCATCCGCACAGCAGCGCCCCGGCACCGTCCTGCGCCGCCAGCGGCCCCGCACAGTGCCGGCACCGGGCCGGCTCCCGGCACCGCGCGCAGGCCATCCGCGGCACATACCCACGCCGGGGCACCTGCACCAGCACGGGCCCGTCCCGCAACCCGTCCCGCGCGACCTGCCAGGCGAGACTCGGCAACCGCGCCGCCCGAGCCGCCTCGTCCCGCGCGAGATCCGCGTCCCCCACGGTCCGCACCAGCGGCGCGGCGGCCCGCACCTGCTCCCGCCCGGCCACGATCGGCGCGGCCCAGCCGCTCTCGACCAGCTGGGCGGCCTCCACCGTGCAGCTCCAACTCCCCAGCAGAAAAGCGCACTTGTCCCGGGTGGCCCGTAGCTCCAGCACCTCGCGCACATGCGGAAAGGGAGCGTTGTCATCGCTGTGACTGGCGTCGCCGTCGTCCCAGACGACGACCAGCCCGAGGTCCCGCACCGGCGCGAACATGGCCGCCCGGGTCCCCACCACGGCCCGGACGGCCCCCCGCCGCACGGCCAGCCACTCCCGGTAGCGCTTCTCCTGCCCCGCATCGGCGGTCAGCAGCGCGTGCCGCCCCTCCCCCAGCAACTGCCCGAGCGCCTCGTCGACCCGAGCCGCGGGCCGCCCGGCCGGTACGACCACGAGCGCTCCGCGCCCCGACGCCAGTGTCGCCTGCACGGCCCGCGCGATCTCCTCGGCCCACTCCGGCCCCGGCAAGGCGGTCCACACGGCCCGGGGCGCACCCCCGCCGGCCAGCGCCCGCAAAAACCCCTCCCCGCGCCCGTACCGCAGCCAGGACCCGGGCTCGGGAGCGGCGGGAGGGGGCGCGGGCTCGCCCATCTCCACGGCCTCCGCCCGGCCGTGCCGAGGTGGAACGGCCAACTGGAGCACATCCGCGAGGCTCCCCGCGTACCGGTCCGCCACGGCCCGTGCCAGCCCCAACAGCTCGGGCCCCAGCACCGGTTCGGGGGAGACGACCTGCGCGAGCGCGGCCAGCGGACCTGAGTAGTCCGACTCGGCGACCCGCTCGACAAGGAACCCGTCGATCAGCGAGCCGCCCTCGCGCCGCCCCTCGCGAACGTTCCGCCCGCCGGCCCCGAACCGCACCCGCACCCGCACCCCGGGCTGGGCGTCCGCGTCCAGCTCCTCCGGCACCGCGTAGTCGAAGTACCGGTCGAGATGCAGCACGCCCTTGTCGACGAGCACCCGGGCGACCGGCAGCTCCTTCGCCAGCGCCGCCCCCCGCCAGGTCCGCGGCTTCGCCCGCGGCACCTTGGCGTTCCGGACGGCCTCCCGCACCAGCGCCAGCTGCTCCGGCTCCCCGCCCCCCGCCGCGCCTCCGCTCCTGGTCCCATCCTCGCTGCTCACACCCCCATCCTCCCAAACCCCACTGACAGCGGACGCCGCCCGAGAGCCCGGTGGGCGGCCGGCCTCTCCGGGGCACGCCCGGCGGTCCGTCGGTCAGGGAGTCGAGGAACACGACGAGGCCCGGCGCCCCCGAGGGGACACCGGGCCTCGTCGATCAGCCGGAGTGGTGGTGAGCCGGAGGGCTCAGAGGCCCGCGGCCTTGCGCAGTTCCTCGACGCGGTCCGTGCGCTCCCAGGTGAACTCGGGCAGCTCGCGGCCGAAGTGACCGTACGCGGCGGTCTGTCCGTAGATCGGGCGCAGCAGGTCGAGGTCGCGGATGATGGCGGCCGGACGGAGGTCGAAGACCTCGTCGATGGCCTTCTCGATCCGGTCGGTGTCGACCTTGGCGGTGCCGAAGGTCTCGACGAACAGGCCGACGGGCTCGGCCTTGCCGATCGCGTAGGCCACCTGGACCTCGCAACGGGAGGCGAGGCCGGCCGCGACGACGTTCTTGGCGACCCAGCGCATCGCGTACGCCGCCGAACGGTCCACCTTGGAGGGGTCCTTGCCGGAGAAGGCGCCGCCGCCGTGGCGGGCCATGCCGCCGTAGGTGTCGATGATGATCTTGCGGCCGGTCAGGCCCGCGTCACCCATCGGACCACCGATCTCGAAACGGCCGGTCGGGTTGACCAGCAGACGGTAGCCCTCGGTGTCCAGCTTGATCCCGTCGTCCAGCAGAGCCTTCAGCTCCGGCTCCACCACGAACTCCCGGATGTCCGGCGCGAGGAGCGACTCCAGATCGATGTCGCTCGCATGCTGCGAGGACACCACGACCGTGTCCAGACGGACCGCCTTGTCACCGTCGTACTCGATGGTGACCTGCGTCTTTCCGTCCGGGCGGAGGTAGGGGATCGTGCCGTTCTTGCGGACCTCGGACAGGCGCTTCGACAGGCGGTGCGCCAGGAAGATCGGCAGCGGCATCAGCGTCGGCGTCTCGTCCGACGCGTAACCGAACATCAGACCCTGGTCACCGGCGCCCTGCCGGTCCAGCTCGTCCTCGTCACCCTCGACCCGGTTCTCGTACGCCGTGTCCACACCCTGCGCGATGTCCGGCGACTGCGCACCGATCGACACCGACACACCGCACGAAGCACCGTCGAAGCCCTTCTTCGACGAGTCGTAGCCGATGTTCAGGATGGTGTCGCGCACCAGCTGGGCGATCGGCGCGTACGCCTTGGTCGTGACCTCCCCGGCCACATGCACCAGACCGGTCGTGATGAGCGTCTCCACGGCGACACGGGACGTGGGGTCCTCGCGCAGGAGCGCATCGAGAATGGCATCGCTGATCTGATCAGCGATCTTGTCGGGGTGACCCTCGGTCACAGACTCCGAGGTGAACAGACGACGGGACACAACGCTCCCTGGGGTTGCAGCGGCTGCTGGCTGATCATGGGCGGACGGGCTCGGGGGCTGCGCCCGGCGTCGTCCGAGAACAGTTTATCGGTCGGGCTCGGCCACCGGCCCACCTGTCTCGCCTCTCGGGAGCCCTGTGACCTGCGGCACGTGCATTCTGCCCCATGGCCGTCGCTGTCCGCCAGGGTCGCCACGCCCGAATGTGCGTGGTTCGAGTGCGGCGTGACGCGAACGACACGGTCACTCGAGTCTGCTCGCCACCAGGTCCCACACTGTTTCGGCCAGGGCTTCCTTGGGGCCGTAGGGCACCGGTGTCTCGCTGCCGTCGGCTCCCAGCACCACGGCCTCGTTCTCCTCGGAACCGAAGGTCTTGCGCTCCCCCACCTCGTTCACCACCAGGAGGTCGCATCCCTTGCGGGCCAGCTTGACGCGGCCGTTGGCGAGGACGTCGTCCGTCTCGGCGGCGAAGCCGACGACCACCTGACCGGGGCGCGAACGGTCCGCCGAGATCTCCGCGAGGATGTCCGGATTCCGCACCAGGACGACGGGCTCGGGCCCTTGGTCGTCCTTCTTCTTGATCTTGCCGGTGGCGTAGGTCTCCGGGCGGAAGTCCGCCACCGCGGCCGCCATCACCACGACGTCCGCGTCCGGCGCCGCCTTGAGCACCGCCTCGCGCAGCTGGACCGCCGTGCCGATCCGGACGACGTCCACCCCTGCGGGGTCCGGCAGTCCGGTGTTGCCCTCGATCAGCGTGACCCGGGCGCCCCGCGCGGCGGCCGTACGGGCGAGGGCGTACCCCTGTTTGCCGGAGGAGCGGTTGCCGAGGAAGCGGACGGGGTCGAGGGGCTCACGGGTGCCGCCGGCGGTCACGACGACGTGCCGCCCGACGAGGTCCGGCTCGGTGACGCCCCGGGCGAGCACGCGGCGGCAGACCTCGAAGATCTCCCCGGGGTCCGGCAGCCGGCCCTTGCCGGTGTCGGCGCCGGTCAGCCGGCCCACGGCGGGGTCGATGACGAGGGCGCCCCGGCGGCGGAGCGTCGCCACGTTCTCCTGGGTGGCCGGGTGTTCCCACATCTCGGTGTGCATGGCGGGGGCGAAGACGACCGGACAGCGAGCGGTGAGCAGGGTGTTGGTGAGAAGGTCGTCGGCCAGGCCGTGGGCGGCCTTGGCGAGCATGTCGGCGGTCGCCGGGGCGACGACGACCAGATCGGCCTCCTGCCCGATGCGCACGTGCGGCACCTCGTGGACGCTCTCCCAGACCTCGGTGGAGACCGGGTTGCCGGAGAGCGCGGACCAGGTGGCGGCGCCGACGAAGTGCAGCGCGGAGTCGGTCGGCACGACCCGTACGTCATGACCGGACTCGGTCAGCCGGCGCAGCAGCTCGCACGCCTTGTAGGCGGCGATCCCACCGCTGACCCCCAGAACGACCTTCGGCTTGCCCACCGGGCCTCCCCGCACTCGGATGTGTACGCCTCTGTGTGACGCCTCAATGACACACCACAGGCCCGACAGTCGCACTGCCGGGCCTGTGGAAAAACCTATTGCGATCTGCCGATATGACTTACGCGGGGCCCTCGACGGCCTCGGACGTCAGCAGACCCGCGTTGATCTCGCGCAGGGCGATCGAGAGCGGCTTCTCGTGGACGTGGGTGTCGACGAGGGGACCGACGTACTCGAGGAGGCCCTCGCCGAGCTGCGAGTAGTACGCGTTGATCTGGCGGGCACGCTTGGCCGCGTAGATCACGAGGCTGTACTTCGAGTCGGTGGCCTCGAGGAGCTCGTCGATCGGCGGGTTGATGATGCCCTCGGGCGCGGAGATGGAAGAGGACACGCTCTACCTTCCGATGGATGGGAAAAGATCGGTCGTGATCACAGAAAACGGACAGACGCCGTGATCACACAACATCCATCAAGGCTAGCAGCTCGCGGGCCACGTCCTCGACGGAGGTGTTGACCAGGGTGACGTCGAACTCCGGCTCGGCCGCCAGCTCGATCTTGGCCGCCTCCAGGCGGCGCTCGATCACCTCGGGCGGCTCGGTGCCCCGTCCGGTGAGCCTGCGCACCAGCTCCTCCCAGGAGGGAGGCGCCAGAAAGACCAGCTGAGCGTCCGGCATGGACTCGCGGACCTGCCGCGCGCCCTGGAGGTCGATCTCCAGCAGGACCGGCTCACCCCGCTCCAGGCGTTCGAGCACGGCGGCCCGGGGAGTGCCGTAGCGGTTGCCGGCGAACTCGGCCCACTCCAGCAGTTCACCGTTGGCGATCAGCTTGTCCATCTCGTCGTCGGTGACGAAGAAGTAGTGGACGCCGTGCTGCTCGCCGGGGCGCGGCTTACGGGTCGTCGCCGACACCGAGAGCCAGACCTCGGGGTGCGCCTTGCGCATATGGGCGACGACCGTGCTCTTGCCGACCCCGGAGGGGCCGGAGAGCACGGTCAGCCGCGGACGTACGTCCGGGGGCTCGGGGGTCGTCCCCCGGAATGTTGCAGCCATGCAGCGATTATTCCAGCAATCCCGGAGTGCCCGGGACTCCCTTCCCGTCAGGGGGCGGGATCAGGAACCGGTGCTGCCGAACTCACGCTCCAGGGAAGCGATCTGGTTGGACCCGAGGCCGCGTACACGACGGCTCTCGGAGATACCCAGACGCTCCATGATCTGCTTGGCGCGGACCTTGCCCACGCCCGGCAGGGACTCGAGCAGGGCGGAGACCTTCATCTTGCCGATGACGTCGTTCTCCTGACCCTGCTTGATGACCTCGTGCAGGGAGGCGCCGGAGTGCTTGAGTCGATTCTTGACCTCGGCCCGCTCCCGGCGAGCCGCGGCGGCCTTTTCGAGCGCGGCTGCGCGCTGTTCAGGGGTAAGGGGCGGAAGAGCCACGCCTACGTCACCTCGGATGTCGAACTGTCGGATACGGACCGGTGAGGAACCTAGTCGCCCCACACCTGGGGTGCCACGAGCAACACGCTCGCCCGTTCACCCTGCTCGGAGACTAGCGGCCAACTCCGCCAGAGTCAGCGAGAACAGCGGAAAAGTCCTGGTCAGCCTCCCTGGAGTCGGACATAACCGGCATATCGCCCTGGATTTGAGAATGTATTCAGACTCAGGGCGTCCGGTAACCGCCCCTCAAGCACTCATCGGAGGTCTCGGACGACCGCCGTCGCGGTGCGGATCTCGTCCGCGAAACGATCCGAGGCGTCACGCAGCGCGACGATGTCGCGACCGTGACGAAGAACACCCCGACTGACGTTCGGCACCACATCGCGCACGGCGGCACCGAAGACCGCCGGAAGATCGGCCGGTGTGGCGCCCTGGGCACCGATCCCCGGCGCGAGGAGAGGTCCGTTGATGTTCAGCTCGTACGACGAGAGGTCACCCAGCGTGGCGCCCACGACGGCGCCGAAGGACCCCAGGGGCTCCTCCCCCGCGTTCTCGGCCGCCAGGTGCGCCAGCATGGTCGCGCCGACGTTCCGGCCGTCGGGGTCGTCGGTGCGGACCGCGTGCTGCACCTCGCCGCCCTCCGGGTTGGAGGTGAGCGCCAGCACGAACAGTCCGGCCCCGTTCTCGCGCGCCAGGTCCACTGCGGGCTTCAGCGAGCCGTAGCCCAGGTACGGCGAGACCGTCAGCGCGTCCGAGAAGAGGGGCGCGTCCTTGTGCAGGAAGGTCTCGGCGTACGCGGCCATGGTGGAGCCGATGTCGCCGCGCTTGGCGTCCATGACGACCAGCGCGCCGGCCGCCCGCGCCTCCGCGACGGACTTCTCCAGGACGGCGATGCCGCGCGACCCGAAGCGCTCGAAGAACGCGCTCTGGGGCTTGAGGACGGCCACCCGGTCGGCCAGCGCCTCGACGACCGTGCGGCTGAACCGCTCCAGGCCCGCGACGTCGTCGTTCAGGCCCCAGTCGGCGAGCAGGGAGGCGTGCGGGTCGATGCCGACGCAGAGCGGCCCGCGTTCGTCCATGGCTCGGCGCAGGCGGGCGCCGAAGGGCTCGGTCATACCGTCTTCCTCACATCGGCGCCGACCGCGTCGGCGAGGGTGGCGTAGGGGCTCGTGCGCAGGCGGGCCGCGAGGCCCTTGTGGAGGGCGCGCGACCAGAAGGGCCCCTCGTAGACGAAGGCGCTGTAGCCCTGGATCAGGGTGGCGCCCGCCAGGATGCGCTGCCAGGCGTCCTCGGCGTTCTCGATGCCGCCGACGCCCACCAGGGTGATCCGGTCGCCCACGCGCGCGTAGAGGCGGCGCAGGACGGCGAGGGAGCGGTCCTTGACCGGGGCTCCGGAGAGACCGCCCGTCTCCTTCACGAGGGAGGGCTCGGACTTCAGACCGAGGCCCTCGCGCGCGACGGTGGTGTTCGTGGCGATGATCCCGTCCAGGCCCAGCTCCACGGCGAGGTCGGCGACGGCGTCGACGTCCTCGTCGGCGAGGTCCGGCGCGATCTTCACCAGCAGCGGCACGCGACGGGTGCGGACCGTGCGGTCGGCGGCCTCGCGGACGGCGGTCAGCAGGGGCCGCAGCGCCTCGGTGGCCTGGAGGTTGCGCAGGCCGGGCGTGTTGGGCGAGGAGACGTTCACGACGAGGTAGTCGGCGTACGGGGCGAGGCGCTCGGTGGACTTCACGTAGTCCCCGGCGGCCTCCTCCTCGGGAACGGCCTTGGTCTTGCCGATGTTGACCCCGACGACCGTCCTGAAGACCGGCGTGCGGGAGGCCAGGCGGGCGGCGACGGCGAGCGAGCCCTCGTTGTTGAAGCCCATGCGGTTGATCAGGGCGCGGTCGGCGACCAGGCGGAACAGCCGCTGCCTGGGGTTGCCGGGCTGGCCCTCGCCGGTCACCGTGCCGATCTCGACGTGGTCGAAGCCGAGCATCGACATCCCGTCGACGGCGACCGCGTTCTTGTCGAAGCCGGCGGCGAGTCCGAAGGGGCCGTGCATCCGCAGCCCGAAGGCCTCCGTGCGCAGTTCCTCGTAGCGGGGCGCGAGGGCCGCCGCCAGGAAGGTGCGCAGCACGGGGACGCGGACGGCGAGGCGGATCCAGCGGAAGGCCAGGTGGTGGGCCTCCTCCGGGTCCATCCGCTTGAAGACCAGACGGAAGAAGAGCTTGTACATGGTGGTGTCCTCATGAAGAGGGGGACACCGTTTCCGGTGTCCCCCTCTTCGGCTGCTAGTCGCGGGCCGCGGTCAGGTGTTCGGCGTGTTCCTGGAGCGAGCGCACGCCCACGTCGCCGTGGTTGAGCGCGTCGATGCCCTGGACGGCCGCGGCGAGCGCCTGCACGGTCGTCAGGCACGGCACGGAGCGGGCCACGGCGGCCGTACGGATGTCGTAGCCGTCGAGGCGGCCACCGGTGCCGTAGGGGGTGTTGACGATGAGGTCGACCTCGCCGTCGTGGATGAGCTGGACGATGGTCTTCTCGCCGTTCGGGCCGGTGCCCTCGGACTGCTTGCGCACGACGGTGGCGTTGATGCCGTTGCGCTTGAGGACCTCGGCCGTGCCGGAGGTGGCGAGCAGCTCGAAACCGTGCGCGACCAGCTCGCGCGCCGGGAAGATCATCGAGCGCTTGTCGCGGTTGGCGACCGAGATGAACGCGCGGCCCTTGGTGGGCAGCGGCCCGTACGCGCCGGCCTGCGACTTGGCGTACGCCGTGCCGAAGACGGAGTCGATGCCCATGACCTCGCCGGTGGAGCGCATCTCCGGGCCGAGGATGGTATCGACGCCGCGCCCGTGGATGTCGCGGAAGCGCGACCACGGCATGACGGCCTCCTTGACGGAGATCGGCGCGTCGAGCGGCAGCTCACCGCCGTCGCCGTTGGCCGGAAGCAGACCCTCCGCCCGCAGTTCGGCGATGGTCGCGCCCAGCGAGATCCGGGCGGCGGCCTTGGCCAGCGGCACGGCGGTCGCCTTCGAGGTGAAGGGGACCGTGCGGGAGGCGCGGGGGTTGGCCTCCAGGACGTAGAGGATGTCCCCGGCCATCGCGAACTGGATGTTGATCAGTCCGCGCACGCCGACGCCCTTGGCGATGGCCTCGGTGGAGGCGCGCAGGCGCTTGATGTCGAAGCCGCCGAGGGTGATCGGGGGCAGGGCGCACGCGGAGTCGCCGGAATGGATGCCGGCCTCCTCGATGTGCTCCATCACGCCGCCGAGGTAGAGCTCGTGGCCGTCGTACAGGGCGTCCACGTCGATCTCGATGGCGTCGTCGAGGAAGCGGTCGACGAGGACCGGCCGGGAGGGGCTGATCTCGGTCGACTCGGCGATGTACGACTCCAGGCGGGCCTCGTCATAGACGATCTCCATGCCACGTCCGCCGAGCACGTAGGACGGGCGGACGAGGACCGGGTAGCCGATCTCGTCGGCGATGGCCTTGGCGCCCGCGAAGGTGGTCGCGGTGCCGTGCTTGGGCGCGGGGAGGCCGGCCTCGGCGAGGACGCGTCCGAAGGCGCCGCGGTCCTCGGCGGCGTGGATGGCCTCCGGGGAGGTGCCGACCACGGGCACGCCGTTGTCCTTGAGCGCCTGCGACAGGCCCAGCGGGGTCTGGCCGCCGAGCTGGACGACGACGCCCGCGATAGGCCCGGCCTGCGACTCGGCGTGCACGATCTCCAGCACGTCCTCGAGCGTGAGCGGCTCGAAGTACAGACGGTCGGAGGTGTCGTAGTCCGTGGAGACGGTCTCGGGGTTGCAGTTGACCATCACGGTCTCGTAGCCCGCGTCGCTCAGGGCGAAGGAGGCGTGGACGCAGGAGTAGTCGAACTCGATGCCCTGGCCGATGCGGTTCGGGCCGGAGCCGAGGATGATCACGGCCGGCTTCTCGCGCGGGGCGACCTCCGACTCCTCGTCGTAGGAGGAGTAGAAGTACGGCGTCTTCGCGGCGAACTCGGCGGCGCAGGTGTCGACCGTCTTGTAGACCGGGCGTACGCCCAGCGCGTGCCGGACCTCGCGCACGACGTCCTCGCGCAGGCCCCGGATCTCACCGATCTGCTGGTCGGAGAAGCCGTGCCGCTTGGCCTCGGCGAGCAGCTCGGGGTCGAGCTTCTCGGCGGCGGCCAGCTCGTCGGCGATCTCCTTGATCAGGAAGAGCTGGTCGACGAACCACGGGTCGATCTTGGTGAACTCGAAGACCTCCTCGGGCGTGGCGCCCGCGCGGATGGCCTGCATGACGGTGTTGATGCGGCCGTCGGTGGGCCGGACGGCCTCTTCGAGGAGGGCGGCCTTGTCGCCGGGCTCGCCGACGAAGGTGAACTGGCTGCCCTTCTTCTCCAGCGACCGCAGCGCCTTCTGGAGCGCCTCGGTGAAGTTGCGGCCGATCGCCATGGCCTCGCCGACCGACTTCATGGTGGTGGTCAGGGAGGAGTCGGCGGACGGGAACTTCTCGAAGGCGAACCGCGGGGCCTTGACGACCACGTAGTCGAGCGTCGGCTCGAAGGAGGCCGGGGTCTGCTCGGTGATGTCGTTCGGGATCTCGTCGAGCGTGTAGCCGACGGCGAGCTTGGCGGCGATCTTGGCGATCGGGAAGCCGGTCGCCTTGGAGGCGAGGGCCGAGGACCGCGACACGCGCGGGTTCATCTCGATGACGATCACGCGGCCGTCCTCGGGGTTCACCGCGAACTGGATGTTGCAGCCGCCGGTGTCGACGCCGACCTCGCGGATGATCGCGATGCCGACGTCACGCAGCACCTGGTACTCGCGGTCCGTCAGCGTCATCGCGGGCGCGACCGTGATCGAGTCGCCGGTGTGCACGCCCATGGGGTCGAAGTTCTCGATGGAGCAGACGACCACGACGTTGTCGTGCTTGTCGCGCATCAGCTCCAGCTCGTACTCCTTCCAGCCGAGGATGGACTCCTCCAGGAGCACCTCGGTGGTCGGCGAGAGGGTCAGGCCCTGGCCGGCGATGCGGCGCAGCTCCTCCTCGTCGTGCGCGAAGCCGGAGCCGGCGCCGCCCATGGTGAAGGAGGGGCGGACGACGACGGGGTAGCCGCCGAGCGTCTCGACGCCGCCGATCACGTCGTCCATGGAATGGCAGATGACCGAGCGGGCGGACTCGCCGTGCCCGATCTTGGCGCGGACGGCTTCGACGACCTCCTTGAAGAGGTCGCGGTCCTCGCCCTTGTTGATGGCCTCGACGTTGGCGCCGATCAGCTCGACGCCGTACTTCTCCAGCGTCCCGGCCTCGTGCAGCGAGATGGCCGTGTTGAGGGCCGTCTGACCGCCGAGGGTGGGCAGGAGGGTGTCCGGGCGCTCCTTGGCGATGATCTTCTCGACGAACTCCGGGGTGATCGGCTCGACGTAGGTGGCGTCGGCGATCTCCGGGTCGGTCATGATCGTCGCCGGGTTGGAGTTGACCAGGATGACGCGCAGGCCCTCGGCCTTGAGCACGCGGCACGCCTGGGTGCCGGAGTAGTCGAACTCGGCGGCCTGGCCGATGACGATCGGGCCGGAGCCGATGACCAGGACGGACTGGATATCGGTGCGCTTAGGCACGCTGGCCCTCCATCAGGGATACGAAGCGGTCGAACAGGTAGGCGGCGTCGTGCGGGCCCGCTGCCGCTTCGGGGTGGTACTGGACGCTGAAAGCCGGCCGGTCGAGGAGCTGGAGCCCCTCCACCACGTTGTCGTTGAGGCAGACGTGGGAGACCTCGGCGCGGCCGTAGGGGGTGTCGGAGACCTCGTCGAGCGGGGCGTCGACGGCGAAGCCGTGGTTGTGCGCGGTGACCTCGACCTTGCCGGTCGTACGGTCCTGCACCGGCTGGTTGATGCCCCGGTGGCCGTACTTCAGCTTGTAGGTGCCGAAGCCGAGCGCGCGGCCGAGGATCTGGTTGCCGAAGCAGATGCCGAAGAGCGGGGTGCCGCGCTCCAAAACGGCTCGCATGACGGAGACCGGGTGGTCGGCCGTGGCCGGGTCGCCGGGGCCGTTGGAGAAGAACACGCCGTCGGGGTTCACGGCGTACACGTCCTCGGCCGTGGCCGTGGCCGGGAGCACGTGCACCTCGATGCCGCGCTCGGCCATGCGGTGCGGGGTCATGCCCTTGATGCCGAGGTCGACGGCGGCGACGGTGAACTTCTTGGTGCCGATGGCGGGGACGACGTACGTCTCCTTGGTGGCGACCTCGGCGGAGAGGTTCGCGCCCTTCATCTCGGGGGCCTCGCGGACCTCGGTGAGCATGACGCCCGCGTCGGGCAGCGCGTTGCCGGAGAAGATGCCGACGCGCATGGCGCCGCGCTCACGGAGGTGGCGGGTGAGGGCGCGGGTGTCGATGCCGGAGATCCCGACGACGCCCTGGGCGCGCAGCTCCTCGTCCAGGGAGCGCCGGGAGCGCCAGCTGGAGGGCACGCGCGCGGGGTCGCGGACGACGTATCCGGAGACCCAGATCTTCTTGGACTCGGGGTCCTCGTCGTTGACGCCGGTGTTGCCGACGTGCGGGGCGGTCATGACGACGACCTGGCGGTGGTACGACGGGTCGGTGAGGGTCTCCTGGTAGCCGGTCATCCCGGTGGAGAACACTGCCTCGCCGAAGGTCACCCCCACGGCCCCGTAGGCCCGGCCGCGGAAGATCCGGCCGTCCTCCAGGACGAGTACGGCGGGAACCCTGGTGGCTCCCCGGGTGGAGGTCGTCATCGTGCGCCTTCCGTTTCCGTCTTGTTGATCATCTGGTTCAGGGTCTCGACCCACTCGTTGTGCTCGGCCGCTCGGTCGGAGCGGAACCCGGAGTCGAGCAGCTTGCCGCCGTGCTCCCAGGTGACGACCAGCAGCCCGCCCTCGGTGAGGACCTTCCCGGCGATGCCCTTGTCGAGCCGGGCCTCGCGCAGGGCGTCGGCCGGGACGAAGAAGTCCGTCGCCCCCGGGCGTACGACGTCCAGGCCCGCGTCCGTCAGCGTCAGCTCGACCCGGCTGCGGGTGCCCAGGCCGTGCGCGACGATGCGGTCGAGCCACTGCCCGGCGGTGGTGGACCCGTGGTAGCGGCCGCTCATGCTCAGTCTGGCCTCGCCCGGCTCGTCCGGCGCGGTGAGCAGCTCCGGGAGATCGCTCTGGAGCGTGCCGCGCCACTTCCAGCCCTCGCGCATCAGCCAGTAGACGAGCGCGACGAAGAGAGCGAGCCCGACGACCCAGCCGATGCGCGCGGCCCAGTCGGTGACCTCGGCCGATTCCTTCTCGGCGGCCAGCAGAATTACAGGTGTCACGTGAGCTTCCCGTCGACGAGCGTGGCCTTGCCCCGCAGCCACGTGTGCGTGACACGGCCCGGCAGCTCGCGGCCCTCGTAGGGGGTGTTGCGGCTGCGCGAGGCGAAGCCCGCGGGATCCACGGACCCACGGTATGCCGTGTCGACGAGCGTGAGGTTGGCGGGCTCACCTGCCGAGACGGGACGTCCGTGACCGGCGGCCCGCCCGATCTTCGCGGGCTTGACCGACATACGGTCCGCGACGCCCGCCCAGTCGAGCAGACCGGTGGTGACCATCGTCTCCTGGACCACCGACAGGGCGGTCTCCAGGCCCACCATGCCCATGGCGGCCGCGGCCCACTCGCAGTCCTTGTCCTCGTGCGGGTGCGGGGCGTGGTCGGTGGCGACGATGTCGATCGTGCCGTCGGCGAGGGCCTCGCGCAGCGCCAGCACGTCGCGCTCGGTGCGCAGCGGCGGGTTGACCTTGTAGACCGGGTCGTAGGAGCGCACCAGCTCGTCGGTGAGCAGGAGGTGGTGCGGGGTGACCTCGGCGGTGACGTCGATGCCGCGGGACTTGGCCCAGCGGACGATCTCGACGGACCCGGCGGTCGAGAGGTGGCAGATGTGGACGCGGGAGCCGACGTGCTCGGCGAGCAGGACGTCCCGGGCGATGATCGACTCCTCGGCCACCGCGGGCCAGCCGCCGAGGCCCAGCTCCGCGGAGACGACGCCCTCGTTCATCTGGGCGCCCTCGGTGAGGCGCGGCTCCTGCGCGTGCTGGGCGACGACCCCGCCGAAGGCCTTCACGTACTCCAGGGCCCGGCGCATGATCACCGCGTCGTCGACACACTTGCCGTCGTCGGAGAAGACGGTGACGCCGGCGGCCGACTCGTGCATGGCGCCCAGCTCGGCGAGCTTCTTGCCCTCCAGGCCGACCGTGACGGCGCCGATGGGCTGCACGTCGCAGTAGCCGTGCTCCTGGCCGAGCCGGTAGACCTGCTCGACCACACCGGCGGTGTCGGCGACGGGGAACGTGTTGGCCATGGCGAACACGGCCGTGTAACCGCCGGAGGCCGCGGCGCGCGTGCCGGTGAGCACGGTCTCGGAGTCCTCGCGGCCGGGCTCGCGCAGATGGGTGTGCAGGTCGACGAGGCCCGGCAGCAGCACCTTGCCCTCGGCCTCGACGACCACCGCGCCCTCGTCCGACAGCCCGGTGCCCACCTCGGCGATGACCTCGCCGTCGATCAGCACGTCCTGCGGCTCGCCGCCCAGCACCTTCGCACCACGGATCAGGATCTTGCTCATGGACTTACTTCTCCTCGGTGGGGCGGGTGTGGGTCACGGCGGGCTCGTTGCCGCCGAGCAGCAGGTACAGCACGGCCATCCGGATGGAGACGCCGTTGGCGACCTGCTCGACGACGGTGCAGCGGTCGGAGTCGGCGACCTCGGCGGTGATCTCCATGCCGCGGACCATCGGGCCGGGGTGCATCACGATGGCGTGCTCGGGCATCCGCGCCATGCGGTCGCCGTCGAGGCCGTAGCGCCGGGAGTACTCGCGCTCGGTGGGGAAGAACGCGGCGTTCATCCGCTCCCGCTGGACGCGCAGCATCATCACCGCGTCGGACTTGGCGAGCGTGCTGTCGAGGTCGTAGGAGACCTCGCAGGGCCAGGTCTCGACGCCGACCGGGACCAGGGTGGGCGGGGCGACGAGGGTGACCTCGGCGCCGAGGGTGTGCAGCAGGTCCACGTTGGAGCGGGCGACGCGGCTGTGCAGGACGTCGCCGACGAGCGTGATCCGCTTGCCGGACAGGTCCTGGCCGAGTCCGGCGTCCCGGCCGACGAGGCGGCGCCGCATGGTGAAGGCGTCGAGCAGGGCCTGCGTGGGGTGCTGGTGGGTGCCGTCGCCGGCGTTGATCACGGCGGCGTCGATCCAGCCGGAGGTCGCCAGGCGGTACGGGGCCCCCGAGGCGCCGTGCCGGATGACGACGGCGTCGACCCCCATGGCCTCCAGCGTCTGGGCGGTGTCCTTCAGGGACTCGCCCTTGGAGACGCTGGACCCCTTGGCGGTGAAGTTGATGACGTCCGCCGAGAGGCGCTTCTCGGCGGCCTCGAAGGAGATCCGGGTGCGGGTGGAGTCCTCGAAGAAGAGGTTGACGATCGTGCGGCCGCGCAGGGTCGGCAGTTTCTTGATCGGCCGGTCGGCGACCCGGGCCATCTCCTCGGCGGTGTCGAGGATCAGGACGGCGTCGTCACGGGTGAGGTCGGCGGCCGAGATGAGATGACGCTGCATCTTTCAGGCTCCGTAAGGCAGTTCGGGAGATTACGGGCAGTCAGGGGCATCGCGGAGGGACGTACGGCACGGGGCCGCACGCGCGCGTGCTACTGCTGGGCGGTCCGCTTCGCACCGAGCAGGACGGTGTCCCGACCGTCCTCCTCGGCGAGCTGGACCTTGACCGTCTCCCGCAGCGACGTGGGGAGGTTCTTGCCGACGTAGTCGGCGCGGATGGGCAGTTCGCGGTGGCCCCGGTCGACGAGGACCGCGAGCTGGACGGCGCGCGGGCGGCCGATGTCGTTCAGCGCGTCGAGCGCCGCGCGGATCGTACGGCCGGAGAAGAGCACGTCGTCGACGAGGACGACCAGGCGGCCGTCGATGCCGTCACCGGGGATCTCGGTGCGGGCCAGCGCACGCGGCGGGTGCATGCGCAGGTCGTCGCGGTACATGGTGATGTCGAGCGAGCCGACCGGGATCTTGCGGCCGGTGATCTCCGCGAGCTTGGCGGCGAGCCGCTGGGCGAGGAAGACGCCCCGGGTCGGAATGCCGAGGAGCACCACGTCGTCGGCGCCCTTGGCGCGTTCGACGATCTCGTGGGCGATGCGGGTCAGCACGCGTGCGATGTCGGGGCCTTCGAGAACGGGCCGGGCATCGGACGACTGCGGATCCTGGGGCAGGTCCTGCGGTTCTTGCGTGTCCATACGAAACGGACCTCCTTCTCCGCCTCACGGGACGGACCTTAAAGGACGTCGGATTTGCGCCGTCAACGTTAGCAGGCCCCCGCGACGCCGCTGATCACCCCCCTGGCCCAACAGAACGCGGTTACCACGGAAGAGTCGGTCCGGACCATCCGGCTTGACGGGGCAGAGTCACGCTGCGTAACCTCACAGTGAGTCACCAGCCTTCGTCCGGGGAGCTATATGTCCAGCGAATACGCCAAACAGCTCGGGGCCAAGCTCCGGGCCATCCGCACCCAGCAGGGCCTTTCCCTCCACGGTGTCGAGGAGAAGTCCCAGGGACGCTGGAAGGCGGTCGTGGTCGGTTCGTACGAGCGCGGCGACCGCGCCGTCACCGTGCAGCGCCTCGCGGAGCTGGCGGACTTCTACGGGGTCCCCGTGCAGGAGCTGCTTCCTGGTACGACCCCTGGTGGCGCCGCCGAGCCGCCGCCGAAGCTGGTCCTGGACCTGGAGCGTCTGGCGCACGTGCCGGCCGAGAAGGCGGGCCCGCTCCAGCGTTATGCGGCGACGATCCAGTCCCAGCGCGGTGACTACAACGGCAAAGTGCTCTCGATCCGCCAGGACGACCTGCGCACACTCGCCGTCATCTACGACCAGTCCCCCTCGGTTCTCACCGAGCAGCTGATCAGCTGGGGCGTCCTCGACGCGGACGCGCGCCGCGCGGTCTCCCACGAGGACAACTGACACCTCGGGCAACACCAGCAGAAACGTGCCGCCGGGGTGACCCGAACCGATGGGTTCGGGTCACCCCGGCGGTTTTCTGCCTGTCGCGGGAGGCGCGTGAGCGCAGAGGAGCGGGGCCGCGCCCCGACCGGGGCGCGGGGAACTGCGCGACCGGCCACAAACCATCCGCGGCCGGCTCCGCACAGCACCCCGACGGCGCTCCCCCGCTCGTTACTCGGCTTCCCGGCGGAGCGAAGGCTTGAGGTCCTTCAACCGGCCGAGCAGCCCGTTCACGAACGACGGCGAGTCGTCCGTGGAGAACTCCTTCGCCAGCTGCACCATCTCGTCCAGCACCACCGCGTCCGGGGTGGCGTCGACCCAGATCAGCTCGTACGCGCCGAGCCGCAGGATGTTGCGGTCCACCACCGGCATCCGGTCGAGCGTCCACCCCACCGAGTACTGCGCGATCAGCTCGTCGATCCGCTTGGCACGCTCGGCGTACCCCTCGACCAGCTGCATGGTGTACTCGCTGACCGGCGGCTGGCGGGTGTCACTGTGGGCGTGCCGGATCCAGTCCGCCAGGACGGTCACGACGTCGACCCCGCGCTGGTCGCCCTCGAAGAGGATCTGGAAGGCGCGCTTGCGGGCCGTGTTACGGGCAGCCACGGTTAGCTGTTCACCCGGCCGAGGTAGTCGCTGGTCCGGGTGTCGACCTTGATCTTCTCGCCGGTGGTGATGAAGAGCGGCACCTGGATCTGGTGGCCGGTCTCCAGCGTCGCCGGCTTGGTGCCACCGGTGGAGCGGTCGCCCTGGACGCCCGGCTCGGTCTCCTGGATGACGAGCTCGACGGCGGCCGGCAGCTCGACGAAGAGCACCTCGCCCTCGTGCTGCGCGACGGTGGCGGTGAAGCCCTCGATCAGGAAGTTGGCGGCGTCGCCGACGGCCTTGCGGTCGACCATGAGCTGGTCGTAGGTCTCCATGTCCATGAAGACGAAGTACTCGCCGTCCATGTAGGAGAACTGCATGTCGCGCTTGTCGACAGTGGCCGTCTCGACCTTGACGCCGGCGTTGAACGTCTTGTCGACGACCTTGCCGGAGAGCACGTTCTTGAGCTTGGTGCGCACGAAGGCCGGGCCCTTGCCGGGCTTGACGTGCTGGAACTCGACGACGGACCAGAGCTGGCCGCCTTCGAGCTTGAGCACCAGGCCGTTCTTGAGGTCGTTCGTGGAAGCCACGGTTGCGGAATCTCCTGGACTGACGTGGACGACCCCGGGCCACGCGCCCAGCCGATGAGCTAGAGCGCGAGCAGCTCCTTGGTCGTGATGGTGAGTAGCTCGGGTCCGCCGTCCGCCTCGGGGCGTACGACGAGCGTGTCATCGATCCGGACGCCGCCCCGGCCCGGGAGGTGGACCCCCGGTTCGACGGTGACCGGCACGCAAGCGTCCAGTTTACCCATGGCCGCGGGGGCCAACTGCGGGTCCTCGTCGATTTCGAGTCCGACCCCGTGCCCCATCAGCACCGGGAGGCCCTCACCGTGCCCCGCGGAGTCCAGGACCTGGCGGGCCGCGCGGTCCACGGCCCGGTAGGCCGCACCGGGCACGAGGGACTCCCGTCCGGCCCGCTGGGCTGCGAAGACCAGGTCGTACAGCTCGATCTGCCAGTCGGCGGGCGAGGTGCCGATCACGAACGTACGGCCGATCTCACAGCGGTAGCCACGGTAGGTCGCGCCGAGGCAGACGGAGAGGAAGTCTCCCTCCTCGACCCGGCGGTCGGTGGGGACGTGCCGGGGACGGCCGGAGTTCGGTCCGGTGGCGACGGAGGTGGCGAAGGCGGGACCGTCCGCGCCGTGGTCGACGAGGCGGCGCTCCAGTTCCAGGGCGAGATGGCGCTCGGTGCGGCCGACGAGGATCGATTCGAGGAGTTCGCCCAGGGCCTGGTCGGCGATCTCCGCGCCGATCCGCAGACAGGAGATCTCGTCCTCGTCCTTGATCACTCTCAGCTGCTCGACCGCGCCGCCGAGGTCGGCCAGCCGCAGCCGGGGCGCGACCGAGCGGATGGCTCTGCAGCGGGCCATGGTGAGGTGGTGCTCCTCCACGGCCAGGGAGTCGACGCCCAGGGCGGTGGCGAGATCGGCGGCCGCGACGGCCGGGTCGCCGCCGGGCCGCGGCAGCACCTGGACGCGTACGGCGTCGTCGGGCCGGCCCTCGCCGATCTCGCCGCTCGGCGGTGCCGCGCAGAGCAGGACGTCCTCGCTCCTCCCGAGCAGCAGCACCGCGCCCCGCGGTGCCGCTCCCGCGAGGTAGCGGACGTTGGCCGGGCGGGTGACGAGTGCGGTGGGGCTGCCGCCGGCCTGGCAGCGTTCTCTCAGCCGGGCTCTGCGGGCCGCGTAGACCTCAGACATGTGCCGAGCGTATGAGCTCCGCCGGACAGCCGCCGGTCGAGCGGGGCCGAGTGGGGGGCGCCCCGCGGGGAACGGAGGGCGTACTTGAGGCTGTGAGCCGAGTGCGTGCCGGTGGGGGTTGTCAGCGCAGTTCCCCGCACCCCTGAAGGGTCGGCTCAGGCCGCCGGGCCCATCAGTGCCGTCCGCCCGTGTCCCGCTACCACTTCGGGGGGCTCGCGATCGACCGTGCCAGGACCTCGTCCAGGACGCGGGCCGTGGCCGGGACGTCCAGCTGGGAGTTGTCGATGATCGGCAGGCCCGAGCCGTACCAGCCCGCCATCCGGCCGTGGATGCGGGCGACCTCTTCGTCGGTGAGGCGGCGGTTGCCCGAGCGCTCGGCGTTGCGTTCGAGGACAATCTCCAGGCCCGGGAGCAGGACCACCGGCAGCAGACCGGGGCCCACATGGCGCTTCCAGCCGCCGAGGCCGACGACCGGACGGTCGGGGAAGACGGCGTCGTCGAGGATGCACGAGATGCCGTTGGCCAGGAAGTTCCTGGCGGAGAAGCCACAGGTGCGGCGGGCGAGACGATATTGCGCCTCGGAGTTGTCGTTCCACCCGGACTGCGGGTCCGCGAAGCCCGAGCGCACCCACTCGCGCACGTCGTCCAGGCTGATGTGCGCAGTGGGCACCCTGCGGTGCTCCGCCCAGTACTTGGCGACGCTGGTCTTGCCGGCCCCGGCGGGCCCGATGAGCAGCACCGCGAGCGTGGTGGCCGTGACGTCGGGGGCGCCGGTGGCGGGCGGCGGCATGGTGACGGGACCGCCCGGAGGCAGTTGCACGTGTCCGGTGGTGTCCCTCGGCATCGCGGTCTGCTGCGGGGCGGAGGGGTGCGGCTGCCCGGGGCCGCCGGCGAACCCCGGCGCGGGGGGCACCGCACCGGGAGGGGCGGGCGGGGGCGCCGAGACGGGTGGCGCCGCGGGTGCGGGCGGGGCCGCCGGTGCGTGTGGGGGCGGCGGCACGGGGCCCGGGTGCGGGCCCGGGGGGACCGGGTGCGGGCCCGGGGGGACCGGGTGCGGGCCCGGGGGGACCGGGTGCGGGCCCGGGGGGACCGCACCGGGGTGTCCCGGCGGGTTGGCTCCCGGCGCTCCCGGGTGCGGGGGTGCCGGGTGTCCCTGGTGGTTCGCGGTCGGCGACCAGGGGGCCGCCGGGTCCTGCCCCGGCCGATGGGGCGGCGGCAGCGGAGCTCCCACTGCGTGCTGCATCCGGTGCCACTCCGTCTCGTACAGTCACATCGACACTGGCGAGCGGGGTCTCGCGACCCCGCCCTTACCGAACGGTACCGTCCCCGGCCGCCGTTTGGTGAACGGCCGGGGGCAGCCCGAAGTGCCCAAGTGGCCATGGACACAAGGCGAATCGGGCAAGTAGTGCCCGAGCGGGCGTTACTGGCCCACTTCGCCGTAGGCGGCGAGCAGGATCGCCGGGTCGGGTCCCTCCAGGACGGTGGGCTTGGCCAGACCGTCCAGGACGATGAAGCGCAGCAGGTCGCCCCGGGACTTCTTGTCGACCTTCATCGTCTCCAGCAGCCGGGGCCACTGGTCGTAGCGGTAGTGCAGCGGCAGCCCGACCGACTCGAGGACCGCGCGATGACGGTCCGCGGTGGCGTCGTCCAACCGGCCCGCCAGACGGCCCAGTTCGGCCGCGAAGTGCATGCCCACGGAGACGGCCGCACCGTGCCGCCACTGGTAGCGCTCGTTCTTCTCGATCGCGTGGGCCAGCGTGTGCCCGTAGTTGAGGATCTCGCGGCGGCCGGACTCCTTGAGGTCGCCGGAGACGACCTCGGCCTTGACCCGGATCGACCGCTCGATCAGCTCGGAGGTGTGCGGTCCGGCCGGGGTGCGGGCGGCCTGCGGGTCGGCCTCGACGAGGTCCAGGATCACCGGGTCGGCGATGAAGCCGGCCTTGATGATCTCGGCGAGTCCGGAGACGTAGTCGTTGACCGGCAGCGAGTCGAGCGCGGCCAGGTCGCACAGCACGCCGGCCGGCGGGTGGAACGAGCCCACCAGGTTCTTTCCCTCGGCCGTGTTGATGCCGGTCTTGCCGCCGACCGCCGCGTCCACCATGGCCAGGACGGTGGTGGGGATGGCGATCCAGCGGACTCCGCGCAGCCAGGTCGCCGCCACGAAGCCGGCCAGGTCGGTGGTGGCGCCGCCGCCGACACCGACGATGACATCGGTGCGGGTGAAGCCGGACTGGCCGAGGGCCTTCCAGCAGTACGCGGCGACCTCGGCGGTCTTGGCCTCCTCCGCGTTCGGCACCTGGATCGCGACCGCCTCGAAGCCCTGCTCGGCCAGGTCGGCGCGCAGCGCCTCCCCGGTGTCCGCCAGCGCCTCGGGGTGGATCACCGCGACGCGCTTGGCGCGGTGGCCGATCAACCCGCCCAGCTCGCCGAGGAGTTGACGCCCCACCAGGACCTCGTACGGCTCGGTGCCCGCCGTGCCGCCGACCTGGATACGGGTCACTGTCTCGCTCATGCTTCCTTCAACTCCAGTGCGTCCAGGGCCGCTCGGGTGACTTCCTCGGGCGTGCGGCCGTCGGTGGCGACGACGGCCGTGGCGACCTCCTCGTAGAGGTGGCGCCGGGCCTCCATCAACTCCCGCCACTGCTTGCGGGGGTTGACGGCCAGCAGGGGGCGGGCGGCGTTGAGGCCGGTGCGCTTGACGGCCTCCTCGACGTCCATCGACAGGTAGACGACGCGCTGTCCCACGAGCAGGGCCCGGGTGTCGGCGTCGAGGATCGCGCCGCCGCCGAGGGCGAGGACACCGTCGTGGCCGGCGAGAGCCGTGTGCACGGCCTTCTTCTCGATGGCGCGGAAGGCGGGCTCGCCCTCGTCGACGAAGATCTCCGCGATCTCGCGGCCCTGCGCGGCCACGATGTCGTCGTCGGTGTCGCGGTAGGCGACACCGAGCCGCTCGGCGAGCAGCCGTCCGACGGTGGACTTGCCGACGCCCATGGGGCCGACGAGGACGACCAGAGGCACCGGGCTCACCGGATCGCGAGGTGGTCGAGGTAGGAGCGGACGTTGCGGGCCGTCTCGGGGACGCTGTCGCCACCGAACTTCTCGGCCACCGCGTCGGCCAGCACCAGGGCCACCATCGCCTCGGCGACGATGCCGGCCGCCGGCACGGCGGAGACGTCGGAGCGCTGGTGGTGGGCCTGTGTGGCCTCGCCCGTGGTCACGTCGACGGTCTGAAGGGCGCGCGGCACGGTCGCGATCGGCTTCATCGCCGCGCGGACCCGCAGCAGCTCGCCGGTGCTGAGGCCGCCCTCGGTGCCGCCGGAGCGGCCGGAGACCCGGCGGATGCCCTCGGGGGTGTTCACGATCTCGTCGTGCGCCTTGGAGCCGGGCACCCGGGCCAGCTCGAAGCCGTCGCCGATCTCGACGCCCTTGATGGCCTGGATGCCCATCAGCGCACCGGCCAGGCGGGCGTCCAGCTTGCGGTCCCAGTGGACGTGCGAGCCGAGGCCCACGGGCACGCCGTACGCCAGGATCTCGACGACGCCGCCGAGGGTGTCGCCGTCCTTGTGGGCCTGGTCGATCTCCGCCACCATCGCCTTCGACGCGTCGGCGTCCAGGCAGCGCACCGGGTCGGCGTCCAGCTTCTCCACGTCGGCCGGGGTCGGGTACACCCCCTGCGGGGCCTTAGCGGCGGCCAGCTCGACGACATGGCTGACGATCTCGACGCCGGCCGTCTCCTTCAGGTACGAGCGGGCGACGGCACCGAGGGCGACCCTGGCCGCGGTCTCGCGGGCGGAGGCGCGCTCCAGGACCGGGCGGGCCTCGTCGAAGCCGTACTTCTGCATGCCGGCCAGGTCGGCGTGGCCGGGGCGGGGACGGGTCAGCGGCGCGTTGCGGGCGAGTCCGGCGAGGATCTCCGGGTCGACCGGGTCGGCCGCCATGACCTGCTCCCACTTCGGCCACTCGGTGTTTCCGACCATGATCGCCACGGGAGAGCCCATGGTGAGGCCGTGCCGCACACCGCCGAGGAAGGTGACCTCGTCGCGCTCGAACTTCATCCGGGCACCGCGTCCATAGCCCAGGCGCCGCCGGGCCAGGTGGTCCGCCACCATCTCCGTGGTGATCGGCACGCCGGCGGGAAGGCCCTCCAGCGTCGCGACAAGTGCGGGACCGTGGGACTCCCCCGCGGTCAGCCAGCGCAACCTGCTCAACGGTGCTCCTCAGTGCTCGCGCCCGGTACTGCGTCCTGCCTGCGTGTACGCGCGTCCTCGCGTACGGCGACGGCTACCGGGTGCGCGGCCCCGGCCCGCCACCTCCGATCCTCCCACGTCCGGGGCGGGAGCCGGTCACAGGTCCAGCAGACGGACGGGCCGGACGCGCGGGACGGGGCACCGCAGCGGGTCAGCGCATCTTCGCCGCCGCGCTCTTGATCGCCTCCCGGATGCGGAAGTACGTGCCGCAGCGGCAGACGTTGGCGATCTCGTCGATGTCGGCGTCGGTGGGGTCGCTGGTCCGCTTGAGCAGGGCGACGGCGGCCATGATCTGTCCGGGCTGGCAGTAACCGCACTGGGCCACGTCCTGCTCCAGCCAGGCCTCCTGGACGGGGTGCAGCACGTCGCCGTCGGCCAGGCCCTCGATGGTGGTGACCTCGCGACCCGCCGCCTCGGCGACCGGCACCACACAGGGCCGGACGGCCTCGCCGTCGAGGTGGCTGGTGCAGGCCTTGCAGACGTCGATGCCGCAGCCGTACTTCGGGCCGCGCACACCGAGCAGGTCGCGCAGCGCCCACAGCAGGGGCAGGTCGTCGGGGGCGTCGACGGTGACGGTCTCGCCGTTCACGGTGAAGGTGTGGGAGGGCATCGAGGTGCTCCTGGATCTGCGGCCGGCTCAGCGGGGGAAGGGCGTGAAATCGACGTCGAAGTTGACGGGGAAGCTGCGCGGCTTGGTGCCGGTGGCCCGCGCGTAGGCGTTGGCGACGGCGCCGACGGCCGCGGGGACGCCGAGTTCGCCCGCGCCGCCGGGTTCGTCGGCCCCCTCGACGACGAAGATCCTGACGTCCTTCGGGGAGTCCTTCTGGCGGGCGTAGTGGAACTGGGAGTAGCTGCCTTCCAGCGGCAGCCCCTCGTCGATGTGGAGCCCGGCCCGCAAGGTGGTGGAGATGGCGTCCGTGAGCCCACCGAGCAGCTGGGCCTCCAGGCCGCGCGGGTTGATGACCCGCCCCACGTCGGCCGCGATGACCGCCTTCGTCACCCTGGGCTTCTTCGGATCGGTCGCGTCGATCTCGACCAGACAGGCCGTGCAGGCCTTGTACTCGTCGTGGAAGGCGACGCCCTGGGCCCAGCCGTCGGGGAGGCTCCGTCCCCAGTCCCCCTCCGCCGCGACCTTGTCGAGCACGGCCCGCTGCCGCGCGGTCTTGAGGAACTCGCGCCGGAAGGCGACGGGGTCCTTGCCCAGCTTCGCCGCCAGTTCGTCGACGATGATCTCCTCGGCGCCGCGGGTGTTGGCCGAGTACACCGAGCGCCACGACCCGGTGTGCATCCTGATCGGCACCTCGGTGAGCGTCTGGGTGGTGACGCCGAAGTTGTACGGGGACTTCACCGTGGTCAGGAACAGGGTCTGGGCCAAGGTCGCGTTCCCGAGGCCGGACGGCAGGCTCGCCGCGGCGGCGGTGATCGCGTCACCGAGACCGTGGCGGAAGTCGGTCTCCACGGCGGCCACCTGGTGCTGGAAGGTGAGCACCTGCCCGGCCGCGTAGGTGGCCCGGACCCGGTGGTGGGTGGCAGGCCGCATCCGCCCGTGCCGCATGTCGTCGATACGGGACCACATCAGCCGTACGGGCCGCCCGCTCTTCTTCGACACGACGGCGGCCTCCAGTGCCGCGTCGTGGAAGAGCCGCCGCCCGAAGGAGCCGCCGGACTGGACGACGTGCACCTCGACCTTGGACACGGGAAGCCCGACGGCCTTGGCGATGGCGGCCTGGGCAACGATCGGGGACTTCAGCCCGGACCAGATCTCGGCCCGGTCCTCCCGTACGTCGGCGACGGCCGAGTTGGTCTCCAGCGGAGCGTGACTGGCGAACGCGAAGTCGAACTCCCCCTCCACCTTCTTCACCAGCAGCCCGAGGACGTCCAGCGAGGGCGTGGCCGCCTTCAGCTTCGCCCTGATGCCGTCGTCCGAGAGGGTGTCGACACTCCCCGGGCCCCAGGTGACGTCCAGCGCCTCCTTGCCGTCGAGGGCCTGCCCGAACGTCTCCGCGACGACGGCGACGCCGGTGTCGATGGTCACCACGTCGAGCACACCGGGCATGGCCCGTACGGCCGCCTCGTTGTTCACCGCCTTCACGGTGCCGTTGATCGTCGGCGGCCTGCGCACCATGCACGGCTTGGCCCCCGGCACGTCGAGGTCGAGCGTGTAGGCCTGCTTGCCGGTGACCAGGGCGCGGGCGTCGATGCGTGAGGTGGGCGTGCCGACGAGGGTGTGTTCCGACTCCTTCTTCGGCGTGACGGTGAGGGAACCGAGGTCGAGGGAGGCGGCGGCCGCCGAGAGCGAGCCGTAGGAGGCGGTACGCCCGTCCGGCGCGACGACCACGCCCTGACGTACCGTCAATCCACTTGCCGGGGTTCCCCATTGTCTCGCGGCGGCGCCGACCAGGCGGGCTCGGGCGGCGGCTGCCGTGTGCCGGACCGGATCGTAGAGCGAGCGGACGGAGTTGGAGCTGCCGGTGAGCTGGTTGAACAGCAACTCCGGCCGTGCGTCGTCCAGTTGGATCCTGACCCGGTCGAGCGGAGTGTCCAGTTCCTCCGCCACCAGCATCGCCACGGCGGTGGTGAGCCCCTGCCCGACCTCCTCGCGCGGCAGCCGGAAGTGGGTTACGCCCTCCTCGTCGACGCTCAGCACCAGCATGTGCGCCGTCGGCGTCCCGGCCAGGATCAGCAGATCGCCGAGGTCCACCAGATCCGCCGGTGCGGGCAGTGTGGGGATCGACGCCTCCGCGCTGCCGGGCTCGTAGACGTCCAGGCCGATCCTGGTCGCGACCGCGAGGGTGGGCGCGGCCACCAGATACGTGAGAAACCTGCGCCGGGAGTGACGTGACATGTGGGCTCCGTTCGACGCCCCGCCTGCGTCGCCGGGCCGCCCGGTGATGATCGCCGCTGGTTACCCCTCGGTACAAGGGGTTCACAGGATCAGCACACGCGGGACGCCCGCCCTCTTTCAGCCCCGCTCAGCCGCGCTCGGCCAGCGCCCGCTCCCCCGCCGTCCGCATCGCCGTCACCGGTGCCGTCTTGCACCCGGTCATCTGCTCGACCTGGAGCACCGCCTGGTGGACGAGCAGATCGAGTCCGCTGACGACGGCACCGCCGTACGCCGACCAGCGCGCGGCGAGTTCCGTCGGCCACGGGTGGTACAGCACGTCGAACAGCGTCGTCGGCCGCTCCGGCACGGCACCGGACAGCGCGTCCGTCGCCCCGGCCGGTGTCGTGGCGATGACGAGGGGAGCGCTCAGACCGCGCTCGGCCTCCGCCCAGTCCGCCGTACGGACCTCGACGTCCAGCCGCTCGCCCCACTGCCGCATCTCGGCGGCCCGCGCCTCGCTCCGGACGTACGCCACGACCTCACCGGTGCAGATCCGGGCGAGCGCGGCGAGCGCGGAGGACGCCGTGGCCCCCGCGCCGAGGATGGCCGCCGACTCCACCTGCTCGATGCCGCGCTCCCGCAGGGCCGCGACCATCCCGGGGATGTCGGTGTTGTCGCCGACGCGACGTCCGTCCTCGGTGAACACCAGCGTGTTGACCGCCTCGACGGAGGTCGCCGTCTCGCTGATCTCGTCCAACAGCGGAATGACCGCCCGCTTGAGCGGCATGGTCAGCGAGAGCCCCGCCCACTCCGGCCCCAACTGCTCGACAAACCCGGACAATGCGTCCTCATCGACCTCGAAACGGTCGTACGACCAGCCGGTGAGCCCGAGTTCGGCGTACGCGGCGCGGTGCAGCACCGGGGAGAGCGAGTGAGCGATGGGCGAACCGAGCACGGCGGCGCGGTTCTTGCTGGCGGTGCGGCTCATTGTTGGTTCTGCGCTTCCTGGTACTTCCGGCGGTTCTTGTTGTGCTCTTCGTTGGTGACCGCGAACAGCGTCTCGTCCTCGTTGATCGACACGAAGTAGTACCAGTCGCCCTTGGCCGGCTCGAGGGCTCCCTCGATCGCCACGTCACCGGGGTTGCCGATCGGCCCGGGCGGCAATCCATACACCTTGTACGTGTTGTACGGGTCGTCGATCCGCCGCAGCGAGTCGACCGAGCCGGTCGCCAACTTGGATTCACCGCGCAGGTAATTGACCGTCGAGTCGAAGTCGAGCAGACCAGCCGTCTCCGCGTTGTTGGGTTCGAGACGGTTGTAGACGACCCGCGCGATCTTCTTGTAGTCCTTCTTGTTGTTTCCCTCGGCCTGGACAAGGCTTGCGACGGTGAGCACCTGAAGCGGACTTTCGAGCTTGAGGCCCTTGGCCTTGCCCGCCAGATCGAACTGCTCGTACTTCGCCTTCGCGAGATCGATCATTTCCTTCAGGACCGCCTCGGGCTTCATCCCCTTCGCGACCGGATACGTGGACGGGTAGAGGAATCCTTCCAGCGGATCCTTGATGTCGTCGTTGTCGTTCGCCCACTTGGGCAGGCCGAGCGAGTCCCACTTCTTCTCGGCGACATCCTCGGTCGTGCCCTTGTCGAGGCCCAACTCCTTGTCGATCTTCGCGTAGACCGAGTTGTTCCGCTCACCTTCGGTGACGGTGAAGTTGTTCTGGCTCTTCGGATCCAGCATCAGGGCGATAGCGTTTTCAGCGGACATCTCCTTCTTCAGGAGATAAACGCCGGCTTGAATGCCCTTACCAGGGTTCTTCGCCAGCGCGGCCGTAAAGGCGTCGACACTCTTGACGACCCCGGCCGCCTTCAGCTTCTGCCCGATGTCCGACCCGAATTCACCCTTGTCGACCGTGATCGTGACGGTCTCGTTCGTGCCCTTGCCCGAGTAGTCGGGAGCCTCGCCGAAGCGGCTCTGGAAGAACTGGTACCCGAAATAGCTCACACCGGCGAAGCCGCCGCCGAAGACCATGACGACCACCAGACAGGCGCACCCGCTGCGGCGCTTCTTGCCGCCCTTGCCCGGTTTCTTGGACTTTCCGCCGCGGCCCTTCCGGTCGCCCCGGCCCGCGGGTCCCTCCGCCTCGTCGTCATCGTCGTCATCGGCGCCACCCGCGAAGAACGCGTGCTCGCCCTGGTCCGGACCGGGGTCCCAGTCGGTCCGCTCGCCGGCCGGCGGCATCTCGGCCTCGGGCTCCGGAGCGGGCGCGGGCGTGGTGTTCGCGCGACGGCGGGCGGGCGGCTCCGGCGGCGGATACGCGTCGGGCGCACCATAGAAGTCCTGTTGGCCGCCGCCCCCGTAGGCCATCGCCTGCTGCTGGCCGCCGTAGGGGTCGTTCGGGTCGCCCGGGTAAGTGCCCTGCTGGTGCTCGTGCGTTCCGTTCCAGCCGCCGTCGACCTGGTCGTACTGCTGCTGACCAGGTCCGGGGTACTGCTGGTGGTGCTGGGGCTGCTGCTGGCCGGCGTACTGCTGCCCCGGGTCGCCGTACTCCTGCTGGTACTGCTGCTGGGCGTAGGCGTCCTGGTGGCCGTTGCCCCAGTGGCCGTCGCCGTGTCCGTTGCCGTAGTGCTGCTGGTACTGCTGCTGCTCCGGGTAGTGCTGCTGCGGCTGGCCGCCGTAGGCGGACTGCGGGCCTCCCTGGGCCTGCTGTCCGTCCCATCCGCCGTCCCCGTACAACGGGTCGTCCGGATGCCACGGTTCGGAGCCTGGGCCCCGGCCATACTCAGTCATCGATCCCCTAGAGCCGCGAGGCGGCGGTCACGCGGGGCCTGTGGCTCGGCTGTCGTCCCCGCCTCTTTTTGTGCGGTGGCTGTTCGAAGGCCACCACATCGCGCGGAACGTTACCGTATCGCGATCAGATGACCACTTCGACGCCCTCGCCCGGAGCTTTGCCTGACATCCGTTCGGATTCCAACGCCTGTTGCAGGATGATCACGGCCGCTGCCTGGTCGATGACCGACCTGCCCTTTTTGGATTTCACACCTGAGGCACGCAGTCCTTGACCGGCTGTCACCGTGGTCATCCTCTCGTCGATGAGTCTGACCGGAACGGGCGCGATCATGCGAGCCAACTCCTGGGCGAAGCCCCGTACCTTGACGGCCGCCGGACCCTCTCCGCCCTTCAGAGAGCGTGGCAGCCCGACGATTACCTCGATAGGTACGTATTCGTCGACCAGTTGTCTCAATCGCCGCTGAGCGGCCGGGACATCACGTCCGGGGACCGTCTCGACCGGGGTGGCGAGGATCCCGTCGGGGTCGCAGGAGGCGACCCCGATCCGGGCGTCCCCGACGTCGATCGCGAGGCGACGGCCGCGGCGCAGGGCCGGACCGTCGCCTTCGCTCGTGTGATCCGTGGTGCTCACTTGGCCGTCTCGGCGACCAGGCGCTCGACGGCGTCCACGGCCTCGCCGACGGCGGCCGCGTTCTGGCCACCGCCCTGGGCGACGTCCGGCTTGCCGCCACCGCCGCCACCGAGGGTCTTGGCGGCCGTACGGACCAGGTCGCCGGCCTTCAGACCGCGTTCACGGGCGGCCTCGTTGGTGGCGATGACCGTGAGCGGCTTGCCGTTCACGACGGTGAAGAGGGCGACCACGACGGCCCGGCCGCCCTGGATGCGTCCGCGCACGTCGAGGACCAGCTTGCGCAGGTCGTCGGCGGTGGTGCCGTCCGGGACCTGACCGGTCACGAGAGCGACGCCGGACACATCCTTGGCGGACTCGGCGAGACCACCGGCGGCCTGCAGCACCTTCTCCGCGCGGAACTTCTCGATCTCCTTCTCGGCGTCCTTCAGCTTGCCGAGCATGGCGGAGACCTTCTCCGGAAGCTCCTCCGGACGGCCCTTGATCAGCTCCTGGAGCTGGGCGACGACCGTGTGCTCCCGGGCGAGGAAGTTGTAGGCGTCGACGCCGACGAGGGCTTCGATACGGCGCACACCGGAGCCGATCGAGGACTCGCCGAGCAGCTTCACCAGGCCGAGCTGCGAGGTGTTGTGGACGTGCGTGCCGCCGCACAGCTCCTTGGAGAAGTCGCCGATGGTGACGACGCGGACGCGCTCGCCGTACTTCTCGCCGAACTCGGCGATGGCGCCCTGCCTCTTGGCCTCGTCGATGCCCATGACCTCGGCGTGGACGTCCAGATCGCGGGCGAGCACCTCGTTGATCTTCTGCTCGACGTCGGTCATCACGGCCGTCGGGACGGCGGACGGGGAGCCGAAGTCGAAGCGGAAGCGGCCGGGCTGGTTCTCGGAACCGGCCTGGGCGGCCGTCGGGCCGAGGGCGTCGCGCAGGGCCTGGTGGGTGAGGTGGGTGGCCGAGTGGGCGCGGGCGATGGCCGTACGGCGACGGCCGTCGATCGAGGCCTGGGCCTTGGCGCCGACGGTCACCTCGCCGACCTGGACGACGCCCTTGTGGACGTACACACCCGGGACCGGCTTCTGGCAGTCGCGGATCTCGATGACGGCACCGGAGTCGACCTTGATGCGGCCGGTGTCGCCGATCTGACCGCCGCCCTCGGCGTAGAACGGGGTGCGGTCGAGGACGATCTCGACCTCGTCGCCCTCGGTGGCGGCGGGCGAGGAGAGACCGTCGACGAGGATGCCGACGACCGTGGACTCGCCCTCGGTGTCCGAGTACCCGATGAACTCGGTCTCGCCGGCGTTGTCGGCGATCTCGCGGTAGGCACCGAGGTCGGCGTGGCCGGTCTTCTTGGCGCGGGCGTCGGCCTTGGCCCGGTCCCGCTGCTCCTTCATCAGGCGGCGGAAGCCGTCCTCGTCCACGGTCAGGCCCTGTTCGGCGGCCATCTCCAGGGTGAGGTCGATCGGGAAGCCCCAGGTGTCGTGGAGCAGGAACGCCTTGTCACCGGCGAGGACCTGGCCACCGGAGGCCTTGGTCTCCGTGACGGCGGTGTCGAGGATGTTGGTGCCGGCCTTCAGCGTCTTGAGGAAGGCGTTCTCCTCGGCGAGGGCGACCTTCTCGATGCGCTCGCGGTCGGTGATCAGCTCGGGGTACTGCTGGCCCATCATGCCGATGACGACGTCGATGAGGTCCTTGACGACCGGGCCGGTGGCGCCGAGGAGGCGCATGTTGCGGATGGCGCGACGCATGATGCGGCGCAGGACGTAGCCACGGCCCTCGTTGCCGGGGGTGACGCCGTCGCCGATCAGCATCACGGCGGTACGGATGTGGTCGGTGACCACGCGCAGGGAGACGTCGGACTCGTGGGCGTCGCCGTAGCGGACGCCGGTCAGCTCGGTGGCCTTGTCGATCACGGCCATGGAGGTGTCGATCTCGTACATGTTCTGCACGCCCTGCAGAATCATGGCGAGGCGCTCCAGGCCGAGGCCGGTGTCGATGTTCTTGCTGGGCAGCTCGCCGAGGATCTCGAAGTCCTCCTTGGAGGTGCCCTCGCCGCGCTCGTACTGCATGAAGACCAGGTTCCAGATCTCCACGTACCGCTCGTCGTTGACGGCGGGGCCGCCCTCGACGCCGAACTCCGGGCCGCGGTCGTAGTTGATCTCGGAACACGGGCCGCACGGGCCGGGGACGCCCATGGACCAGTAGTTGTCCTTCTTGCCGAGGCGCTGGATGCGCTCCTTGGGCACGCCGACCTGCTCGTGCCAGATGCGCTCGGCCTCGTCGTCGTCCTTGTAGACGGTGATCCAGAGCTTCTCCGGCTCCAGGCCGTAACCACCCTTGTCCTGGGGGCTGGTGAGCAGCTCCCAGGCGTGCTGGATGGCGCCTTCCTTGAAGTAGTCGCCGAAGGAGAAGTTGCCGCACATCTGGAAGAACGTGCCGTGCCGGGTGGTCTTGCCGACCTCTTCGATGTCCGGCGTACGGACGCACTTCTGCACGCTGGTGGCACGGGCGAAGGAGGGCTTGACCTCACCCAGGAAGTACGGCTTGAAGGGGACCATTCCCGCGTTGACCAGGAGCAGAGTCGGGTCGTCCGCGATGAGCGACGCCGAAGGGACAACGGTGTGACCGCGCTCCTCGAAGAAGCTCAACCAGCGGCGACGAATCTCGGCCGACTCCATCAGTGGTCCTCATTCCGGTTGTACGGGTACGACGAGTTGTCGGCGTACCTCGAATTCCTGCTGTACTTCGGGGGGTTGCTGTTCTCGATGGCGACGACGCGCCGGGGGGCCGGGAGTTCCGGAAGGTGATCGGGGTCGGCCTCGATACCGAGGGCCTCGCCCAACTCGGCCTCCCGCTGGGCCATGTTGTCGCGGACGTCGAGCGCGAAGCCGACGGCCCGGTCCTTGATCCGGTGGCCCGCCTCGACCGCCTTGTTCGCCGCCTGGGCGGCGAGGTGCTCGGGGGTGAGCTGCTTCAGTGTGCGGTTGACCTTGGTGGTGGCCCACACTCCGGCGGCGACGCCTGTGGTGAACCAGAACGTACGACGGAACATCGCTCGGTCAGTCCTTCTTTCCACGGGTGTCACGCCTGCTCCGGCGCGTGCCCGGAACGGTACGCCCCACGATCACCGTACGACGCGGCTCCTTGGCGGGCTCGCCCTCCCGGCGGCCGCCCATGGCCCGGCGTACGCCGTAGCCGAAGGCGGCGACCTTGACGAGGGGGCCGCCGAAGGTGGACGCGACGGTCGTGGAGAGCGCCGAGGCGTTCGACGTGACCTCCTGGACGTCGGACGCGATGGCGTCGACCCGCTCGATCTGGGTCTGCGCGGAGCGGACCGCGGTGGACGCGTCGGCGAGGAGGGGGACGGCCTGGTCGGTCACGTCCGCGACGAGCTTGGTGGTCGCCTTGAGCGTCTGGGCCAGCCTCGCCAGCGCGACGGCGAGGAAGGAGACCAGGATCGCCCAGAAGACGGCCACCAGGATCCCGGCCACCTCTCCACCGGACACTGTCTGCACCCGCTCCCTGGAACATGCCTGAACGTCGAAAGTCGTGTCCCGAGCCTATCGCGCCGCGGCGATCGCTCAGTACCGCATTAATGCCTACCGCACCAAGACGTCAGCCCGCCGTCCCGCCCGCCTCGGAAGGCGGGGGAACGACGGGCTGACGCTCGGTGCGTGGTCCTACGTCCGTCGAAGGAGGATCAACGGGCGTAGTACTCGACGACGAGCTGCTCGTCGCAGATGACCGGGATCTCCTTGCGGTTCGGGTCGCGGTCCAGGCGGAAGGCCAGGGCCTTCAGGTTCACCTGGAGGTAGCGCGGGGTCTCGCCGTCGGCGGCGAAGCCACCCTCGCGAGCGACCTCGAACAGCGGCTTCTGACGGCTACGCTCACGGACCATGACGACGTCGTCCGGCTTGACGCGGAAGGACGGCTTGTCGACCTTGTGGCCGTTGACCTCGATGTGGCCGTGAACGACCATCTGACGGGCCTGGTAGATCGTGCGGGCGATGCCCGAACGCAGGACCAGCGCGTCGAGACGGCGCTCGAGCTCGATGATCAGGGCCTCACCGGTCTTGCCCTGGACCTTGGAGGCACGCTCGTAGGCGCGGACGAGCTGGCGCTCGGACACGTCGTACTGCGCGCGCAGACGCTGCTTCTCGAGCAGACGGACCTTGTAGTCCGAGTTCTGCTTGCGGCCGCGGCCGTGCTCGCCCGGCGGGTAGGGGCGGGCCTCGAAGTACTTGACGGCCTTCGGGGTCAGCGCGATGCCGAGGGCACGCGACTTCTTGACCTTGGGGCGGGACTGGTTCGCCACGATCTCTCATTTCTGGGTGTTCGGCTTGTCAGGGTTGAGGGAGGTCGCATCCGCAGCCGGGGAAACCCGCCGGATCCGCGAGGGACCCGATGGGCAGCCGCTCCCCTGGTCTGGGCACATACGTGCAGCACGCGAGTGGCCCACCGACCGGTCCCGTCGTACGACAGATGGTGGTGGGCTGCCCGCGACACCATTCGAACGGTGCGCGACGCTCCTGGAACCCCCTGAGGGGTTCCGGCTGACCGTCCCGTTCTGACTGCACGGGACACAGCGCTTCGACTGAGTCTACAGGCTGCTCAGGACCGCTTACGACCGAGGTGCTGACGGGTCCACTCCACCGCGTCGGCGTACCGCGCCTCGGCGCCGTGCCGGGTGGGGGTGTAGTACTCCCGGTCCTTGAGCTCCTCCGGTGCGTACTGCTGGGCCGCGATCCCTTCGGGCAGGTCGTGCGGGTAGACATACCCCTGCGCGTGACCGAGTTTGGCCGCTCCCTTGTAGTGCCCGTCCCTCAGGTGCGTCGGCACGGGTCCCGCGTGTCCCTTGCGCACGTCCTCCATGGCGGCGCCGATGGCCGTCGTCGCGGCGTTCGACTTGGGCGCCAGGGCGAGGGCGATGGTGGCATGGCTGAGGGTGAGCGCCGCCTCGGGGAAGCCGATCATGGCGACGGCCTGTGCGGCTGCCACGGCTATCGGCAGGGCGTTCGGATCGGCCAGTCCGATGTCCTCGCTGGCGGAGATCATCAGGCGGCGGGCGATGAACCGGGGGTCCTCACCGGCCTCGATCATCCGCGCCAGGTAGTGCAGCGCGGCGTCCACGTCCGACCCGCGGATGGACTTGATCAGGGCGCTGGCCACGTCGTAGTGCTGGTCGCCGTCGCGGTCGTACTTGACGGCGGCGCGGTCGACGGTCTCCTCCAGCGTCTGCAGACCGATCTCCGCCTCCCCCTTGTCGAGGGCGGCGCCGGCCGCGGCCTCCAGGGCGGTCAGGGCGCGGCGGGCGTCGCCGCCGGCGATCCGCAGGAGATGCGCCTCGGTGTCCTCGGGCAGGGTGACCGCGCCCTTGAGGCCGCGCTCGTCGGTCAGCGCGCGCTTCAGCAAGCCGCTGAGGTCGTCGTCGGTGAGCGGTTCGAGGGTGAGGAGGAGGGAGCGGGACAGGAGGGGTGAGATCACCGAGAAGTACGGGTTCTCCGTGGTCGCGGCGATCAGGGTGACCCAGCGGTTCTCGACGGCCGGGAGGAGGGAGTCCTGCTGGGCCTTGCTGAAGCGGTGGATCTCGTCGAGGAAGAGGACGGTCTCCTTGCCGAAGCCGCCGGTGGCGCGGCGGGCGCCCTCGATGACCGCGCGGACCTCCTTGACCCCGGCGGTGATCGCGGACAGCTCCACGAACCGCTTGTTGGTGGCCTTGGAGACGACGTACGCCAGGGTCGTCTTGCCGGTGCCGGGCGGGCCCCAGAGGATCACCGAGGAGGGTCCGGCGGGGCCGCCGCCGGACTCGCCGACCAGTCTGCGCAGCGGCGAGCCGGGCTTCAGCAGATGCTGCTGGCCCACGACCTCGTCCAGGGTGCGCGGACGCATCCGTACGGCCAGGGGGCTGGCGGCCGGGTCCTTCTCCTGGCGCTCTTCGGCGGCTGCGGTGAACAGATCGGGCTCCACACCGAAAACCCTATGTCACGCCACCGACAGTCCGTCCGGGACCGCCGGGACCGCCGGAACCGCCGGGCGGCCGTGGACCGGTCAGCTGGTCCAGAAGTCCCACCAGCGGGTCAGGATCAGCATGCCGATGATGCCGATGTGCATCACGGGCAGGACCCAGGTGAACTCGGCGAAGAAGCCCTTCAGCCAGCCGGGGGCGGGCAGCAGGCCGTTGCGGATGTTGGAGGAGGTGACGTACCAGAACATCAGGATGGTGGCGACCCAGGCGAGGCAGCACCACAGGCAGAGCGAGTTGATGTTGTAGAGCGACTGGTACTGGAGCCAGGTCACGAAGCCGACGCCGAAGAGCGTGCCGGCGTTGAAGGTGAGCCAGTACCAGCGCGGGAAGCTCGCCCGGCCGAGCAGGCTCATGCCGACGCAGATCACCATGCCGTAGGCGACGAGGCCGAGCATCGGGTTGGGGAACCCGAAGACGGAGGCCTGGTCGCTCTTCATGATGTTGCCGCAGGAGACGACCGGGTTGAGGCTGCACCCGGGGGTGAAGTTCGGGTCCTCCAGCAGCTTGAACTTGTCGAGCGTGATGACCCAGGAGGCGAGCAGCCCGGCCGCACCGGTGATCAGCAGCAGGATCGCGAAGGCACGGCTGCCGCCCACCGTGCGCGGGGCCTCGCCGTGTTCCCGGTCGGTGGTCGAGACGTCCCTGACTGTCGTCTTGCTCATCACGTCGATTCCGTCGATTCCGTAGCGTCGAAGGGGCCGCTGGGGCACGGTCATTGTGCCGTACACCCTCGCGCGCGGACCGTTCACTGGACGTAAAAGTCGCCCCCGCCACCCGTAACGGGCGACGAGGGCGACAACGGTTCGAACTCAGCCCAGCCGGGCTTCCAGCTCCGCCACGATCTCGTTCACGCCGACGGCGACCTGCTCCCCGGACTCCATGTCCTTGAGCTGGACGATGCCCTCGGCGAGGTCGCGCTCGCCGGCCACGATCGTGTACCGCGCGCCGCTGCGGTTGGCGTTCTTCATCGCGCCCTTCAGGCCCTTGCCGCCGTAGGCGAAGTCGGCCGCGATGCCGACCTTGCGCAGTTCGGTGACCTTCGCGAACAGCAGCCGGCGGGCCTCGTCGCCGAGCGGGACGGCGAACACGCTGGTGGCGGCGGGGAGTTCGAGTTCGACGCCCTCCGCCTCCAGGGCGAGGACGGTGCGGTCCACGCCGAGCGCCCAGCCGACCGAGGGCAGTGCGGGTCCGCCGATCATCTCGGAGAGGCCGTCGTAGCGGCCGCCGCCGCCCACCGCGGACTGCGAGCCGAGGCCGTCGTGGACGAACTCGAAGGTCGTACGGGTGTAGTAGTCCAGGCCGCGCACCAGCTTCGGGTCGTCCTCGAAGGAGACGCCCGCCGCCGTGATCAGGGCGCGCACCTCCTCGTGGTACGTCTTGCAGGCGTCGCAGAGGTAGTCACGCAGCAGCGGAGCGTCACCGAGCTGCTTCTGCACCGACTCGCGCTTGTCGTCGAGGACGCGCAGCGGGTTGATCTCCGCGCGGCGCAGCGTGTCCTCGTCGAGGTCCAGGCCGCGCAGGAACTCCTGGAGCGCGGCTCGGTAGACGGGACGGCACTCCTTGTCGCCGAGGCTGTTGAGCAGGATGCGGAAGTTCCTGAGGCCCAGCGAGCGGTACGCCTGGTCGGCCAGGATGATCAACTCGGCGTCCAGGGCCGGGTCCTCGGCACCGATCGCCTCGGCGCCGACCTGGGAGAAGTGGCGGTAGCGGCCCTTCTGGGGTCGCTCGTAGCGGTAGTACGAGCCGGAGTACCAGAGCTTGACCGGGAGGTTGCCGACCTTGTGGAGGTTGGCCTCCAGTGCGGCGCGCAGGACGGAGGCGGTGCCCTCGGGGCGCAGGGCCAGCCTGGTGCCGCCCTTGGTCTCGAAGGCGTACATCTCCTTGGTCACGATGTCGGTGGACTCACCCACACCACGTGCGAACAGCTCGACGTTCTCGAAGCCGGGCGTCTCGATGTAGCCGTAGCCGGAGTCCCGCAGCGGGGCGGCGATGGCCTCGCGGACGGCCAGGTACTTGGCGCTGTCCGGGGGCAGCAGGTCGTACGTGCCCTTGGGGGCCTGAAAGGTGCTCACGGAAGGTCTCTCGTCACATTCCTCGTCGGGGAGGGGTCGTCGGACCCGCTCCCTGGCCGCCGGCGGCCACCTGCCGCAGATACGGGTTGGTGGCGCGCTCCTGGCCGATGGTCGTCTGGGGGCCGTGGCCGGACAGCACCACGGTCGAGTCGTCGAGCGGCAGGCACACGCGGGCCAGCGAGTCGAGCATCTCGGCCATGTCGCCGCCGGGCAGGTCGGTGCGTCCGATGGAGCCGGCGAACAGCAGATCCCCGGAGAAGAACACGGAGGGGATCTCCGTGTTCTCGGGCATCCGGAAGGTCACCGACCCCTTGGTATGGCCGGGCGCGTGCGAGACGGCCAGCTCCAGACCGGCCAGCTCCAGCTTCGCGCCGTCGGTCAGCTCCTTGACGTCACCGGGCTCCCCCACGGTCAGCTCGCCCATGAGCGGCATGCCGATGGAACGGCCGAGCGCCTTCTCGGGGTCGCTCATCATGTACCGGTCCTCGGGGTGGATCCACGCCGGAACGTCGTGCGCGCCGCACACCGGGACGACCGAGGCCACATGGTCGATGTGGCCGTGGGTGAGGACGACGGCGACGGGCTTGAGCCGATGCTTCTTCAGCGTCTCCTCGACTCCCTCGGTGGCCTGGTGGCCCGGGTCGATGATCACGCACTCCTCACCGGCGGCGGGGGCGACCAGATAACAGTTGGTCCCCCAGGCCCCGGCGGGGAACCCGGCAATGAGCACGATCGTCCTTCTTGTGGCGTACGAGGGTGGTGGGTTGCTGTGGCTCAGAGCCTACCGGCGCTGCCGTTTCCTCAGCGAACCCATATACGGTACGGGTCACACGCAATCAGTCCACTCAACGGACGCGCGACGCACCCGTCGACGTACGAGACTCATGAGGAGAGAACCCCGTGGTCAGCCAGGATCAGCGGCGGCGTCAGCTCGCCCGGGAGAAGTTCTTGCGGCAGCAGCAGCGGCGCACGTCCGCGCGACGCAAGGCACGAGTCCGCAACGCGGCGATCGCTTCGGTGCTCGGTGTGATCCTGGTCGGCAGTGTGGCGCTCTACACGACCGACGTCCTCAAGGGCGACGACAAGAAGGACAACGTCAGCGCGGAGGCGAGCCCGAGCACCTCGCCCAGCAAGGCGCCGGACCCCTGTGAGAAGGCGGCCGCGGGCAAGGTGAAGGAACTCACCTTCAAGAAGGAACCCGCGATCACCATCGACAAGACCGCGAAGTACACGATGGATCTGCAGACGACCTGTGGTGCCATCGACATAGCGATGGACGCGGCGAAGGCACCGCACACCGTGAACTCGTTCAACTTCCTGGTGAACAAGGGGTACCTGGACCACACGAAGTGCCACCGCCTCACCACCGAGGGCATCTACGTCCTCCAGTGCGGTGACCCGCAGGGCACCGGCATGGGCGGTCCCGGCTACACGATCCCGGACGAGAACCTGAAGGACTCCCGTCTGAAGGGCGATGTGTACCCGGCGGGCACGGTCGCGATGGCGAACCAGTTCAACGGACAGACGGGCGAGGGCAAGAACAGCGGCGGCAGCCAGTTCTTCCTGGTCTTCCAGGACAGTCCGCTGCCGGCCAACTACACACCGTTCGGCACGGTCTCCGAGGCGGGCATGAAGGTCCTGAAGAAGATCGCCGACGCGGGTGCCGAGCCCGCGGACCCCCAGACCGGCAACACGGCACCCAACGCGACCGTGGTCATCAACAAGGCCACTGTCAAGAAGTCCTGACCGCCAACAGCGAAATTTCGGTCGCGCGGGATGCGGACAGGCAACCCGCCGGTCGCCTATGTTGGCCGTGACGAAACTGTGGACGATGCCCGGGGGCACCGAGGCCCCTTGCAGGCATCATGTGGAGGAGGCGCTGTGAGCAGCGACCCGTGGGGCCGCGTCGACGAGACGGGGACCGTGTACGTGCGTACGGCCGACGGCGAGCAGGTCGTCGGTTCCTGGCAGGCCGGCTCCCCCGAGGAGGCACTGGCCTACTTCGAGCGCAAGTACGAAGGCCTGGTTGTCGAGATCGGCCTCCTCGAGAAGCGCGTCCGGACCACCGACCTGTCGGCGAAGGACGCCCAGGCCGCGATCGACCACATTCGCGAGCAGGTGGACGCACACCACGCGGTCGGTGACCTGGACGCGCTGAAGGTCCGGCTGGACAAGCTCGTGGAGACCGTCGAGGCGCGGCGCGAGGAGCGCAAGCAGCAGCGGGCCAAGCAGTCCGACGAGGCGCGGCACGCCAAGGAGGCGCTGGTCGCCGAGGCGGAGGAGCTGGCCCAGTCCGACCAGTGGCGGTCCGCCGGTGAACGGCTGCGGGCGCTGGTGGACACCTGGAAGGGGCTGCCGCGGCTGGACCGGAAGTCCGACGACGAGCTCTGGCACCGCTTCTCGCACGCCCGCTCGGCGTTCTCCAAGCGTCGCAAGGCCCACTTCGCGCAGCTCGACGCGCAGCGCGAGGACGCCCGCAAGACCAAGGAGAAGCTGGTCGCGGAGGCCGAGGCCCTGTCGAACTCCACGGACTGGGGCCCGACGGCCGCGCGCTACCGCGAGCTGATGGCCGACTGGAAGGCCGCCGGCCGCGCCCAGCGCGAGCACGAGGACGACCTGTGGAACCGCTTCCGCGGCGCCCAGGACGTCTTCTTCGCCGCCCGCAGTTCGGTGTTCGCCGAGCGGGACGCGGAGCAGACGGAGAACCTCAAGCTCAAGGAGGAGCTGGCCGGGGAGGCGGAGAAGATCTTGCCGGTGACGGATCTGAAGGCGGCCCGTGCCGCGTTCCGCTCCGTCAACGAGCGGTGGGAGGCCATCGGCCACGTCCCGCGTGACGCCCGTCCGAAGGTCGAGGGCCGGATGCACGCGGTCGAGCGGGCCATCCAGGAGGCCGAGGAAGCGGAGTGGCGCCGCACCAACCCGGAGGCCCGCGCCCGTGCGGCCGGCCTCACGGGGCAGCTCCAGGCCGCCGTGGACAAGCTGAAGACCCAGATCGAGGCCGCCCGCGCCCAGGGCAACAACGCCAAGGCCGACAAGCTCCAGCGCGAGCTGGACGGCCGCCAGGCGCTGCTGGACCAGGCGCTGAAGGGGCTGCAGGAGTTCGGCGGCTGACGCCGACCGTGCACTGACATACGCGGAGGGGCGCCCGTACGAACCGTACGGGCGCCCCTCCGCTGTACGTGGTGGCTACGGTCTGCGCGCCGAGGTCACGCGGTACACGTCGTAGACGCCCTCGACCCCGCGTACGGCCTTCAGGACGTGGCCCAGGTGTTTCGGGTCGCCCATCTCGAAGGTGAAGCGGGAGGTGGCGACGCGGTCGCGGGAGGTCTGGACGGCGGCCGAGAGGATGTTGACGTGCTGGTCGGACAGGACACGGGTGACGTCCGACAGCAGGCGGCTGCGGTCCAGGGCCTCGACCTGTATGGCGACGAGGAAGACCGAGGACTGGGTCGGGGCCCACTCGACGTCGAGGATGCGCTCGGGCTCCCGGGACAGCGACTCGACGTTGACGCAGTCGTTGCGGTGAACCGATACGCCACTGCCCCGGGTGACGAAGCCGATGATGGGGTCGCCGGGGACGGGCGTACAGCAGCGGGCGAGCTTCACCCACACGTCCTCGACGCCCTTGACCACGACACCGGGGTCGTTGCTGCCGCGCCGCTTGCGGCTCCGGCCGCGGGTGGGCGGTACGGACTCGTCGATCTCCTCGGTGGCGGCCTCCTCGCCGCCGAGGGCCTGGACGAGCTTCTGGACCACGCTCTGCGCGGAGACATGGCCCTCGCCTATGGCCGCGTACAGGGCGGAGATGTCCGGGTAGCGCATCTCGTGCGCCAGCGTGACGAGCGAGTCGCCGGTGAGGATGCGCTGGATCGGCAGGTTCTGCTTGCGCATCGCGCGGACGATGGCGTCCTTGCCCTGCTCGATCGCCTCGTCGCGCCGCTCCTTGGAGAACCAGGCGCGGATCTTGTTGCGGGCGCGCGGCGACTTCACGAAGCCGAGCCAGTCGCGGGAGGGGCCCGCGCCGGCCGCCTTGGAGGTGAAGACCTCCACCAGATCGCCGTTGTCGAGGGTGGACTCGAGCGGGACCAGGCGGCCGTTGACCCGGGCGCCTATGGTGCGGTGGCCGACCTCGGTGTGGACCGCGTACGCGAAGTCGACGGGGGTCGCGCTGGCCGGCAGCGCGATGACGTCGCCCTTCGGGGTGAAGACGAAGACCTCGTTGCGGGAGAGGTCGAAGCGCAGGGACTCCAGGAACTCTCCGGGGTCCTCGGTCTCCTTCTGCCAGTCCAGCAGCTGGCGCAGCCACGCCATGTCGTTGAGGTGGTCGTCCTTGCCGGTGGTCCGCGGTGCGTCCGAGCGCACCTTGGAGGCGCCGGCGACGGCCTCCTGCTTGTACTTCCAGTGCGCGGCGATGCCGTACTCGGCGCGGCGGTGCATGTCGAACGTCCGGATCTGGAGTTCGACGGGCTTGCCGTTGGGTCCGATGACCGTCGTGTGCAGCGACTGGTACATGTTGAACTTGGGCATCGCGATGTAGTCCTTGAACCGCCCCGGAACCGGGTTCCAGCGGGCGTGGACGGTGCCCAGGGCCGCGTAGCAGTCGCGGACGGTGTCCACCAGGACGCGGATGCCGACCAGGTCGTAGATCTCCGCGAAGTCACGGCCGCGGACGATCATCTTCTGGTAGACGCTGTAGTAGTGCTTCGGGCGGCCGGTGACGGTGGCCTTGATACGGGCCGCGCGCAGATCCTGCTGCACCTCGTCGGTCACTATGGCGAGGTACTCGTCGCGCTTGGGTGCCCGCTCGGCCACCAGCCGGACGATCTCGTCGTACATCTTGGGATAGAGGATCGCGAAGGCGAGGTCCTCCAGCTCCCACTTGATGGTGTTCATGCCCAGGCGGTGGGCGAGCGGCGCGTAGATCTCGAGGGTCTCGCGCGCCTTCTTCTCCTGCTTCTCGCGCTTGAGGTAGCGCATGGTGCGCATGTTGTGCAGGCGGTCGGCGAGCTTGATGACCAGGACGCGGGGGTCCTTGGCCATGGCCACGACCATCTTGCGCACGGTCTCGGCCTGGGCGGCCTCGCCGAACTTGACCTTGTCGAGCTTGGTGACGCCGTCGACGAGGAGGGCGACGGAGTCGCCGAAGTCGCGGCGGAGCTGGTCCAGGCCGTACTCGGTGTCCTCGACGGTGTCGTGCAGCAGACCGGCCATCAAGGTGGCCGGATCCATGCCCAGCTCGGCGAGGATGGTGGTGACGGCGAGCGGGTGCGTGATGTACGGGTCGCCGCTCTTGCGCTTCTGGCCCCGGTGCCAGCGCTCGGCGACCTGGTAGGCCTTCTCGATCTGGCGGAGCGTGGACGTCTCGATCTTCGGATCGTTGCTGCGCACGATCCGCAGCAACGGCTCCAGCACCGGGTTGTACGGGTTGGAGCGCTGCACCCCGAGCCGGGCGAGCCGGGCCCGTACGCGGTTGGAGGACCCGGAGCGGGCGGGCTGACCCGTGGTGGCGGGGCGGGCCGGGGACGCCGGAGCGGGCGCCGGTGCGGGGGGCTCGGCCGGGGCCGGTTTGGGGCGCGACGGCCCGTCGGTCTTGTCGGCGGGCGCGGACTGGGCGTGCTCGACGGAGCCCTGCGCGGACCCGGCGGTGCTGTCGGGGTTCGCCTTCGTCGCGTCCTGCGCGGGCTTGGCCGCGGGGCCCGAGGCGGACTCGGGCTTGGCGGCGGTCAGGTGCTGGGCCTCGTCTGCCAAGAGGGCTCCTCGTGCGCGATCCGGGTCCCCCGGTCAGGCTCCGGAGCACCCATGGTAGCGATCCCGCGCCCCAGGATCGCCTTCAGGCCACAGTGAGGGCGGTCTACCAGGGAAACACCGAGGGCGCGCGGCGGATTCCGGGGGCCGCGGCGGGGGGTGCGGTGGTCTGTTCGGCGCGGGTCGTGTGGGTTGCTCGCGCAGTTCCCCGCACCCCTTCAGGGGCGCGGCCTCGTGGCGTAAAGCGGCGGGCGCCCCGGGAAAGGAATCCCGGGGCGCCCGCCGCATGGTTGTCCGCTGGGTTCAGACCGTGATCAGGGCCGCCAGCGGGGCCCCCGCCAACGCGGTCTCCAGGCGCTGCCGTCCCGGGAGGAACGACAGCTCCATCAGGACCGCCACGCCGGCGACCTGGGCGCCCGCGCGGCGGATCAGCTGGAGGGAGGCCTCGGCGGTGCCGCCGGTGGCGAGGACGTCGTCGATGACCATGACGCGGTCGCCCGCGTTCAGGTCCTCGGCGTGCACCTCGATCTCGGCGGAGCCGTACTCCAGGTCGTAGGCCTGGCCGAGCGTGGCTCCGGGGAGCTTGCCCGCCTTGCGTACGGGGACGAAGCCGACGCCGGCGCGGACGGCGGCCGGGGCGCCCAGGATGAAGCCCCGGGCCTCCAGGCCGACGACCTTGGTGGCGCCGTGCCGCACGGTCAGCTCGGCCAGCGCGTCCGTCAGCGCGGTGAACGCCGCCGGGTCGGCCAGCAGCGGGGTGATGTCCTTGAACATCACGCCCGGCTCCGGGTAGTCCGCGACGTCACGGATGCGGCTGAGCAGCAGCTCCTTGATGTCGGTCATCGCCGCTTCCCGCCCCGGCCCCGGCTGCGGCTGCCGGACTGGGCGCGCGGGCCGACCACCGCGGGGGTGGCGTCCGCGGGCTCGTCGTCGTACGCACCGTCGGTCCCCGTCTCCGCGTCGTGCTCGGCCTGGGCCCGCTTGGCGAGGACGCGCTTCTTGAGGGCCTTCAGCTGCGGCTCGCGCTCCTTGAGGTCGGCGACGAGCGGCGTGGCGATGAAGATCGAGGAGTACGCACCGGCCGCGAGGCCGACGAACAGCGACAGCGAGATGTCGTTGAGCATGCCGGCACCGAGGACACCGCCGCCGATGAAGAGGAGGCCGGCGACCGGGAGCAGCGCCACCACGGTGGTGTTGATCGACCGCACCAGGGTGCTGTTGATCGAGCGGTTGGCGATCTCCGCGTACGTCCAGCGGTTCTGCTTGGTGATGTCCTTCGTCTGCTCCTTGAGGCTGTCGAAGACGACGACCGTGTCGTAGAGCGAGTAACCGAGGATGGTCAGCAGACCGATCACCGTGCCCGGCGTCACCTCGAAGCCGACGAGGGCGTAGATGCCGATCGTGATGGTGATGTCGTGGATCAGTGCGACGAACGCGGCGATGGCCATCCGCCACTCGAACGCGATCGCCAGATAGATCACCACGAGGACCAGGAAGATGGCCAGGCCCTGCCAGGCCTTGTTGGCGATCTGGTCACCCCAACTGGGGCCGACCAGATCCGCGTTGATCGAGTCGGCGTCGACTTTCAGGTCCTTGGCGAGCTCCTGCTTGATCTCGTCGGACTTCGCCGTGTCCACGCCGGAGATCTGGATGCGCAGGCTGTCGTTGCCGAGTTCCTGGACGATCGCGTCGTGGCCCGAGGCCTTCTCCGCGTAGGTCTCCGCCTGGCTGACCGAGACGCTCGTCTTGCCCGTGGTGAAGACGGCGCCGCCCTGGAACTCGATGCCCATGCTCAGCCCGCGCACCGCCAGGCCGAGGATGGCCGTGATGGTGATCAGGATCGAGACGCCGTACCAGATCTTGCGGTTGCCGACGAAGTCGTAACCGACCTCGCCGCGGTGGAGTCGGGCTCCGAGGTCACCGAGCTTCGACATCTCAGGCCTCCTTCGGGTCGGCGGGGACGGCGGGACGGCGGGTGCGGCGCAGCGGCGGCCGGGCACCCAGACGCTTCGGGTCGAGGCCGGACCAGCTGTGGCCGTTGCCGAAGAACTTGGTGCGGGCCAGCAGCGTCAGCAGCGGCTTCGTGAAGAAGAAGACGACCACGACGTCGAGCACGGTCGTCAGACCCAGCGTGAACGCGAAGCCCTGGACCTTGCCGACGGTCACGATGAAGAGCACCGCGGCGGAGAGGAACGACACGAAGTCGGAGACCAGGATGGTGCGCCGGGCACGGGGCCACGCCCGCTCCACGGCGGGACGCAGGGTGCGGCCCTCGCGGATCTCGTCCCGGACGCGTTCGAAGTACACGATGAACGAGTCCGCGGTGATACCGATCGCGACGATCGCGCCGCAGACCGCCGGGAGGTTCAGCGCGAAGTTGATGGTCGGGCCGAGCAGCGCCATGATCACGTAGGTCAGGACGGCCGAGACCAGCAGCGAGGCGATGGCGATCAGCGACAGGCCGCGGTAGTAGACGACCAGGTAGATCACGACCAGGGCCAGGCCGATCGCACCGGCGATCAGACCGGCGTGCAGCTGCTCACCGCCGAGCGCGGGGCTGACGGTGGTGACGCTGGACTCCTTGAAGGTCAGCGGGAGCGCGCCGTACGACAGCATGTTGGCGAGGTTCTGGGCCTCCTCCTGCGTGAAGCTGCCGGAGATCTCGGCCTTGCCGCCGGTGACCGCCGCCTGCACGTAGGGGTGGGAGACGACCTCGTCGTCGAGGACGATCGCGAACTCGTTCTGCGGGGACGTCTGGGTCGCCAGCTGGCCGGTGATGTCGGCGAACTTGTCGGCGCCCTTGGAGTCGAAGTCCATGACGACCTGCCAGCCGGTGCCGTTCTGCGTGTCGAGCAGCGCCTGGGCCTTCTCGACCTCGGTGCCGTCGACCCCGACCGGGCCGAGGATGAACTTGCTCCAGCTGCCGTTGTCCTGGCCGCAGGCCACGACGGTGTCGGTGTTCTTGCCCTTGCCGGCCTCGGCGCGCTGCTTGGGGTCGTTGCAGTCGAGGGCGGTGAACTTGGCCTGGAGCGCCTGGGTCGCCTTGTCGGCGCTCGGGCTCGCGGAGGGGGAGGCGCTGTCCGAGGCCTTGGCGGACGCGGAACCGCTGCCCGACGGCGTGGGGTCGGCCTTCAGCGCGTCGGTGAGCGCGCGGCCCTGCGACGTGGCGGAGGACGACGGGCTGGACGACGGGCTCGCGGAGTCACCGGCACCGGGCTCGGTGGCCGCGTCCTTGCCGTCGGAGCTCGACGGGCTCGGCGAGCCGCTGCCACTGGCGCTCGGCGAGGCGGTGGGGTTCTCCGTCGCACCGGTGCCGACCTGGCTCGCGAGGACGGGACGGAAGTACAGCTTCGCGGTGGTGCCGACCTGGTCCCTGGCCTCTTCGGAATCCGTGCCCTTGGGGATGTTGACAATGATGTTCTCATTGCCCTGGGTCTGGACCTCCGCCTCGGACACACCCAGACCGTTGACACGGCGGTTCATGATCTCGACCGCGGTGTTCATGTTGGTCTTGTTGATCGCGTTGGGCTGGCCGGGCTCGTTGATCGCCGTCAGTGTGATGCTCGTACCACCGGCGAGGTCGATACCGAGACGCGGAGTGGTGTGTCCGGAGGCGAACATTCCCCCGGTGAGCGCCACAAGGGCGATCAGGATGAGGGCCAGCGCGCGCCCAGGCTTGCTCTGGGCGCTCGCGCTCCGGCCCTTCTTCGGTGCTGCCACCTTCTCGTACTCCCTCTCGGGCCGCCGTGCGCGGGGTCAGCGCGGGGACGGCCATGACTTGTGTCGGGAATCCGGCGAAAACGGCACGTGCCCGGGGCGCGGGCGGTTCTCGCTCGCATTCCCGGGACGTGACTACTTCGCGTCGGACTCGCCGTCGGTCTTCTTCGGCTCTGCTTCGTCGGCCTTGGCCTCGGCGGTCTCGTCGGCCGCGTCGTCGGACGCGTCCTTCTTGCCGAGGTCGATGGGCTTGTCGTCGGAAGCGGCGGAAGCGTCGTCGGAGGGCTCGTCGGTCTCGGTGAGGGAGGAGGCGTCGTCCGGGACGACGTCGGACTTCAGGTCGTGCTCGATGCCGTGGACGATGCGGTTGTACTCCTCGTCGCTGAGGACGGCACCGATGGAGTTCTTGGCGAACAGCAGCTCGACGCCCGGCCCGGCGTCGAGGAGGACCGTGTCCTCGCTGACCTCCTTGACGGTCGCGTACATGCCCCCGATCGTGCGGACGCCGGAACCGGGCTGCATCTGGTTCCGCATGTCGACGGCCTGCTGCTGCTTCTTCTTGGCCGATCGGGTCATCAGGATCATGGCCCCGATGAGCACGATGAACGGGAGGAGGGTCACGAGACTCACGGGTCGGAACTTCCTTCACACGACCGCGATGGCGAGCGGCCTGATGGTTGGGGGTATGTGTGCTGCCGACAAGGGCGGCATCGGCGGAGTCTAAGCGAGTCCGCCGTGATGGAACAACGCACAGCATGTCACCGGGGTTCCATGCCGGGCGAGTACCGCGCCGTCACGAGACGGTCACGCCCCGAACAGGTCCTGTTGTCCGTTTCCGCCGGTCGTGCCGCGTGGCGGGGTGAGTCCGAGGTGGGTCCAGGCGGCGGGGGTGGCGACCCGGCCGCGGGGGGTGCGGGCGAGGAGTCCCTCGCGGACGAGGAAGGGTTCGGCGACCTCCTCGACGGTCTCGCGCTCCTCCCCCACGGCGACGGCGAGGGTGGACAGGCCCACCGGGCCGCCGCCGAAGAGCTTGAGCAGGGCTTCGAGGACGCCCCGGTCGAGGCGATCGAGGCCGCGGGCGTCCACCTCGTACACGGCGAGGGCGGCCGAGGCGATGTCGCGGGTGATGACGCCGTCGGCCTTGACCTGCGCGTAGTCCCGGACGCGGCGCAGCAGGCGGTTGGCGATACGGGGGGTGCCGCGGGAGCGGCCCGCGATCTCGGCGGCGCCGTCCGTGTCGATCTCGACGTCGAGCAGGTGCGCCGAGCGGTGGATGACGCGCTCCAGTTCGGCGGGCTCGTAGAACTCCATGTGCGCGGTGAAGCCGAAGCGGTCGCGCAGCGGGGGCGGCAGCAGTCCGGCGCGGGTGGTGGCGCCGACCAGGGTGAACGGCGGCAGTTCGAGGGGGATCGCGGTGGCGCCGGGGCCCTTGCCGACGATCACGTCGACGCGGAAGTCCTCCATCGCCATGTACAGCATCTCCTCGGCGGGCCGGGACATGCGGTGGATCTCGTCGAGGAAGAGGACCTCGCCCTCCTGGAGGGAGGAGAGGATCGCGGCGAGGTCGCCGGCGTGCTGGATGGCGGGGCCCGAGGTGATACGGATGGGGGCGCCCATCTCGGCCGCGATGATCATCGAGAGGGTGGTCTTGCCGAGGCCCGGGGCGCCGGAGAGCAGGACGTGGTCGGCGGTGGCGCCGCGTGCGCGTGCCGCCCGCAGGACCAGGTCGAGTTGTTCACGGACCTTCTCCTGGCCGATGAACTCGTCCAGGTCCTTGGGGCGCAGGGCGGCCTCGACGGCCTGGTCCTCACGGTCGGCGACGGAGCCCACCAGGCGGTCGGGGGCCGTGTCGTCGGTCGTGTCGTCCCAGTTCATTGCGTGTGCCTCGCGGGTCGCGGTCGGATGGAGCCAAGGGTGGTGCGGCAGCGTGCGGGTGGCGCACGAGGTTTACGACAGGGCGGTCAGCGGGCTCTGTTGAGGGTCTGGAGGGCCGCCTTCAGCAACTGGCCCACCTGGGGCGTGCCTTCGGTGGCCTCGGCCTGGGGGGCCACGGCCGACACGGCCTCGTCGGCCTCGCGGGTGGCGTACCCAAGGCCGATCAGGGCGGCGTGCAGCTGGTCGCGCCAGCCCTGGGTGACCGGGGCGCCGATCGCGGGGGCGCCAACGGGCTCGCCGAGGCGGTCCTTCAGTTCGAGCAGCAGCTTCTGGGCGCCCTTCTTGCCGATGCCGGGGACGGCGATCAGCGCCTTCTCGTCGCCGGTGGCGACCGCTCGGCGCAGGGCGTCGGGGCTGTGCACGGCCAGCATCGCCTGGGCCAGACGCGGTCCGACGCCGCTCGCGGTCTGGAGCAGTTCGAAGACCTGGCGCTCGTCGTCGTCCACGAAGCCGTACAGCGTCAGCGAGTCCTCGCGGACGACCAGCGAGGTGGCGAGCTTGGCGGGCTGGCCCATGCGGAGCCCGGACAGGGTGTTGGGCGCGCACTGGACCGCGATGCCGATCCCGCCCACCTCGACCACCGCGGAGTCCGGGGCGAGTGCGGCGACCGGGCCGCTGACGAAGGCGATCATGACGTACGGCCTTTCGATGCGTGCAGGGCCACGGCCTGCTGGAGGCGGTTCTGGGCGGGGGCCCGCCAGATGTGGCAGATGGCGAGGGCGAGGGCGTCGGCGGCGTCCGCCGGTTTCGGGGGTGCGTCGAGCCGGAGGAGCCGGGTGACCATGGCGCCGACCTGGGCCTTGTCGGCACGGCCGCTGCCGGTGACGGCGGCCTTGACCTCGCTGGGGGTGTGCAGGGCGACGGGGATGCCGCGGCGGGCGGCGCACAGCATGGCGACGGCGCTGGCCTGGGCGGTGCCCATGACCGTCCGGACGTTGTGCTGGCTGAACACCCGTTCCACGGCGACGAATTCGGGGCGGTGCTCGTCGAGCCACTGTTCGATGCCCTGCTCGATCGCGACGAGGCGCAGGCCCAACTCGGCGTCGGCGGGCGTCCGTACGACTCCGACACCGAGCATGGTGAGCGGCCGGCCCGCGACTCCCTCGACAACGCCCACGCCACACCGCGTGAGTCCGGGGTCCACCCCGAGTACGCGCACCGCGCCCCCTCCCAGTCGATCGCCTGTTTGTGCAGGCTATCTGCTGCCACCGACAACAGCGGCGGGCCGGTAGGACGTGTCCCACCAGCCCGCCTGATCCGCTCGGTTCGCGGCAGCGCTACGCGTCGACCTTGGCCATCACGTCGTCGCTGACGTCGAAGTTGGCGAAGACGTTCTGCACGTCGTCGCTGTCCTCCAGGGCGTCGATCAGCTTGAAGATCTTCCGGGCGCCCTCCTCGTCCAGCTCGACCTGCATGGTCGGGACGAAGTTGGCCTCGGCGGAGTCGTAGTCGATGCCCGCTTCCTGGAGGGAGGAGCGGACCGCGACCAGGTCGGTGGCCTCGCTGAGCACCTCGAAGGACTCGCCCAGGTCGTTGACCTCCTCGGCGCCCGCGTCGAGCACGACCTCCAGGACGTCGTCCTCGGACAGCTCGCCCTTGGGGACGATGACGACGCCCTTGCGGTTGAAGAGGTAGGAGACGGAGCCCGGGTCGGCCATCGAGCCGCCGTTGCGGGTCATGGCGACCCGTACGTCGGAGGCGGCGCGGTTGCGGTTGTCGGTGAGGCACTCGATGAGCACCGCGACACCGTTCGGACCGTAGCCCTCGTACATGATCGTCTCGTAGTCGGCGCCACCGGCCTCCAGGCCGCCGCCGCGCTTGACCGCGGAGTCGATGTTCTTGTTCGGGACCGACTGCTTCTTCGCCTTCTGGATGGCGTCGTAGAGCGTCGGGTTGCCCTCGATGTCGACGCCGCCCATCCGGGCCGCGACTTCGATGTTCTTGATCAGCTTCGCGAAGAGCTTGCCGCGCTTGGCGTCGATCACGGCCTTCTTGTGCTTCGTCGTAGCCCATTTAGAGTGGCCGGACATCTGCCTGTCTCCTTCGCGTTACCCAACTCCGTACGAACCCCAGAGATCCTACAAGGACTCCGCCGCCCGGTTCGCGCGCACCAAGTCGACAAAGAGGGCGTGCAGCCGGTGATCGCCGGTCAGTTCCGGGTGGAACGACGTGGCGAGGGCGTTGCCCTGGCGTACGGCGACGATGTGGCCCTCGTGCTCGGCCAGCACCTCCGTCTGGGCGCCCACGGACTCGACCCAGGGGGCGCGGATGAAGACGCCCTCCACGGGGGCGCCCTCGACGCCCTTGACGTCGACCGCCGCCTCGAAGGACTCGTTCTGGCGGCCGAAGGCGTTGCGGCGCACGATCATGTCGATGCCGCCGATGGTCTCCTGCCCCGAGCGGGGGTCGAGGATCTTGTCGGCGAGCATGATCAGGCCGGCGCAGGTGCCGTACACGGGCATGCCGGCGCGCACGCGCGCGCGGAGGGGCTCCATGACGCCGAAGAGGACGGCGAGCTTGGAGATGGTGGTGGACTCGCCGCCGGGGATCACGAGGCCGTCCACCTCGGCGAGTTCCTCGGGGCGCCGCACCGGCCTGGCCACGGCGTCGGCCGCGGCCAGGGCGACGAGGTGCTCCCGTACGTCGCCCTGGAGGGCCAGGACGCCTATGACGGGGGTGTCGCTCATGGGTGTCTACCAGCCCCGGTTCGCGTAGCGCTCGGTCTCGGGGAGGGTGTCGCAGTTGATGCCGACCATGGCCTCGCCCAGGTTGCGGGAGGCGTCCGCGATGATCTTCGGGTCGTCGTAGAAGGTGGTGGCCTTCACGATGGCGGCGGCGCGCTTGGCCGGGTCGCCGGACTTGAAGATGCCGGAGCCGACGAAGACGCCCTCGGCACCGAGCTGGCGCATCAGCGCGGCGTCGGCCGGGGTGGCCACACCACCGGCGGAGAAGAGGACCACCGGGAGCTTGCCCAGCTCGGAGACCTCCTTGACCAGCTCGTACGGGGCGCGCAGCTCCTTGGCGGCGGCGTACAGCTCGTTGTTGTCGAAGCCGCGCAAGCGGGCGATCTCGTTCTTGATCTGGCGCAGGTGGCGGACGGCCTCGACGACGTTGCCGGTGCCGGCCTCGCCCTTGGAGCGGATCATGGCCGCGCCCTCGGCGATACGGCGCAGGGCCTCGCCCAGGTTGGTGGCGCCGCAGACGAAGGGGGTCGTGAAGGCCCACTTGTCGGAGTGGTTGACCTCGTCGGCCGGGGTGAGGACCTCGGACTCGTCGATGTAGTCGACACCGAGGGACTGCAGGACCTGGGCCTCGACGAAGTGACCGATGCGGGACTTGGCCATCACGGGGATGGAGACCGCCTCGATGATCTCCTCGATCATGGTGGGGTCCGACATCCGGGCCACGCCGCCGTCCTTGCGGATGTCGGCGGGGACCCGCTCCAGGGCCATGACGGCCACGGCGCCGGCGTCCTCGGCGATCTTCGCCTGCTCGGCGTTGACCACGTCCATGATCACGCCGCCCTTGAGCTGCTCGGCCATGCCGCGCTTCACGCGGGCGGTGCCGGTCTCGGGGGTCTGGGCGGCGGAGTTGGAGAGCGTGCTGGACACGGGTTTGACCTCGCTCGGAGAAGGGGGTTGCTGCAAACACCGAGGAAACGCGAGGGGTGCGGGCCACTGCAAGGGCCAATGGGGAGGCGGTGGATCGTTTTGTGGGGGTGCGTGGGTCGGGTGCGGGTGGGTGGGGGCTGGTCGCGCAGTTCCCCGCGCCCCTGAAAAGCCGGGGCTGCGCCCCGTGCTTTCAGGCCCGCAGGGCCGTGGTCTTCCAGGCCCGCAGGGCCTGATCTTTTAGGGGCGCGGGGAACGGCGCGAGAAGCCCCACGTACCCGCACCCGCACCCGCACCCGCACCCGCACCCGCACCCGCACCCGCCGACGAAACCCGCACCCCCGAGCTCTAAGCCACCCAGAAGTCAGGACGTGGCCCGGTCGGCCAGGGCGACCGGCGGCTCGTCATCCATCTCGAAGGCCAGCGGGAAGGGCGCGTGCCCGGCGAGCCGGAACCAGCGGACCTTGCGATGCCGACGCAGCGCCCGCGCCGCCCGCACCGCGTCGTTGTGGAAGCGCCGCGCCATCGGCACCCGCCGAACCGCCTGGGCCAGCTCGTTCGCCGCGTCCTCCCCACCCGGCGCCTCGCGCACCACCTCCACCTGCTGCGGGTCCGCGAAGACGGCCCGCAGCGCCTGGCTCAGCTCGCTCTCGGCGACCTCGCGCTGTTCCTCCTCGGCCTGCCGGGCCGCGTGCGCCGCCTCGTAGAGGACGATCGAGGCGGCCGGGTCCAGCACTCCGGAGGTGGCCAGCTCCTGGGCGACCGACGCACGGCGCAGCAGCTGCGCGTCGAGCGCGGCACGGGCGGCGTCGATGCGCGCGTGCAGCCGGTCGAGGCGTCCCGCGGTCCAGCTCAGATAGAGGCCGATCGCGAACAGGACGACCGCGATCCAGATGAGTGTCGAAGTCACGGGCGGCAAGGCTACTACCGGTGTCCACCACCGCCGCGTCCGCGTTCGGCCCACCGCCAGAGGTGCGGGGGACCGCGCGAGCGGCCCCCCGCACCCGCCGGGGTCATTCCTTGGCCAGCCCCAACCGGGCCCGCAGTCCGACCCGTTCGTCCGCCGCCACCGACGCCGCGCCCTCCGTGACGGTCTCGTAGACACCGAGGATGTCGGCGCCGACGGTGGACCAGTCGAACCGGCGTACGTGCGCGCTGCCCCGCTCGCGGAGTTCCGCACGGCGGTCCGGGTCGCCGAGGAGGCGTACGGCGGCTGTCGCGAGGGCGTCGGCGTCCTCGTTGGCGAAGAGCTCGCCCGCGGTGCCCTGGTCGAGGACCTGGGCGAAGGCGTCGAGGTCGGAGGCGAGGACGGGGGCGCCGGCGGACATGGCCTCGACGAGGATGATGCCGAAGCTCTCGCCGCCGGTGTTGGGGGCGACGTAGACGTCGACGCTGCGCAGGAAGCGGGCCTTGTCCTCGTCGCTGACCATGCCGAGGAACTCGACGCGGGAGCGCAGTTCCCTGGGCAGGCTCTCGACCGCCTCCTCCTCGTCCCCGCGCCCGGCGACCAGCAGCCGGGCGTGCGGGCGCTCGGCGAAGATCCTCGGCAGGGCCTTCATCAGCACCGGCAACCCCTTGCGGGGCTCGTCGATACGGCCGACGAAGCCGAGGGTGTCGCCCTGCCAGTCCGGGTTGGGCTTGGCGCGGGCGAAGAAGTCGACGTCGACGCCGTTCGGGATGACGACCGCGTCGCCGCCCAGGTGTTCGACCAGGGTGCGGCGGGCGTACTCGCTCACCGCGATCCGCGCGCTGATCTTCTCCAGCGCGGGCTGGAGGATCGGGTAGGCCGCGATCATGGCCCGGGAGCGCGGGTTGGAGGTGTGGAAGGTGGCGACGATCGGGCCCTGCGCGGCCCAGCACGCCAGCAGGCCGAGCGACGGGGAGGCCGGTTCATGGATGTGGATCACGTCGAACGTGCCCTCGTGCAGCCAGCGCCGCACCCGGGCCGCCGACAGGAAGCCGAAGTTCAGGCGGGCCACCGAGCCGTTGTAGGGCACCGGCACCGCGCGGCCCGCGGAGACGACGTACGGCGGCAGGGGTGTGTCGTCGTCTGCGGGGGCGAGGACCGACACCTCGTGGCCGAGGCGGATGAGGTGGTCGGCCAGGTCGCGGATGTGGAACTGGACTCCCCCGGGCACGTCCCAGGAGTACGGGCAGACGATCCCGATCTTCACGGGCGTCCCTTCTCGGAGTCCGTCACGGGATCCGTCGCCGGTCTCGGCGCGGGGGGCGTGGGGCCGTCGGGACTCCTCGCGGGGTCGAGGTCCGCGAGCCACAAGCGCTGGAGCATGTGCCAGTCCTCCGGGTGGTCGGCGATACCGGTGGCGAAGGCGTCTGCCAGCGCCTGTGTCATGACAGACGTCTTCTCCACCCGGGTACCTGTCCCGGGTACCTCGATCGGGGGGTGCACGCGTCCCCGCATGACGGGCGAGTCGTCGTACCAGAGCGTCACCGGCAGCAGCAGCGCGCCGGTCTGCTGGGCGAGGAGGGCCGGTCCGGCGGGCATCCGGGTGGGCTCGCCGAAGAAGTCGACCTCGAGGCCGGACGCGGACAGGTCGCGGTCGGCGACCAGGCAGACCAGGCCGCCGTCGCGCAGCCGCCGCGCGAGGGTGCCGAAGGCGGAGCCGCCGCTGTGCGGCAGGACCTCCATGCCGAGGCCCTCGCGGTAGGCGACGAAGCGGTCGTAGAGCGTCTCGGGCTTGAGGCGTTCGGCGACCGTGGTGAACGGGATCTTCAGCTCGGTGGTGACCCAGGCGCCGGCGAGGTCCCAGTTGGCCAGGTGCGGCAGCGCGAGGACGACGCCCCGTCCGGCGGCGAGGCCGTCGGTGAGGTGGTGCAGGTCCTTGACGGTGACGCCGCCCCTGATCCGCTCCTCACTCCAGGCGGGGAGCCGGAAGGACTCCATCCAGTAGCGCAGGTACGAGCGCATCCCCGCGCGGGACAGCTCGGCCAGGCGCTCCGGGCTGGCGCCGGGCACCACGCGCGCGTAGTTGGCCTCCAGGCGGCGCACGAGGGGGCCACGACGCTTCCAGGTGGCGTCGGCGATCGTGCGGCCGAGGCGTACCGCGACAGGCTCGGGGAGCTTCTTCACGGTGCCCCAGCCCAGGCCGTACAGCCCGTCGGTCAACCGCTCCCGCAGCACGCTCACGGGGTCGCCTCGCTGTTGCGGGCGGTGTCCGGGGTGTCCTGGGCGGTCGTGGCGGCGGCCTCCGCCTCCGCCTCGGCCTCGGCGGATTCGCGGCGGACCGTGACCACGCGCTGGATCAGCGTGACGAGACTGCCGACGGCGACGATCCACAGGGCGATGGGCAGCAGGACGTCGATACCGGGCACCCCGAACGCGTGCAGGCCGGAGAGCCCGGCCGCGACCAGCGAGATCACCAGGCGCTCGGCGCGCTCCACCAGCCCGTTGACCGCCACCGGCAGACCGATCGACTCGCCGCGCGCCTTGGTGTACGACACCACCTGGCCGCTCGCCAGGCAGAAGATCGAGACGGCGCACAGGGCGAGGTCGTCGCCGTTGCCCGCGTACCAGAGGGCGAACCCGCCGAAGATCGCGCCGTCGGCGACCCGGTCCAGCGTGGAGTCGAGGAAGGCTCCCCAGCGGCTGGAGCGGCCCATCTGGCGGGCCATGTTGCCGTCGACGAGGTCCGAGAACACGAACAGCGTGATGACGATCGTGCCCCAGAAGAACTCGCCCCGGGGGTAGAAGACCAACGCGCCCGCGATCACTCCGGCGGTGCCGATCAGGGTGACCGTGTCGGGGCTGACGCCCCTGCGGATCAGAAACGCGGCGAACGGTGTGAGGACACGCGTGAAGAATGCACGCGCGTACTTGTTCAGCATGGCCTTCCCGAGGGTCGGTGTCGCCGCGTGGCCCCTGCTGGCCATCCGGCTGGCCCATCGTAGCCACGCGCGCGCGTGTGCGACCGTCGGGCACCAGCCCGCCGTGTCCCCCGGGCGGGACCGGGGCCGTGAGGAGCGATCACGTCCTTCGTATGGACGCACCGTGACGCGAGTGCAAAGCTCGAAGACACCGCGGGCGTCACCGGAGCCGCACCGCACGCGGATCGGTATGTCCGCGCCCACAGTGACCTCACCGTGCACGGGAGGCAGGACCATGGGCGACAAGGCGAACTCACATCCCGGAGCCGCCGGCAGGGCTACGGCGGCCGACCACCCCGCGTCCGTACGGAATGTGGTGCTGGTCGGCCACTCCGGTTCGGGCAAGACGACGCTGGTGGAGGCTCTCGCGCTGACGGCGGGAGCGGTGAACCGGGCGGGCCGCGTGGAGGACGGCGGCACCGTCTCCGACTACGACGAGATCGAGCACCGGCAGCAGCGCTCGGTACAGCTCTCGCTCGTCCCCGTCGAATGGGGCGGGTGCAAGATCAATCTGTTGGACACCCCCGGATACGCCGACTTCGTCGGGGAACTCAGGGCCGGTCTGCGAGCGGCGGACGCGGCCCTTTTCGTCGTCTCGGCCTCGGACGGCGTCGACGGTGCGACGCGCATGGTGTGGGAGGAGTGCGCGGCGGTCGGCATGCCGCGGGCGATCGTGATCACGCATCTGGAGGCCGCGCGGTCGGACTTCGAGGGGATGACCCGGATCTGCGCGGAGACGTTCGGCGGGGACGACCCCGACGCCGTGCTTCCGCTCTATCTCCCGCTGCACGGCCCCCAGGGCCCGGACGGGCACGCGCCCGTGACCGGGCTGACCGGACTGCTGTCACAGAAGCTGTTCGACTACTCCTCCGGCGAGCGCAAGGAGTCCGAGCCGGGCCCGGAGCAGCTGCCGGCGATCGAGGAGGCCCGCAACCGGCTCATCGAGGGGATCATCGCCGAGAGCGAGGACGAGACCCTCATGGACCGTTATCTCGGCGGCGAGGCCATCGACGTCAGGACGATCGTCGACGACCTGGAGCGGGCCGTCGCGCGCGGGGTCTTCCACCCGGTGCTGGCGGCGGCCCCGGCGGCCGAGGGCGCCAAGCAGGGCCTCGGCACGGTCGAACTCCTCGAACTGATCACCGGCGGCTTCCCCACCCCCCTGGAGCGCGAGGCGCCCACGGTGACGACCCCCGAGGGCCGCCCTCGCGAGATCACATCGGCCTGCGACCCGGACGGGCCGCTCGTCGCGGAGGTCGTGAAGAGCGCCAGCGACCCCTATGTGGGCCGGATCTCCCTGGTCCGGGTCTTCTCCGGGACACTGCGCCCCGACGAGACGGTGCACGTCTCCGGGCACGGGCTGGCCGACCGCGGGCACGAGGACCACGACGTCGACGAACGGATCGGCGCCCTGTCCGCCCCGTTCGGCAAGCAGCAGCGGACCCTCACGCACTGCATCGCGGGCGACCTGGCCTGTGTGGCGAAACTGAACCGCGCCGAGACCGGCGACACGCTTTCGGCCAAGGACGACCCGCTGCTCATGGAGCCGTGGGAGATGCCGGACCCGTTGCTGCCGCTCGCCATCCAGGCGCACAGCAAGGCCGACGAGGACAAGCTCTCCCAGGGCCTCGCCCGGCTGGTCGCCGAGGACCCGACGATGCGGCTCGAACAGAACCAGGACACGCACCAGGTGGTCCTGTGGTGCCTGGGCGAGGCGCACGCCGACGTGGCGCTGGAACGGCTGCGCAGCCGCTACGGCGTCCAGGTCGACGTCGTACCGCACCTGGTCTCCCTGCGGGAGACGTTCGCCGACCGATCGGCGGGCCGGGGCCGCCACGTGAAGCAGTCCGGTGGGCACGGGCAGTACGCGATCTGCGAGATCGAGGTGGAGCCGCTGCCCGGCGGTTCCGGCATCGAGTTCGTCGACAAGGTCGTCGGCGGCGCGGTGCCCCGGCAGTTCATCCCGTCCGTCGAGAAGGGGGTGCGGGCGCAGGCCGCGAAGGGTGTGGCGGCCGGCTATCCGCTCATCGACGTCCGGATCACGCTGCGCGACGGCAAGGCGCACTCGGTGGACTCCTCGGACGCCGCGTTCCAGACGGCGGGCGCGCTGGCGCTGCGGGAGGCCGCGGCCGACGCGAAGATCCATCTCCTGGAGCCGGTGGCGGAGGTGTCCGTCCTGGTCGGCGACTCGTACGTGGGCCCGGTGATGAGCGATCTGTCCGGGCGGCGCGGGCGGGTCGTCGGCACCGAGCAGGCGGGCGGCGGACGCACCCTCGTCCGGGCCGAGGTACCGGAGATCGAGATCGACCGGTACGCCGTCGATCTGCGCTCGCTCTCCCACGGCACCGCGCGCTTCGGCCGCCGGTACACGCGGCACGAGCCGATGCCGTCCCATGTCGCCGAGAAGCTGCGGGAGCAGGCCCGGGAGAACTGAGCGGCGGGGACGGAGGTCACCGGTGCGCGGCCGCGGCCGTCCACCGGTGGGTTCCGTGAATGTCCGTTCCCGGCGCCGCGCGATGTCCACGGCTACGGATACGCTGATCACCTGATCGCCAAGTATGGCTCGATCAGGACCAGATCAGGCTATGACCTGATCAACAGGTGTGCGGAGCACGGAAGTCGGGAAGAGCCGCAGGAGCGAGTGTGCGGCGATGGGGGCGGCGGCGGTGGCGGACAATTTCGATTTCACTCCCGGGGCACAGGTGCCGCTGACGGGCGCCGCGGGCCAGACGGCGGCGACGTACGCCCTGGCGTCGGCTGCCTACCGGGACAACGAGATCGCGGAGATCCTCAAGGCCAACAACGACTGGCACAAGTCCTCGGTCAAACCGGGTCGCAAGTGGGCCACCATCTTCCGGCCCAACCTCGGGGAGGCCTTCTCCCTGGCGGTGCGGGACCGGATGGTCGGCGCGGGCCGCAAACCGCTCATCCAGTCCTTCGGCATGGAGCCACAGGTCGTCGTCGAGCACTGCCTCGCGGCGAACAACATCCGCCGGGAGCGCGACAACTGGCTCTCGGCGATCACGGTCCTGTGCGGCCTGCTGTTCCTTCCCGGGCTCCTGCTGTGGCTGCTGGTCTTCCAGATCCGTACGACGGTCGCCAAGCGCGACGACAAGCGGGCGGGCGCCCTCGGCACCACCCTGCTGGTCGCGATGGGCGCCCTCGCCGTGATCTTCCTGCTCAAGATGCCCTTCGACGGTTTCTGGGCCTGGTACGCGCGTGCCTGCGTGGTGCTGCCGGTGGTCGGCTGGTTCTGGGCCAAGCAGATCTGTGAGCGCGCCGCGAAGGATCTGCGGGACCGCTGGGCCGGCCTGCTGGCGGGCGGCGGCATCGGCGCCAAGATCCCCGAGGCCGTGCCCGGCAGCCCCGGCGAGACCAAGGCCGAGCAGTTGCGCAAGGAGCTGGCCCGGCTCAGCGCCGAGCAGCGCTCCAACCTCGTCTTCTACGCCGGCCCCAAGGGCATCCTCGGCATGGGCACCCGCTGGGGCAGCTGGCAGCTCGCCGAGGAGCTCGTGCCGGCCGAAGCGGGCAAGGAGATCCACCCGTTCCGCAGCTGGGACGTCATACGCGCCATCCACGACCAGCTGCGCATGCTGGAGCGCACTCCACTCAACACCGGTGGTTTCACGGCCCCTTCCATCAAGCACTGGATCGTGAGCCCCATCGGCGAGGGTGCCGGCGCGGTGGCCCGGCCCGACAGCACGGACGTGGACGCCTACCAGTACAAGACCCACGCCATACAGGAGATCTGCAACAAGCAGCACTTCGGCAGCGGCAACCGCCACTACCTGGGGGTCCAATGGACCCTCTGGGACGGGCAGTTGATCATCACCATGCTGGTCACGGTGACCGTGCTGCACCAGACGCTCCGCATCGAGGTGACCGGGCACGCCCTCGGGCCGGTGCACGGCCTGTTCACGACCGGTCCCGCGGCCAAGGAGAAGGAAGTCCAGAAGTCGCTGCGCTTCTGGGAGACACGCAAGATCAAGCTTCCCCTCGTCGACGCCGACGAGGTCGTACGGCTCGCCGCGCGCGCCCCGCTGACCTGGTACCCGCCGCTGCTCAACTGGCTCGGCGGCTCCATCGGCCTGCCCGAGCCGTTCGGCCTGCGGCACGCCTGGGCCGACCAGCCGTGGCGGCACCGCTTCATGGCCGACGACGCGCTGCGCGCCGCCACACCGGTACTGCGCGTGGTGCACAACGCCGCGATCAAGGTGCTCCAGGAGAACGGCGTGGACACCGAGAAGTTCGGCTCCCGGGCCGGGTTCCTCAGCGGGGCGGTACAGGATCCGACGCCGCGGAAGGCGGACCTCTACGACGCGTGAGCGCTGCGCTGGCTTGGGCTGGGGGGGTGCGGGGGGATTGGGGGCCGTATTCGGGTGCGGGTGCGTGGGGGTTCTCGCGCAGTTCCCCGCGCCCCTGAAGGAGGCCTTCGGCCCTTCATCAAAAAGCACGGGGCGCAGCCCCTGCTTTTTGAGGGGCGCGGGGAACTGCGCGACCAGCCCCCACGCACCCGCGGACGAAAACGGCCCAATCCCCCCACGCACCCGACCCGGCAGCTACGCCGTAGGCCACGCCTCGGCCAGCATCTTCCTCGTGTCGGCCAGGAGCTGCGGCAGGATCCGGGTGTGGCCGACGACCGGCATGAAGTTGGTGTCGCCGCCCCAGCGCGGCACGATGTGCTGGTGGAGGTGGGCAGCGATGCCCGCCCCCGCGACCGAGCCCTGGTTCATGCCGATGTTGAAGCCGTGCGCGCCGGAGGCGGTCCGCAGCGCGGTCATCGCCTGCTTGGTCAGCTCGGCCAGCTCGGCCGTCTCCGGCGCCGTCAGGTCGGTGTAGTCGGCGACGTGCCGGTAGGGCACGACCATGAGGTGGCCGCCGTTGTACGGGTAGAGGTTGAGCACCGCGTACACGTGCTCCCCACGCCTGATGATCAGGCCGTCCTCATCCGATGTGGCCGGGATCGAGCAGAACGGACAGCCGTCGTCGGCCCCAGGGCCGGTCGGCTTGTTCTCACCCTGGATGTACGCCATCCGATGGGGCGTCCACAGGCGCTGGAACGCGTCCTGCGTTCCCACTCCGATCTGCTGCTCCGGCTCACTCGTCATGCAGTGCAGCATATGGCTTCGCCCGTTCGCGGCGTGTCGCCGGGTACCGACGCGGGACGGCCGGGGCGAAGCTGAGGCGATGGACCACGACAGCCTCGCGCTCCGCTGGGAACGCCGTACGGGACGCGTCCTCGCCGGGGCGTCGGCCCTCTTCCTGGCGTCGTACGCGGTGCGGGTACTGGCCCACGACCTCCCCCAGGTCCGGCTCGACCTCTGTCTCGCGGTGACCATGGCGTGCTGGGCGATCTTCGTCCTCGACTACGCGGTGCGCTGGCGGCTGAGCGGGCTGGGCCCGAAGTTCGTCCGCGTCCACTGGCTGGACACGATCGTGCTCGTGCTGCCGCTGCTGCGCCCCCTGCGTGTGGTGCAGATCCACGACGCCGTGCAGCGCCGCCACGAACGGCCCCGGCTCTCCCTGCACGCGCGCGTGGCCGTCTACGCGGGCCTCTCGGTGACCCTGCTCGGCTTCACCGGCGCCCTCGCCGTCTACCAGCAGGAGCACGACGCACCGGGCGCGACGATCCTGACGTTCGGGGACTCCGTGTGGTGGACCTGCGCCACGCTCGCCACGGTGGGGTACGGGGACGTCACCCCCGTGACGCCGCTGGGCCGGACGATCGCCGTGTTCCTGATGGCCTGCGGTCTCGCCCTGCTCGGCACGGTGACGGGCTCGTTCGGGACCTGGCTGCTCCAGGTGTTCGCGCGGGAGGACGAGCCAAGGCCCCCGGAGAGCTGAACTCTCCGGGGGCCTCGCCCCGACCTCGGTGCGGGTACGCCTCAGATCTGGACGCGGTCCGCCACGACCTGCGCGATCTTCGCGATGGCCTCCTCGACGGGGATGCCGTTCTCCTGCGAGCCGTCGCGGTAGCGGAAGGAGACGGCACCGGCCGCCATGTCCTCGTCGCCCGCGATGACCATGAAGGGCACCTTCGCCTTCTGGGCGTTGCGGATCTTCTTCTGCATACGGTCGGAGGAGGCGTCGACGTCGACGCGGAGACCCTGCTTCTTCGCCTCGGAGGCGAACTTCTGCAGGTACTCCACGTGCGCGTCACCGATCGGGATGCCGACCGCCTGGACCGGCGCGAGCCAGGCCGGGAACGCCCCCGCGTAGTGCTCCAGGAGCACGGCGAAGAACCGCTCGATCGAGCCGAAGAGCGCGCGGTGGATCATGACCGGGCGCTGCTTGGACCCGTCCGGGCCGGTGTACTCCAGGTCGAAGCGCTCCGGCAGGTTGAAGTCGAGTTGGACCGTGGACATCTGCCAGGTACGGCCGATCGCGTCCTTCGCCTGGACGGAGATCTTCGGACCGTAGAACGCGGCGCCGCCCGGGTCCGGGACCAGCGGGAGGCCCTGCTTCTCGGCGACCTGGCGGAGTGTCTCGGTCGCCTCCTCCCACGCCTCGTCCGAGCCGACGAACTTCTCCGGGTCCTTGGTGGACAGCTCCAGGTAGAAGTCGGTGAGGCCGTAGTCGCGCAGCAGGTTCAGGACGAAGGTGAGCGTCTTGTCGAGCTCGTCCGCCATCTGCTCGCGGGTGCAGTAGATGTGCGCGTCGTCCTGGGTGAAGCCCCGGGCGCGGGTGAGGCCGTGCACGACGCCGGACTTCTCGTACCGGTACACCGTCCCGAACTCGAAGAGGCGCAGCGGCAGTTCACGGTACGAGCGGCCGCGCGCGTCGAAGATCAGGTTGTGCATCGGGCAGTTCATGGGCTTGAGGTAGTAGTCCACGCCCTCGTCGAGCTGCATGGGCGGGTACATGCCGTCGGCGTACCAGTCCAGGTGGCCCGAGACCTCGAAGAGCTTCCCCTTCGTGGCGTGCGGGGTGTAGACGAACTCGTAGCCCTCCTCCTCGTGCCGGCGGCGCGAGTAGTCCTCCATGACCCGGCGGATGATGCCGCCCTTGGGGTGGAACACGGCGAGGCCGGAGCCGATCTCGTCCGGGATGGAGAACAGGTCGAGTTCGTTGCCCAGCTTGCGGTGGTCGCGCTTCTCCGCCTCGGCGAGGAAGTCGAGGTGGGCCTTCAGCTCCTCCTTGGAGGGCCAGGCGGTGCCGTAGATGCGCTGGAGCATGGGGTTCTTCTCGCTGCCGCGCCAGTACGCGGCGGCGTTGCGCATCAGCTTGAACGCTGGGATGTTGCGGGTGGTGGGCAGGTGGGGACCGCGGCAGAGGTCCTTCCAGCACAGGTCACCGGTCTTGGCGTCCAGGTTGTCGTAGATCGTCAGCTCGCCGGCGCCGACCTCGACGTCCGCGCCGTCGTCGGAGGAGGCCGACCCCTTCAGGCCGATCAGCTCCAGCTTGTACGGCTCGTTCGCCAGTTCCTCCCGGGCGGCCTCGTCGGTGACGACGCGGCGGGAGAAGCGCTGACCGCGCTTCTGGATCTCCTGCATCTTCTTCTCGATGGCCTTGAGATCCTCGGGCGTGAACGGCTTCTCCACGTCGAAGTCGTAGTAGAACCCGTCCCGGACCGGCGGCCCGATGCCCAGCTTCGCCTCGGGAAACAGCTCCTGCACGGCCTGGGCCATGACGTGTGCGGTGGAGTGGCGCAGGATGTTGAGACCGTCCTCGGAGGAGATCTCCACGGCCTCGACGGTCTCGCCGTCCCGCACCTCGTACGCGAGGTCCTTCAGCTCTCCGGCCACGCGGGCCGCGACGACGGTCCGCTCGCCGGCGAAGAGGTCGGCGGCCGTAGTGCCCGTCGTCACCACGCGCTCTTCCCGCTCGGAATCGCGTTGGATGATCACACGGACGTCGGACACCGGTCTCTCCTGACTGAAGGGGACCACCTACGGATTTCCGTAGGTGGTCCTCGAATCGTACCGAGCCAGGGGTGTCCACTGCGAAACGGTTAAGGGCGGACGCGGTCAGTCCCCTCCGCACGTCTCCTCGAAGAAGGCCGTGATCTCCGCGGTCTCCTGGAGCGACTTCATCAGCCGGTCCCGTTCGGCCTCGTCGACCTGCACGGGTGCGATCCCGTCGGCGTTCGTCAGCCGCCGGAAGCCGCCCCGGCTCTCCAGCCTGCCGTGCACCCGCACCGGCAGGCCGACGAGATGGGCCTGTCCGGCGATCCGGTACGACTCCTCGTCCAGGGTCATCCGGACGTGCGGGACCTCGGCGCCGGCGATGACCCGCAGCCGTACCGTGCCCTCGCCGCGCGCCGCCGACCGGCGCATCCGCACCACGGCCCCGGTGATCCGCACCGGCATCGGAGGTTCCGCGCGGAGGTAGCGCGCCCCGGCCTCGCGCAGTACGGGCAGGTCGCCCGGGGAGAACTCGACGGGGTCGGCCGGTGTCGCGCCGCCCTCGGGGACTCCGGCGGCGGGTGCCCAGTCGACGGCGACGCGGGCGCCCTCGGTGCCGCGGACGAGGGCGACGAGGGCCTCGGTCAGCTCGTGGCTGACCCCGGCCTCGACGGCGCCGTCGAAGGCGTCCATGCCGCCGGTGGCGCGCTGGTAGTCGATGGCCTCGCGGGCGGCGTACAGGGCCTGGTGGAGTCGTAAGGCGAGGGGGCGGCCGGTGGCGACGGGGACGAAGGCGGTCAGCCGGCGGCCGCCGGGGGCCGCGCCGACGAGGACACCGTCGAGCGAGGCGGCGGCGGGCAGGCGGTGCCGGGCGCCGTGGTAGCCGGCGCGGGCGCGGGTGGCCAGGGCCGCCGCGAGGAGCATCTGGCGTGCGGCGGAGCGCAGTTGGTCCTCGACGACCCAGGAGGCGGTGCCGAGGGGGCCGGTGGGGACGTCGCGCCACCAGTGGATCTCGTCGCTGGGCAGGGTGAGGGCGATGAGCACGTCCCGCGCGGCGGGCGAACCGCTGCGGGACAGCGCCGTGAGTGCCTCGCCGAGCAGGTCGTCGCTGTCGGGGAAGGCCCGGTTCTCCGGCACGAGCAGGCTCATGGCCCGCCCGGCCGGCTCGGGCGGGGTCCAGCGCCCGTACCGCCCGGCGGCTCCGCCGCGCCGCTGCCACCCGTGCCGTCGCAGCAGGGCGCCCAGCACGGCGGGGTCCACCTGTGCGGGGTCGGGCGGCTGGGTCCAGGTGGGTTCGACGGGGTGGGGGCGCGCGGGGCCCGCGGGCTGGTTGATGGGGCGGCGCGCGGAGACGCCCGCGGACCGCGGGCGCGGGGTGTCGTCGATGGGGCCGTGGGTCACGGTCTGCCTCCCGTTCCGACCCGCGTCATGATCTCGCAGAGCGCTCGGTCGTCGAAGATGCGCGAGGTCGGGACGCGCACGGTGGTGCGGCGCCGACCGGTGATCGGGTGTCCGGCGAGATTGGTCCAGTAGCAGCAGTGCCGCAGGTCGAGCCGGTCGTGGCCGGCCCGCAGCCACTGCTCCTGCGACCTGGGGACGATCATCACGACCAGGATCTTGTGCACCGAGACGGGGGTGCGGGCGAGCTTCGCCAGATGGTCGTTGTCGAGAGTGAAGGAGAAGGAGCGGCCCGGCGGGTTCGGCGCCAGCTGGTAGGTGGCCTTGAGCTGCACCTTGATGGTGACCTCGTCGTCGACGGTGTGACCGGGCGAGCCGTGGCTGACGTGCCAGTCGATGCCGTTGTCCGGAAAGGGCTGGGACAGGGAGCAGCCGGCGGCGGCCGCCACCGCGTGCAGATAGCCCACCTGCAGGGTCTCCATGCAGGCGGTGGTGGCGAGGGAGCCGCGGAGCGGTACCGCGTGCTCGGGCAGCAGCCCGCCCCGCTCGGGCTGCGCTATGGCCATGACCAACAGCCTTCCCCTACAGGTGTTTCTTCGTGCCGGGCCCCTGAACTGCGCAGACCCGTACTTCTGTTGTCTCCGTCCGGCGTACGGCGCAAACAGCCCGGGTATCACCAAACTGGCAGAAGACGGGACGTCAGCTGCCGTGGGTGAACGAGGAGTTGTGGACAAATGACGTGTTGGTACGAGGGACCCTTGGCGGCGTTCGACACGGAGACCACGGGCGTGGACGTCGAGACCGACCGGATCGTGTCGGCCGCCGTCGTCGTCCAGGACGCGCCCGGTACCCGTCCCCGGGTGACCCGGTGGCTGGTGAACCCGGGCGTGCCGGTGCCCGCCGCGGCGACGGCGGTGCACGGGCTGACGGACGAGCAGGTGCAGCGCGACGGCCGTTGGCCGGCGCCGGTGATGGAGGAGATAGCCAGGGCGCTGGCCGAGCAGGCGGTGCGGGGCCGTCCGCTGGTCGTGATGAACGCGCCGTTCGATCTGACCCTGCTGGACCGCGAGTTGCGACGGCATCGCGCCTCGTCGCTGGACCGCTGGTTCGAGACGACGCCGTTGCGGGTCCTCGATCCGCGGGTCCTGGACAAGCATCTGGACCGCTACCGCAAGGGCCGGCGCACGCTCACCGATCTGTGCGCGCACTACGAGGTGGCCCTGGACGGCGCGCACGACGCGGCGGCCGACGCGCAGGCCGCGATGGACGTCGTCCGCGCGGTGGGCCACCGTTTCGCGACGCGGCTGGCCCGCCTGTCCCCCGCCGAACTGCACACCCTGCAAGCCGTGTGGCACGCGGCCCAGGCCCGTGGCCTCCAGGCATGGTTCGCCCGCAGCGGCACGGAGGAGGCGGTGGACCCGGCGTGGCCGCTGCGTCCGGAGCTGCCGGCCGCGGCGGCATGAGAAAGGCCGGTCCGCTGCTGCGGACCGGCCTTTTCCCGGTGGGCGATACTGGGTTCGAACCAGTGACCTCTTCGGTGTGAACGAAGCGCTCTCCCACTGAGCTAATCGCCCGGGAACGGAGTGAACAATACAGGCCCCGACGGGTCTGGTTCAAACCGCTTGCCCGTCCGTCGTGAGGTACGCGAGGAGGCCTCGTCGTCCCGCTCGCATCATCAGCGCGTGGTTGGCGCGGAAGACGGGCCGTCCCGGTACGGCGAGCCGTCGCAGCAGGGGTTTGCGGACGTCGACCTCCTGGTCGTAGCGGGCGAGCGTGCCGGTCTCGTCGGCGGTGAGCGTCCAGCGGGCCCAGCCGTCCATGTCACCGGTCATGTCGATCTCCAGGACACCGGCCGCCCGGTCGCGCCGTACCTCCCGCGCGGTGAAGGCGAGGTCGTACGGGAGGAGCGAGCGGATCCGGAAGGTGCCGGTGGTGTCGTCGATCCGGGTCGCCTCCCGGACCTGGGGCCACCAGTGCGGGTAGTCGTCGGCGCGTTGGAGGACGTCGTACACGGCGGTGGGGCGGGCGGGCAGGTTCCAGAGGCTGCGGAAGCGGTAGTGGCACCAGTCCATGGTCGGATTGTGCCTGCCCGGGGCCGGTTCGCGCGGGAACTGAGTACGTCCTGAGTACGCGCACTCATGCCGTACGCCGTGACGCGGACCACACTCCGGTGCATGACGTCCTTTCCGTCCCCTGCCGAGGAGTTGCGGGTCCTCGACGCCGAGCTGCGGCACCTCGACGCCCGCCGCGCCTTCCTGCTGAGCCGTCGCGCGCGGCTGGTCAGCGCCCTGTACGCCGCCGCGCCGGGGCCGACGGCCAACGCACCGTCCGTACGGCGCCCCGAGGCGACCGCGCCCCGCGTGCAGAACGTGCTGCTGGTCCTCGGCGGCGTGCTGCTGACCGTCGCGGCGATCGCGTTCACGCTGGTCAGCTGGGGACACATGAGCATCGCGGGCCGGGCGCTGGTGCTCGGCGCGGTGACGGTGGCCGCGCTCGGCACTCCCGTACCGCTCCTCCGGCGCGGTCTGCGTTCGACGGCCGAGGCGGTGGCCGGCCTGGGCCTCGCCCTGACCGTCCTGGACGCGTACGCCCTGCACGAGGTCGCGTTCACCGGGGCGGACGGTACGGGGTACGCGGCGGCCGCGACGGCGGTGCTCGCGGCGGTGTGGGCGGCGTACGGGCTGGGACTCGGCGCGCTGCCGACCCGGGCGGCGGAGTCCGGCTCGACGGCGCCCCGCACCGCCCTGGGCCTGCCGCTCCCCCTGGCCCTGGTCGCCGCTCAACTCCCGCTCCTGCTCTGGTCGTTCGCGGTGCACGCGAGCGTGGAGACGGTCACGGCCGTGCTGCTGGTGACAGCGGCGGCCGACACCGCGATCGCGCTCCGGGGGTCCCTGAAGGCGGTAAGGATCGTCGCCGTGGTCGGCGCGGTCGGCTGGGGTCTCTGGGGTGTACTGGCGGCCGGGTGGCTCTCGTGGGCCGCCACCGGCCCGAGCGCCGCCGCCCGTGCGGCGGCGCTCCTCGCCCTCGCGGCGGCGATCGCCCTCACAAGTGCCTGGCTCACCCCGAAGCCCGCCCCGGCCCTCGCCGCCGCCGTCACCGCCGGACTTCTCACGGTGGTCGGCCTCGGCGGCGTCGCCCGCGCGGTCCTGCCCGAGGTGTGGACGGTCCCGGCCCATCTCGCGTGCGGGCTCGCCCTGTTGACAGCCGTACGGGCACAGGCCCCCGAGCCCGTACGGCGTGGTCTCGTCCACGCCTGTGCCGTCGTCCAGGCCTTGGCGCTGGCCACCACGGTGCCGGTGGTGGCGATCACGCTGCTGGGGCCGGTCGGTGTGCTCGAGCGGATCTGGTCCGGCGCGCCCTCGGACGCCCGCGCGGCGGTGACGCTGGACGTCCCCTGGCCCCCGAACACGGCGACCGTCCCCCTCGTGCTCGCGGCCGTCGCCGGCGTGCTCGTCCTGACCGGACGCACCGCCCCATGGCGGACCGCGGGCCTGGTCGGTGCCTCGGTCCTCGCCTGGGCGACGCTCCTGGTCCTCCCCGCGGTCCTGCGACTGCCGTACGCGGCCGGGCTGGTGGTCCAGGGGCTCCTGGTGGCCGCCGCCCTGGCCCTTGCCGGGCTCGCGCGGCCGGCGACCGAGGAGCACCCCCGGCCGTCCACGGCGTTCGACCGCCTGCGGTCGCCGCTGCCGCTCACCGGCATCCTCCTGGCCCTGGTCACCTCCGTGAACCTGGTCCTGCACTCCCTGGCCACCGAACCCGCGACCCTCATCGCCCTCGCGACCTCGGCCGTCCTGTTCGCGGCGGCGGGATGGCGCACCGACCTCGGCCCCCTCGCCGCGCCCGCCTCGCTCGTCCATGCCACGGCTCTGACCTGCGCGATCGGCGCGTCCGCCGGCTGGCAGCCGCAGCACACCGCGCTGCTCGTGCTGACCGTTCCGGCGTTCGCGGCCCTGCTCGCGGCCCGTCTCGGCGACTCCCCCACGACGATCCCGGTCGAGGCGACCGGCGCGGCGGCCGGCCTCCTGGCGATCGCGCTCTCGGCCGCACACCCGCCTCTGCTGGCCCTGACCCTCGCGCTCTGCGGAGTGATCGTCACGGGCGCGTCCGTACGCCCGGACCGCCGTCACCTCGGCTATGTGGCCGCCGCGCTCTTCGTGACGGCCTCCTGGGTGCGGCTGGCGGTCTGGGAGATCGGCTCACCGGAGGCGTACACCCTGCCGGTGACCCTCCCCGCCCTGGTCGTCGGCCTGCTGCGCCGACGCCGGGACCTGACGGTCTCCTCCTGGACGGCGTACGGCCCGGGACTCGCCGTCACGCTCGTCCCGAGCCTCGTCGCGGCGTGGGGCGACACGCACTGGCTCCGCCCCCTGCTGCTGGGCCTCGCCTCCCTGGCCGTCACCCTGCTGGGCGCCCGTCACCGCCTCCAGGCCCCGCTGCTCCTCGGCGGCGCCACCCTCGCCCTGGTCGCCCTGCACGAACTGGCCCCCTACATCGCCCAGGTCGTGGACGCCCTCCCCCGCTGGGTACCTCCCGCACTCGCCGGTCTGGCCCTGCTCGCCCTGGGCGCCACGTACGAGCATCGGTTGCGCGACGCCCGACGAGTGCGGAACCTTTTCGGAAAGCTGAGCTGAGGCGCGCCCCGTCAGGGGCGGTGGGGAACCGCGCGACCAGCCACAACGAACCCGCAGTTCCCCACCGCCCCCAGGCACCCCAAAGCCCCCCTGCTCCCCCAGCGGAGCGCTACGGCATCTTGTCGCCCACCAACGCCAGGTTCTGAATCGCCGCGAGCCCGTACAGCGCCGTCGCGTTGGTCGACACCCACGCCGCCTCACTGCCCGGTACGAGCGCCGTCGGTCCCTCGATCTTCTTCGTGGTCCAGTCGGTCGACTCCTTGTAGTCCCAGGTGTCGGCGCTGTTGTAGAACTGCCGCCACGCGCGGGCCGCGAGCTTGTCGTCCTTCAACTGCACCGCCGCGTACGCGTCCTGTCGCGAGTGACCCTGGAAGAGCAGCAGGGTGCCGAAGTTGGAGCCGTAGCGGGCGGCCTGCTCCGCCTTCGTCGCGTTGAAGTAGCGGCAGTAGTCGAGCCACGCCTCCTTGAACTTGGGCATCTCGATCTGGTCGATGAGTTCGGCGCACATCTCGACCAGGCCGAACATGGCCGACAGGTGAGAGACGCCGACCACGGGCTTGTCCGCGACGGCGAACTTGCCGGTGTCGAGGTCGTACAGCCCGGTGCCCTGGACGAAGCCGTTGGGCTGGGCCGCGATCGTCTCCATGGTCGACAGCACGCGCGCCTTGGCCTTCTCCCACTTGGGGCCGCGCCGCTCCCACTCGGTCAGCCAGGCCGAGACCAGCCCCGACCAGTCGGTGCCGAAGCCGATCGACAGGGCGTTGCGGTCGGGGGTGTAGGGCTCGGTGCGGATCTTGCGGATGGGGTCGAGGACGAGGAACGTCTCGTCGGAGTCGACGTTGGCGTGCATGAGGTCGCCGACGCGTTCGTCGGCGGTGAGGAAGTAGTAGTAGCGGCGGTAGGTGGTGTTGGCGATCCGCTGCTGCTTGGCGCTGTCGGCGTAGTGCTGAACGCCGTGGCGGGTGCCCAGGCCCGCCCACTTCCCGAGGTGGTACACGTCGACCTCGCCGGTGTGGCGGGTCATGGCCTCGGCGAAGCGGAAGATGTCGGCGCGCCCGGAGCGCATGTACGCGAACCACAGCCACAGGTCGGGCGAGAGTTCGGAGTTGTCCCAGGCGTAGCCGCCGACGTCGTAGCACCACTGGTGGCGGCTGGGGTCGTAGCTGTGCATGATGTCGCCGTAGTCCCAGAAGCCGTACCACCGGCGCATCTCCACCTGGTCCTTGTAATAGGTGAAGAGGAAGTCGAGGTGGTCCTCGATCTTGGCCTTGGAAGCGGTGGACCGGTCGGGCTCGGAGAACAGCTTGCCGAAGACGCCGGCCTTGATGAGCTGCTTGGGCGGGGCGGCGAGCTGCGGCGGGGTGCGGACGGCCTCGACCTGCTTGGCCATGTCCTCGGCGCTCGGGGTGGACTCGTGGGCCCAGAAGAGGAGTTCGCTGGTGCGGGCGATGCCGTAGGGGGTGCCGAAGCCGGGCTCGTAGTCCTCGTAGGTGATGTTGAGGCCTTCGAGCTGCTCGGGATAGGTGTCCTGGCCCATGCCGTCGTGGTAGAAGCGCAGGTCCATGGGCTGGGCCTCGGGCGACCAGAGCCAGAGGGTGACCTCGGCGGTGTCGGTCTGGGCGTCGCGGATGTCGAGCTGGGCGGGGAACTTCTCCCAGAAGTCCCTGAGGCCGAAGGCGAATCCGCCGGACGCGCCGCCGACGTACCCGAAGCCGCTCGCGCGACGGCCGCCGCCGGCCGGGATCCAGCCGTGGCCCTTCTTGGTGCGCTTGCGGACGGCGAAGCCGTCGGCCGACAGCTGCGAGAGCGTGTAGTCGCCCCACTCGGGGATGTACTGCAGGCGGGTGGTGACCCGCTGGTCCCACGTCGAGGGGTCGGGCAGCTTCTCGCCCTCGAACTGGGCGGTGCGCACGGCCGCGCCCGGGTCGCGGCGCAGTCCGGTGACGCCCTTGACCGCCTCGCGCAGCAGGCCGGTGCCCTCGCCGCCGATACGGATGTGACGGTCGTACGCGGCGTCGCGCATCGGCACCTTGAAGCGGACCCCGATGCCGCGGATGAAGTCGCCGCTCGCCTTGCCGGGCTCCTGGGTGCCGTCGAAGGTGATGGTGTGCACCATGCGGAAGGACTCGGCGCCCGCGTAGAAGTAGAGGCGGATCGAGAACGGCAGCCAGCTGCGGCTTCCCTTGCGGTGCTTGCCGTCGATGCGGACGACCGCGCGGACCGGGCCCTCCTGCTCGACCTCGGCCTCGTCGATGACGCTCTCGAAGCGCTCGTACTTCTCGGTGCCCTGGTCGCCGTCCTCGATCTCGGGCTGGCGCAGCAGCACCAGCCGGCCGGTGTGGGCGATCTCGGTGGAGCCGCGCCGTACCGATTTCACGAGGGTGGAGCCGGACTTGCCGATCTTCGCGGTGATGACGCCGGTCGAGACGTCGATGGTGCCGCCGCTCTTGTCGACGGTGACCTTCTTCTCCGGCGCGGCGGGCGTGCCGGCGGCGAGGGTGAGCTTGCCGGAGCCGGCGCCCGCGCCGACCGCGTGCGCGGTCCACTTCACGGAGCCGTCGGGCCAGTAGCCGATGGGCCATGACTGCACCGGCACGGACGTGCCGTCCGCGTCCGTCAAAGAGAACGACTGTTCCTTTTCGTAGGCGCCCTTCGGCCACGGCACACCCACGGTGGAACCGGGTGCGGCACCGAGGCCGCCGTCCTCCAGCCAGTCCAGGGTCACCGGGTCCGCCTGCGCGGTCTCGGCTCCGGGCGCGGCCTGCGCGTTCGAACTCCCTAGCGCCCAGCTGAACTGCGCTGCGGCTCCTGCGACGGCGGCCGCCTTGAGAAGGGACCTGCGGTCGATGGGGGACATGGCCTTTCCTTTCCGAACGGGAAGTCGTGTGCGAGTAGTCAGGGGCATGACAGAGGGAGGCGCGGCGCTCCGCGGCGCCGGCCCGGGTGCGAGGCACCACCGCTTCGGTCAGCGGCGGCGCCGGTACCGCTCCTCCACGGCGACGGCCGCCGCCGCGACGGCCCCGAGCACCGGAACCGCCAGCGGCGCGACGAACCAGGCGGAGCAGGCCACCACGGCCAGTCCGCCGACGAGCAGAAAGGATCCGGCGGGGTCGAGCACGGTCCGCTGTCCGGCTGCGCCCAACAGGGCCCGCCAGGTGGCGCCGGGCCGCCAGACCGCCGCCGCGCGGAGTCCGGCGACGGCGGCGCCGATCAGCGCGAGGACCCCGATCGCACCGACCAGCGGCCCGCCCGGGATCCCGGCGCGCACGGCCTGGACATCCACCCACACCGCCGCGAGCGCCACCCACCCGGCGAGCCCGACGAGCCAGCCGCCGCGCACCGCCGACCGGAAGTCGGCCACGAACTCCCGCCAGCCGCCGCCCTCGTGGACCGTACGGCGTCGCAGATGCCGGGAGCCCGCGGCGAACGCGGCGGGGTACGTCACCAGTGGCAGCGAGGCCAGCGCGATCCACACCCCGGTGAGCAGACACTCGGCGAACAGCGCGAACCGCGCGGCGAGCAGGGACTCCTCACGGGGTGCGGCCGACTTCGTACGGTCGCGCGTACGGGTCCGGGGGCGGGCGAGCGCCATGGGGTTCACCTCAGCCCTTCAGACCGGACGTGGCCATGCCGTCGATCAGATAGCGCTGGAAGGCGAGGAAGAAGGCGAGCACCGGCAGCAGGGCCACCAGCGACATCGCGATCATGCCGCCGTAGTTGGCGACGCCGTCCTGGTCCACGAACATCTTCAGACCCAGCGAGACCGTGTACTTGTCGGGCTCGTTCAGATAGATCAGCGGGCCCATGAAGTCGTTCCAGGAGTTGATGAACGTGAAGATCGCGCTGGTGATGAGCGCGGGCCGGCACAGCGGCAGCACGATCGACCAGTAGATCCGGAAGTGCCCGCAGCCGTCGAGCCGGGCGGCCTCGTCGAGCTCCTTGGGCAGGTTCCGCATGAACTGCACCATCAGGAAGACGAAGAACGCCTCCGTGGCCAGGTACTTCGGCAGGAGCAGCGGGGTGTAGGTGTTGATCATTTCCATGTTGCGGAACAGCACGTACTGCGGGATCAGCAGGACGTGGTAGGGCAACAGGAGCGTGCCGATCATCAGCGTGAAGAGCAGATTGCGGCCCGCGAACTTGATCTTCGAGAAGGCGTACGCGGTCAGCGAGCAGGACACCAGGATCCCGAGCACCGAACCGAGCGCGAGCGTGAGCGAGTTGACGAAGAAGGTGGAGATCGGGATGTCGGCGATGCCGTCGGCGAGCCGCGCGTAGTTGCCGGTGATCGGGTCGGTCGGCAGCAGGTCCAGGCTGCCGATGATGTCCTCGCTCTTCTTGAACGAGCCTCCGACGACCCAGATCACCGGATAGAGGATCACGGCGAGGATCGCGAGCGACCCGATGTGCCAGGCGAGGGAGCCGGGCAGCTTGCGCCGCAGGGCGCCCGCGCGCCCGGACGGGGCCGGGGTGATCTCGGTGGCCTGTGCGCTCATCAGGCACCCTCCTCGTAGTGCACCCAGCGCTTCTGGGACCAGAACAGCACCGCCGTCACCAGGGCGACCGCGACCAGCAGCAGCCACGCCATGGCGGAGGCCAGACCCATCCGGCTGTTCTCGAAGCCCTGGACATAGAGATAACAGGTATAGACCATCGAACCGTCCGCGGGACCGCAGGCGTTGCCTCCGGCGCCGCCGCCGACGATGTACGCCGAGCTGAAGATCTGGAACGAGTGGATCGTCTCCAGGAGGACGTTGAAGAAGAGGACCGGCGAAATCATCGGCAGCGTGATGTTCCAGAACCGCCGCCACTTGCCCGCCCCGTCGACCTCGGCGGCCTCGTACAGCTCACGCGGCACCTGCTTGAGGCCGGCGAGGAAGATGACCATCGGAGCGCCGAACTGCCAGACCGTGAGGGCGACCAGGCTGTAGATGATCATTTCCGGGTCGCCGGTCCAGCCGCCGACGTCGATGCCGAAGATCTGCTGCGTACGGTCGACGATCGCGTCGTCGGAGAAGATCGCCTTCCAGACGATGGCGATGGAGACGCTGGCCCCGATCAGCGAGGGCGCGTAGAAGGCCGCCCGGTAGAAGGCCTGCCCACGCCGCTTCTGGGCCAGGAGCAGCGCCACACCGAGGGCCAGCAGCAGCTTGAGCGGCGTGCCGACGACGACGTACCACAGCGTCACCCGCACCGAGTGTCGCCAGCGCGGGTCGGCGAACATCTCGGAGAAGTTGTCCAGGCCGATCCACTTGGGCGTGTCGAACAGGTTGTAGTCGGTGAAGGCGAAGTAGAGCGAGGCGACCATCGGGCCCGCTGTGAGCAGCAGGAACCCGGCGATCCACGGGGACATGAAGAGATAGCCGGCCAGGTTCTCCCGGCGGCCCCGCCGCAGACGTGCGGCGGGGTTCGGAGCGTCGGCCGGACGGTGCCGCGGCTCGGAGCGCTGGTCCTTGGACAGGCCCTCCGTCGCAGGGGCGTGTGTCACGGTGGTTCCCATCAGGTGCCGAGAGCCGTCTTCGACTCGGTGAAGAACTGCTTGACGGCGTCGTCGACCGTGCGGGTGCCGAGACCCAGCTCCTCGGCGATGCGCAGGAAGGCTGCCTCGCAGATGTCGGCGCCGTTCGGGTGCGGAGTGATGGGCTCCAGGACGCCCGCCGCGACGAGGGACTCCTCGTACTCGGCGATCGCCTTGTTGACCGGGTCGGTCGGCTTGAACGCGTCGTACTGGGCCTGCGTCGCGGGCACTCCGCGGTCGTAGCCCATGATCTTGGCGACCTCGGGCTCGTGCACCATGAAGTCGATGAACTGCGCGACCTCCTTGGGGTGCTGCGTGCGCTTGGAGGCGCTGAGCATGAGGGAGCCGAGGTACTGGCCGGTCTTCTTGCCGTCGGTGGTCGGGATGGGCGCCAGACCGTATTCGCTCTTGCCCTCGGCTGTGTAGCGGACGGTGAAGTTGTCCCAGGTGAACTCACCGGCGGCGAGCTCCGCGGCGACCGCGGACTTGGGCTTGATCTGCGCGACCTTCTTGGGGTCGGCGTAGAGGCCCTCCTTGATGCCCTTCTCGGCCTTCGACCACCAGGACTTCAGGTCCGCCTCGGTGAAGCCCAGCCCGTCCTCGGTGAAGAACGCCTTGCCGTTCTGGCGCAGGTAGAGGTCGTAGAGGTACATCACGCCGTACATGCCGCTGTCGCCGGCGCGCCCCGCCTTGTCGCGGATCTTCTTCATCGCCGCGTCGAAGTCGTCCCAGGTCCACCCCTGCTCCGGCTTCACACCGGACTTGGTGTAGACGGGCTTGTCGATCACCAGGGCCATCGAGTTGGAACCGACCGGGATCCCGAGCAGCTTTCCGTCGACCTCGCCGAACTTCTCCAGGCCGGCTCTGAAGCCGTCGAGGGAGAGGTTGCCCGCCTCGACCTGTGGCTTGAGATCGAGCAGCACATTCTTGGCGTCATATTTCCGCAGGAAGCCGATGGCATTCTGGAAGACGTCCGGCGGATTTCCACCGGAGGCCTGGGTGTTGAACTTCTTCCAGAAGTCGAGGTACGGCTGGAAGTCCGTCTTCACCTTGATCTTCGGGTACTTCTTCTCGAAAAGCGCGATGCTCTTCTTGATGCGCTCGGCGCGGTCCTCGGCGCCCCACCACGCGTAACGGATCGTCACCGTCCCGTCCCCCGACGACCCACTGTCGCCCCCACAGGCCGTGGCCGTGGCCCCGAGGCCCACGACGGCCAGTGAGGCTCCGGCCGCCTTGAGGACCGTCCGCCTCTCAACGTTCCTGTTTTGCTGCATGGTTGAGCCTCCCCGCGACGCTGCGTCCCGCGCCATGAATCGTTTCAAGTAAGCGCTTGCTGGCACAAGGTACGGAGCGCCTCAGGAGACGTCAATGATTCGGACAGGAATTGATGGAAAGCGGAGTCGCCGCCGCGCCCGGCGAGGCGGCATCGCAGGTGACGTCCGGTCAACCGAAAGCGCAGGTCGGCGAGTTGCGGTCGACGGGCCGAACACGACGAGGGCCACCGAGGGGCTGACACACGAGACTGAAAGGAGTCAGCGGGGCACGGCCGGCCGACGCCCTCGGACTGCCCCGGACCGCCACCGAAGCACCTCCGGAGCACGACCGGCCGACCGCGCGCGAGGGCCGCACGAGGAGGCGAGAGGCACCGGATCCGGCCAGATGAAGAACGCACCCGAGGCGTCACCTCCGCGGCGCACCCTCGCAGGCCACGGGCGGCAGCACCCTCACCGCGGAAGCGGCGAGCGACCCGGGCCGCCACGCCGAACAGCCTCGCTGCGGCACCACGAAAAACGGCCCGGTCCACGTTTCCGTGGACCGGGCCGCATCATCCGGTGGGCGATACTGGGTTCGAACCAGTGACCTCTTCGGTGTGAACGAAGCGCTCTCCCACTGAGCTAATCGCCCGGACGCAGGAAGAACATTACCCCATGTCAGGGGGTGCCCCCGACCACACCTGGAATCCCGGCGCCGTCCCGGTGGGGCTCACTGGTTCTTGATGTTCCAGGGCATCTCGAAGCCGAACTTCCAGACATAGAAACCGACGAGGCCGGCCACGATCACCAGGCCGATCGACGTCAGAATGATGTTGCGTCGCCGCACCTTGGGGTCGAGGGCGCGCTGGGTGGCCTCGGTGACCTTTCGCTTGGTCCAGCGGAGCACCAGCTGGGCCCAGACGAACTCGGTCGCCCAGATCGCCATGCCGCCGAAGATCACGACCCATCCGGGACCGGGCAGGGGAAGCATGATCACGCCCGCGACCACGACCGCCAGACCGACGACGAAGATGGCCACCTGCCAGCTCAGGTGCAGCATCCGCCGCGCTTTGACGAACTCCGGCGCACGAGATCCGAGCGGCGCTTCATCCTTGGCCACATCGGCCTCACTGTTCGCTACGTCGATGTCACGCTTCGTACCGTCGGCCGCCGCGGCGACCTCCCCCGTTCCGTAACTCCCCGTATCCATACGGCCAAACCCTACCGGAGAGAAACCCGTCACCGGAATGGCCGAACCTACAGAAGACGGTCTCGGCCGGATGAGCTACCAAAAGCGACGCAAAACTCCCAGAGGGGTTTACAACGGCACCGTAGGTGGCATGTCGATTTCGCCGACGTGCGAATCCCCGAGCGCACACTGAGCGAAAGGCCTTGGCGCTTATGAACACCACGGTCAGCTGCGAGCTGCACCTGCGCCTCGTTGTGTCGAGCGAGTCCTCACTGCCCGTTCCCGCGGGACTGCGGTATGACACGGCCGATCCCTACGCCGTGCACGCCACCTTCCACACCGGTGCAGAGGAAACGGTCGAATGGGTGTTCGCCCGCGACCTCCTCGCCGAGGGCCTGCACCGGCCCACCGGCACCGGTGACGTCCGTGTCTGGCCGTCGCGCAGTCACGGTCAGGGCGTCGTGTGCATCGCCCTGAGCTCTCCGGAGGGCGAGGCCCTCCTCGAAGCCCCGGCGCGAGCCCTGGAGTCCTTCCTGAAGCGCACAGACGCCGCCGTGCCGCCCGGCACGGAACACCGGCACTTCGACCTCGATCAGGAGCTCTCGCACATCCTGGCGGAAAGCTAGGGAGCGAGGTTCACAGAGCCGCCCGGCGCCGTCCACTCGGGGAGACGGCTCGGGCCCGGACAACCGAATACGGCTTCAGGCCGACCAGACGACGCCGTCGTCGCGGACCTCCGCGCGGCGGCGTCGCCGTGCGTGGCCACCCGTAGCGGGCCCGGGCACCAATCGGGCCCCTGGCCCGTTCCGCCTGTACAGGGGCGCTCCAGGGGTGCTCCAGGACGGTCCACACCGGTCAGCCGCCGTGCCGAGCCATTACCATCGGCCAGCATCGGCGGGCGCCCGCCCGACCCTCGCAGGCCAGGGAGCGAAACGTGCTGATCACCCACGACACCCGGTGTTCCCTAGACGCCGTGGTCGATCTGGTGAACACCGCGCCGGAGAACGACACGGCGACCGACGGGCTCGCGACTGTCGCGGCGCTCGCCGACTTCGTACGCAGGCACGACATCAGCGATGTCGGAGTGCTGTCGGAGTTCGACCTCGCGGCGGTGCGCAAGATCCGTGGCCGGTTCGCCGAGGTCTTCGCCGCCCCCGACGCGGCCGTGGCCGCCTCGGTCATCAACGAGCTGGTCGCCGCCGCGGGCACCACACCCCGCCTCACCGATCACGACGGCTACGACTGGCACGTGCACTACTTCGCGCCCGGCGCGTCGCTGACCGACCACCTCTCCGCCGACTGCGGCATGGCGCTCGCCTTCTTCGTGGTCGCCGGGGAGCAGGAGCGGCTGCGCCGCTGTGAGGCGCCCGACTGCCGTCGGGCCTTCGTGGACCTCTCCCGCAACCGCTCGCGCCGCTACTGCGACAGCCGCACCTGCGGCAACCGCCTGCATGTGGCCGCCTACCGGGCACGCCGCAAGGAGGCGGCGGGCTGAGCGGGACGCCGGTCCGGCATCTCGCCGACCGCACCGGCCCGGGGGCGCGTACGGGGGCTGACGGAGCCCTCGACGGGTGACGTCAGGGGCTCCGTTTACAGCTCACAGCATCAGCAGGTCGTGCAGTGACGCCATGAGCAGCAGGCAGCCGATCACCGCTAGGAAGATCATCAGCGGTGGCTGGGAGAGCGCGAAGAGACAACCTCGCCGCTCCTCCGGTGGGGCGACGGTGTCGCTCTGTGTTGTGTCCAGCATCTCGCCGCGATGATGACGCAGCGGAGGCCCTCCGCGCGATCAACCCACCCGGATTGACGGAGAGTTCGCCAATATCCACACCGGAGGGAACGAACGTGATCACTTCGGCGCGGTCGGCCGACCTTCTGTGTCGTTTCAGTCCGGGAGCTTCGGAGGGCTCGGAGGCCGTGCCGCCGTGATCGGACACCCGTGGGCCGGATCCCGTGGGCCGGATCCCGTGGGCCGGATCCCGTGGGTCAGTGGCCGCGGGTCAGATGCCGTGCTTCTTCAGGATCGCCTCGATGTCGCTGAAGTCGTCCGCGCCGGACGCACCGGAGCCCGCCGCCCGAGGTGCCGCCGCCGGACGGGCCGCCGGCCGTGCACCCTGGCCCAGCGAGGGGGCCGAGGCCGCCGGGGCTATCGCCTCGGTACGGGACGCCTTGGCCTCCTTGCGCTCCTTGCCGGTGACCCCACGGCGCCGCTCCACGGCGCGGGTGGTCATGAACAGGAACCAGGCGGCGCCGAGCACACCGAAACCGGCCCACGCGGTCGGGCTGAACGCGGTGTCGGCCAGCCACTCGACCACCCCGGTCATCACCAGACCGAGCGGCACGAGCGAGTAGGCCGCGATACGGGTCGCCCTGAGGAACCGCTTCCGGTACGCCGTGATCGCGGCGATGCCCAGGCCTGCCGCTGAGACGGCGGCACAGACTGTCTCGGCAATCATCCGGTCCTCCAGGCGGTGCTCGGTCGGGCGTTCGCGTTGCGTCCCTTCCATCCTGCACCGCCACGCGTCCGATATGCCATGGTCCGGGGAGACCTCAGGGACATCTCCGGGTCGTCTCGGGGTCCGGGCCCCGCCCGGGAAGCTGGAAGACTGGTCCCATGAGCGACTCCACCCCCGTGCCGTCCGCCGTCGTCCTGGACGTCTGGTGCGAACTCCATTGTCCCGACTGCCGCAGCGCCCTCGACGACATCCGCGCGCTGCGGGCCCGTTACGGCGACCGGCTCGACGTGCGGCTGCGGCACTTCCCGCTGGAGAAGCACAAGCACGCCTTCGCCGCCGCGCAGGCCGCCGAGGAGGCCGCGGAGCAGGGGCAGGCGTGGCCGTACGTCGAAGCGGTGCTCGGCCGGGTCGAGGAGCTGGGCCGGACCGGGGAGCCGTTCCTGGTGGAGGCGGCCCGTGAACTGGGTCTGGACGCCGAGGAGTTCGACACGGCGCTGATCGACGGCCGGCACATCCTGATCGTCGACGCCGACCAGGCCGAGGGCAAGGCGATCGGCGTGACCGGCACGCCGACGTACGTCATCGGCGGCGAGCGTCTCGACGGCGGCAAGAGCCAGGAGGGTCTGCGCGAGCGGATCGAGGAGATCGCCGACCGGCTGCTGGCCGAGCACGCCTGACCTGCGGGGCCGTCGGCGGCCGGCGGCCGGTCCTGCCCGGTTCCGTGGGCTCCCGGCGGCCGGTCCTGCCCGGCTTCCGTGGGCAACCGACGGCCGGTGGTGCCCGGCCACCATCGGCTCCGCCGACCGGGCCCCGAAGCCACGAACCTCAGCAGCCGGCCTCAGCCCATGGCAGCCCCCAGCCGCCGACAGCCCCCTCGCCCCGCAGCCTCAGAGCAGCGGCTTGGCGAGGTGGTGGGCGGTCGTCTCGTAGCCGAGGGACTCGTAGAGACATTCGGCCCGGAAGTTGCCCGCGAAGACGTTGAGCGCGATGGCCGGCTTCCCCGCCGAGATCGCCTGGGTCTCGGCCAGCAGCATGAGGGTGCGGCCGTGTCCCCTGCCCCGGTGGGCGGTGTCCACCTCGACGTCGTAGACGAAAGCCCTGTCGTCCGTCAGCCACAGCCACAGGGTGCCGACCCTCGTGCCCTCGTGCTCCAGCACGCTGCACAGGTTGTTCGCGGAGGCCACCCCCTGCGGGAGACAGCGCTCGTAGTCCAGCGCGGCCTTCGCGTACGCCTCCGCCTCCGGCATGCCACGGGTGATCCAGTCCTGGGCGTAGCCCTCCAGCCCGGCCTCCTTCCACGGTCCGTACTCGGCCTCGGTCATGGGCCGGCCCCTGCTGCCCTCGGGCAGTTCGGGCGGGGTGCCGTCGAGGGCCTTGCTCATGCCCCGGTTGCGCAGGACGTAGCCGAGCGTCTGGGCCAGCCGCAGGGCGGGCTCGGCGCCGGCCGGGACGGACACCTCGATCCGCCGGCAGCCCCAGCCCCGGGCCACCTCCTCGGCGGCGAGTGCCGCCACGGTGGCCCGGCCGCGTCGCCGGTCCGGTTCGTCGATCCGCAGATCGAGGATCCGCGCGGCCGTCGACCCGGGGTCGGGGCGCGTGCCGAGGTGTATCTCGCCGACCGGGCGGCTGTTGACACACACCTGGTAGCGGCGCGAGCGGGTCCCGTCGGCGGCGTGCTGAAGCGGCTCGATGGGCCGCAGGGTGGTGGTCATCAGGGGTGTTCTACCCGCCGCGGGGCGTGGAGTCTGCCCAATATCTCCAGCGATCGCGAGCCGGATCACGGATCCAGGTCGTCGCCGGACCGCTCGTCGAAGACGCGCATCGCCTTGGCCGTCACCGGGCCCGGGGTGGCCGACAGGTCGCGGGCGTCGACGCGGTGCACCGACTGCACGTCGCGCAGGCTCGACGTCAGGAAGACCTCGTCGGCGCGGTCCAGGACGTCGAGCGGCAGGTCGGTCTCGCGGGCGCCGGTCCACTCGACGACGAGGGCACGCGTGATGCCCGCGAGGCAGCCGGAGGCGACCGGCGGGGTGTGGATCTCCCCGTCGAGGACGACGAAGACATTGGAGCCCGTGCCCTCGCAGAGCTGCCCCACCGTGTTGGCGAACAGCGCCTCGGTGGCGCCCTGTTCGTGGGCGCGGGCCAGGGCGACGACGTTCTCCGCGTACGAGGTGGTCTTCAGGCCGGTGAGGGCGCCGCGCTCGTTGCGGGTCCAGGGGACGGTGATAGCGGCGGTGGAGTCGGCCCGCCGGACGGTCTCGCCGAGGGCGACGACGAGGGTAGGGCCGTGGTCGCCGCGGTCGGAGCCGAGCGGGGAGAGGCCACCGGTGTAGGTGATGCGCAGCCGGCCGAGCGCGACCGGCTCGGCCTCCAGTACGGCGTGACAGGCGCGGCGCACCTCGTCGAGGTCGGGCTCGGGCAGGCCGAGTCCGCGTGCCGAGAGGGTCAGCCGGTCGAGGTGACGGGTCAGCGCGAACGGCCGGCCCTCGACCGTCTTCACGGTCTCGAAGACGCCGTCGCCCACGGTCAGCCCGTGATCGAGTACGGAGACACGGGCGGAGTCGATGTCCTGCAGTCCGCCGTCGAGCCAGATCTTCACGTGAGGGTCCTCCCACTCGCCTCGTACGTCCCCGACGCTACCGCGAGCAGCCGGGCGGCCTTCAGCTCGGTCTCGCGCCATTCCGCCTCGGGGTCCGACCCCCAGGTGATGCCCGCCCCGGTGCCGAAGCGCAGTTCGCCCGCCGCCCGGTCGATCCAGAAGGTGCGGATGCCGACGGCCAGCTCCGCGGTGTCCCGGTCGGCGTCGACCCAGCCGACGCCGCCGCAGTACGGGCCGCGCGGGGCGGTCTCGAGGGCGTCGATGATCCGCAGGGCGCTCGACTTGGGCGCCCCGGTGACGGAGCCGGGCGGGAAGGCGGCGGCCAGCAGTCCGGGCCAGCCGGTGCCGTCCCGCAGCTCACCGCGCACCGTCGACACCAGGTGGACCAGCCCCGGATGCTTCTCGACGACGCACAGGTCGGGCACGGTCACCGACCCGGTGGCGCAGACCTGTCCGATGTCGTTGCGGACCAGGTCGACGATCATCACGTTCTCGGCGTAGTCCTTCTCCAGCAGGTCCGCCTCGGTGCGTCCGGTGCCCTTGATCGGTCCCGACGCGACGATCCGGCCGTCGCGGCGCAGGAACAGCTCCGGGGAGGCGGTGGCGATCTCGACGCCGTGATCCGGGAGGCGAATCGTTCCTGCATAGGGGGCCGGGTTCCCGCGGGCCAGCAGCGCGGTCAGGGCGTCCACGTCGGCATCCGGCGCGACGGGCGCGGACAGGACCCGGCAGAGATTCGCCTGGTACACCTCGCCGGCGGCGATGTGCTCGCGGATCCGGCGTACGCCCGCCGTGTACGCGGCGCGGTCGAGCGAGGACGTCCAGTCGTCGGGGCACGGCCCGCGCCACTCCCCCGGCACGGGGGCGGGCGCGGGCTCGCGACGTACGTCACTGAAGCGCGCGCACACCAGACCGCCCTCGTAGTCCGCGCACACGGCCCAGAAGCCGGAGGAGTCCAGGGCGGCGGCGTCGCTGGTCACATCGGTGAGACCGGTGGCCACGAGGTTGCCGAAGCGAGCGAGCGGAGGGAGGTCGGGCACGCAGTCGAGTCTAGGACGGGTGCCCTGCGGGCGGGCCCGGCCGGGTCCCGGACTGGACGCACCGCAGCACGCTGCACAAACGCGTTTTTGTACTGGCACCGGAATCCGCTAGAGTTCAACTCGTCGCCGGGACGCGAGAGCGAAACGGAAACGACAAGCGGACGTAGCTCAGTTGGTAGAGCGCAACCTTGCCAAGGTTGAGGTCGCCAGTTCGAACCTGGTCGTCCGCTCGCAGGAACGTGGGGGATCTTCCCGACCCCCCGCACTCCTGGTGGAGTGGCCGAGAGGCGAGGCAACGGCCTGCAAAGCCGTCTACACGGGTTCAAATCCCGTCTCCACCTCCAAGGACGATTAGCTCAGCGGGAGAGCGCTTCCCTGACACGGAAGAGGTCACTGGTTCAATCCCAGTATCGTCCACTGAGGCCTGAGGGCTTCTGGAGCCGTACGGCTTCACCCCCGCGCGATTAGCTCAGCGGGAGAGCGCTTCCCTGACACGGAAGAGGTCACTGGTTCAATCCCAGTATCGCGCACGCAAGATCCACAGCCCCCGGGCTGTGATCCCGAGGACGATTAGCTCAGCGGGAGAGCGCTTCCCTGACACGGAAGAGGTCACTGGTTCAATCCCAGTATCGTCCACACGCACCGAGCCCCCGGCCGTCTCGTACGGTCGGGGGCTTCGTCGTGTGAGCGGAGGGCGCGGGTGCGCCCCGCGCGCCTCAGCTGGAGAAGAGCATGTGGCCGAAGCCTCGGTTGTGGTGACCCCCGTGGTGGCCGCCGTGGTGCCCACCATGGTGACCGCCGTGCGGAGCGCCCCAGGCCGGGGCGTTGTGGCCGCCGCCCGCCGGGTACTGCGGGGCGGCCGGCGGCGGGGGCACGCCGGGGCCGCCGGCCCACTGGCCCTCCAGGCGGGTCAGTGCCTCCAGCTCGCCGTAGTCGAGGAAGATCCCGCGGCAGCCGCTGCACTGCTCGATCTGTACGCCACTGCGGTTGTAGGTGTGCATCGGCGCATGGCACTTCGGACACTGCATGTGCATGGTTCGGCTCAACTCCTCGCCGTTCGGTCCTGCTTCGCGTTACGCCTGGACAGACACTGTCCGGCGACGGTCGGTTGCACCCTACTTCGGGAAAGGCCCCACCAACTCCGGTGGGATGCTTCCCATTCGGTCACATGCGTCCACAACGGACTGCTGCGCTTCGTCGAGGGGGTGTCCGGCGGCGGTGGACTTCGCGATCGCCAGGGCCGCGGTCTGCACGGTGAGCGCGCGGGCCGGCACGTCCAGTGACGGCCAGGGGTCGCCGTGTGGGGGGACCGCGGGGCCGCCGGCCGTCCGGTACGCGGTGAGGAAGCGGATCCATTCGTCGGGGTGCAGCAGGCCACAGGCGTACCAGGCGGCCGGGCGGGCGAGGTCCCAGGCGGGGACGCCCACCCCGAGGTCGTCGACGTCGATGAGGCGCCAGGGGCCGGTGGTCGCGGGGTGACGGACCAGTTGGCCGAGGTGCAGATCGCCGTGGCAGACGGTGGTCGTGTCCGGCATGGGGGCCTCGGACCTGGCCCAGGCGGGGAGGGTGCGCCAGGCGCGGAGTATCGAGGCCGAGGCGGGGTGGTCGGGTGCCGCGGCTTCGAGGCGGGCGACGGCCCGGGCAGCCTTGGCCGGGCCACGCATGGGCGGCAGACCGGGGGGCGGGGTCTGTCGGTGGAGGCGGGCCAGGAGGGTGGCGGCCTCCTCCCAGGGGGCGGCCTCCGGGGCCTCGGGGTCGACCGGGGTGCCGTACGGCCAGAACGTGACGAGGCGGCCGTGGAGGGGGGTGGGCGTGGTGTCGAGGGGTGCCAGGAGGATCTCGGGGTGGGAGGCGGCGACGGTCAGGCGGAGTGCCAGCCGGGTGAGGTCCGTGTCGGGGGCGTGTGCCTTGGCGACCGTGTCCGCGTGACGGACGACCGTGCCGTCGGCGCGTTCGGCGAGGACCGTGTCGGGGTGGGCGCATGGGGTGGATCCGGGGTGAGCCGTACCGCGCAGTTTCGCCTTGAGGGCGGGGAGTACGGCGGGGTCTGTGTCGGTGGTGGTGCTCATGGGTCCCCCTGCGTGGGCGTACGGCCGGTGTCGTACGGCGCTGGCGTCGAGCCTACGTTTCGGGTGCGCCTCGCTGCGGGGTGGACCTGGGGGAGGTTCCGCTGCTCGGCGGTGACGAGGTGCCGCCTGCGCCCACCCGTGCCGCCCCAGCGGCACGATTGCCCGCAGCAGGGGGACGAAGGGAGCGCGGCCGGAGGGGGTGGCGGTGGGCACGACAACGCCCGCGCAGCTCCCCAGCTGCGCGGGCGTCTATCTGCCGTCCGCCGCACCCCCGTCCCCACGGGGTTTCATGGATGGATGTCCCCGCCCGGACCGCTCTTCCGGGCCTGGGGTCGCCGCTCAGCGCCCCAGCATCACACCCACGGACGACGCCTGTGTGACCACTGCTTCCCAGCCGCCGAAGGCGTACACGAGCAGGGCCGCCAGAGGGAGGACCATCGCGGTCGCGACCAAGGGGTGGCGACGACCCGGACGGCGGTCGGCGGTGAACGTCCTGCGCTCCCGTGTGCGGATCGCGGGCCGCGGTGCCGTGTGGGCCATGGTCCCTCCTCTGACCTTCTTGTCGGTCTTGCGTCGACGTTGGCAGCGGCGAGTGCCTGACCTCGGGGGACGAGTGCTGCACCCGCCGCTTGACCTCAAATCTAGGCGCGCGGCGGGTGCGGGTCGTCATGCCCTCGTACCGATTGCCGGGCCTCCCCGAGGATGAGCGGTGACCTGCGGCGTACTCCCCAGGGTGGAGACGGGGTCCTAGGTCTCGGGGTCTTCCCCGAGGGGACGTCCGGTCTGCCCCCTGTTGTCACGCCGTTCGCTCCGAGCCGTCCTCGCGGGGCACCGGCTGTTCGACGAGGGCCAGGACCCTGTTCGCCATGAACCTGGCCGTCCGTACGACCGAGCCGATGGGGTCCCCCCGCGCGAGCGAAGCCGAGCGTGGGGGAGGGTGACTTCGCTCACTTCCACTACGCCTCGGCGCACCGCCGTCTCCACCCGGCGGCCCGCCCTGCTCGCGATCACCTCGTAGGTGCGCGTCGCGTCCCCGGCGTCGACGACTATCTCCACGCGGTCACCCTTCACGGGTTCAATCCCCCTACTGTGGTGGGCGGTTGGGATCAGAGGCAGCCCAACACCGGCCCGAACTCCTGTTCCCTGACCACCCCTCAAGTTGCCCACCCGGCACTGACAATCGATCGGGTCGTGAGGGCGCGGCCTCTGCGCACGCCCGGCCGTGGAAACGTAAGCTGTGGCTCGTCAGACGGAACGGGCAGCGGGGATGAACATGGCGATGATGCGCCTGAGGCGCGAGGACCCGCGCGTCGTCGGCTCGTTCAGGATCCACAGACGGCTCGGCGCGGGCGGAATGGGCGTCGTCTACCTGGGCTCCGACCGGCGCGGACAGCGCGTCGCGCTCAAGGTGATCCGGCCGGATCTGGCGGAGGACCAGGAGTTCCGGTCGCGGTTCGCGCGCGAGGTGTCGGCGGCGCGGCGGATCAGGGGCGGGTGCACCGCCCGGCTGGTCGCCGCCGATCTGGAGGCGGACCGTCCGTGGTTCGCCACGCAGTACGTACCGGGGCCCTCGCTGCACGACAAGGTCGCCGAGGAGGGGCCCATGTCGGCCGCCGACGTGGCCGCCGTCGGCGCCGCCCTCTCCGAGGGACTCGTGGCCGTGCACGAGGCCGGGGTCGTGCACCGGGATCTGAAGCCGTCCAACATCCTGCTGTCCCCGAAGGGGCCGCGGATCATCGACTTCGGCATCGCGTGGGCGACCGGGGCCTCCACCCTGACCCATGTCGGCACGGCCGTGGGGTCGCCCGGGTTCCTCGCGCCCGAGCAGGTGCGCGGGGCCGCGGTCACACCGGCCACGGACGTGTTCTCCCTCGGGGCCACCCTCGCCTACGCGGCGACCTCCGACTCGCCCTTCGGACAGGGCAGTTCGGAAGTCATGCTCTACCGGGTGGTGCACGAGGAGCCGCAGCTGCGCGGGGTGCCCGACGCGCTCGCCCCGCTCGTCCGCGCCTGTCTGGCGAAGGACCCCGACGAGCGGCCCAGCACCCTCCAACTGTCCCTGCGGCTCAAGGAGATCGCCGCGCGCGAGGCACAGGGGCTGGCCGATGTCCGGCCGCCCGCGCCGCGCGGCGATCCGGACCGGCCCTCGGGACGGCTCGCGGAGCAGTACGTCGAGCAGCGGACGCTGCGGCAGCCGCCGGAGACGCGTCGGGCCCAGCCGGGTGCGGCGGGTACGCCGTTGCCCCGCACCGGGGGCGGCGCCCGGACCGGTGGGGGCAGTGGTGCGCGGACCGGGGGCGGTTCCCGGCCGGGGGCGCGGCCCGTGCCCGCCCGCAACACCTCGGGGTCGGGGAAGCGGCCCGCTCCGCGCAGTGGTGCGGGGCGGTCGGGGCCCAGGACCAACGGAACGGGGCGGCGGCCCGCCAACCCCCGCTTGCTGCGGCAGCGGCTGTTCGTGTTCGTCGTGGTGACCTTGTTGGCCGCGCTCGGGATCGCCACGGCGCAGGGGTGTCAGGGGCCGTCGCGGGGGCTCGGCGGGGACGGCCTCCGGCCGGAGCGGGCGGTTGTGGAGTTGCGCGGCGACTGACGGTCGGTCTGCGGCAAGGGCGGAAAATGGAGCTCGGGACCGCTTCTTCGTTTTTCACCGCGGGATTCCGGGGGCCGGCCGCGCAGTTCCCCGCGCCCCTTACGGGGCTCCCCGGTTACGGGGCCGGGCGGCCCGTCGCCACCGCGTAGAAGGCCACGGCCGCCGCCGCGCCCACGTTGAGGGAGTCGACTCCGTGGGCCATCGGGATGCGGACCCATTCGTCTGCGGCCACCAGGGCCTTGGTCGAGAGGCCGTCGCCCTCGGCGCCGAGCATGAGGGCCACGCGGTCCATACGGTGCGGGGCGGTCTCGTCGAGTGACTTCGCCTTCTCGTCCGGGGTGAGCGCGAGGAGCGTGAAGCCGGCGTCGCGCACGGCGTCGAGGCCCTTGGGCCAGGTGTCGAGACGGGCGTACGGGACGGAGAAGACCGCGCCCATGGAGACCTTGACGCTACGGCGGTAGAGCGGGTCGGCGCAGTCCGGGGAGAGCAGGACCGCGTCCATGCCGAGGGCGGCGGCCGAGCGGAAGATCGCGCCGATGTTGGTGTGGTCGTTGACCGACTCCATGATCACGACGCGGCGGGCGGCGCCCAGGAGCTGGTCGGCCGTCGGCAGGGGCTTGCGCTGCATGGAGGCGAGGGCGCCCCGGTGGACGTGGTAGCCGGTGACCTGTTCGGCCAGCTCGGGGCTGACCGCGTAGACGGGGGCCGGGAGTTCGTCGATGACGTCGCGCATGACGTCGACCCACTTGGCGGAGAGCAGCATCGAGCGCATCTCGTAGCCGGCTTCCTTGGCCCGTCTGATGACCTTCTCGCCCTCGGCGATGAACAGGCCCTCGGCGGGTTCGCGCCTGCGGCGCAGCTCCACGTCGGTCAGGCCGGTGTAGTCGCGCAGGCGCGGGTCGTCGGGGTCCTCAACGGTGATGAGATCGGCCACAGGGTGATACTGCCTTGTCCTGGGTGTGGTGCCAACGGCTGGGGACGGGTTGGGTTACCAGTGGTTACGGTTCCGCTCCGCCAGAGTCCGGGTCGATTCCCGGGGTCACTCCTCGGTCCCGGGCCCCACCTTCACCACCTCGCCGATGACGATGACCGCCGGCGGCTTGACCCCCCTGGTCCGCACGGTCTCGGCGACCGTGGCGAGGGTCGCGTCGACCCGGCGCTGGGCGGCCGTGGTGCCCTCCTGGATCAGGGCGACGGGGGTGTCCGGGGACTTGCCGTGCGCCACCAGGGTCTCGGCGATCCGGCCGATCTTGTCGACGCCCATGAGGATCACCAGGGTGCCGGTGAGGCGGGCGAGGGCGGGCCAGTCCACCAGGGAGCGCTCGTCGTCGGGGGCCACATGGCCGCTGACCACGGTGAACTCATGGGCGACGCCCCGGTGGGTGACCGGGATGCCGGCCGCGCTCGGGACGGAGATCGAGCTGGAGATGCCGGGGACGACCGTGCAGGGGATGCCGGCCTCGGCGAGGGCCTGGAGCTCCTCCATGCCGCGACCGAAGACGTACGGGTCACCGCCCTTGAGGCGGACGACCGACTTGCCCTGCTTCGCGTGTTCGATCAGCGCGTTGTTGATGGCCTCCTGCGCCATGAAGCGGCCGTACGGGATCTTCGCCGCGTCGATCACCTCGACGTGCGGCGGGAGTTCGGCGAGGAGGTCGCGGGGGCCGAGGCGGTCCGCGATGACGACGTCGGCCTCGGCGAGGAGGCGGCGGCCGCGCACGGTGATCAGGTCCGGGTCGCCGGGGCCACCGCCGACGAGGGAGACGCCGGGGGTGCGGGTGCGGTGGTGGGGGGCGACGAGGGTTCCGTCGCGCAGGCCCTCGACGACCGCGTCACGGATGGCGGCGGTGTGGCGGGGGTCGCGGCCCTCGGCGCGGGCGGTCAGGACGGCGACGGTGACACCCTCGCTGTGACCGGTCGCCGGGGTCCAGGCGGTGGCCTCCTCGGCGCTGTCGGAGCGTACGCACCAGATGCGGTGGCGCTCCGCCTCGGCGGAGGCGCGGGCGTTGGCCGCCGGGTCGCCGGTGGCGATCAGGACGTACCAGGCCTCGGCGAGGTCGCCCTCCGCGTAGCGGCGCTTCTCCCAGGTCAGCTCGCCCGCGTCCACCATCGCCTCCACGGAGGGTGTCGCGCTCGGCGAGACGAGGACGATGTCGGCACCGGCCGCGATGAGGGCGGGCAGACGGCGTTGGGCGACCTGGCCGCCGCCGATGACGACCACTCGGCGGCCGGCGAGGCGGAGGCCTACGGGGTAGGCGGGGTGTTCGGCCATGAGGGTGCGGCTCCTCGGGCTGGCGGCGTGCGAGGCGGGCCACTGCGGCTTTGGAGTAGGCCCTGACGTGCGGATTCTAAAGGGCGGACGGGGGGTGCGGCTCAGCAGGTTCACCGGCTGGGCCGCGGGAACGGGGTGCGGGCCGGTGGGCGCGGGCGCCTACCGGTCGGTGACTCACCCGGCGCCCGCTCCCCTACTTCTCGGTGACCCCAGCCGAGTCGAAGGTCGCCACCTCGTGCATCGCTCTGGCCGCGCTCTGGACGACCGGGAGGGCGAGCAGGGCACCGGTGCCCTCGCCGAGGCGGAGATCGAGGTCGACCAGGGGACGCAGGCCCAGCTTCTGCAGGGCGGCGACATGGCCCGGCTCGGCGCTGCGGTGGCCCGCGATGCACGCGGCGAGGACCTCGGGGGCGATGGCGCGGGCCACCAGGGCGGCGGCGCCGGCGCTGACGCCGTCGAGGATCACCGGCGTACGCAGGGAGGCGCCGCCGAGGAGGAGACCGACCATGGCGGCGTGTTCGAAGCCGCCGATGGCCGCCAGGACGCCGATGGGATCGGCGGGGTCCGGCTGGTGGAGTTCGATGGCCCGGCGCACGACCTCGGTCTTGCGGGCGAGGGTCTCGTCGTTGATGCCGGTGCCCCGGCCGGTGACCTCGGCGGGGTCCGCGCCGGTGAAGACGGCGATCAGGGCGGCGGAGGCCGTGGTGTTGGCGATGCCCATCTCGCCCGTGAGCAGGGCCTTGTTACCGGCCGCCACCAGGTCGCGGGCCGTCTCGATGCCCACCTCGATGGCCTGCTTGGCCTCGTCGCGGGTCATCGCGGGGCCGGTGGTCATGTCGGACGTACCGGCGCGGATCTTGCGCGGCAGCAGCCCGGGGGTGGCCGGGAGGTCGCTCGCCACGCCCACGTCCACGACGCAGACCTCGGCGCCCACCTGGGCGGCGAAGGCGTTGCAGACCGCTCCCCCGCCGAGGAAGTTGGCGACCATCTGGGCCGTCACCTCCTGGGGCCAGGGGGTGACGCCCTGGGCGTGCACACCGTGGTCACCGGCGAAGATCGCGACGGCCGCGGGCTCCGGGATCGGCGGCGGGCACTGGCGGGACAGCCCGGACAGCTGGGCGGAGATGATCTCCAGCATGCCGAGCGCGCCGGCCGGCTTGGTCATGCGCTTCTGGCGTTCCCACGCCTCGCCGAGCGCCTTGGCGTCGAGCGGACGGATGCCGGCGACGGTCTCGGCGAGCAGGTCGTGCGGCTCGGCGCCGGGCAGGGCGCGGCGGCCGTACGTCTCCTCGTGGACGACCCAGGACAGCGGGCGGCGCTTGGCCCAGCCCGCCTGCATCAGCTCGGGCTCCTCCGGGAACTCGTCGACGTAGCCCACGCACAGGTACGCCACGACCTCCAGGTGCTCGGGCAGGCCGAGGGCGCGGACCATCTCGCGCTCGTCGAAGAAGCTGACCCAGCCGACGCCGAGACCCTCGGCGCGGGCCGCGAGCCACAGGTTCTCGACCGCGAGGGCGGAGGAGTACGGAGCCATCTGGGGCTGGGTGTGACGGCCCAGGGTGTGACGGCCGCCGCGGGTCGGGTCGGCGGTGACGACGATGTTGACCGGGGTGTCGAGGATCGCCTCGATCTTCAGTTCCTTGAACTGCTTCGCCCGGCCCTTCGGCAGGGACTTCGCGTACGCCTCGCGCTGGCGCTGGGCCAGTTCGTGCATCGTGCGGCGGGTCTCGGCCGAGCGGATGACCACGAAGTCCCAGGGCTGCGAGTGGCCGACGGAGGGTGCCGTGTGGGCGGCCTCCAGGACACGGAGCAGCACGTCGTGCGGGATCGGGTCGCCGCGGAAGCCGTTGCGGATGTCGCGGCGCTCACGCATGACCTTGAGGACGGCCTCGCGCTCGGCGTCGTCGTAGGGGGGCGCGGCCGGGCCCGTGGGCTGCCGTACTTCGTCCCTCACGTCTTCGGATGCTTCGTCCACCGGGGCCGTGCTCTCTTCGACTGCTGCTGATTCCACTGCTTCTGCCTCCGGCGCCGTCGACTCGCCGTCCTCGTGGTCGGCGGCCCTGGTGTCGAGGTCCTCGGCGTTCTGGACGACGTCCCGGTGCGCGTCGGCCGCCGCCGCGAGCGGCTGCGGTACGACGATCGTCTCGGCCTCGGAGTCACGGGGGGCGGGGACCGTGGCCACGGGCTCGCCGGCCGGCTCTCTGCCGTCCTCGGCCGCCTCTCTGCCGTCCTCGGCCGCGTCCGTCTGTCCCTGGGCCGCCGGGAACTCCACGGGGGCGGGCGTCGGCCCGGCGTCCTCGGGGAGCGGCGGAACGACCATTCCCTGGGGCGGGGTCGGCCGGTCGGCCTCGGGCGCGGGTTCCTGGGAGGTCGGCGCGAGGGGCGGGGCGTCGGGCTCGGCCTGGGGCTGGATGACGGCGCCCTGCGGGGCCTCGATCCGGGAGGCCGGGGCCGCCGGGGTGTCCGCGGCGAGCGGCTCGGCGGTCGTGGGGTCCACGGACGCCGGGTCGGCCGCCGGCTCGGCGGGATGCGGGGCCTCGCCGGTCAACTCGTCGGCGGGGGCGGGTGCTTGGGCGTTCGCGCTGTCGGTCGGCTGGGCTGTCGTGTCCCCGTGCGCGGGCCCCGGCTCGACGAGCGCGTCGGCGGTGACGGGCTGTACCGGCTCCGGCTGCGGGGCGGTCCCGGTGTTCTGCGCGGCCACGACCTGGTCCTGTGCCTGCGCGGGGTTCTGATCAGGCGTCTGCACGGAGGGCTGATCAGCGGTCTGGTCCTGGTCCTGTTCCTGCGCCTGGGTCACCACGTCCTCGGCGGCGGATGCGGCGGGCTCGTCGGCCTGCGGGTCCTGAACCGTGGGGTGCGCGCCCGGCTGGTCGGTCTCCGTCGGCTGCACGCCCTCGGCGACAGCCTCGGGGTGGGGCTGAGCGGCCTCCGCCGCGGTGGCGTCCGGGGTCAGGGGCTCGGCCGCACCCGGCTCCGCCGGCTGGGGCTCCTCGGCGGCCGGGGTCTCCGACGGCACGGGGCCCTGCACGGGCTCGGTGTCCGGGGCGGCGGACGGGGGGACCTCGGCGGTCTGCTCGACCGGGGGCGCGACGGAGGTCTCGGGGTTCCCGTCGTCCGGCGCGACGGTCGCGGTACGCGGGGCCGCCTCGTCGGTGGGGACCTGCTCCCCCGTGGCCCCGGCCGCGTCGGCGACGGTGGCCGGCGCCTGCTGCTCGGGAGCGGTGGTGGCCTGTTCGGGGGCCTCAGCCACGACCGGCGTCGCCGCCGGGTCGGCCTGTGCGGCTGCGGCGGCGTCGGGCTGCGCGGGCGGGACGGCGTCGACGGGCGGGGCCGATGCGGTGGCGTCGGCGAGGGCCACGGCCTCCGCCTCCTGCGCGACCTGGGGGGCGTCCTGCGCCTCGGCGACGGTCTGCGCCGCGATCGGCTCGGGGTCCTGGGCGGCCGGCGGGAAGGGCGTCGCGTCCGGTGCCTGAGCGGCCTCGGCGGCGGGCGCGGCTTCCGCCTCGGGCGTATGGGCCTCGGGGGCCTGCGTTTCGGAGCTCTGGGACTCGGGGGCCTGGGCCTCGGAGGTCTCGGCCTCGACAGGCTGGGCCGAGGGAGTCGTCGGGGCCGGCTCGGGCTGCTGCGTCTCGGCCTGCGGAGCCTGCGCAGCCTCCTCGACGGCCACGGCCACGGACTCGGCGGCCTCAATCGTCTCAGCCGCCTCAACCGCCTCGGGTGCCGTGGGCTCCGCCGCGGGCTCGGGGGCGGGAGCCGCATCGGCGGCCGGCGCTTCGGCGGCGTCCGGCACCTGGGCGGCCTCGACGGCAGCCGCCGCGTCCACCGGCTGCGGGGCCTCGGCCTCGACGACGGGCGACGCCTCGGTCGCCGGCGACGCCTCGGCCGTCGGCGGAACCTCGGCGGCCGGCGCTTCGGCCGCCTCCGGGAGCTGCTCCTCGACGACACCGGGCGCTTCCTCGGCCTCGGGGGCCTGGAGGTGCGCGGCGACCGGTGTCCCGACCGCCTCCGGGGTGCGGAACTGCGCGGCCGCGGCCTCCTGGGCCAGGGCGTAGGCGGCGTCCTGCGCCTGGTGGAGGGCCTCGGGGTCCTGGATCTCCTCCGGGGCCTCGGCGGTCTGTGCGGCCTCCGCCGCCAGGGGCGTCTCGGCCACGGCCACGGAGGGGTGGGCTTCCTGCGGAACGACCGTTTCTGCGGTCCCTCCCGCTGCGGCGACTCCCGGCGCGGGCGTGCCCTGGGCGGGGGCGCCGACCCACTGGGACACGGGCTGCGGGGGCACGTCGAGGTACTCGGGTCCGGTGATGGGCGGCCCGGCGTGGCGTGCGGCGGCGGGCGGTACGGGAGCGCCGGCCGGGCCACGGTCGGCGAGGGAGCGGACCGGGCTGGCGGAGGCGTCGGGGGTCGGCGGGCCGAGGTGCAGCGGGCGGCGGGCCACCGGCGGCTGCGGGACGGGCGTCGCGACGGGGGTGCGGACGGCGCTGAGGTCGTGCGAGCCGCTGTCGCGGCCGGAGATCTCGTGCGGGCCGGGCTCGTGGACGACCTGGACGACGGGCTCGGGCGCGGGCGGCGGCATTTCGTTGCCCCATGCGCCCTGGGCGCCCGGCAGCAGGAGGTCTTCGTCCTCGGCGGCGGTCTCGGAGAGGTAGGTGTACGCACCCGGCGCAGGGACGCCCGGCTGCTCCACCATGCCTGCGCTCTCCGGCTGTCCCTCGCCCGGGACCTGGCCGGTGTCGGTCATGCGTACCCCTCGCCCATCGGTTAGTGCCTCCATGCCAGCTGGCCCGGGAACGGCGCACCTACCGCCCCACTGCTGTGGAGAACGAGCGTGCGTGCCCAGCGGCACGTGACGACCCGCCTGCATGTCGACAAAGCCATTGAATGGCCATTGTCGCGGTCGTACTCCCGTCGCGACAGCTTGATCCGCGCCGGTCCGCTGTGGACTGCGCCACGTTGCGCGTCCTCCCCGTTCCGCCGTACCACACACGCTCTCAAAACGGGCGCGTTTTTAGGACATTGACCGACGAAGTGCCGGGTGTCGACGTGCGGTACAACAGTCGGCCAGCCTACCGCGCCGGTACGACAACCGGATCACTGGGAACGTTCGGGCAGGGTCCCGCTGAGCAGGAACGCGACGCTCCGTTCCCGCTCCGTCCAGGCCCTTGTATCGAGTTCGACGGACTGGACGAACTCGCAGCGGACCTCGTACCCGTGTTCGGTGAGGTCGCGCCCGATGCGCTCGGCGGCGGGGCGGGTGAGCGCGTGCGTGACGATGCGCTGCGGGCGGCGGTCGGCGACGGCGGAGACCACCGCCGCTCCCCCGCCGCCGACGCGGACGACATCCGGTTCGGGAAGGTTCTCCAGGACGTGCGGGGCGGCGCCGTGGACGACTTGGAGCTGTACGCCGAAGCGGCGGGCGGCGAGGGTCGTACGCCCGCAGGCCTCGGGGTCGCGGTCGACGGCGATGACGGCGGCGCCGCAGCGGGCGGCCTCGGTGGCGAAGGCGCCGCTGCCGGAGCCGATGTCCCAGACGAGGTCGCCCACGCGGGGGCCGAGGCGGGTGAGTTGGGAGGAGCGCAGCAGTTCGGCCTCGCCCTCGCCCATGGCGGCGCCGTAGACACCGGAGGGCAGTGCGAAGCCGCGTGGGCCCGCGCCGGGGTCGCGGCCGGCGAGCCAGCCGCCGCCCTCGGCCGCGGTGGCGGGGCCGCCGATGACGATGACGAGGTTGGGGTCGCGCCAGGTGTGGTCGACGGCCTTGTCGGAGGTGACGACGGTGACGCGTTCGCGGGCGGTGCCGAGTTCCTCGCAGATCACGAAGGTGCGGTGAACTCCGTCGAGGAGGAGGCCGAGTTCGGCCGGGCCCGCGCCGGGCGAGGTGAGGACGGCGACCTTGGGGTGGGCGCGGCACACGTTGACCGCTCGGCGCAGCGTACGGCGGTGGGCGACGACCACCTGGGCGTCGTCCCAGGGCATGCCCGCGCGGGCGAAGGCCGCGGCCACGGAGGAGACGCCGGGGACGACCTCGACCTCCAGGCCGAACTCGGGGGCCCTCAGGGTACGGACGACGCCGAAGAAGCCGGGGTCGCCGTCGGCGAGGACGACGGCGGTGCCGCGGTGGCCGGCGATACGGCGGGCGGCGAGGGCGACACTGCCGAGGCGGATGCGTTCGGCGGCCGGGGGCACCTCGGGCAGGGCGAGGTGGTGGGCCGCGCCGGCCACCAGTGTGGCGGCGGCGAGGGCGGAGCGCGCCGCGGCGGTCAGGGGGGAGCCGTCCCAGCCGATCACCGTGACCCGGTCGGCCATCGTCGTCAGTCTCCTGAGGGTCTTCGCAGGTCGTCGGTTTGCCCGCTCGGGGTCCCGTGAGAGTACCTGGTGACGGGGTGGGCCCCGGCGGCCGGGCGGCGGCCTCGCGCGTACCCGTGGGTTGTTCAGTTCCAGTCCGGGTAGGAGCCGAAACCACCGCTGCCGGCCAGTTCCTCGCTCACGCCCTCGATGTCCTCGGGGAGCAGGCTCCAGACGATGAAGTCCGTGCGGATCTCGGTCCAGCCGTCCTCGGCGGTGCGGGTCCGCGCTATGCAGGCGTTGCGCAGCACTCCCTCGCTGATACAGCCGATCTTCTGCGCGACCTGCTGGGAGGCGGTGTTGTCGGCGGCGGTGCGCAGCTCGATGCGTTCGAACTTCTGCTCGCGGAACAGCCATTGGGCGGTCGCGAGGGCGGCTTCGGAGGCGTAGCCCTCGCCGCGCGCCCAGGGGGCGACGACGTACGACAGTTCCGTGGCCCGCACGTGCCAGTCGGTTCTGGTCAGTTGGATGACGCCGACCAGCCGCTGGGTGAGGAACTCGGTGACCGCGAGGTCGAGGCCGCGTCCGGAGGTGCGTTCGGTGGGCGCGTACTCGGCGATCCAGGTACGCGCCTCGCGTTCGGTGAAGGGTTGCGGGATGTCCGTCCAGGCCATCACCTGCTCGTCGTTCATCATCTCGGTGAACGCCTGGATGTCGTCCTCGTCGAACGGGCGCAGAACCAACCGATCCGTGCTGATGGAGATGTCGGGAAAGGTGCTCGTCATGCGCCGCTCCGTAACCTTCGAAAACTTTGAGAGCCTGCTGAACTGCCCAGCATGCAGCATGAAAGCACTGAATCGCACCACAGGGGTCCACTCACGGTGAGGGAGCGGACCCCATGCGTGGCGATACGCCGTTTACGTACGGTCGCAGGTACGGATCGGAAGGGGGTCAGAAGGACGGGATGACGGAGCCGTTGCTCCACTTGTCCTCGATGAACTTCCTGACCTTGTCGGAGGTGAGGAGTTCGGCGAGCTTCTTCACCCGCGGGTCGTCCTCGTTGCCCTCCTTGACGGCGAGGAAGTTGCCGTTCGGGTTGTCCTTGGCCGGCTCGACGGCCAGGGCGTCGTCGGCGGGCGAGAGGTCGGCCTCCAGGGCGTAGTTGCCGTTGATCACCGCGGCGTCGACGTCGTCCAGGGAGCGCGGGGTCTGGGCCGCCTCCAGCTCCTTGAACTTGAGCTTCTTCGGGTTCTCGGTGATGTCGGCGGGGGTCGCGTCGGTGCCGACGCTGTCCTTGAGGGTGATGAGCCCGGCGGAGTCGAGGAGCTTGAGGGCGCGCGCCTCGTTGACCGTGTCGTTGGGGACGGCGACGGTCGCGCCGCTCTTGAGGTCGTCCTTGCTCTTGACCTTGTTCGAGTAGAGGCCGAGCGGCTCCAGGTGCACGGTGACGACGGGCACGATGTGGGTGCCCTGCTTCTTGTTGAAGTCGTCGAGGTACGGCTGGTTCTGGAAGTAGTTGGCGTCCACGGAGCCGTCCTCGGTCGCCGTGTTCGGCAGGACGTAGTCGGTGAACTCCTTGACCTCCAGGTCGAGGCCCGCGTCCTTGGCCAGGTTGTCCTTGACGAAGTTCAGGATCTCGGCGTGCGGGGTGGGGCTGGCGGCGACGACCAGCGGGCCGCTCGTGTCGGACGCGCTGTCGGTCTTGTCCGCGCCGCAGGCGGTGAGCCCGAGGGTGAGGGCTCCGGCGGCGAGCACGGCGGTGGTGAGCTTGGCGGTGTTACGCACGAAAAGTGCCTTTCCTCGTGGGTGCAGCGGTCCCGTCTTGGGTGGGACGGGAGATCTGTGGGTTCCTGAGCGGCGCGGTCAGACCTCGGTGGGCTCGGCCTTGGCCCTCAGCAGCCGGAGTGCCGGTGCGGGGCCGGACCGGCCGCCGCGTCGGTGCAGAGCGCGGGCCGCGTAGTCGCCGGCGAACTGGATGGCGGAGATGACGACGGCCAGGACCGCCACGGTGATCCACATCAGTTCGGTCTCGAAGCGCTGGTAGCCGTAGCGGATGGCGATGTCGCCGAGACCGCCCGCGCCCACCGTGCCGGCCATGGCCGAATAGCCGATGAGGGCGACGACGGTCGTCGTGGCGGACGAGATCAGCGAGGGCAGGGACTCGGGGACGAGGACGCTGCGGACGACGGTCCATGTGCTGCCGCCCATCGCCTGGACGGCTTCGACCAGCCCGTGGTCCACTTCGCGCACGGCCGTCTCGACGAGGCGCGCGAAGAACGGGATGGCGCCGATGGCGAGCGGCACGATGGCGGCCTCGCGGCCGATGGTCGAGCCGGTGACCCAGCGGGTGAAACCCATCAGCGCGACCATCAGGATGATGAACGGCATCGAGCGGGCGATGTTCACGATCTGCCCGACGACCCTGTTGACGAGGACGTTCTGCAGCAGGCCGCCGCGGTCCGTGAGGACGAGCAGGATGCCGAGCGGCAGTCCGCCGACGACGGCTACGAGAGTGGACCAGCCGACCATGTAGAGGGTGTCCCAACAGGCCTGCTCCAGCAGGGGCCGCATCTCGGACCAGGTCACTTGGCACCTTCCTTCACCGTCGTGGACGACAGCGCGGGCGCCGGTGCGGACGACGGCGCGGACGCCTGGGCGTCCCGGCCGACCACGTCGATCTGGAGGCCCTGTTCGCGCAGGAAGCCGACGGGAACCACGTTGTCCTCGTAGCGGCCGGGCAGTTCGATGCGCATCCGGCCGATCTGGAGGCCGCCGACGGTGTCGATGGCGGCGCCGAGGATCGAGATGTCGATGTTGTACGTGCGGGACAGCTGCGAGACGACCGGCTGCGTCGCGGCCTCGCCGTGGAAGGTGACGTCGAGGACGGTGCGGTCCTCGCCCGTGGCCTCGCCGCTCACCGGGAAGAGCGCGGCGGCCAGTTCGGACCCCGGGGTGGCGAGCAGTTCGCTGACGGTGCCGGACTCGACGAGGCGCCCCTTCTCCATCAGGGCTGCGGAGTCGCAGACGCTCTTCACGACGTCCATCTCGTGCGTGATGAGCAGGACGGTCAGGCCCAGCTGCCGGTTCAGGTCGCGCAGCAGCGCGAGGATCGAGCGGGTGGTCTCCGGGTCGAGGGCACTGGTGGCCTCGTCGGAGAGGAGGACCTTGGGGTCGCCGGCCAGTGCGCGGGCGATGCCGACGCGCTGCTTCTGGCCGCCGGAGAGCTGGGCCGGGTAGGCCTTGGCCTTGTCGGCGAGGCCTACCAGGTCGAGCAGTTCCAGGGCCTTGCGGGATCGCTCCTGGCCCGACCTGCCGAGGATCTCCAGCGGCAGCTCGACGTTGTCCTGGACGGTGCGGGAGGAGAGCAGGTTGAAGTGCTGGAAGACCATGCCGATCCGGCTGCGTGCCTCCCGGAGCTGCCGGCCGGCGCGGGGGCCGCGCCCGGCCAGGGCGGTGAGGTCCTGGCCTGCCACGGTCACTGTTCCGGAGGTGGGGCGTTCGAGGAGGTTGACGCAGCGGATGAGCGAGGACTTGCCGGCGCCGGACTGGCCGATCACGCCGTACACCTCGCCCTCGCGTACATGCAGATCGACGCCGTCGAGGGCGGTGACCTCGCGGCCACGACCTCGGTAGACCTTGGTCAGGCCCGATGTGGTGATCACTGGATTTCCGTCACTGTCGAGTGCGCGGGCGTGGGTGTGCCCGGGCACGGGTGCAAGCGGTCAGGGACGCGACACGGTTCTCGCGGTGGCGATGGAACCGGAGGAGAACTGGTGCGCGGGAGGCTCGGTCCGTCACGCGCGGTGGCGTGCGGGGCCTTCTAGAAGGCGCACATTCGACACATACAACGAGCACCGGGCGTCATCGTCGCCTCGGTCGCAAGGGTGCGGCAGCTCGTCGTGGTCATGAGATCAGTAAAGCAGATGTATGTAGCAGGTGAGAGAGGGCTGTCCGTATGGCGGACACGTTTGAGAGGCATATGAGCAGGTGAAGTGTGGTGCCGTCCACCCTGTGGGCATCCGGCGTTGTGGCCAAGGCCACGATGCGCGCCCCACGGGTCTCCCGGCCCGGGGCCGGGCGCGGCGGGATTCGGGGCCGTAATAGGGTCGCGGCATGCTTGTTGCCCTGACGGTGACGACCGCCGTCGCCGCGCTTCTCCTCGCCGCGTGGTGCGGCTGGGCCGCGTATCGCGATCAGCCGACCAAGGACTGGCACTTCATCGGCATGGCCGTGGTGTCGGTGCTGGCCCTCGTCCAGCTGGTCGTCGGGATCGTGCAGCTGGCGCGCGGGGAGAAGCCGGAGCAGGGGACCACGATCTTCGTCTCCTACCTCCTCGGGGCGTTCGCCTGTGTGCCCGTCACCGGGTTCATGTCCCTGGCGGAGCGCACCCGCTGGGGCAGCGTGACCGTCGCCGCCGGGGGTGTGGTGCTCGCCGTGCTCCAGGTGCGGCTCTACGACATCTGGGGAGGCTGAGGTGACCGCCACGGACGACGTGCCGCAGCGGGAGAAGCGGGCACGGCTCATCAGCGGGCCGGGGATGCTGCTGGTGTGGCTCTACGGCGTGATGGTCGTCGGGGCCGTGTCGCGGTCCGCCGTGCAGATCTCGACGGAGTTCGAGCACGCGCCGCTCGCGTACTCGCTGTCCGCGCTCGCCGGGGTCGTGTACGGGTTCATCACGTACGCGCTGGTACGGGGCGGGGAGTTCGCCCGGAAGGCGGCGCGGCTGTGCTGCGCGGCCGAGCTGTCGGGTGTGCTGGTCGTGGGCACCTGGACGCTGGTCGAACCGTCCGCCTTCCCGGACGCGACCGTCTGGTCCGACTTCGGCATGGGGTACCTGTTCATCCCCGTGCTGCTGCCGATCACCGCCATGTACTGGCTCAGGAAAGGCGCGCGGCAGGGGGAGACCGCCTGAGGGTCTCAGGCGGCCGCGGGCTCGTCGTGGCCGGTCGCGCGGTTCCCCGCGCCCCTTTCGGGGCGCCTCTCGTCACGCGGTCGTCGCGTACGCCTCCGCCGGCTTCTCCAGCACCACCATCGGTACGCCGTCCTGGCCCTGGCTGGTGCCGACCGTCTCGTAGCCGACCCGGCGGTACAACCGCAGGTTGCCCTCGCTGCGGTGGCCCGCGCTGAGGCGGAACCTCGTGGCGCCGCGCTCCTCGGCGAGGGCCGACTCGGCGGCGCGCAGGAGTCGCGCGCCGATGCCGTGCCCCTGGAGACGCGGGTGGACGCAGAGTTTGCCGATGGCGGCGGTGCCGTCGGCGTCGAGGGCGCCGCGCACGGAACCGATCACCTCGTCCCCGAGCCTGGCCACGAACACACAGTCCGAGGCGACCTCGGCACGGACGGAGTCGAGGCTCTGGACGAGCGGATCGATGCGGTAGTTGCCGTACAGCGCCGCCTCGCTCTGGAAGCACAGGTACTGCAGCTTGAAGATCTGCTCGGCGTCCTGCTCGGTCGCCACCGAGATGGTCACGCTCATGCCCATGTGTGCACGCCTCCCGCTCACCTGCTCACCCGATGTCCTTCACTCCTATCCCCGTGGTTCGCGCGCCGCAACCTCCGTCGCCAGCAATCGGCGAAGACATCCCAGACATCGGGAACGTTCCGGACCGAGGCTGCCCTGTGAGATACCCAACTCGCCCGCGATCTCACGGTAGGTGAGGTCCTTCGGCGACAGCAGGGCGCCGAGCAGCCGGGGGCAGCGGCCGGGGAGCCGGCGCACGGCGGCGCGGAGGGCGCGGCGGCGGGCCGCCGTGAGCGCCATCTGCTCGGGGCCGGGCATGTGCTCGTCGGCGGGCTCGGCGGCGTAGGGCCGTTCGACCCGGGCCGTACGGCGACTGAGGCGGGCCTCGAAGCGGACGGCGCTGCGCAGCCAGCTCTCGGGATCCGCGGGCGGACCGTCGGTGTCGAGCCGTTCCAGCAGGCGCAGCCAGACGGCCTGTTCCAGGTCCCCCGCCTCGGCCCCGGCCGCGTACGCCTCCGCCGAGGCCTCCGCGACCAGCAGGGGGCGGAGGTCGGCGAGCATGTCGTGTGTCATATGCCCCGGGACGCCGCCGCCCCGGCGGGGGTTGCCGGGGCGGACGGGAGTCACCCCAACCGGGGCTCGGGGCTCAACCGTTGACGCTCGAACGCATGCGTGGTCCGGTCAGTCGCCGACGAAGTCCGCGTGGGCCAACAGACCGGTGTCCGGGTTGTCGGTGAAGATGCCGTCGATGCCGGTGTCGAAGTACACCTTGAACGCGCCGAAGGAGTCGCCGTAGGCGTTGGCGTCCGTGCCCTTGCGGAAGTTCGCGGGCAGGAAGGTGTTCTCGTTGCGCATCGTGTAGGGGTGCAGGATCAGGCCCTCGGCGTGCGCGTCGGCGACGAGGGTGGTCGGCGTGGTCAGGTTCCCGCCCGAGTCGCGCGGGATGATCAGGTCGAGCGTGGGGCCGATCCCGTTGGCGTACGAGGCGATCCAGGCGAGCCCGGCCGGCTTGACCAGGTCGGCGACGGTGCGCGGGTCGCCCGCCTCGACGAAGTCCCAGGGACGGGTGGCGGCGCCGGAGAGCAGGACGACGAGCGGGCTGTCGACCAGCCGGTTCAGGCGCTGGATGCTGCTCGGCTCGAAGGACTGCAGGAAGACGGGCGAGTTCTTCCGGTGCCGGTCGTACTTGCGCAGCAGCTTGGCGAGCGGCTCCTCCAGCGCGAGGCCCAGCTTGCGGAAGTAGGTGGGGTGCTTGGTCTCGACGTGCAGCCAGACGCGCCTGCCCCGCTTCCTGCCCTCCCTGTCGGCCCAGCGCAGCACCTCCTCGAAGGAGGGGATCTCCCAGCGGCCGTCGTAGAGGGTGTTCTCCTGACGGTTGCCCGGGATGCGCTCCTTGGCGCGCAGGGTCTTCAGCTCGGCGAGGGTGAAGTCCTCGGTGAACCAGCCGGTGTAGGTGACGCCGTCGACGACCTTGGTGGTCCTCCGGCCGGCGAACTCGGGGTGGGCCGCGACATCGGTCGTACCGGTGATGTCGTTCTCGTGACGGCATACGAGATGGCCGTCCTTGGTGGGCACGAGGTCCTGCTCGATGACGTGCGCGCCCATGTCGAGGGCGAGCTGGTACGAGCCGAGCGTGTGCTCCGGGCGGTAGCCGCTGGCCCCGCGGTGCGCGATGATCGTCGGCACCGGCAGGCTCCGATAGCCGCCCGAGTGGCCGGCCGCCTTGGCGTCCGGCGTGGCCTCGTCGGCTCTCGCCGCGGCCGGCGGTCCGAGGACCGCTCCGCCCGCGCCGAGCACCGCGGCACCTAGCAGCGCCCGTCGGCCCGTTCCGCGTCCCCGCTCGTACGCGTCCTGCGACTGCCGCGACTCCTGCGTCCCCATGAACGGCTCCTCCATCGTGATGCCCTGCACCTGTCAAAGCGGGACGATCGTAGGTGTCCTGAGGTGACCGACGGGATACCTGGGACCGAACACGCGGAAGACGCCCTGTGTCGCACGGGAGGCGGAATTTGACGGAGTGTCGGTTCGGTGACGCGATGTCCGTCACATGTGGCGGCCGGGTGACAACCCGCCACCACAGCGTCACCGCAGGTAAAACAGCGTCAACAGTTGGTATCCACTCGGTGAACCCGACGTGCGCCGCCCCGTGGGCCGGGAGTATCGTCCTCACCTGCACAGACTTGTACCGGAACGCTTGACATGGGAGGGCCCGTTGTCCCGCTTCGTGCTCATCAAGGCAGTGCTCGGACCGATCATGCGCCTGATGTTCCGCCCCCGGGTGGAAGGCGCGGAGCACATTCCGGGCGACGGCCCGGTGATCCTCGCCGGCAACCATCTGACCTTCATCGACTCGATGATCCTGCCGCTGGTCTGCGACCGGCAGGTCTTCTTCATCGGCAAGGACGAGTACGTCACCGGCAAGGGGATCAAGGGCCGTCTGATGGCCTGGTTCTTCACCGGGGTCGGCATGATCCCCGTCGACCGCGACGGCGGCCGGGGCGGGGTCGCGGCGCTGATGACCGGCCGTCGCATCCTGGACGAGGGCAAGGTGTTCGGCATCTACCCCGAGGGGACGCGGTCGCCCGACGGCCGGCTGTACCGGGGCCGTACCGGCATCGCCCGGCTGACGCTGATGACCGGGGCGCCGGTCGTGCCGTTCGCGATGATCGGCACGGACAAGATCCAGCCGGGGGGCGCGGGGCTGCCGCGGCCGCACCGGGTCACCGTGCGGTTCGGCGAGGCGATGGAGTTCTCCCGGTACGAGGGGATGGATCGCGACCGGTACGTGCTGCGGGCGGTGACCGATTCCGTGATGGCCGAGGTCATGCGGTTGTCGGGGCAGGAGTATGTGGACATGTACGCGTCCAAGGCCAAGGAAGCGGCGTAGCTCCGCTGGGGGTGCCGGGTTCGGTCGTCTGTCGGGTGCGGGTCGGTGGGGGCTGGTCGCGCAGTTCCCCGCGCCCCTGACCTCGTTGTCCTTAAGCGGCGTTCTCCAGGCTCTGTCCGCGGGGGGTGCCGGGGCTTCGGTTGGTGGTGAGGTGCGGGTCGGTGGGGGTTCTCGCGCAGTTCCCCGCGCCCCTGACCTCGTTGTCCTTAAGCGGCGTTCTCCAGGCGCTGGCAGCGAGGGATGCCGGGGCTTCGGTTGGTGGTCCGGGGGCAGGGCGGTGGGGGTTCTCGCACAGTTCCCCGCGCCCCTGACCTCGTTGTCCTTAAGCGGCGTTCTCCAGGCTCTGTCCGCGGGGGATGCCGGGGCTTCGGTTGGTGGTGAGGTGCGGGTCGGTGGGGGTTCTCGCGCAGTTCCCCGCGCCCCTGACCTCGTTGTCCTTAGGCGGCGTTCTCCAGGCTCTGTCCGCGGGGGGTGCCGGGGCTTCGGTTGGTGGTGAGGTGCGGGTCGGTGGGGGTTCTCGCGCAGTTCCCCGCGCCCCTGACCTCGTTGTCCTTAAGCGGCGTTCTCCAGGCGCTGGCAGCGAGGGATGCCGGGGCTTCGGTTGGTGGTCCGGGGGCAGGGCGGTGGGGGTTCTCGCACAGTTCCCCGCGCCCCTGACCTCGTTGTCCTTAAGCGGCGTTCTCCAGGCTCTGTCCGCGGGGGATGCCGGGGCTTCGGTTGGTGGTGAGGTGCGGGTCGGTGGGGGTTCTCGCGCAGTTCCCCGCGCCCCTGGGGGCGCTGGTCCTAAGCGGCGTTCTCCAGGCGCTGTCCGCGCAGCATGAACCAGGCTGCCGCCGCTGTGGCCAGGAGGACCGCCGCGCCCGCGCCCGCGGCGATCGTGAGGCCGTCGACGAAGGACTCCATCGCGGCGGACAGCAGGGCATCGGCCGTGGCCGGTGGCATTCCCGCCGCCGCCTCGACCGCGCCGCCCAAGGACTCGTGCGCCCCTTCCGGGGTGCCCGCGGGGGCCGCGAAGTCGCGGTAGACGCCGGTCACGATCGAGCCCAGGACCGCGATGCCGAGGGCCGCGCCCAGCTCGTACGCCGTTTCGGAGACCGCCGAGGCCGAGCCCGCCTGTTCCTTGGGGACGCTGGAGAGGATGACGTCGGCGGTGACGGTGAAGGAGAAGCCGGCGCCGATGCCGACGACCAGCAGCGCGACGCCGATCAGCGGGTAGCCGGTGGAGCGGTCGACCAGGGTGAGCAGGGCCAGGGCCAGGCCGATGGCCGCGAGACCGCCCGCCACCACCGAACGGACGGAGAAGCGGCGGGCCGCCGCTCCGGCGGCCAGCCCCGCGGCCACCGCTCCGATCGCCGCCGGAAGCTCGGCGAGACCCGCCTCCAACGGGCGCCGGTCCTGGACCAGTTGCAGGAACTGGGAGAGGAAGAAGACCAGGCCGGAGAGGCCGAGGATGGTCAGTAGGTCGGCGAGGACGGCCCCGGAGAACCCCCGGTGGCGGAACAGCCGCATGTCCAGCAGCGGGTGCGGCAGGGTGAGCTGACGGCGTACGAAGAAGAACAGTCCGGCGAGGCCGAGGAGGCCCGCGGCGAGCGCGTTGCCGTCGACGCCGTGGGTGGCGGTCTCCTTCACCGCGTACACGACACCGATCATGCCGACCAGCGACAGGCCGACGCTGAGCATGTCCCACGGGCCCGGGCTCGGGTGGCGTGACTCGGGGAGCAGCTTGATGCCGACGAGCACCAGGACGGCCATCACGGGCAGGTTGATGAGGAAGACCGAGCCCCACCAGAAGTGTTCGAGCAGGAAGCCGCCGACGACCGGGCCGACGGCCGTACCGGCGGAGGCCGTGGCGCCCCAGACGCCGATGGCGAGGCTGCGCTCACGCGGGTCGTGGAAGAGGTTGCGGATCAGGGCGAGGGTGGCGGGCATCAGGGTCGCGCCGGCGACACCGAGCAGCGCCCGCGCGACGATCATCATCTCGGGCGTCGTCGCGTAGGCGTTGAGGACGGATGTCGCGCCGAACGCCGTGGCGCCGATCAGCAGCAGCTTCTTGCGGCCGATGCGGTCGCCGAGGCTGCCGGCCGAGACGAGCAGGCCCGCGATGACGAACGAGTAGATGTCGCCGATCCACAGGAGCTGGGTGCCCGAGGGCTTCAGGTCCTCACTGATGTAGGGGGTCGCGAGACCGAGGACGGTCGCGTCGACGGCCACCAGCAGCACGGCGAGCACCAGGACGGCGAGCGCGAGCCAGCGGCCCGGCCTCTTCTCCGCCTCGACGGTGCGGGCCGGCCGCAGGGTGCTGGTCATGATTCCTCTCTCGGTTGTTCGGGGTGACGCGGGTGTTCGGGGTGGCGCGGGGGTTCGGGGTGGCGCAGGGCGCCGCCGAGCAGCAGCTCGGCGATCATGAAGGTGAAGTCCTTGGCGGCCACCCGGCCTTCGGAGACGGCCCAGGCGCCGGAGGCCAGCAGGCCGTAGAGCGCCTCGGTGAGCCAGGCCGGTGTGAGGTCGATGCGGAACTCACCGGCCGCCTGGCCGCGTTTGAACAGGGCCGCGATGCGCTCGTCGATCCGGGCCCAGCCCTCGTGCTGCCCTTCCCCCTCGAACAACTGGTTCTCGGTGTAGAGGAAGGCGAGCAGGCCCGCGGCGGGTTCGATCTCGCGCACCAGCCGGCGGACGGCGTCGCGCGCCGGACCCTCGTCCGGGCGCGCCGCGTCCAGCGCGGCCTCGCACTCCGCGATGCCGAGGGCCTCCAGCGCCCGTACGAGCGCGTCGCGTCCGGCGAAGTGGCGGTGCAGCGTGGCCCGGCTGATCCCGGCGGCCTTGGCGACCTCGTCCATGGTCGCGGTGGACTTGCGGGTCAGCAGGGCGGCTGCGCTGCGCAGCACGTGTTCACGATCGACGGCCATGAGACAACCATAGCCCACATGAGACATTCGTGTCTCATGTGGGCTATGTGCGTCTCATGGCCCTGCGTCTCGCCGAGAGGCGTGGCGCTCAGTGCCAGGGCAGGCTGCCGCGCTTGTCCCAGTACGTGCGCGGGTCCTCGGCGAGGCCCGCGAGGCGGGCCAGCTGGTCGTCGTCGAGGTCGACGACCGCCGCGTGCAGGTTGGAGGCGAGCTGGCTGGTGGTGGCGGCGCCGGAGAGGACGACTCCCGCCCACGGCTGCCGCAGGATGACCGCCAGGGCGACCGCGTCGCAGCCGAGGCCCGTCGCCTCGGCGACGGCCCTGAGCGCGTCCGGGGCGTGCGGACCGGCCAGTCGGCCGTTGGCCATGCCCTCCTTCACGATCACGGTCAGACCGGCGTCGTGCGCCTCGGAGAGGGCGGGGGCGGCGGAGGTCTCCAGCGCGTTGTACGTCGACTGGACGGCACGGAAGAGGGGTTCGCCGTCGACGGTCACGGCGAGGGCGGTACGGATGGCGTCCGCCTGGGCCGGACCGCTGGTGGAGAAGCCGACGGTGACGCCCTGGGCGGCCGCCTCCGCGAGCCTCGCGTGGAGTTCCTTGTCGGTGAGGGCCGGGCTGTCCGGGGTCACCGAGTGGATCTGGTAGAGGTCGAGCCGGTCGCCGAGCAGTTCGGCGGTCTCGGCGCGCTGCCGCTCGTACGTCGCGAGGCCGTGGTCCTTGACCTCGTGCTTCTCGGCGTCGGTGGTCCAGTCGGCGGTGTAGGTGTAGCCCCACTTGCTGCCGATGACCACGTCGTCGAGGCCGGGGCGGGTGCGGAGCCAGTCGGCGAGGAACTCCTCGGAGCGGCCGTAGGAACGGGCCGCGTCGAAGTAGCGGACGCCCTGGGCATAGGCGGCGTCGAGGAGTTCGTGGGTGCGGGTGCGGAGGGCTTCGACGGTGCGGGTCTCTCCGAGGTCGGCGTCACGGCCGAGGGTGATGTAGCCGGGACGGGCGACTGCGGCCAGACCGAAGCCGAGGTGGCAGGTGGGGGTGGTCGCGGCGGCGAGTCGGGCGAAGGGCATCGCGGGCTCCGTTCGGGTCGGCTCCTTGCGGTTCCTGAGCCAACGTAACCCGTGATGACCTTCGCTGTGGGGTGTGGGTGGGGTGGGGCTCCGGGGGATTTTCGCCCCCGGAGCCCCTACCCGTCCCATCCACGAGGGGCTGCGCCCCTTTGACCCCCACGCGTCCGTTCGGTGGGGGCTGGTCGCGCAGTTCCCCGCGCCCCTTAAGGGGCGGATGGGTCAGCTCTTCTTGGCGTTTGCCCACGTGTGCTGGGCCGTCACGTCCTTCTTGATGTCCGCCAGTTGGATCGCCACGGCGCTCGGGGCCGTGCCGCCGCGGCCGTTGCGGGAGGCGAGGGCGCCCGGGACGTTCAGGACGGTGCGGACCTCGGGGGTGAGGTGGGACGAGATCTTGGCGAACTGGTCGTCCGTCAGGTCGTTCAGTTCCTTGTTCTCGGCCTCGGCCGCCTTCACGCACTCACCGGCGACCTCGTGGGCCACCCGGAAGGGGACACCCTGCTTGACCAGCCACTCGGCGACGTCCGTGGCCAGGGAGAAGCCGGCCGGGGCCAGCTCCTCCATGCGCTCGCGGTGCACGGTGAGCGTGGCCATCATGCCGGTGAACGCGGGGAGGAGGACCTCCAGCTGGTCGATGGAGTCGAAGACCGGCTCCTTGTCCTCCTGGAGGTCGCGGTTGTAGGCGAGGGGGAGCGCCTTCAGGGTCGCCATCAGGCCCGTGAGGTTGCCGATCAGACGGCCGCTCTTGCCCCGGGCCAGCTCCGCGATGTCCGGGTTCTTCTTCTGCGGCATGATCGACGAGCCCGTCGAGAACGCGTCGTGCAGGGTCACGAAGGAGAACTCCTTCGTGTTCCAGATGATGATCTCCTCGGCGATCCGCGAGAGGTTCACACCGATCATCGCGGTGACGAAGGCGAACTCGGCGACGAAGTCGCGGGACGCGGTGCCGTCGATGGAGTTCGCGGAGCTGCCGTGCTCGAAGCCCAGGTCCGCGGCCACCGCCTCCGGGTCCAGGCCGAGGCTGCTGCCCGCGAGGGCTCCGGAGCCGTACGGGGAGACCGCGGTGCGCTCGTCCCACTGGCGCAGCCGCTCGGCGTCCCGGGAGAGGGACTGGACGTGGGCGAGGACGTGGTGGGCGAAGAGGACCGGCTGGGCGTGCTGAAGGTGGGTGCGGCCGGGCATCGCCACGTCCGGGTGGGCCTCCGCCAGACCGATCAGCGCGTCCTGGAGGTCGGCGATCAGACCGCCGATCGTACGGGCGTGGTCCCGCAGGTACATCCGGAAGAGGGTCGCGACCTGGTCGTTCCGGGACCGGCCGGCACGCAGCTTGCCGCCCAGATCCGGGCCGAGGCGCTCCAGGAGACCGCGCTCCAGGGCGGTGTGCACGTCCTCGTCGGCGACGGTGCCGACGAACGCGCCCGACGCCACGTCCGCTTCGAGCTGGTCCAGGCCGGCGATCATCCGGGACAGCTCGTCCTCGGTGAGCAGGCCCGCCTTGTGCAGCACGCGCGCGTGGGCGCGGGAGCCCGCGATGTCGTACGGGGCCAGCCGCCAGTCGAAATGGACGGACGCGGACAGCTTCGCCAGGGCCTCGGCGGGGCCGTCGGCGAAACGGGCGCCCCAGAGCCGTACGTCACCGCTGTTGCTGCTCACTCGCGTTGCTCCTAGATCTCCGCTTACTGCGTTCGCTGCCATGCATGAGTATGCAGAACTCTGCATGAATCGTCAATCTGAGAGAAGTTTGAGAGACGCCGAGAAACGTTTGAACAAACGAAACCGCTTTCCCGTAACTCACACCGAACGCAGGCGCCGCGTCCATCACCACCGACCACACCCGACCCGAGTGAGGCATCCGCATGTCCAGGGCTCTTCCGAAGTACAACAAGCGTCGCGTAGGGATCATCGGCGGCGCCGCCGCGGTCGTGCTCTCCGGAGCGGTCATCGCGGGTTCCGCCCTCGCCGGTGAGGGTGCCAACAACGAGGACGCCGCGGGGAACGCCTCCCCCGGCACCATCACCTGCCCGGCCGTCGAAGGCAGCCTCCCGGCGATCCCGGCCTCCGCGAAGGCCGAGGTCGACAGCAACCTCGCCCAGCTGCAGACCCAGATCCAGGAAGCCAACCAGCGCCTGATCGACACCGTCGGCCAGGGTGGTCCGAACTTCGTCCAGAACGCCATCCTCGGCCCGCTGGAGGACAAGCGCGTCGCCGCGCTCAACCGCATCGAGACCGCCATCGGCCGCGCCGCCGCCAAGCCCGAGGGCCTCGAAGCCCTCGCCCCCTGCCAGCTCAACCAGGGCGGCGCGGCCGCCGGCGGAGAGGCGCAGGCAGGTGCGGGCGCCGGGGCCGGCGCGGACGCCGGTGCGGACGAGGGTGCCGCGGACGCGGGCAACGCCGGTGCCGCCGGGACCATCACCTGCCCCGAGGTCGAAGGCGAACTCCCCGCCGTCCCGGCCTCCGCACAGGCCGAGGTCGACCGCAACCTCGCACTCCTCGACACCCAGATCCAGGAAGCCAACCAGCGCCTGATCGACACCGTCGGCCAGGGCGGCGCCAACTTCGTCAACAACGCCATCCTCGGCCCGCTGGAGGACAAGCGCGTCGCCACGCTCAACCGCATCGAGACCGCCATCGGCCGCGCCGCCGCCAAGCCCGAGGGCCTCGAAGCCCTCGCCCCCTGCCAGCTCAACCAGGGCGGCGCCGCGGGCGCCGGTGAGGAGGCGGGCGCCGGCGAGGAGGCCGGAGCCGAGGCCGGTGCGGGCGCCGAGGCCGGCGCCGGTGCGGGCGAGGGTGCCGCGGACGCGGGCAACGCCGGTGCCGCCGGGACCATCACCTGCCCCGAGGTCGAAGGCGAACTCCCCGCCGTCCCGGCCTCCGCACAGGCCGAGGTCGACCGCAACCTCGCACTCCTCGACACCCAGATCCAGGAAGCCAACCAGCGCCTGATCGACACCGTCGGCCAGGGCGGCGCCAACTTCGTCAACAACGCCATCCTCGGCCCGCTGGAGGACAAGCGCGTCGCCACGCTGAACCGCATCGAGACCGCCATCGGCCGCGCCGCCGCCAAGCCCGAGGGCCTCGAAGCCCTCGCCCCCTGCCAGCTGAACCAGTAGTCCAGGGACCGGCGGAAGTCGCCGGTCGCACGAGGACCGGTCGAGCCGAGGGGCCGGCCCTGTCGCAGGGCGTGCTGCGGTGCTGCGGTGCCGGTCCTGTCGCAGGGCCGGTTCTGCCCAGGGGCCGTCGAACCGAGGGGGCCCGTCGCGATGAGCCGTCCGCGCCGGGCCCCCTCGTTCGGCGGGTGACCTCCTGCGCTCCTCGTGGGCGGCAGGGGCCGTGTCCGCCCCGCGCGCCGGCCGGGGCGGACATGGAAGACCTGGTTCCGGGTGGACCCCATGGTGGGGTCCACCCGAAATTCGCGTTCCGGCGGCAAATTCGTTAGACAGCCGAAGCGTTTCCGTCGATAATCGTTAGACATGGGAAAGACTTATGAGCGCATCGACGGCCGCCTGCGTACGTTCATCGAGGCACAGCCACTGTTCTTCACCGCGTCGGCGCCCCTCGCCGCCGACGGCACGATCAATCTCTCCCCCAAGGGCCTGAAGGGCTCGTTCGTCGTCCTCGACGAACTCACCGTCGCCTACCTGGACTTCGCCGGCTCCCACGCGGAGACGATCGCGCACCTGCGCGAGAACGGCCGGATCACCCTGATGTGGTGCGCCTTCCAGGGCCCGCCCACCGTCGTCCGCGTGCACGGCACGGGCGAGGCCGTCTTCCGCGACGACGCCCGCTTCGCCGAACTCCTCGCCCGCTTCCCCGACATCGACCCCACCCCGCACGGCCTGCGTGCGATCATCGTGGTCCGCGCCCAGCAGATCCGCGACAGCTGCGGCTACGCCGTGCCGTTCATGGCGTACGAGGAGGAGCGCGACCTGCACGGCCGGCGCTTCGCGCGCGAGGACGACGCGTCGCTCAGCGCCTACTTCAGCTCCAAGGATCACATCGCGACCAGCATGGACGGCCTCCCGGGGCTGCCACTGCCGCTGCCGCCGTCCGCCGTCTGACGGCGTGGGACGCGGGCGCGCTCTCCGATACGGATCGTTCCGCACAACAGTTGTTCACGCGGTTGAACACACGGCACTCGCTGCACGTACGTGTGGGCCAAGGGTCCAGCCCACCACGGAGGAACCGTGTCCACGATCGCCGGAGGTCGCGCCGCGCGCCGCCAGACGATGCGCCGCATCCGACCTCGCCGCTCCCCCGCAGTCCCGCTGCTGACCGTTTTCTTTGCGGGCGTGGCCGCGGTGGTGTGGCTGTGGTGGGACAACACGCCCTCCATCGCGGACCAGGGCAGCAAGATGGTCAACGCCGGCCGGATCACCGGTCTGCTCGGTGGCTACATGATGGCCCTGGTGGTCCTCCAGATGGCCCGGGTGCCCGCGCTGGAACGCCGGGTCGGCTCCGACCGGGTCGCCCGCTGGCACGCGATGACCGGCCGCTACACGCTCTGCCTGGTCGTCGCGCACGTCGTCCTCACGATGTACGGGTACGCGCTGCAGGCCGGTCTCACCCACACCGCGATCGTGCAGCAGACCATCGACTCCATCAACCAGCTGCCGGACATGGGCAAGGCCGCCATCGGCACCGGTCTGCTGGTGCTCATCGGGCTGATGTCGATCGGTCCGGTGCGCAAGCGGATCCCGTACGACCTCTGGTACCACACCCACCTGCTGACGTACGCGGCCACGTTCCTGACGTTCTGGCACCAGATCTCCACCGGCAACGAGTTCGCCGTCACACCCGCCGCGAAGACCGGCTGGTACGCGCTGTACGGGTCGGTGACCGCGCTGGTGCTCTGGTACCGGATCATCACGCCGATCCGGCTCAACCTGCGGCACCGGCTTCGGGTCGAGGCGGTCATCGAGGAGGCGCCCGGGATCGTCTCCGTGCTGATGAGCGGGCGCAAGCTGCACCGGATGGGCGCGGAGGCCGGGCAGTTCTTCCGCTGGCGGTTCCTCGCCCCCGGCATGCGGTTCAGCTCGCACCCGTACTCGCTGTCGGCGGCCCCCCGCCCCAACATGCTGCGCATCACGGTCAAGGCGATCGGCGACCACAGCTCGGCCCTGCGCGACCTGGAGCCCGGCACCCGGGTGTGGGCCGAGGGCCCGTACGGGGCGCTCACGGCCGGCAAGCGCAGCCGGGGCAAGGTGCTGCTGGTGGCCGGCGGGGTGGGCATCACCCCGATGAGAGCCCTGTTCGAGACGCTGCCCGGCGCGGCCGGTGACCTGACCCTGCTCTACCGGGCCAACACCACCCAGGACCTGGCGCTGTGGGACGAGTTGGCGCAGATCGCGGAGGAGCGCGGGGCGCGGCTGATGTACGCGGTGAACAGCCCGGACGGCGAACGCCCGGACATCTCGCCGGACTCCCTGCGCCGCAAGATCCCGGACATCGAGAGCCACGACGTCTTCCTGTGCGGTCCGCCCGGTTTCGCCCAGGGCGTGTACGAGGCCCTGCGCGGCGCGGGTGTCCCGACCCGGCGCATCCATCACGAGTCGTTCGAGATGTGAGCGACGGGACCGCTCGCCCCGGATCCCCACCCGGCCGACTGTTCCGGCCGTCGGTCACCACGACCTGCCCCACCCCGACTTCTGGCCACCATTTCCCGCGGGTTCGCCCCACAGGTCTCCCCCGCGAGACCTCACACTTCAGGAGCTGAAGGAGCGATGAAGAAGAGCCACCCCATCCGGCGGACCCTGCTCGCCACCGCCGCCACCGTGTCCGGCATCGTGCTGCTGCTGTCGCTGAAGCCGGCCTCCGACCCGGCCGGTTCGGTACAGGCCGGAGCGGCAGGGGGCGCTCCTTCGGCACAGGGCGGGGTGGCGGCGGGCGCACAGACCCTCACGGGCACCGCCGTCCAGACCGACTACGGGCCGGTGCAGGTCCGGATCACCGTCAACGGCGGCAAGATCACCAACGCCGAGACCGTGCAGCAGCCCAGCGGGGGCCGCTCCACCCAGATCAGCGGCGACGCGATCCCCAAGCTCAACCAGGCGGCCGTGGCCGCGGGCAGCGCGGAGATCGACGCGGTCTCGGGCGCCACCTACACCAGCGCCGGCTACAAGGAGTCCCTCCAGTCCGCGCTGGACCAGGCCGGCAAGGCGCAGGACTCCGGCGCCCAGGTGCTGACGGGGACCACCGTGCAGACCGACTACGGGCCGGTGCAGGTCCGGATCACGGTCAGCGGTGGGAAGATCACCAACGCCGAGGCGATCCAGGCCCCGAGCGGTGGCCGCTCCACCCAGATCACCGGCGACTCGGTGCCGAAGCTCAACCAGGCGGCCGTGGCGGCCGGCAGCGCCGAGATCGACGCGGTCTCGGGCGCCACCTACACCAGCGCCGGCTACAAGGAGTCCCTCCAGTCCGCGCTGGACCAGGCCGACAAGGCGCAGGGCTCCGGCTCCGACGTCGAGGCGGGCGGCTCGCAGGGCGCGGGCGGCGGCGCCGAGGACGGCGGGGACTCCGGGGCCGGGGCGGGAGCCGGGGCCGGGCAGGCGACGGGCACCCAGGTGCTCACCGGTTCCGCCATCAAGACGGACTACGGGCCGGTGCAGGTCCGGGTCACGGTCATCGACGGCAAGATCACCAACGCCGAGGCGCTGCAACAGCCGAGCGGCGGCCGGTCGACCCAGATCAGCAGCACCGCCATTCCTGAGCTCAACCAGAACGCCGTCTCGGCAGGGAGCGCTGACATCGATGCTGTCTCAGGCGCCACGTACACCAGCGGTGGCTACAAGCAGTCCCTCCAGTCCGCTCTGGACCAGGCCGGCTGACCCGGTGGCCGTACCCGCCGGGGCCGCGCCGTCCCCACTGCGGCACGCCGAGGAGGTCATGGGCACCGTCTTCTCCTTCGACATCCGGGGAGGCGAGCCCGGGGCGGTCAGGGCCGCGCTGGAGGAGGCGGTGGCCGGACTCCACGCCGTGGACGAGGTGTTCAGCACCTATCGCGAGCACAGCCAGATCTCCCGGCTCGCCCGGGGCGAGGCGACGATCGAGGAGTGCGATCCCGAGGTCGCCGAGGTGCTCGATCTGTGCGCGGAGGCCGAGCGGTCGAGCGACGGCTGGTTCAGCGCGACGTACGAGGGCCGCTTCGACCCGACCGGCCTGGTGAAGGGGTGGGCCACCGAGCGGGCCGCACTGCGGCTGGTCGAGGCCGGGGCGGTCGGGGTGAGCGTGAACGGGGGTGGTGATGTGCAGCTGTGCGGTGTGCCCGGTCCGGACCGGCCGTGGCGTGTGGGTGTCGCGGATCCGCTCCGGCCCGGGGGGCTGGCGGCGGTCGTCACGGCCGCGGGCGCGGATCGGCTGGCCGTGGCCACGTCGGGTACGGCGGAGCGGGGCGCGCACATCGTCGACCCCCGCACGGGCAGGTCCGCCGTGACCGACCTGGTCTCGGTGACGGTCGTGGCCCCCAGCCTCACCTGGGCGGACTGCTGGGCCACCGCCGCGTTCGCCATGGGCTCCCGTGAGGGTCTCGCCTGGCTGGAGTCCCTGCCGGACGCGGAGGCCCTACTGATCACGGCAGGCGACGAGGTCCGCTGCACGGGCGGGTTGGCGGCGCGCCTGGGCTGAACGGGCCCGGGTCGACAGGGGCAGGACCGTGAGCCGGTGCTGCCGCTGGCCCGGCCGGGGTGTCGCTCACCGGCGCTTGCGGGGTGCCACGGGAAGCCACCGGTCGCCAAAGGGGCGCGGGGGACTGCGCGACCAGCCACGCACAACCCGCACCCGGCGTCCCCGCGAACCGCCCCTCCCCGTAGCCGCCCCCGTCGGCTCAGTGCACGTGGCCGTTCCCGTTCTGGGCGAGCCGCAGCAGATGGTCCGCCAACGCCTGGCCCCCCACCGGATCACGGCTGATCAGGAGCAGCGTGTCGTCGCCCGCGATCGTGCCCAGGATGTCGTGGAGTTCCGCCTGGTCGATGGCCGAGGCGAGGAACTGGGCCGCGCCCGGCGGGGTGCGGAGCACGACCAGGTTCGCCGATGCCTCCGCGGAGATCAGCAGCTCCGCGGAGAGCCGCCGCATCCGCTCCTCCTTCGCCGACTCCCCCAGCGGCGCCCGGGGCGTACGGAAACCCCCCTCGCTCGGCACCGCGTAGATCAGGTCGCCGTCGGTGTTGCGGATCTTCACCGCGTTCAGCTCGTCGAGGTCCCGGCTGAGCGTCGCCTGCGTGACGCTCAGCCCGTCGTCGGACAGCAGCTTCGCCAACTGGCTCTGCGACCGCACGGGTTGCCGGTTGAGGATGTCCACGATCCGCCGATGGCGTGCGGTACGGGTCTGCGGCACCGCGGGCCCCGCCTGGTCGTGCTCCTGCGCCTGGCTCATCGTCGTCTCATTCTCCGGCTCGTCCGTCCCCACTGGCTTCGTGCGCCGCCCGCGCCGCGTCGAGGATGCCGGGCAGCGCCTGGAGGAGGGCGTCCACCTCGGCGTCACCGATGTTGAGCGCGGGCATCAGCCGTACGACATCGGGGGCGGGCGCGTTCACCAGGAAACCGGCGTCCTGAGCGGCCTGTTGCGCCAGGGGCGCGAGGGGCTCGGTGAGCACGATACCCAGCAGGAGACCCGCGCCACGGACGTGGTCGATCATCGGGTCGCCGAGGGACTCGATTCCGTTCCGCAGCTTCTCGCTCTGCCGCTTGACGTTCTCCAGCAGCCCTTCCGCGCGGATGGTCTCCAGGACGGCGAGTCCGGCGGCGCACGCGACCGGGTTCCCTCCGAAGGTCGTGCCGTGCTGACCGGGCTGCAGGAGGTCCGCCGCCCGGCCGAAGGCGACGGTCGCCCCGAGCGGCAGTCCGCCGCCGAGGCCCTTGGCGAGGGTGACGACGTCCGGCAGGACGCCCTCATGGGCCTGGTACTCGAACCAGTGCCCGGTCCGGCCGATACCGGTCTGCACCTCGTCGAGGACCAGCAGCGAGCCGGTGGCGGCCGTGATGGCCCGCGCGGCCTTCAGATAACCGGCCGGCGGGACGACGACGCCCTTCTCGCCCTGGACGGGCTCGATGATGACGAGGGCGGTCTCCTCGGTCACGGCCGCGGCGAGGGCCTGCGCGTCGCCGTAGGGGACGTGGGTGACGTCACCGGGGAGCGGGTGGAAGCCGGTCTGCTTGCCGGGCTGGCCGGTGAGGGCGAGGGCGCCCATGGTCCGGCCGTGGAAGCCGCCCTCGGTGGCGACCATGTGGGTCCGCCCGGTCAGCCGGCCGATCTTGAACGCGCCCTCGTTGGCCTCGGCGCCCGAGTTGCAGAAGAACACCTTGCCGTCGCGCCCGAAGTGCTCCAGGAGCCGTTCGGCGAGCGCGACGGGCGGCTCGGCGACGAACAGGTTGGAGACATGGCCGAGGGAGGCGATCTGGTTGCTGACGGCCTCGACGACCGCGGGGTGGGCGTGGCCCAGCGCGTTGACCGCGATGCCGCCGACGTAGTCGACGTACTCCGTGCCGTCGGCGTCCCACACCCGGGAGCCCGACCCGCGGACCAGGGAGAGCTTCGGGGTGCCGTAGTTGTTCATGAGCGAGCCCTGCCACCGCTGGGTCAGCTCCTCGTTGGCGGTCATTCGGCGTCCCCCTGTTCCGCATCGGGCACGACCATCGTGCCGATGCCCTCGTCGGTGAAGATCTCCAGCAGGATCGAGTGCTGGACTCGGCCGTCGATGACGCGGGCGGTGTTGACACCGCCCCGTACGGCGTGCAGGCAGCCCTGCATCTTCGGCACCATGCCGGAGGACAACTCCGGCAGCAGCTTCTCCAGTTGGGAAGCGGTGAGGCGGCTGATCACCTCGTCGCTGTTCGGCCAGTCCTCGTAGAGGCCCTCGACGTCGGTGAGGACCATGAGGGTCTCGGCGCCCAGAGCAGCAGCGAGTGCCGCAGCCGCCGTATCAGCATTGACGTTGTAGACATGTCCGTCGTCCTGGCTGCGGGCGATCGACGAGACGACCGGGATGCGGCCGTCGGCGAGCAGTGCCTCGATCGCGCCCGTGTCGATCGCGGTGATCTCGCCCACCCGCCCGATGTCGACCAACTCGCCGTCGATCTCGGGCTGGTGCTTGGTGGCGGTGATGGTGTGCGCGTCCTCGCCCGTGAGGCCCACGGCCAGCGGCCCGTGCTGGTTGAGCAGGCCGACCAGCTCGCGCTGCACCTGCCCGGCGAGCACCATGCGGACGACGTCCATCGCGTCCTCGGTGGTGACGCGCAGGCCGGCCTTGAACTCGCTGACGATGCCGTGCCGGTCGAGGGCGGCGCTGATCTGCGGGCCGCCGCCGTGCACGACGACCGGCTTGATGCCGGCGTGGTGCAGGAAGACGACGTCCTGGGCGAACGCGGCCTTCAGGTCCTCGTCGATCATGGCGTTGCCGCCGAACTTGATGACGACGGTCCTGCCGTTGTGCCGGACCAGCCAGGGCAGCGCCTCGATGAGGATCTGGGCCTTGGGGAGGGCGGTGTGCTTCCGCGCGGGTGTGTTGCTCATGAGGAGTAGGCGCTGTTCTCGTGGACGTAGTCGGCGGTGAGGTCGTTGGTCCAGATGGTGGCGGTCTCGGACCCGGCGGCGAGGTCGGCGACGATGTGCACCTCGCGGTAGCGCATGTCGACGTTGTCGCGGTCCTCGCCCACGCCGCCGTTCTTGCAGACCCAGACGCCGTTGATGGCGACGTTGAGACGGTCCGGCTCGAAGGCGGCGGAGGTGGTGCCGATGGCGGACAGGACACGGCCCCAGTTGGGGTCCTCGCCGTGGATGGCGCACTTGAGGAGGTTGTTGCGGGCGATGGAGCGACCCACCTCGACGGCGTCGTCCTCGGTCGCCGCGTTCACGACCTCGACCTTGATGTCCTTGCTGGCGCCCTCGGCGTCCCGGATGAGCTGCTGTCCGAGGTCGTCGCAGACCTGGCGTACGGCCTCGGCGAACTCCGCGTGGTCCGGGACGACTCCGGCGGCGCCGGAGGCGAGCAGCAGGACGGTGTCGTTGGTGGACATGCAGCCGTCGGAGTCGACGCGGTCGAAGGTGGTCCGGGTGGCGGCCCGCAGGGCCTCGTCCAGGACGTCGCTCTCCAGGTCGGCGTCGGTGGTGAGCACGACGAGCATGGTGGCGAGGCCGGGGGCGAGCATGCCGGCGCCCTTGGCCATGCCGCCGACGGTCCAGCCGTCCTTGGTGACGACGGAGGTCTTGTGCACGGTGTCGGTGGTCTTGATGGCGATGGCGGCCTTCTCACCGCCGTGCTCGGAGAGCTGCGCGGCGGCCGTCTCCACGCCCGGCAGCAGCTTGTCCATCGGCAGGAGGACGCCGATGAGGCCGGTGGAGGCGACGGCGATCTCGCCGGCGCTGTGCCCGTCGAGGACCTCGGCGGCCTTCTCGGCGGTCGCGTGGGTGTCCTGGAAGCCCTTGGGGCCCGTACAGGCGTTGGCGCCACCGGAGTTGAGGACGACGGCGGAGACCCGGCCGCCCTTCAGCACCTGCTCGGACCAGAGGACCGGTGCGGCCTTCACGCGGTTGGAGGTGAAGACGCCGGCGGCGGCGAGGCGGGGCCCGGTGTTGACCACGAGGGCCAGGTCCGGGTTGCCGTTCTCCTTGATCCCGGCGGCGATGCCCGCCGCCGTGAACCCCTTGGCTGCCGTCACGCTCACGGTGCGACTCCGATCGTGGAAAGCCCCGTCGTCTCGTGGAGTCCGAGGGCGATGTTCATGCTCTGGAGGGCGCCGCCGGCGGTGCCCTTGGTGAGGTTGTCGATGGCGCTGATCGCGATGACGCGGCCCGCGGCCTCGTCGTACGCGACCTGGATCTGAACGGCGTTGGAACCGTGGACGGACGCCGTGGCGGGCCACTGTCCCTCGGGGAGCAGATGGACGAAGGGCTCGTCGGCGAAGGCCTTCTCGTACGCGGCGCGCACGGTCTCGGCGGTGACGCCGGGCCTGGCCTTCGCGCTGCACGTGGCGAGGATGCCGCGGGACATCGGCGCGAGGGTCGGCGTGAAGGACACGGTGACCGGTTCGCCCGCGACGCCGCCGAGGTTCTGCATCACCTCGGGTGTGTGCCGGTGGCCGCCACCGACGCCGTACGGGGTCATCGACCCCATGACCTCGCTGCCCAGCAGATGCGCCTTGGGCGCCTTGCCCGCGCCGGAGGTGCCGGAGGCGGCGACGATCACGGCCTCGTTCTCGGTGAGGCCCGCCGCGTAGGCCGGGAACAGGGCCAGCGTGATGGCCGTGGGGTAGCAACCGGGTACCGCGATGCGCTTGGACCCCTCCAGCGCGGCGCGGGCACCCGGCAGTTCGGGGAGACCGTAGGGCCAGGTCCCGGCGTGGGGCGAGCCGTAGAACTTCTCCCAGTCGGCCGCGTCCTTCAGCCGGAAGTCGGCGCCCATGTCGACCACGAGCACCTCCGGGCCGAGCTGCTCGGCCACGGCCGCGGACTGCCCGTGCGGCAGCGCGAGGAAGACCACGTCGTGGCCCCTGAGCACCTCGGCGGTCGTCTCCTGGAGCACCCGGTCGGCCAGCGGCAGCAGATGCGGCTGCAACGCGCCCAGGCGCTGGCCCGCGTTGGAGTTGCCGGTCAGTGCACCGATCTCGACCTCGGGGTGGGCGAGCAGCAGGCGCAGCACTTCGCCGCCCGCATAACCACTCGCTCCCGCCACCGCCACACGTACCGCCATGGAACCCTCCTCTTGGATGGCATGACTATACGTTTCGCTGCACGTTTATGCAATCTTTGGTCGGGGTGAGGGGCTCTGTCGCTCGCCCCGGGTCGGTCACGCCGGCGCATAGGATCGCCCGCATGGCGCTGCGACCCGTCCACGTGAACATCAAGGCCCTCGACGCCGGGGCCGTCGGCCGGTTCTGGGCGGAGGCGCTCGGCTGGACCGCCTACAGCCCCGGCGTGACCACCTACGTCGGGCCCGCCGGCGGTCTCGTCTGGCCGGACCCGGTCGTGCTGGGGGTCGACGTCGTCCCCGTCCCGGAAGGCAAGACGGCGACGAAGAATCGTACGCACCTCGATCTCGCCACCACCTCCGAGGCGCATCAGGTGGAGTTGGTCGCACGGCTCAGGGCGCTCGGCGCGACGCCCGCCGACGTGGGCCAGGGCGACGTGCCGTGGACGGTCCTCGCCGACCCCGAGGGCAACGAGTTCTGTGTGCTGGAGCCCCGGGAGGTCTACCGGGACACCGGGCCGATCGCGGCGGTCGTCGTCGACTGCGCGGACCCTCGGGCCATGGCCCGGTTCTGGGGCGAGGCGACGGACTGGGCCCCGCACGAGGTGACCGACGCGCAGGCCACGCTGCGCTCGCCCGCGGGGGTCGGCCCCTACCTGGAGTTCCTCCGTACGGCCGACGCGGCGACCGTGCCGGACCGCGTCCACCTCGACCTGCTGCCGTCGCCCGGTGACGACAGGGCGGCGGAGGTGGCCCGGCTGCGTGCCCTCGGCGCCACCGACCTCGACCTCGGCCAGGGCGACGTCCCGTGGACCTGTCTGGCCGACCCGGAGGGCCACGAGTTCTGCGTCCTCGCGCCGTCCTGACGCGGGAGCCGCGGCCACCGCCGGGCCGTCGCCCCCGCCGCGCTCTCCCCCGACCGCTCACACGCCCTGGTCCGGGCCGGGCCGGGCCGGGGTGTCCCGGATGGTCCGGGCCGTGGTGTCCCGGTCGGCCGGCCCGCCGGTCAGCTCCTCGATCACGTCCTCGATCACCTCCGCCATCACGGCGAGCGGCAGGGACGGGTTGGCGGCCGCCGCCTCCACCACCGGGTCCGCCGGGTCGGAGAGCAGCTCGACGACGACCGTCGGCGGGAGGGCCGGGTGACCGGCGGCGAGGGGCCGGGCCCGTTCGTCCGCCAGGCACGGCAGAAGCGCGGAGGCCGTCGCGCGGGGGTGCCGGGCGATCTCCCGCAGCGCCTTGCGCACCGGCGGCCGGTGCCGGGCCACCCGCTCCAGGAACGCCCCGGTCGCGTCCGGGTTGGCCGCCGCGCCGGTGAGGACCTGGACGCCGTGCCGGTCGACCATGGTGTGCAGCCGGGCCTCGGAGAGACCGGGGTGCGCGGCGACGGCCGTGACCACCTTGGCGTCGGGATCGTCGGCCAGCGCGTCCCGGACACCGGCGGGCAGATCACGCCGTCTCGCCACCAGCGCGCGTACGGCGGCGCGCGGCGACCGGGCCAGCTCCTCGACCTCGGCGGCCGTGGCGGCGGCGATCCGCGGCAGCGGCACGGCACCGATCCGGGTGCTGGCGGCCAGCTCGGTGAGGACGTCGAGCGGCACGCGCGGGTTGTGCGCGAGCGCGCGCCGCACATCGGGGGAGCTGTCGTGGGCCAGCGCACGGATCGCGGTGGCGTCGATCGAGGGGTTCGCGGCGAGGTCGGCGCGCGCCCCCGGCGTGGGGTCCTCGGCGAGCCGGGCGTACGCCTGCGGGGGCAGGCCGGGACGGGCGGCGACCGCCCAGCGCAGCAGCGCCGACGGGTGGTCGGCGAAGTCCGCGACCGCCTCCGCCGGGGTGGCCGGGTTCTCCAGGGCCGCCCGCAGGATGTCGAGGACGGTGGATTCGTGGGAGCCGTCGCAGGAGGCGCCCGCCCGCAGATCGCAGTCGAGCCGCGGGCAGTCGGGGGCGTGGGTGAACGGCGGTTCCTCGCGGTCGCAGACCAGGCAGTGCCGGGCTGGAGGTGCCTCGCCGCCGACGAGGGCGGCCAACGCCTCCGGTGGCGTCGCCTCGTTGGCCGCCGCCGCGCGGCGGACCTCGGCGTGCGGGTGCGCGGCGAGGCGGGCGGCCATGTCCGGCTCGGCCCACAGGGCCAGCTCCGCGACGACGCGTACGTCCGGGTCCGCGGCGAGGGTCTCCACCACGTCCGGCGGCAGGCCGGGGCAGGCGGCCAGTCTCTCCCGGAGTTCGACGGCCTCGGAGGCGGCGAGGAGGCGGGCCCACGCCGGGTCGCCGACGCCTTCGTCCAGCAGGGCGAGGGCGACGCGTGGCCGCGCCGTGGGATCGACGTCGGCGGCGGTCAGGGCGCCCCCGTACGCCAGGCGCACCCCGTTGCCCTCGTCCCGCGAGGCCAGCGTGATCGCCTGCGCCCGGCTGAGATCGTCGCGGCAGGCGAGTTCGTCGTCGATGTCGGCGTCCGCGAGCCCGAGCAGCCGGTCGACCAGCGCGACCGACAGACCGGGATTGGCGGCGAGCCCGCGCAGAAGAGGATGCACAGGGGGCATCCTGCCCCGGCCCCCTGCCCCACGGCCCACGATTTTCACCGCGCGACCATGGCCTGCGGCGACATCGCCCCGTCGGCCACGTCGGCATCGGCCGCCACCCGCGTCCGCGTCGGCCGTCGTCTGTGTCGACATCGGCCGCCGCCCGCGTCAGCGTCAGCTAAGTCAGCCGGTCACCCGCGTCGCGTCAGCCGTCGCACGCGTCGGTCGCGGCCCTCGTCCGTCGGCCGTCGCGCCGGCCCGTGGCCACCGACAGGCCCGTCCGGGAACCGGCCGAACCCCCTGCATCGGCGTCAGCCCATCGCCTGCGTCGACATCCGCCGCCGCCCCCGTCGGCGTCAGCCCGCGTCAACATCAGCCGTCACCACGTCAGCCGGTCACCCACGTCGGGCGTCGGCCCTCGCCCTCGTCCGTCCGCGCTAGCTCCGGTCGTCCGATCGGTCCGCTCGCTCGGCGTTGCGCTTCTTGATGCGGGCGCCCTCCTTGCGGACCTCGGCCTGGGTCGCGCGTTCCTTGCGCAGCCACTCGGGGCTGTCCTGCTTCAGCGCCTCGATCTGCTCGGTGGTGAGGGGCTCGGTGACTCCGCCGCGCGCGAGCCCGGCGATGGAGACGCCCAGCTTCTCGGCGACCACCGGGCGGGGGTGCGGGCCGTTGCGGCGCAGTTCCTCCAGCCAGGCCGGCGGGTCGGTCTGTAGCGCGCTCAGCTCGGCGCGCGAGACGACGCCCTCCTGGAACTCGGCGGGCGTGGCCTGGAGGTACACACCCAGCTTCTTCGCCGCGGTGGCGGGCTTCATGGTCTGGGTGGTCTGGTGCGACGTCATGGGTCAAGGGTATCGAGCGCCTGCGCGACCGCCGACCACCCGGCTCCCCACCGGCGGCGACCGGGCCCGTCCGGCCGCCCGTTAGCCTGGTGACGTGACAGGCTCGGAAGCATCCTCCTCGTTCCCCTCGTTCCGGCTCGCGTACGTGCCGGGGGTGACGCCCGCCAAGTGGGTGCGGATCTGGAACGAGCGGCTGCCCGACATCCCCCTGACCCTCCTCCAGGTGTCCGCCGCCGAGGCGTTCGGCCTGCTCCGGGACGGCGGTGCCGACGCCGGTTTCGTGCGGCTGCCGGTGGACGACACCGACCTCAGCGCGATCCCCCTCTACACCGAGACCACGGTGGTCGTGGCCCCGAAGGACCATGTCGTCGCGGCGGTCGACGAGGTGACCACCGAGGACCTGGCGGACGAGGTCGTCCTGCACCCCCTGGACGACACCCTCGACTGGGAGCACCCGCCTGGAGAACCAGCGTTCGAGCGCCCCGCCACCACGGCGGACGCGATCGAGCTGGTGGCGGCCGGGATCGGACTGCTCGTCGTCCCCCAGTCGCTGGCCCGGCTCCACCACCGCAGGGATCTCACCTACCGCCCGCTCACGGGCGCCCCCGAGTCCCGTGTCGCCCTGTCCTGGCCGCAGGACGCGACCACCGACATGGTCGAGGACTTCATCGGCATCGTCCGGGGCCGCACGGTCAACAGCTCGCGGGGCCGCGCCAAGCCCGCGGAGGAGAAGAAGCCGCAGCAGAAGCCCAAGCGCCCGGGCACGGGCAAGCCGGCCGCCCGCACCCCCCGGGGCGGCTCGTCCGGCGGCAGGAACTCCAAGAGCGGCGGCAGGCCCGGAAAGCCCCGCCGCCGCTCATAGCTGGGCCGCAGGCCCCATCTGGGGGCGCGGGGAACTGCGCGACCAGCCCCCACGCACCCGCACCCGGCTCACAAAGCCCAGGCCACTCCTCCCGTCACCGCTTCTTGATCCGCAGGAACGTCACGGAGTTCGCCGGGAACGTGTAGCTGAACTTCCTGGCCACCCCGCTGAACGTGGAGTTCACCGGCGCCACCGGCGTGGCCGTCTCCGTGTTCACCGCGTCCGGCGCGGCCGTCAGCGTGGTCACCCGCGCCTTGGAGCGCACCTTCGCGCCGCCGAGGTCGATGGCCGTGCGCGCGGCCACCCCTTGCGCGTTGACGACCTTCAGGATCAGGTCACCCGTCTTCGCGTCCCGCGTCACGACCTGCCGGAACGGCTCCGCCGGCTTGTCGTCGGTGAAGCTCCCCCACTCCTTGCCGTCCAGCAGCAGGGTCACCTTCCGGCCGCGCACCTCGACCTCGATGTCGTAGGTGCGGCCGGTCTCGATCGTGCCCGGCTTGGAGATCAGCGAGGACTTGCCGCCGTCGACGGCCTGCTCGACCGCGCTGGTGGTGTTGTTCCAGCCGCCGAGGTTCCACCAGTAGTAGTTGCCGGTGTCCTTGACGCCGAAGGCGACGAGGAAGCCCTCCTTGCCGGACTTCTTGGTGGCCTTGACCTTGAGGTCGTAGTCGTGCCAGGCGGTGTCACCGGCCGTGACCATGGTGTTCTCGGCTGCCACGTCGGTCTGCACGTACTGGCCGTCCTGGACGCTCCAGCTGCCGCCACCGCTGTGGTTCCACTTCGACGCGTCGCCGCCGAAGTCGTCGGCGAAGAGGGGCACCCCGTCGGCCGAGGTCACGCTCACATCGTCGTACGCCGCCGTCGTCGCCCAGGTGGACAGGCCCACGGCGCCGGTGATCGGGCCGGTCAGTGACGGGGTGCCGGTGGCCGTCGACGGCACCACACGGTCGCCGACGTTGTTCATGAAGAGCTTCTGCGTCTCGTAGCTGGCGGAGTTCCACGAGGCGTGGTTGTTGAACCAGATCATGTCGGGGCGCCACTGCACATAGTCCTCGTTGGCGAGGAGCGGCGCGTAGGAGGCCAGCTTCACGATGTCGGCGTTGCGCTCCAGGCCGGTCATGAACGCCGCCTCGGAGAGCGCGTTCTTGAAGGCGTTGCCCTGGGAGGCGTACTCGCCGAGGAAGACCTTCGGGCCCTTCCTGTCGTACGAGTCGTAGCGGTCGTTGTTCTGGAGGAACCACTGGGGGCTGTTGTAGTAGTGCTCGTCGACCATGTCGACGTTCGCCTCGCGGTTCAGCTTCCACGCGGTGTCGAAGGTGGTGCCCGTGTCGTCGGGACCGGAGTTCGAGATCACCTTGATGTCCGGGTACTTCGCCTCGATGGCGGCCCGGAACTTCTGGAAGCGGGCGAAGAACTCGTTCGGCAGGTTCTCCTCGTTGCCGACGCCGAGGTGGGTGAGGTGGAAGGGCTTCGGGTGGCCCATCTGCGCCCGCTTCTTGCCCCACTTGCTGGTGACGGGCCCGTTGGCGAACTCGATGAGGTCGAGGGTGTCCTGGATGTGCCGCTGGAGCAGGGCCTCGTCGTCGGTGGCCTTGTTCTGGCCGCAGCCGGTGACGAGGGCGGGCACCACGGGCAGCGGCATGGCGCCGATGTCCTCGGAGAACTGGAAGTACTCGTAGTAGCCGAGGCCGTAACTCTGGTTGTAGCCCCAGAAGTTGGCGTTGGTGGCGCGCTGCTCGACGGGGCCGATGGTGTCCTTCCACTGGTAGGAGCGCGTGCGCTCCCAGTTCGAGGCCTCGCTGTAGTCCTGCATGGAGCCGGTGTTGACGAGGCAGCCGCCGGGGAAGCGGACGAAGCCCGGCTTCAGCGCGGCGATCTTCTCGGCGAGGTCCTTGCGCAGGCCGTTCCTGTGCCCCTTGTAGGTGTCGCGGGGGAAGAGGGACACCTCGTCGAGGGCGACGGCTCCGGCGGAGGCGACGGTCAGTCGGCCGTGGGAGCTGGTCCGTGTCGCCTCGAAGGAGACCCGGTACTTGGCCCAGCCGCCCTTGACCTGCACGCGGCGGGCCTCGGCGAGCGCGCCGTCGGGGTCCTGGAGGGTGACGGTCAGCGCGGTGCGGGCGGCGGCGCGCGCCCACACCGAGAAGTCGTACTTCTTGCCCTCCTCGACGTGGACGCCGGTGTTGTAGCCCGCGTTGGTGACGGCCGAGGCGGCGCCGAGGGACAGGTAGTTGCGGTTGCGCTCGTTGAGGCGGGCGGCGTCGTTCACGACCTGCGCGGTGCCGTCCACGGTCCACGAGGTGAGCGGGGTGTAGGCACGGTTGTCGGCGGTCGAGTACTCGAAGGACCGGTTCTGCACGAGTTCGGCGTACAGACCGCCGTCGGCGGCCCGGTTGATGTCCTCGAAGAAGACGCCGTACATGGTGTCGTCGATCTTCGCGCCCCGGGCGGTCGGGTCGACGGTGATCGCGTAGTCCGTGACGTCCTCGGCGTGCGCGGGGGCCGGGACGGAGGCGGCGGCCACCAGGAAGGCGGTGGCGGTGAGGCCGAGTCTCCAACGGGTGCGGGTACTGCGTGACATGGATACTCCGCGTCTCGGGGTGGGGGTCGTGAGGTGCAGGGAGTTGACTGGCGTCGCACGGGAGTCATTCGAAATACCGGACGATGATCAGCACTTCGAACGGCAAGATAGGGAGGTGACCTGGACAGCGTCAACGGGTCGCACGGCACCGAAAGTCTCGGAAAAGAAGGCCTGATGAGCGGTTTCCTGCCAGTTCCCGATGTCCTGGCGCATCTCGTCGGGGGATGGCGGGTCCTGCGGTCCGTGCGGGATCTCGCGAGCGGCGCGGAGGGGGAGTTCTCGGGGACGACGGTTTTCAGCCCGCTGGACGACGGCGGCCTGCTGCACCGGGAAGCCGGAACTTTCGTCTGGCAGGGCGTCCCGCGCCCCGCCGAACGCACCCTGCGCTTCCTCCCGGGCGCCACGCCCGGCACGGCCGATGTCCGTTTCGCGGACGACCGCCCTTTCCACGACCTGGACCTGACCACCGGGCGGTGGCGCACGGACCACCCCTGCGTCGCCGACCTCTACCGGGGCGAGTTCGAGGTGTACGGCGAGGACCGCTGGCGGACGATGTGGCGGGTCGGCGGCCCCGCGAAGGATCTGCTCCTGGTCACCGACTACACCCGCGACCGGTCGGCCGGGGGCCCCGCTCCTACTGAGGGGCGCCCAGCCGCAGGTTCCAGCGGCCCGCGTGCCCCGCGACCGTGACCGTCGACAGGGGGCGGATGTCCATGTTCCAGTACGACGACGGCGGGGCCTTCAGCGCGTAGACCAGGGCGGCGCGCAGCACGGACGGCTCGGCCACCGCGACGACACGGCCGCCCTCCCCCACCGGACGGGTCTCCAGCCAGCCGCCTATGCGGGAGATGAACCCGATCAGCGACTCGCCGCCGTGCGGGGTGGCGTGCGGGTCGGCGAGCCAGGCGTCCACGGCCGAGGGCTCGCGCGCCATGGCCTCGCCCAGTGTGAAGCCGCGCCAGCGGCCCATGTCGCAGTCCCGCAGCGCGGGCTGGGCCAGCGGCGCGTAGCCGAGGGCGTCCCCGGTGGCCCGGCTGCGGGGCGTCGGCGAGCAGTAGCGCAGCTCGGCCGCCGCCAGCGGCACCAGCTCGTGGGCGGCGCGCTGCACTTCGTCCCAGCCGGCCTGGTCCAGCGGCCGGTCGTCCTCGAAGCGCTCCGCGAGCAGCGAGGAGCAGCGCGCGGCGGCGACGAACGTGACCCGAAGATGCATGCGGCGATGGTGGAACGGGGTTCTCCGCAGGTCAAGAGGCGTTACTCAGGAGTTACCGGGGGGTACCGCGTCCGCCGCTCCGGGCACTCGTCGCCGCACCCCGCCCCTCACTCGGACACCAGAGCCATCCACCGATCGGGCTTGGCGAGCGGCTCGAACCCGAGCTTCGCGTAGACGCCGTGCGCGTCGTGCGTGGCGAGCAGGACACGCCGCAGCCCGTACGCCCGGAGGTGCTCGCACACGGCCGCGACCAGCGCGGTGCCGAGCCCCTTCCCGCGCGCCGACGGGGCGACGTACACATCGCAGAGCCAGGCGAACGTGGCCCGGTCGGTCACCACCCGCGCGTACGCCACCTGCTCCCCCGAACCCACCTCGTACGCACCGAAGTTGAGCGATCCCCGGATCGCGCTCTCCTGCTTCTCGCGGGCGCGGCCGAGGGCCCAGTAGGCATCGGTGGACAGCCAGTGGTGGACCCGTCCGACGTCGATGCGTCCGGGATCGTCGGAGATCTCGTAGCCCGTGGGTACGGCGGGGTTCGACTCGTCGCTCATGGCAGGACGTTCGCAGGCCGGGCGCCCGCTGTCGAACCGTTTACGGCCTCCTCCAGGCGCCGGAGCCCTTCCGCGATCTCGCCCGCGCCCGCGACCCCCGCGAAGCTCAACCGCAGGTGGCCGGCCGGGGGTTCGGCGCTGAAGTAGGGGCGCCCGGGGGTGACGGCGACCCCCGCGCGGAGGGCGGCGGCGACCAGGGCGGGCTCGTCGGTGCCGTCGGGGAGGCGCAGCCAGAGGTGGTAGCCGCCGGAAGGGATGTGGGGCAGGGCGAGTTGGGGCAGACGTGAGCGCAGCCCGGAGGTGAGGGCATCCCGACGGAGCTTCAACTCCCGTGAGACCGCGCGGAGATGGCGGGGCCAGGCGGGCGAGCCGACGAGTTCGAGGGCGGCCTCCTGAAGGGGGCGCGGCACGAAGAAGGTGTCGACGACCTGGATGGCGCGCAGCCGCTCCAGGACCGGGCCCCGCGCGGCCAGGGCACCCACCCGGAAGCTGGGCGAGGTCGCCTTGGTCAGCGAGGAGACATGCACGACCACGCCGTCGGGATCGTCGGCCACCAGGGGCCGCGGCAGGGGACCGGCGTCCTCGTGCACGAGCCGGCGTACGAAGTCGTCCTCCACGACGAAGGCCCCCGCCGCACGGGCGATCCGCAGCACCTCGCCCCTGCGGTCGGCCGCCAGGACGGCGCCGGTGGGGTTCTGGAAGAGCGGCTGGCAGACGAAGACCCGGGCGCCGGACGCCTTGAACGCGTCGGCGAGGAGGGCGGGTCTGACCCCGTCCGCGTCCACCGGGACCGGCACGGGGCGCAGCCCGGCCGCCCGTGCGATCGCCAGCATGCCGGGGTAGGTGGGCGACTCGACGAGCACGGCCGCCCCGGGCGGGGCGAGGGCGCGCAGGGCGGTGGTCAGGGCGGACTGGCCGCCCGCCGCGACGATCACCTCGGCCGAGGTGATCGCTCCGCCGATGCTCCGCGCGAACCACTCGCGCAGCTCCGGCACTCCCTCGACCGGCGGCCGCGCCCACACCCCGGGCCGGCGCCCCGCCCGGGACAGGGCGGCGCCCATCGCCTGCTCCGGCTGCAACGACGGGTGCAGATAGCCGCCGTTGAACTCGATGACACCGGGCGGCGGGGAGGCGAGCGAGACCAGGACCCCGGAGGCGTCCACCGTGCGGGGCGAGGGCTCGGCGCTGCCGTCCGCGCTCAGCGCGACCTCCTGCCAGGAGGTGTCCCCCACCGGTGCCGTACCGCTCTCGCGCGGGGCGGCCCGGAAGGCGCCCGCCCCCGGCCGGGTCACCACGAGCCCCTCGGCGGCCAGGTGCGCCAGCGCGCGCGACACGGTCACCGGGCTCACCCGGAACCGCTCGACGAGGGCCCGGCTCGACGGCAGCTTTCCACCGACCGAGTAGCGGTCAAGCTCCTTCCGTAGCTGTTCCGCCAGTTCCGCCCCACTGCTACGCTCATGCATGAGAGTAGAGAGTAGCGCTATCACCCCGACATCAGTAGCGGTGGACGCCGGCACATCAGTAGCGGCAGGCACCGGCCGACGACAGAACACCGGGGCGGCCGGGTCCGCCCCGGCGAGCGGCGCCGGTGCCGACACCCGCCGCGCCGGCGGCGGCACGCTCCTGGCGGCCCTCGGTGTCACCGCCTTCTCCCTCACCTTCCCCGCCACCGCCTGGGGCCTGGAGGGCTTCGGCCCCTGGTCGCTGGTCGCCGTGCGCAGCGTGCTGGCCGCCGTCCTCGCGGGGGTGTGTCTGCTGGTCCTGCGGGTGCCGCTGCCGGGCCGTCGGCACTGGGCGGGGCTCGCGGTCGTGGCCGCCGGGGTCGTGCTGGGGTTCCCGATGCTGACCACGCTCGCGCTGCGGACCTCCACCACCGCGCACGCCGCCGTCGTGGTCGGTCTGCTCCCGCTGACGACCGCCCTGTTCTCGGCTCTGCGCATGGGCACCCGCCCCTCGCGCACCTTCTGGGCGGCCGCCCTCGCCGGAGCCGCCGCGGTGCTCGCGTTCACCGTGACGCAGAGCGGGGGCTCCCTCACCACGGCCGATCTCTATCTTTTCGGCGCGCTGCTGGTCTGTGCGGCCGGCTACACCGAGGGCGGCCGGCTGGCGCGGATGATGCCCGGCTGGCAGGTCATCGGCTGGGCCCTGGTGCTCTGTCTGCCGCTGAGCGTGCCGGGCGCGCTGCTGGCCCTGTCGTACGAACCGGCGCAGCTGACCGCGCACAGCGTGGCCGGGCTGGTGTGGGTGGCGGCCGGGTCCCAGTTCCTGGGGCTGGTCGTCTGGTACCGGGGCATGGCGGCGATCGGCATACCCAAGGCCAGCCAGTTGCAGCTGGCGCAGCCGCTGCTCACACTGGTGTGGTCGGTGCTGCTCCTCGGCGAGCAGCTCACCCCGGCCGCGCCCCTGACGGCGGCCGCGGTACTGGTCTGCATCGCGGTCACCCAGCGTTCGTCCGCCTGAGCCCGTACGCGACCGGTGCAACCGGCACCGCCCGCAATAGACTGCGGTCACGGACCGCCACTCCCGTGCGAGACGAGGAGGCCCCCGATGCAGGCAACCAAAGGCGACACCCTGTTGGTGCACGGCAGGACCGTCGGGCACCACGACCGGACCGCGGAGGTCCTGGAGGTGCTCGGCCAGAACGGGAACCCGCCCTACCGGGTCAGGTTCGACGACGGGCACGAGGCGCTGATGTCCCCGGGCCCGGACACGGTCGTCCGTCACCCCGGGGACACCAAGTAGCGGGTCTTCGTCAGCGCGGTGGTTCCGCCGGCCGCTGGTAGTGGTCGGCGACCACGCGCGCCATCGCGCCGATCTTGTCCTCCTCGACCTCCCTGGCCGAGAAGAAGACGTGTCCGCGCGCCTCCGGGACGTCGCGGGCCAGGGTGAGGTGCCGCGAGAGTTCGACCGGGTCCTGCCAGGCCGCGGGCTGGGCCGGGTCGCCCGCCTTGTAGAGGGCCTCCCCGATGTACAGCCGCGTCCCGCTGCCCCGGGCGGTCTCCGCCCACCAGGGCAGCAGCTTGGCGTAGTCGGCGGCGGCGAAGCCGATGTTCCAGTACAGCTGCGGGACGATGTAGTCGATCCAGTTCTCCCGGACCCACTTCCGGGTGTCCGCGTGCAGGTCGTCGTAGGTCTGCACGCCCGCCCGGGTGTCCGAGCCCCGCTCGTCGGTCACCGCGTTGCGCCACACCCCGAAGGGGCTGATCCCGAACTGGGTGCCGGGGCGGATCGCCTTGATCTGGGCCGCCGTCTCGCGCACCAGCAGGTCGATGTTGTCGCGCCGCCAGGCCGCCCGGTTGGGGAAGCTCGCGCCGTACCGGTCGTAGGCCGCGTCGTCGTCGAAGACCTGGCCGGCCACCGGGTACGGGTAGAAGTAGTCGTCGAAGTGCACGGCGTCCACGGCGTACTTGCGGACGGCGTCGAGCATGGCCTTCTCCACGAAGGCGCGGACGGCGGGGATGCCGGGGTTGTAGTAGAGCTTGCCGCCGTAGGGGACGACCCAGTCGGGGTTCTGCCGGGCCGGATGGGAGGCGACCAGCCGGCTCGGGTCGGTGTGGACCGCGACCCGGTACGGGTTGAACCAGGCATGCAGTTGGAGCCCCCGGGCGTGCGCCTCCTGGACGGCCGTGCCCAGTGGGTCCCAGCCGGGGTCCTTGCCCTGGGTGCCGGTGAGGTACTGCGACCAGGGCTCGTACGGGGAGGGCCAGAGTGCGTCGGCGCTGGGGCGTACCTGGAAGATCACCGCGTTGAGGCGGCGGTCCACGGCGGTGTCGAGCCGGGCGAGGAGTTCGGCGCGCTGTTCCGCCGCGGTCAGGCCGGCCTTCGAGGGCCAGTCCCGGTTGAGGACGGTGGCCAGCCACATGCCGCGCAGCTCGCCCTCGCCCGCCCTGCGGCGCGGGCTCGGTTCGCCGCCGGCGATGGCGGTGCCCGCCGCCACCCCGCCCGCCGCCACGAGGGTCGCCGCCGCGGTCGCCCAGAAGGCCCGCCGTGACATCCGTGGCTTGCGATGCATCCTCGTACCTCCACCTACCGCGTGTCCGCCGTCGCGCGGACCGGTCCCGGACCAGCCTTCCATGTGACACCCGGGATACTGATCAGTAGGCGGCGCGGGTAACGTGCAGGTTTGGCGCAGGCCTCCACCAGGGGTATCTGCCAGGCACGAGGACCATGGAAAGGGACGATGTGACGGACATCCCGGCGGGAGACATTGCCCGCGTCGGAGTCGTGGGCTGCGGCCAGATGGGAGCGGGCATCGCCGAGGTGTGCGCCCGCGCCGGACTGGACGTCAAGGTCGCCGAGACCACCGGCGAAGCCCTGGAGATCGGCCGCACCCGGCTGTTCAACTCCCTCGCCAAGGCCGCCGAGCGCGGCAAGATCACCGAGGCCGAGCGGGACGGGACCCAGGCGCGCCTGAGCTTCACCACCGATCTCGGCGAGTTCGCCGACCGTGACCTCGTCATCGAGGCGGTCGTGGAGAACGAGCAGGTGAAGACGGAGATCTTCCAGGTGCTCGACCAGGTGGTGACCCGCCCGGACGCGATCCTCGCCTCCAACACCTCCTCGATCCCGCTGGTGAAGCTCGCGGTCGCCACCTCGCGGCCGGACCATGTCATCGGCATCCACTTCTTCAACCCGGCCCCGGTGCAGCAGCTCGTCGAGCTGATCCCGGCGCTGACCACCTCCGAGGGCACGCTCAGCCGGGCGCAGCTGTTCGCCGAGAAGGTCCTCGGCAAGCACCCCGTGCGGGCCCAGGACCGCTCGGGCTTCGTCGTCAACGCGCTGCTGGTGCCGTACCTGCTCTCCGCGATCCGGATGTTCGAGTCGGGCATCGCGGGCCGCGAGGACATCGACAACGGCATGGAGCTGGGCTGCGCCCACCCGATGGGCCCGCTGAAGCTCTCCGACCTGATCGGTCTGGACACCATCGTCTCCATCGCCAACAGCATGTACGAGGAGTACAAGGAGCCGCTGTACGCCGCTCCCCCGCTGCTGCAGCGCATGGTGGACGCGGGGCGACTCGGCCGGAAGACGGGTTCGGGCTTCTACGCGTACGCCTGACCACCGGCAGTCCGACTACGCACCGTCAGTCCCCTCGCGCGTTCGGGCCCGGCACCCTTCTGGGTGCCGGGCCCGTCGTATTCACACACCGTGTGCGCGGCGGACACGCATATGCCCTGCGCACACTCTCCTCACGCGCCCACCAGGCGAGTTGACTTCACGTGCGCACGCAAGGGACCGGACGACTACAGAAAGGAGCGGACTCGTGGCCATCGACCCCGAGCATCCGGTGCACCACGGCGAACTCGCAGAGTTACGCCGCCGCCTGGATGTGGCGCACACACGCGTCGAAGGAGGGCTGACCCTGCTGAGCCACCGCGCCGAACAGAGCGCCAAGGAACTCGACGACCTCAACACGCGGCTCGTCACCCTGGAGCACGCCCGCTGGCCGCTGCCCGCGGTGGCGGCCCTCACGGCCCTGGGCGCCCTGGTGGTGTCCGTCTGGCAGGCGCTGGGCCACTAGCCTCCCGGGCGGGACACGGCGGGTGATTCACAGCCGGGTGTCCTGCCCGAGCCGTAGATGATGCAGCAGGAGCAGGGCGGCCGCCATGTTGGCGGCCGGGACCTCGCCGCGGGCGACCATGTCGGGGACGAGCTTGAGGGGGACCCATTCCCGGCGGTCCGACTCGAAGTCGTCCACGGGGTGCCCGATGTATGCGCCCTCGTCGGCCCAGTAGACGTGGTGCAGCGCGTCGGTGAGCCCGTTGGAGGGCTCGACGCTCATCAGGTGGTGCAGGGGTCCCGGCCGCCATCCGGTCTCCTCCTCCAGTTCGCGGGCGGCTGCCTCGGCGATGGCTTCGCCGTCCTCGACGACGCCCGCCGCGAGCTCCCAGCCCCAACTGTCGGTGATGAAGCGGTGCCGCCACAGGAGCAGCACCTCGTTCGCCTCGTTGACCACGGTGGCCACGGCGACAGGCCGCAGCCGTATCAGGAAGTGATCGAGGTGCCGCCCGTCCGGCAACGCCACATCCGCGAGATTGACGCTGAACCAGCGGTTCGAGTACACAGTTTGTTCGCTCTGTTTCGTCCACTGCACGGTTCTGCCACCTTCCGCCGAGTAAGTGGCAATATCGCAGCAGTAGCTGGGTGACAGCAGGCGCACGGCCGGTGCACGGCCGCGCCCCGGGACCGCGTCAGAGCGGTACGCGCAGTGCCCCGTCGATGAGTTCGGCGGCCTCGGAGGTCCCCGCGCAGCCGCTGCGCACGAGGTGCTCGCGTACCGACCGGAGTCGGTCACGCAGGCGCATGGACTCCATTCCGCGCGCCCGCTCGGCCATCTCGACCGCGGTGGCCACCGCCTTGTCCGCGTTTCCCTGCCGCAGTTCGATCTGGCTGAGCATCGCGAGCCGGTGCACCCGCCCCCGGTCGTGCGCCGGCGTGTCCACGGCCGCCGCCGCGTGCTCCGCCGCGGCCGTCAGGTCGCCGAGGCTGAGCAGCGCCTCCGCCACCTGTACGTTCACCAGGCCGGGTTGGACATAGCCGGTCTCATCGGGTTCGTACCCGCGCCGGATGCGCTCGGCGGCCTGCTCCGCCCGCCGGATGCAGGACAGCGCGCTCGTGCCGTCGCCGAGGTGCGCGTACGCCTTCGCCTGCATCGCGTACAGGTCGGAGGCGAGCGCCGGGGTGATGTGCGGGCCGGCCGTGCGCAGCGCGGCCTCGGCGAAGGCGACGGCCTGCCGGTGCTCCCGCATGAACAGCGACTGGTTGACGAGGAGCGCGATCACATACGCCCCAAGCCCCCGGTCCCCACTGGCCTTGGCCAGCCGCAGCGCCTGGTGGAAGTAGCGCTGGGCCAGGCCGTGGGCGTCGGAGTCGTACGCGCAGATCCCGGCGATCGCGACCAACCCGCCCGTCGCCCGGTGCAGTTGGCGGCCGGTGGCATCGGTGTAGCTGCCCCGCAGCAGCGGCGCGGCCTCGGCGTTGAGGAACCCGACGATCCTGGTGCGGGTGGCGACGCCGCCGGCCTTGCGGTACATCTGCTCGTAGTGCGTCCGGGCCGCGCGCAGCATCTCGATGTCGGCCATGCTGACGCGATGCCGTCCGCCGCGGGAGACGTCGACGTCCTCCGGCGGGTTCTCCCACTCCCAGACGGGCATCACGGCGGGCGTCCCGGTGACGGCGGGGGCGCCGAGGACATGGGGGCGCTGTTGTTCGTCGGAGCGCCACAGCGCGGTGGCGCGCTCCACGAACCCGGAGAGCCCGGCGCCGTGCGGGGAGGCCGCCTCGCCCGGCACGCCGAGCCCGATGTCGTCGAGGGTGACGGTGCGGCGCAGCCGCCCGGCGAGCACCTCGCAGATCAGGTCGGGCACCTGTCCGCGCGGCCGCTGCCCCTTCAACCACCGTGCCACGGCGGTGTGTTCGTATCTCAGCGCCAGCCCCCGGGCGCGCCCCGCCTGATTGACGTGGGCGGCGAGACCGGCGTGGGAGATACCGGCCTCGTCGAGGATCGCGTCGAGCAGGGTGTTGGGCTGCATGGAGGCCCTCCGGTGGCTCGGTGCCGGCGAATCGCAGCGTAGCGCCTCCCTCTTCACACGGGGTGTGACGGGAACGCCCGAATTCGGGCTGTGTGCACGCTGTCGCAGAGAGTTCCGGTCAGGTTGACTGGGATCCCTCGCCAAGAGGCCGGCCGGGCCGCCGGCTCCCCCTCGTACAGTGCGGTGGCCCTGCCGGGCGGAACGGGAGCGACTACGGGGTGGGGGCGACAGGTGGGTTGTCGGCTGCGGGTCGTTGGTGGCTGGTCGCGCCCCGCGGCGGAGCCGCAGATGTATGCGGCCCCGCGCCCCTGAAGACAAGTGGGCGGTCGTTGCGGAGTACCAGTATCGCGATGTCGTCCTTCGGTCTTCCCGCCGTGTGGCGGAGGAGTTGCGTGAAGACGGCTCGGAGTACCGACTGGGGAGAGATGGGACGGCCGCGTACGGCTTCCCTCAGCGCGCCCGGCAGAGGAAAGAAACGCCCTTGGCTGTCCCTCGCGTCCTCCACGCCGTCCGTGTGGAGGAACAGGGCCTCGCCCGGGAGGAGTTGGCCGCAGGCCGTGACCGGCAGTTCGGCGGGGAGCGGGAAGAGGCCGAGCGGGGGCAGCGGGTCGGCACGGGCGAGGGGTGCCGCTCGGTTGACGCCGAGCAGGTAGGGCCAGGGGTGGCCGCAGTTGAGGGCGTGGAGTTCGCCGTCGGGGGTGATCTCCAGGAGGAGGACCGTGACGAAGTCCTCGGTGTCCTCGGCGCGGCTGCGGGCGCGGAGGTGCCGGGCGAGCGCACGGTCGAGACGGGCGAGGACCCCGGCGAGGTCGGCCTCGTCGTGGACGGCCTCGCGGAAACAGCCGAGGACGGCGGCGACGGTGCCGACGGCGGCGAGGCCGTGACCGCGTACGTCGCCCATCACCACCCGTACACCGTGCTCGGTGGCGATCACCTCGTACAGGTCGCCGCCGAGGGTGGCACCCCGGTCGGCGGAGAGCTGGACGGCGGCGGTGGCGAGCCCGTCGATCCGTGCGGGCAGCGGCCTGAGCAGGACGCTCCGCGTGGCGCCCGCGACCGCGCGCGCCTGCCGCACTTCCCGCAGCATCACCCGCCTGACGTGCAGCATCAGCCCGGTGCCGACGGCGAGGCACACAGCGCCGCCCGCCATCCGGGCACCGGCACGGACGGACCGCCGACCGAGAAGCCCTCGCCCCCGGGACCATGTCCGGCGAGGAATCCCAGCCCTGACTCGAATCATGCCGTTGGCCCCCCATCAGGCCCGGACAGCGCGTGAGGCCCAGAAAGGCCGGTCCGATTCTGTCCACAGCACGCCCGGATGGGGGCGATCACCCACAATTGTCACCCGAATGAGTGAGGTGACTCATGGATGCGTCGCGCGCCAGGGGCGCGGGGAACTGCGCGACGAGCCACGAACCACCCGCAGCCGCCGTAGGAACCGCAGTCCCCCACCCCTCAGACGCCCTAACTCCGCAGCACGGCTCCCGTACGCTCGCCCGCGAGGGCGACCGCCGCGTCCCGGGCCGCCGACGCCTCGTCGACGGTCAGTGTGCGGTCCGCGGCCCGGAAGCGCAGCGCGTACGCCAGTGACTTCCGTCCGTCGCCCAGCTGCTCCGCGTTCTCGTAGACGTCGAACAGCCGGATGCCCTCCAGGAGTTCACCGGCGCCCTCACGCAGCGCGGCCTCCACGTCGGCGTGCGGCACGAACGCGTCGACGACGAGCGCGACGTCCTGCGTGGCGACCGGGAACGTGGAGATGCTCGGTGCGTGCGGGGTGCTGTCCCCCACCTGCTCCAGGGCGTCCAGATCGATCTCCATCGCGGCGGTCCGGGCCGGCAGTCCGAGCGCCTTGAGGACACGCGGGTGCAGCTCGCCGGCGTGGCCGACGACCCGCTCGGTGCCGTCGGCGACGACCACGAACTCGGCGCAGCGCCCGGGGTGCCAGGGGCCGTACTGGCCCTTGCGGACGACCAGTTCGGCACCGGCCTCGCGGGCGACCGCGCGGCCGGCCTCGACGGTGTCGGCCCAGTCGGCGGGGCGCCCCTTGCCCCACCAGCCGGCCTGCTCGCGGGCCCCGGCGACGACGACGGCCACATGGCGCGGCTGCTCGGGCAGCGCGGCGTTCAGCGTCGCGATCTCCTCGTCGGTGGGCCGGCGGTCGACCGGCAGCGCGACGGCGACGCGCTGCTCCTCACGGGGGAGGAAGACCAGGCCGGTCTCGAACAGGGCGAGGTCGTGCGTGCCCCGGCCGTCGTTGCGCCGCAGCGCGCCCAGCAGACCCGGCAGCAGCGAGGTGCGCAGTGCGGGCTCCTCGTCGCTCAGCGGGTTGGTGAGCCTGACGACGCGGCGGGCCGGGTCGTCGGCGTCCAGGCCGAGCTGGTCGAAGACCTGCTCGCCGATGAACGGGTAGTTCGGAGCCTCGACGAATCCGGCGCCGGCCAGCGCCCGCCCGACGCGGCGGTGCAGTCGCTGCCGGTGGGTGAGGCCGCGCCCGGCCGGGGGCCTGGGCAGTGTGGAGGGCAGGTTCTCGTAGCCCTCCAGGCGGATGACCTCTTCGGCCAGGTCGTTCGGGTCGGTGAGGTCGGGCCGCCACGACGGCACGGTGACGATCAGCTCGTCCGTCCCGTAGACGTCGCAGCCGACCTCCTGGAGGCGGCGTACGACGGTCTCGCGGCCGTACTCGACGCCCGCGACCTTGTCCGGGTGGTCCGCCGGGATCGTGATCGTGCGCGGAGCGGACGGGGCGATCACCTCGGTGACGCCCGCGTCGGCGGTGCCGCCCGCGAGGAGCACCAGCAGATCGACGGTGCGCTGGGCGGCGGCGGCCGCCGCCAGCGGGTCGACGCCGCGCTCGAAGCGGCGGGACGCCTCCGACGACAGCTTGTGCCGGCGGGCGGTGCGGGCGATGGAGACCTGGTCGAAGTGGGCGGCCTCGATGACGACGTCGCTGGAGGCGTTCTCCACATCGTCGTGATCGGCGATCTCCGTGTCGGCGCCGCCCATGACCCCGGCGAGGCCGATGGGGCCGCGCTCGTCGGTGATCACCAGGTCCTCGGCGTGCAGGGTGCGGGTCGTGCCGTCGAGGGTGACGATCTTCTCGCCCTCCTCGGCCCGGCGCACACCGATCGTGCCCTGGACGAGGGAGCGGTCGTAGGCGTGCAGCGGCTGGCCCAGCTCCATCATCACGTAGTTGGTGATGTCGACGGCGAGCGAGATCGGGCGCATGCCGACCTTCTGCAGCCGGCGCTTGAGCCAGATCGGGGAGCGCGCCTCGGGGTCGAGACCGGTGACGGTGCGGGCGGTGAAGCGGTCGCAGCCGAGCGGGTCGGAGACCTGGACGGGGTGGCCGAACGCGTTCGGGCCCGGGACGTCGAGGAGCGCCGGGTCGCGCAGCGGCAGGCCGTAGGCGATGGCGGTCTCGCGGGCGACGCCGCGGATCGACAGGCAGTAGCCGCGGTCGGGCGTGACGGCGATGTCCAGGACCTCGTCGACCAGCTCCAGCAGCTCGATCGCGTCCTTGCCGACCTCGGTCTCCGGCGGCAGCACGATGATGCCCTTGGTGCCGTCGTCGCCCATGCCCAGCTCGTCGCTGGAGCAGATCATGCCGTGCGAGTTGCGGCCGTAGGTCTTGCGCGCGGAGATGGCGAAGCCGCCGGGCAGTTCGGCGCCCGGGAGGACCACGACGACCTTGTCGCCGACGGCGAAGTTACGGGCGCCGCAGACGATCTCCTGGGGCTCGCCGGTGCCGTTGGCGGTGCCGACGTCGACGGTGCAGAAGCGGATGGGCTTCTTGAACTCCGTCAGCTCCTCGATGGTCAGCACCTGACCGACGACGAGGGGGCCCTTGAGGCCGTCGCCGAGCTGCTCGACCGTCTCGACCTCCAGACCGGCCGAGATCAGCTTGGCCTGGACGTCACGACCGGTCTCGGTGGCCGGCAGGTCGACGTACTCCCGCAGCCAGGAAAGCGGGACCCGCATCAGATCTCCATCCCGAACGGCCGGGTGAACCGGACGTCACCCTCGACCATGTCTCGCATGTCTTCGACGTTGTGGCGGAACATCAGCATCCGCTCGATGCCGAACCCGAAGGCGAATCCGCTGTACTTCTCGGAGTCGACACCGCAGGCGGTGAGCACCCGGGGGTTGACCATGCCGCAGCCGCCGAGCTCGATCCAGCCCTCGCTGGAGCAGGTGCGGCAGGGGCGGTCGGGGTTGCCGACGGAGGTGCCCTTGCAGACGTAGCAGAGCATGTCCATCTCGGCGGACGGCTCGGTGAACGGGAAGAAGTTCGGCCGGAGCCGGGTCTTCATGCCCTCGCCGAACAGCGACTGGACCATGTGGTCGAGGGTGCCCTTGAGGTCGGCCATGGTCAGGCCCTCGTCGACGGCGAGCAGCTCGACCTGGTGGAAGACCGGGGTGTGCGTGGCGTCCAGCTCGTCGGTGCGGTACACGCGGCCGGGGCAGATCACGTACACCGGCAGCTCGCGGTCGAGCAGGGAGCGGATCTGCACGGGCGAGGTGTGGGTGCGCAGCACGACGCCGGACTCGGTGCCGCCCTCGGGGCCCTGCACGAAGAAGGTGTCGGCCTCGCCGCGGGCCGGGTGGTCCGGGCCGATGTTGAGGGCGTCGAAGTTGAACCACTCGGCCTCGACCTGGGGGCCCTCGGCGACCTCGTAGCCCATGGCCACGAAGATGTCCTCGATGCGCTCCGACAGCGTGGTGAGCGGGTGGCGGGCGCCGGCCGGTACGCGGTCGTAGGGCAGCGTGACGTCCACCGCCTCCTCGACCAGCACCCGGGCGTCGCGCTCGGCCTCCAGCTCGCTCTGGCGGGCGGCGAGGCCCTTGTTCACCGCGCCCCTGGCCTGGCCGACGAGCTTGCCCGCGGCGGCCTTGGCCTGCGGGGGCAGCGCGCCGATCTCGCGGTTGGCGAGGGCCAGCGGGGAGGTGCCCCCGGTGTGGGCGACCTTGGCCTCCTGGAGCGCGTCGAGGGAGTCCGCGGCGGCGAAGGCGGCGAGCGCCTCGTCCCGCATGCGCTCGATCTCTTCCGGTTTCAAGGCCTCGACCTCTACAGGGTCGTACGACTTATTCGGTGCCGACATCTCTTCCCGTGCTTCCGATTGGCTGGCGGATGGTCCCCGTACCGACTCGTGGACAGATCGTCACGGTTTTTGGGACACAAAGGTGCCAAAGGCCGAGTCTAACGGGGTGGAGGGCTTGCGAACGCGCCCGTGGTGCTCAGGCCAGGTAGGCCGGCGCCGCCACGGGCAACGTAAATCGGAACTCGGCGCCGCCGCCGTGGGCGCGTCCGACCGTGATGGTGCCGCCGTGGGCTTCGACGATGCCCTTGACGATGTACAGCCCGAGGCCGGTGCCACCGCGCTTGCTGCCCCGCCAGAAGCGGGTGAAGACGCGGTTCATGGACTCCTCCGGGATGCCACTGCCCTCGTCGCTCACCGTGACCGACGTGCCGGTGTCCTCCCCTTCCCGGGGGGACGCCGTGGGCGTGACGTCAATCGTGACGGTTCCCTCGCCGTGCCGCACCGCATTTTCGAGCAGGTTGCTCAGCACCTGGTCGATCTTGTCCGGGTCGGCCCACAGGGCGGGCAGCGGCTGCTCGATCCGCAGCAGGAACCGGTCGGCGGGCTGTCCGGCCGCGACGTATGCCTGGATGTGCCGTCCGACGGCGGCGCCCATGTCGACGGGCTGCCGCCGCACCTCCAGCCGTCCCGAGTCGATCCGCGAGATGTCGAGCAGTTCGGCGATGAGCCGGGTGACCCGGTTGGCGTCGGCGTCGACGGTCTCCAGCATCAGCTTCTTCTGGTCGTCCGTGAACCGCTCCCACTTGGCGAGCAGCGTCGCGGTGAACCCCTTGACCGACGTCAGGGGGGAGCGCAGCTCGTGGGCGACGGTGGCGATCAGCTCCGCGTGACTGCGCTCGGTGCGGCGCCGGGCCTCGGTGTCGCGCAGCGAGACGACGACCCGGCGGACGGGCCCGGTCGGCTCCGTCCGGACGTAACGGGCCGATACGAGGATCTCGCGCGCCCCGGGCAGCAGCAGGTTCCGCTCGGGCTGCCCGACCCGGATGGCGAGCCCTCCGTAGGGGTCGGTCAGCTGCCACCAGCGGCGGCCTTCGAGGTCTTCTAAGGGGAGGGCCCATTCGAGGGGGCGGCCGAGGGCGTCGGCGGCGGGGATCGCGGTGATCCGGGCGGCGGCGGCGTTGAAGCAGATCACGCGGCCGTTCTCGTCGGCCACGACCAGTCCGTCGGGGAGGTCGTCGGGGTCGATGCCCAGGTCGGCGAGGTCGCCCTGCCGGGCCGCGGATGTGGCGAGCACGTCCCGTGCCACCGGTGTGCCGCTCGTGCCGACCCTCATCCCCGTACCCCACCTCTCGCGTTGTGCAGTGGGCCCCCGAGCCCGTCACCCTACTAGCTGGGCGTGACGGTGCGGCACCCTCCGAAGGCGCGCTGTGCACGGGCGGACGCGTAGAGACATACGGCGGCGGCGGTCGCCAGGTTCAGGCTTTCCGCCTTTCCGTGGATGGGAACGCGCACGACGGCGTCGGCGAGTGCCCGGGTCTCCTCGGGCAGCCCCCAGGCCTCGTTGCCGAACACCCAGGCCGTGGGCCCGCCCATGGTGCCCTTGTCGAGTTCGTCGTCGAGGTCGTCCTGCCCCGCGCCGTCGGCGGCGAGGACACGTACGCCGATGCCCTTGAGCCCCGCGACGGCCTCCTCCACGGGCACGCCGACGGCGACCGGCAGATGGAAGAGCGATCCGACGGAGGCGCGCACGGCCTTGGGGTTGTAGAGGTCCACAGAGGCGTCGGTGAGCACGACGGCTTCCGCGCCGGCGGCGTCGGCGCACCGCAGCACGGTGCCGGCGTTGCCGGGGTCGCGGACGTGGGCGAGGACGGCGACGAGCCTCGGGCGCGCGGCGAGGATCTCGTCGAAGGGGGTGTCGAGGAACCGGCAGATCCCGACGAGCCCCTGGGGGGTGACGGTGGTGGAGATGTCGGCGATGACGGCCTCGTCGGCGAGGTGGACGCGGGCGCCGGCGGTGCGGGCGTCTTGGACGATGTCGGCGTAGCGCTCCGCGGCGTCGACCGTGACGAACAGCTCGACCAGGGTGTCCGGGCGCCCGGTGGCCTCCCGGACGGCCTGCGGGCCCTCGGCCAGGAACAGCCGGTCCTTCCCCCGGAAGTTCCGCTTCGCCAGCCGGCGGGCCGCGGCGACGCGGGCGGACCGGGGGGAGATCAACTCGGGGACGGCAGGCATGGGTCACCTTTGGATCGGAGAGCTCGGGGGGTTCGGTGCGTCAGCGGGTGCGGGCCGGTGGGGCTTCTCGCGCAGTTCCCCGCGCCCCTGAAAAGCACGGGCTGCGCCCCGTGCTTCTCGGCCCGCAGGGGCCTGGTCTTTCAGGGGCGCGGGGAACTGCGCGAGAAGCCCCACGTACCCGCACCCGACGACGCACCGGCACGCACCAAAAACACCCGGACCCGCAGGCGGCAAGCACCTGCGGGTCCGGGTCACATCTCACACGGCTCAGGCCAGCGCGAGCGTCACGCCGCCTTGGGCGCGTTCACGTCCGCCGGCAGCGCCTTCTGCGCGACCTCGACGAGCGCGGCGAACGCGGGGGCGTCGTTGACGGCCAGCTCGGCGAGGATCTTGCGGTCGACCTCGATGTTCGCGGCCTTCAGACCCTGGATGAGGCGGTTGTACGTCATGCCGTTCTGGCGGGCCGCAGCGTTGATGCGCTGGATCCACAGCTGACGGAAGTCGCCCTTGCGCTTCTTGCGGTCGTTGTAGTTGTAGACCAGCGAGTGGGTGACCTGCTCCTTGGCCTTGCGGTACAGGCGCGAACGCTGACCGCGGTAGCCGGAGGCCTGCTCGAGGATCGCCCGGCGCTTCTTGTGGGCGTTGACTGCCCGCTTGACGCGTGCCACTTGTTAACTCCTTGTAGCGGGGCCGTGGTTGTCGTCACACGACCCGAAATCGATGGGGTCCCGGTCCTGACGTACGGCGCTCACGAGGGGCGCCGGGTACGTCACTTGCCGAGAAGCTTCTTGATCTTCGCGGCGTCGCCCGGGGCCATCTCGGCGTTGCCGGTGAGGCGACGCGTCACGCGGGACGACTTGTGCTCGAGCAGGTGGCGCTTGCCGGCGCGCTCACGGAGCACCTTGCCGGAGCCGGTGATCTTGAAGCGCTTGCTGGCACCGCTGTGCGACTTGTTCTTCGGCATAGCGCCGTTCTCTCCTCGTCAGTGGCGCTCCGGTGCCCGGTCGCTAAACCGGGCACGACGGAACGTCATTTCTTTCGGTTGGCACCCTGGACCGGTGTCCAGGGCTTCCCCCGGACTCGCGTCCCGGGGACTTACGCCTCGGCAGGCTCCTCTGCCGGCGCCTCGGCTTCGACGTGCTCCACGTCGGAGTGCTCGGCGTCGGCGGCGTTCTGCGACTTGCCGGGGTTGGCCTTCGCTTCCGCCTTCCGGGCTTCCTGCGCCTGACGGGCCTCGGCCATCGCCTCGGTCTTCTTCTTGTGCGGACCGAGGACCATGATCATGTTTCGGCCGTCCTGCTTCGGGTTCGACTCGACGAACCCGAGGTCCTCGACGTCCGACGCGAGACGCTGCAGCAGCCGGTAGCCCAGCTCGGGCCGGGACTGCTCGCGACCACGGAACATGATCGTGATCTTGACCTTGTCGCCCTGCTTGAGGAACCGGACGACGTGACCCTTCTTGGTGTCATAGTCGTGCGGGTCGATCTTCGGCCGGAGCTTCATCTCCTTGATGACCGTGTGCGCCTGGTTCTTGCGCGCCTCACGGGCCTTCATGGCCGACTCGTACTTGAACTTCCCGTAGTCCATGAGCTTGCAGACCGGCGGACGGGCGTTCGCGGCCACCTCGACGAGATCGAGGTCGTACTCCTGCGCAAGCTCCAGGGCCTTGGCAAGCGGAACAATCCCGACCTGCTCGCCGCTGGGACCGACAAGTCGCACCTCGGGAACGCGAATCCGGTCGTTGATGCGGGGCTCGGCGCTGATGGATCCTCCTCGGTAGCACCACACGACGGTCTGGCGGACCGCCGCGTCATGTCTGGTTGACATCTGGACCAACCACCGGGAGCCACGAAAAATGCCCCGGACGGAACACAGGCGGGGCTCCATGAACTGCCGGAGCACCGCCGCGGGTGTGCCGCGGGGCGCAATATCGGACGACTCCACCGTCCGTACGGAACGGTGGGGGCCGCCTGACCGGGTGACCTGCCGTCCCGGAGGACAGTCAGGTGGGAGTGCGGAGCCTCCACTTGCGGGCCGGACACACAGGTGTCCAGCCGGTCGTGGACACCACCATACCGGGTTCAAACCTGACGTGCCAATCGAGCCGCGGCGACTCCCGCAGGTCGGGAGGCACGTGCCGGGGCCTATCGTGTGGGGCATGAGTGAGACCCCTCCTGAGAACCCCGACTTCGACTCGATGACCCGCGACATCGCCGAGGTCCCCGCGGTCGAGGTGATCGTGACGGTCGCCGTCAACCTGATGAGCGCCGCCGCGGTGAAGCTCGGTCTGACCGAGGAGGGCGACAAGTACAAGGACCTGGACGAGGCCCGCAAGCTGGTCACCGCCCTCGCCGGTCTGCTGGACGCCTCCGCGACCGAGATCAGCTCCTTCCACGCGGCCCCGCTGCGCGACGGCCTGAAGTCGCTGCAGCTGGCGTTCCGCGAGGCGTCGCTCGTCCCGGACGAGCCGGGCCAGGGCCCGGGCGAGAAGTACACGGGCCCGATCTACGGCTAGTCCCGCAGCGCTGCGGGACGACTACGCCCGTACGTACAAGGGCTCGCCCGGTGGTGTGGCCCCGGCCGGCAGCAGTGCCAGGTCGAGGCCGCGCACCAGGCGGGCCCTCAGTGTCTCGTCGGCGGCGAGGCGCCCGGCGACGGACTGCGCCGTCTCGGCCGGGGGCGCGGCCTCGTCGAGGATCAGAGCCAGGGTGCCGTCGGCCTGTCCGGGGCCGAGGTGGGCGCGGAGCACGGCCGGCTCGGCGGCGACGGCGGAGCGTACGGCGTCGCGGACGGCGGGGTCGGCGAGCGGGTCGGTGGTGGTGCGTCCCTCGGCGAGCGCGAGCAGGGCGCGGCCGGTCAGCTCGAAGGGGACGGGGCCGGACAGGTCGAGCACGATCGTGTCGGCCTTCTCGTGCGCGGCGGCCTGCAGCGCCTGGTGCAGCGGTACGGCGACGGGGCGGGCGGCGGGGTCCCAGCGCGCGAGGCTCTCGGTGGAGGTGAAGGCGGGCAGGGCGGTGCGGCCGCCGGCCTTGAGGGTGGGGACGGCCATGTCGCTGGTCTTCTCGCGGCGCAGTCCGCCCTCCCGTCGCCCACCACCGCCCTTCCAACGAGCTTCGCGCCCCTCCTGATCGTCCACCTCAACCTCGCCGAGCACGGCCACGACGGGCACGAGCAGCCGGGCACCCTTGAGCGCTTCGAGGACGGGGCCCACGGCGGTGCGGTCGTCGGCCCAGGCGGCGAGCGCGGCGCTCAGCCGGGGGTCGGCGGAGCCGTCGTCGTCGGAGAAGCCGGGGTCGGGAATGTTCTTGTTCGCCACGGTCGTCGACCCTATCGGGGGAAGTCTCCTGGGCGTTCGGCAGGCCGGAAACGTGTTCGTCACCTCACTCACGGTTTTCTCAGCCGACCCTGACAACCATCTAACAATCGCCTAACCACACGCACAGCCCGGCACAGAAGCATCGCGGTATGTCCTCTCGCCGAGCCCGTCGCCGTGCCCGTACGTCCGGGCGCCGTCCGCTCCTCCCTCTCGCGCTCGCCTCCGTCGTCCTGGTGGGCGGCACGGCCGCGGGAACGGTGTTCGTGCGGGCCCAGGCACAGGACCGCGGCGCCTCGGCCGTATCGTCGTCGGGGCCGTCGGCACCCTCGTCGGTGGCCGCTGAGGAGGCTTCGGTGGAACCTGTGGCGGTGCCCGAGGTGGACCACGACGAACTGCTCGCGACGGCCCTGGCGGAGCTGACCGTCGAGGACGGGGCGGCGGTGTCCGTGGCCGTGCTCGACGTGGCGTCCGGCGACTCGGCCGTGTACGGGGACGCCCGGTTCGACACCGCGAGCATCGTCAAGCTGGACATCCTGGCGGCGCTGCTGCTCCAGGCCGAGGACGCGGACCGGCGGCTCACCGCGCAGGAGAGGACGTACGCCTCGGCGATGATCCGCGACAGCGACAACGCCTCCGCGACGGAGCTGTGGAAGGTCATCGGGCAGGCGGCCGGCCTGGACGCGGCGAACGAGCGGTTCGGGCTGACGGCGACCGAGGGCGGCGACGGGCTGTACTGGGGCCTCACCCTGACCACGGCTGCCGATCAACTCGTCCTGCTCCGGCAGGTGTTCGGGGACGACGACAACTCCGTACTGAGCGCGGACTCGCGGGCCTACGTCCAGGATCTGCTGGCGCGGATCGCCGAGGGCCAGGACTGGGGTGTCTCCGCCGCGGCGACGGGCGGGGCCTCGGGATCGGGCTTCGCCCTGAAGAACGGCTGGCTGCCCCGCACCGCCACCGGCCTGTGGGACATCAACAGTGTCGGCCGGGTCTCGGTGGACGGGCGCGCGTACCTGGTCGCCGTGGTGTCCGACGGCCACACGACGAAGGCGAAGGGCGTCGCGACGGTCGAGGCGGCGGCGAAGGCGGCGGTGTCGGTCTTCGCGGACACGGCGGCGGACGCGGCGGGTACGGAGGACGCGGCGGCTTCGGCGGAGGAGGTGGGCCCCTCCGGAGGGGCGGACGCGGCGCGGGTGGCCACCGGCTCGTAGGCGCGGGTGTCAGACGATGAACTCGTCGGGGCGGCCACGGCCCCGCCCGCGCCAGATCACCACGGCGGTGATCAGCAGGAGCACGCCGAGGCCGCCCGCGGCGGGGGCCGCCCAGCCGGCCGTGGGGTCCTCCTCCTCGACCGGGTCCGGGCCGGAGCCGAAGTACCTGCCGCCGTGCGACGCGGCCTTGAGATCGTCGGGCTTCAGCTTGCCGCCCTCCTCGATGGCGGCGGCCGGGTCGATGAAACCGAAGCCCCGGGAGTCGTCGCGACCGCCGACCGGCGCCTCGCGGGCGGTGTCCTCCAGGAGGCGTTTGACCTGGGCGGGGGTGAGGGCGGGGTGGGCCGCCCGGATGAGGGCGACGGCACCGGAGACGAAGGCCGCGGCGGCGCTGGTGCCCCAGCCCTCGTAGTACTTGCGGTCGGGGTCGGCGATGACGACGTGCATCCCGGGGGCGCTGACGGTCGCGTACCAGCGGCGGGTGGAGAACGGGGCACGGTCGCCGTCCTCGTCGACCGCGGTCACCGCTATCACGCCCGGGTAGGCCGCCGGGTAGGAGACGTGGTCGCCCTTCTCGCCGCCGTTGCCGGCCGAGGCGACGACGATCGAACCCTTCGCGAGGGCGTACTGGACGGCCGCGTCCTCGGAGGGTTCCGGGTGGGCGGACTCGGAGTCGTCGCCGAGGGAGAGGTTGATGACGTCGACGCCCTGGTCGGCGGCCCAGCGGATGCCGTCGGCGAGGGCGTTGCCCCGGGTGTTGCGGGCCTTGGAGCGGGCCGAGTCGCCGTCCTCGAGGATGACGCGGACGGGGAGGATCTTGGCCTCGGGGGCGATGCCGAGGACGCCCTCGGAGCGGTTCACCCCGTGGCCGTGTCCGGCGATGATGCCGGCCATGGCCGTGCCGTGCCGCGCCCAGGACCGGTCGCCGCGCGAGGCCCCGAAGCCGACCATGTCCTTCGTCGGCAGGACGTTGCCGGCCAGGTCGGGGTGTTCGTCGTCGACGCCGGTGTCGAGCACGGCGACGGTGATCCCGGCGCCCTTCGTCGCACGCCACGCCTCCTGCGTACGCATCGCGTCCAGTGCCCACTGCTGGTCCCGGATGCCGTCGGCGTGCGCGGCGGTGGACGGCAGGAGGGCCAGGGAGGCGGCGAGGGGCACACTGAGCAGAGCGCTCCGCAGACGCCGCCGACGGTCGGCTCCGGGGGCGCGCGGGGGGATGTCGGCGGGCGCTTGGGCGTCGTGCGTGGCGGAAGCGGTGTGCGCGTGCACGGCGTGCGCGGCGTTCGCGGGAGCGGCGGCCGTCTCGGTCGGCCCGTCCGGGTGGGCGGGTGCGGCGGTCTCGGGTTCGTCGGCTTTCACGAGGGCTGCTCCGTGGCGGACGCGGCGGTCTTGCGCAGGCCGCGTTCGATGCGGTCGGCGAGGCCCTTCGCCTCGTGGCCGAGGCCCGACTGGGCGGGGGCGGTGGTGGCGCCGGGCTTCATCGCGTCCTCGGCGGCCTGCGGTTCGGTGACGGTGCGGCCGTCGGCGAAGCCGGAGACCGCGTAGACGACCACGGGCACGTCGGTGAGGACGGAGATCGTCCAGGAGGCCCGCTGGTCGTCGCCGAAGCCGGCGGCGACCGTCCCCTCGGCGGCGTACGGGCGGGGCATCAGGTCGGTCCGGCGGTCGAGGCCGTCCTGGGTGAAGCGGGCCCTGAGCGCGGTCATTGCGGCGGCGTCCGTCCTGGTGAACAGCAGGCCGACGGTGGTGACGTTGCTGCGGGTCGCGTCGGTGTAGGTGGCGCGCAGCAGCCGCAGGCAGCCGACCGGGGCGAGGGCCTTGCGCAGCAGCGGGTCGAAGGCGTCGGCGCAGCCGCTGTCGGGTGCGACGGCGATCCGGGTCCAGGTGCGGTCGGTGCCGCCGGGTCCGGCGCCCTCGCCCTGGACGGTGGGCGGGAACAGGACGTCGACGGGCACGCCGTGCCACAGGTCGCCGGCCGCGGCGAAGCTGGTGCGGGAGTCGTCCGTACCGGAGTCCCCGGTGAGCCAACTCCCGGCCGCCGCACCGCCGATGAGTCCGACGCCGAGCACGACGCACGCGGCCACGGCCGCCGCCCGCGCCTTGGTGGGCCGGGGTTTGCGCCGTCCGTCGTGCGGCTCGGGCGGCGTCCACGCGGAGGTGTCCGGCTGCGCGAAGGTCACGAAGGGCCGTCCCTGGGGCGTGCCGAGCACGCCGTCGATGGCCTCGGCCGAGCGCCGTGAGGGGCCCGAGGGCGGCTGCCAGCCGCCGGGGCGCTCGGGGGTGAGGGACCGCGGGCGGGGAGTCCCCTCGGGGCCTGCCTCCTCGGGCAGTGGACGTCGCAGGGGCGAGACCGGGGGCGGCACGGTGCCACCGGACGCCGGTATGCGGTCGCGCGGTGTCGAGGCCGCCGCCGACGCCGAGGACTGTCCGGGCGGGCGGGCGGTCGCGTCGTGCGGGCCGGAGCCGGTGGGGCGGGACGCGTTGCCGGCGGGGGCCGGTCCAACGGGACGTGGTGGTGCGCCGTCGGCGGAGGGTCCCGAGGAGCCCGTGGGCCGGGGCGCGCGCTCGCCGAGGGGCGCGGCCGAGTCACCGGTCCGGGCACCCGGGGCCCGCGCGGCGGGGGCCGTACGCCGTCCGGTGTCGTGCGCGGCGGGCGGGGCGTCGGGGAAGCGTGCCGAGGCCGGGGGCGGGGTGTCGTTCGCCCGCCCGGGGGCGGGCCGCTCGTCCGGGAAGCGGGCGGACGCCGCCGGCGGCTCGTCCGGGAACCGGGTCGCGGACGGCGGCGGGGTGTTCCGGTAGCGGGTCCAGGTCGCTCGTCGGTCGTCCGGGGAGGCGGCCGAGGCCGCGGGAGGGGTCTCCGGGCGACGGGCGGAGGTCCGGGGAGGCGCGTCCGGGAAGCGGGCGGAGGCCGCCGGGGGCGGGGGCGGAGTGGCGGAGGTGCCGGCGTTCTGGTTCGTGGCACGCCGGAAGTCGGAGAAGCGCGGGTGTTCGGCGCGGCGTCCGCCCCCACCGTCCACGGCGGAACCACGGCCCGCGCTCTGCCCGAACGACTGGCCGGAACCCCGCGTGGAACCACGCCCGTTGCCGCCCTGTCCCGCATCACGCCCGGCATCGCGCGCGGAGCCGCGACCGGCGGCCGTCTGCCCGGCACCCCGCGCGGTTGTCCGCTCCGACGCCTCGCCCGAACCGCGCGCCGGATTGCGCCCGTTGGCCTGGCCGGAGCCGTGAGTGGGCCGCTGGGGGGTCGGTTGGGGGGTCGGCTGGGGGGTCGGCTGTCGGGAACCCCGCGAGGGGTCGGTGTGCCCGGCGACCGGACCGGAAGCGCGGCCGCGGGAGGGCCCGGGCTCACCCCGACCACCGGAACTCCGGCTGTTCGCAGGGGTGTTCGGCGCGTCCGCCGCACCGGGACGCCGTCCGTCGCGGGCCGCGCCCGGTGTCGGCGAGGGTGCCGTGGAAGGGCGGGGCGGGGTGGTGGGGCGCGCGGGCACCCCGGCCGAGGACGGCCGCTGCGGGCGACGGGGCGCGGTGGGCCCGCCGCCGGCCGCGGGCGCGCGATCGGGGCGGGGCGGCAGGGCCGAGTAACCGCCCCGGGGACCGGAGCCGGGGGGAGGAATCGGCCCCGGCGTCGCGGACGCGGACCTGTCCGGCCCGGACGGCCGCGCCCCCTGGCCGCCACCGACGGACGGCCGCGGGCCCGGGTCACCTGTCGTGTGCGGGCGCCTGCCCGGTGTCTCCCGGTCCGGCGCGGTTTCCCGGGACGGCGGCCGGGTCGGGGCCGCCGGGTGTGTGGTGTCGGCCGCCGGGGCGGTCGGGGGCGGGGTGTCCGTCGGGGTGTCCGGGGCCGGGGCCGACGGGTCCTGGCCCGGTGGTATGGAGGGGCGGGGCGGGACCGGGGGGCGTGGGGGAATGGAGGCGCGGCGCGCTTCCGTGCTCATGCACCCCCCGTTTCCTCGTCCCGTGCAGACCCGGAGGTCGTCGCTTCCTGCCGACCCGAGGGTCGTCCTTCCCACCGACCCGGAGGTCGTCGTCCGTACGGACCGGGACCCCGAGGTCGTCCGGGTGCCCCGCCGCCCGTGGGGAGCGGCCGTCACGCACAGCGTGGGTGTCGCCCGCCGGGGCCCGCCGACACCTCGGGCAAGCCATACCCGTGGCAGCGGATCGGCATCCCGTCGAGGTCGTCCCTGCGTGCGCGTCACTCTACGGGTTGGCCCCGGTCCAACGGGAACCAGTCCGCGGGACCGTGGCTTTAGCCCGGAACGTCCCCCTACCCTGCGGTAATCATGTCTGGCAGGCTTCGTGCATGACTGCGCGCGCCGCCGACCGGGCCCGGTACGACCGGGCCACAGCTCATCTCGACGCCCCGCTGGCGATCGTCGACCTCGACGCCTTCGACGCCAACGCCGACGACCTCGTCCGCAGGGCCGGCGGCAAGCCGATCCGCGTCGCGAGCAAGTCCGTTCGCTGCCGGGCCCTGCTGGAGAGGGTCCTGGCCCGTGAGGGCTTCCGGGGCATCATGTCGTTCACGCTCGACGAGTCGCTGTGGCTGGCCCGTTCCGGGTTCGACGACGTCCTCCTCGCGTACCCGTCGGCCGACCACGAGGCCTTCGCCGAACTGGCGGGCGACCCCAAGCTCGCCGCCGCGGTGACCGTGATGGTGGACGACCCCGCCCAGCTCCAGCTGATCGACAACTCCCGCCGCGGCGGCACCGAAGTCGTCCGGGTCTGCCTGGAGCTGGACACCTCGCTGAAGCTGCTCGGCGGACGGGTGCGCGTCGGCGCGCGGCGCTCCCCCCTGCACTCCCCCGCGCAGGTCGCCGACATGGCGCGCGCCGTCGCCGAGCGCCCGGGGTTCAAGCTGGTCGGGATCATGGCGTACGAGGGGCATATCGCCGGTGTCGGCGACTCGGTGGCCGGTCGGCCGCTGCGGTCGCGGGCCGTGCGGATGATGCAGGCCACCGCGAAGAAGGAACTGGCCGCGCGGCGGGCCGAAGTGGTGCGCGCCGTCCGGCGGGTGGCGCCGGACCTGGAGTTCGTCAACGGCGGCGGCACGGGCAGTGTGCAGCACACGGCGGCCGAGGACGCGGTCACCGAGATCGGCGCGGGGTCCGGGCTGTACGTGCCGCGGCTGTTCGACAACTACACCTCGTTCACGGGGCGTCCGGCCGCGCTGTTCGCGATGCCCGTCGTACGGCGCCCGGGTGTCGGGGTCGTCACCGTCCTGGGCGGCGGTTATCCGGCCTCCGGCGCGCCGGGGGCCGACCGGCTGCCGGTGCCGTATCTGCCGGAGGGGCTGAAGTACGACCCGCAGGAGGGCCCCGGCGAGGTGCAGACCCCGCTGCTGGGCGCGCCCGCGGACGATCTGCTGCTCGGCGACAAGGTGTGGTTCCGGCACGCCAAGGCCGGTGAGCTGTGCGAGCGGTTCGACGTGCTGCACCTGGTGGAGGGCGACGAGGTGACGGCGACGGTGCCGACGTATCGCGGCGAGGGTCACACGTTCCTGTAGCGCGTTCCGGTAGCGGGGGTCACGAGGGGCCGAGGCTGCTGCCCACTCCCCCGCCCGTGTCGGTGTCCGTGTCGCCCGCCGGTCGGATGCCCTCGACGATCTCGTCGATGTCGTCGAGCGGCGGGCCCTCGTCGCCCGCGTCGAGGGCGAAGCGGACCAGGACCGGTGCCCCGGAGCCGCTGCTGGAGGGGAAGACGAGGGACTGGACGTAGCCGCCGGCCCCGGCTCCCGTGGTCACCCGCCAGCGCACGTAGTAGCCGGCGCGGCCCGCGACGGCGACCGAACCGGAGCCGACGACCTCGTGGCCGGTGATGCCGTCGTACGGCTGCTGGTCCAGGCCGTTGCGGTCGAAGGCGTCCTTCGCGGCGTCCTCGACGTCGTTCTCGGCGAGGACCTTCGGGGAGGTCTCGTCGCTGCCGGTGACGGTGCGCGAGACGACGATGCCCCCGCGGCAGACACTGCCCTCGCCGGGGCAGTCGAAGGTGCCGTCCGTGACCAGGACGGCGTCGTCCTCACCGGAGCGGTCGCCGTTCTCCCAGCCGTCGGGGATCGGGAACGTGATGCCGTTGAGGTCGTCCACGACGAGGTTCGCGTCCCCGGAGGGGGAAGGGCCGGCGGACTCGGTCGGGGAAGGGCTGTCCTGCCCGTCGGTCTCGGAGGTCGGGGACGCCGTGGTGGTCCGTGTCTCCCGGCCGCCGTCGCCGTCCTCGCCGAGCAGCAGGACACCGCCGGTGACCGCCCCGGCCACCAGGACGGCCCCGGCGGCGGCCAGGGCCACGACCTTGGTGCGGCCGGGACCCCGGCGCGCGGGCGGCCCGGGCTGGGGCACAGGTGGCACGGGCTGTGCCGGCTGGCGCCGGTGGTCGGTCCACGTGGTCCCGTCCCACCAGCGTTCGGTGAGCGGGAAGGACGGGTCGCGGTACCAGCCGGGCGGCGGCGAACTGCTCATCCCGGCACTCTAATCACACCGGCGGGGTCGGTGTTGCGGTGGCCGGGAGGCAGCGCCCCGCGCGGTGCGGGAGGGCAGCGCCCCGCGCGGGCCGGGACGTACCGCCCGAGCGGGGTGACGCAGGCGGATGTACCGCCTAGAGCGGGGTGACGTAGGCGCCCGAGATACCGCCGTCGACCAGGAAGTCGGTGGCGTTCACGAAGGACGAGTCGTCGCTGGCGAGGAACGCGACGGCGGCCGCGATCTCGGTGGCCTCGGCGAACCGGCCGACCGGGATGTGCACGAGCCGGCGCGCGGCCCGCTCCGGGTCCTTGGCGAACAGTTCCTGGAGGAGGGGGGTGTTCACCGGCCCCGGGCAGAGCGCGTTGACGCGGATGCCCTCGCGGGCGAACTGCACGCCCAGTTCCCGCGACATCGCCAGCACACCGCCCTTGGAGGCCGTGTACGAGATCTGGGAGGTGGCGGCGCCCATCCGGGCCACGAAGGACGCGGTGTTGATGATCGAGCCCTTGCCCTGGCGGCGCATGTAGGGGATCGCTGCCTTGCAGCACAGGTAGACGGAGGTGAGGTTGACCTCCTGGACCCGCTTCCAGGCCTCCAGGCCGGTCTCCAGGATGGAGTCGTCGTCGGGCGGTGAGATGCCCGCGTTGTTGAAGGCGATGTCGACGCTGCCGTAGGTGTCGTAGGCGGTCTTGAAGAGCGCCTCGACCTGCTCGGGGTCGGTGACGTCGACCTTCACGAAGATTCCGTCGACCTCCTCGGCGACCGCCTTGCCGCGAGCCTCGTCCACGTCGCCGCAGACGACGCGCGCGCCCTCGGAGGCGAGTCGGCGCGCGGTGGCGAGGCCGATGCCGCTGCCGGCGCCGGTGATGACGGCGGTGCGGCCGACCAGGCGGCGGCAGATGTTCTCAGGGGTCGTCGAGGTCACTGTGCGGAGCCTTCCGTGCTGATGAAGACGTTCTTGGTCTCGGTGAACGCGGCGAGTGCGTCCGGGCCCAGCTCACGGCCGATGCCGGACTGCTTGAAGCCGCCGAAGGGGGTCCAGTAGCGGACGCTGGAGTGGGAGTTGACGGACAGGTTGCCCGCGCGGACGCCCTGGGAGACGCGCAGGGCGCGGCCGACGTCCCGGGTCCAGATGGAGCCGGAGAGGCCGTACGGGGTGTCGTTGGCGAGCCGGACGGCGTCCGCCTCGTCGGTGAAGGGCAGCAGGACGGCGACCGGGCCGAAGATCTCCTCGCGGGCGGCGGCGGAGTCGGGCAGTTCGCCGGTGAGGACGGTCGGCGGGAACCAGAAGCCGGGCCCCTCGGGGGCGTCGCCCCGCAGCGCGGAGGCGTCGTCGGGCACGAACGACCGTACGCGGTCCAGCTGTTGACGGGAGATCAGCGGGCCCATCTGGGTCTTCTCGTCGGCGGGGTCGCCCACGACCACGCCGGCCAGCGACTCGGCGAGCAGGCTCTTCACCTCGTCGTACACGGACTCCTGGACCAGGACGCGGGTGCGGGCGCAGCAGTCCTGGCCGGCGTTGTCGAGGAAGGAGAACGGGTCGACGGCCGCCTTGAGGTCGGCGTCGGCGAAGACGATGTTGGGGCTCTTGCCGCCGAGTTCGAGGGTGACCTGCTTGACCTGGTCGGCACAGAGTTCCATGACGCGTTTGCCGGTCCGGGTGGAGCCGGTGAACACGATCTTGGCGACGCCGGGGTGGCGGACGAGGGCCTCGCCGGTGATGTCGCCGCGTCCGGGCAGCACTTGGAGGAGGTGTTCCGGGAGCCCGGACTCCAGGGCGAGTTCGGCGAGGCGCAGCGCGGTGAGCGGGGTGGTCTCGGCGGGCTTGAGGATCACGGCGTTGCCGGCGGCGAGTGCGGGTGCGGTGCCCCAGGCGGCGATCGGCATGGGGAAGTTCCAGGGCGCGATCACGCCGACGACCCCGAGCGGTTCGAGGATCGTGACGTTCAGTCCGCCGGGGACCGGGATCTGCCGGCCGGAGAGCCGTTCGATCCCGCCGGCGGCGTAGTCGAGCAGGTCCCGGACGTTGCCGGCCTCCCAGCGGGCGTTGCCGAGGGTGTGTCCGGCCTCGCGGACCTCCAGCAGGGCGAGTTCCTCGATGTGGTCGTCGACGACGGCGGCGAAGCGGCGCAGCAGCCGGGCCCGGTCGGCCGGGGCGACGGCGGCCCAGGCGTGCTGTGCCTTCTCCGCCCGGCGCACGGCCGCGTCGACGTCGTGCTCGGCGGCGCCCGCGACGGCGGCGATCACCTCCTCCGTCGCCGGGTTGAGGACGTCCAGGATGTGGTGCTGGGACAAGGGATGCCTCACAGACGTTCGAAGGAGCGGCGCAGCTCCCAGTCGGTCACGGCGGCGTCGAAGGCCGCCAGCTCGACGCGGGCCATGTTCAGGTAGTGCGCGACGACCTCGTCGCCGAAGGCGGCCTTGGCGATGGGGCTGTTCTCCCAGAGTTCGGCGGCCTCGCGCAGGGTGGTCGGCACGTGGTCGTACTCGGCGGCGTAGGCGTTGCCGGCACACACCTCCGGCAGTTCCAGCTTCTGCTCGATGCCGTACAGGCCGGCCGCGATCAGTCCGGAGACGGCGAGGTGCGGGTTGACGTCACCGCCGGGGAGCCGGTTCTCGAAGCGCATCGAGCGGCCGTGGCCGACGACCCTGAGGGCGCAGGTGCGGTTGTCGTAGCCCCAGGCCACGGCGGTGGGGGCGAAGGAGCCCGGCTGGAACCGCTTGTAGGAGTTGATGTTGGGGGCGTAGAGCAGCGAGAAGTCGCGCAGGGCGGCGAGCTGTCCGGCGAGGAAGTACCGCATGACCTGGGACATGTCCTGTCCGTCGGCCATGACGTTGGTGCCGTCGGCGTCCGCGAGGGAGAGGTGGATGTGGCAGGAGTTGCCCTCGCGCTCGTTGTACTTCGCCATGAAGGTGAGCGAGACGCCCTCCTGCGAGGCGATCTCCTTGGCGCCGGTCTTGTAGATCGCGTGCTGGTCGCAGGTGACCAGGGCCTCGTCGTACTTGAAGGCGATCTCGTGCTGGCCGGGGTTGCACTCGCCCTTGGCGGACTCGACGGTCAGCCCGGCGGCCGCCATCTCGTTGCGGATGCGCCGCAGCAGGGGCTCGATGCGGCCCGTGCCGAGGACCGAGTAGTCGATGTTGTACTGGTTCGCCGGGGTCAAACCCTTGTAGCCGGCGTCCCAGGCCTGCTCGTAGGTGTCCTTGAAGACGATGAACTCCAGCTCGGTGCCGACGTTGGCCGTGTAGCCGAGTTCGGCGAGGCGTTCCAGCTGGCGGCGCAGGATCTGGCGGGGCGCGGCGACGACCGGTGAGCCGTCGTTCCAGGCGAGGTCGGCGATGAGCATGGCCGTGCCCTCGTTCCAGGGCACCCGGCGCAGGGTCGACAGGTCGGGGTGCATGGCGAAGTCGCCGTAGCCCCGGTCCCAGGAGGACATCGCGTAGCCGTCGACGGTGTTCATCTCGGTGTCGACGGCGAGGAGGTAGTTGCAGCCCTCGGTGCCGTGGGCGAGTACCTCGTCGAGGAAGAAGCGCGCGGCGAACCGCTTGCCCTGGAGGCGCCCTTGCATGTCGGGGAAGGCCAGGACGACAGTGTCGATCTCACCGCCCGCGACGAGGGTGTGGAGTTCCTCGACGGAGAGCGGGGGTGTGCGGTCTGCCACGGGAAAGCCTCCTAGGGGCTTCTTCGGCCACCCCGGAGCCATTCAGCCATCCGGGAGCCATAAGGTATTACCCGTAACCATTAGTTGGGAAGGGGGAACGGTCACATGTCGCGGACAGGGGCGGAACCGGAGACTCCGTGGGCCGACGACCGACTGGCGTCCGTCCTGCGTCCGGTCCGGGCGGGCAACGGCTTCGAGGAGGCGCTGGAGCAGATCCTCCAGGTGGTCCGGCTCGGCCTGGTGCCCGGCGGCGAACGGCTGCCGGCCGAACGCGAGCTGGCGGAGCGGCTCGGGATCAGCCGGGTGACGCTGCGCGAGGTGCTGAAGGTGCTCCAGGACCAGGGCCTGATCGAGGCGCGCCGCGGGCGGTACGGCGGCACGTTCGTGCTGCCCCGCGTCGCCACTCCGGACGAGGACGAGCTGCGCCGACGCCTGAAGGGCATCGACGTCGAGGACACGCTGCGCTTCCGCGAGGTGCTGGAGGTGGGCGCGGCGGGGCTCTGCGCGGCGCACGGCCTGACCGGCGAGCAGACCGAGCGGCTGCGCGGGGCCCTGGCGCGCACCCACAACGCGCCGCTCGCGGAGTACCGGCGGCTGGACACCCTGCTGCACCTCACCCTCGCCGAGCTGTCGGGCTCCCCCTCGCTGGCCGCCCAGTACGCGGGCGTACGCGCCGGGGTGAACGACCTGCTCGACTGCATCCCCCTGCTGGTGCGCAACCTGGAGCACTCCCAGCAGCAGCACACGGCCCTGGTGGAGGCCGTCCTCGACGAGGACGCGGAGGCGGCGCGGGAGATCATGCGGGAACACTGCGCGGGCACGGCGGCCCTGCTGCGCGGCTTCCTCGGATGAACACGTATTTACGCTCGCTTAACGCAGGGGTATTGCTTTTCGGCCACCCACCCCACAAAGGTATGGATCCATTCCTTTGAGTGGGGAGAGTGCTCGCCATGTCCCTGAAAGACACGGACACCGCCGACGCGGCGGACGACTATCTGGAGCGCCGGACGCTCCGCCGGGGCAGCGCCGGCTGGGTGCTGCTGACCGGCCTCGGCGTCGCGTATGTCGTCTCCGGCGACTTCTCCGGCTGGAACCTCGGCCTGGCGGAGGGCGGTTTCGGCGGTCTGGCGATCGCCACGGTGCTCATGGGCACCATGTACGCCTGCATGGTCTTCGCCCTCGCCGAGCTGTCCGCGATCCTGCCCACGGCTGGCGGCGGCTACGGCTTCGCACGCCGGGCGCTCGGCCCCTGGGGCGGCTTCCTGACCGGCACGGCGATCCTGATCGAGTACGTGCTCGCCCCCGCCGCGATCGTGATCTTCATCGGCGAATATGTGGAGTCGCTGGGCCTGTTCGGCCTGGAGTCCGGCTGGCCGGTGTACCTCGTCTGCTTCGCGATCTTCATCGGCATCCACCTCTGGGGCGTCGGTGAGGCGCTGATCGCCAGCTTCGTCGTCACGGGGATCGCGGTCTTCGCCCTGATCGTGTTCGCCCTGGGCGCGCTGCCCGACTTCAGCGTGTCCGCGCTGGACGACATCCCGGTCGACTCCTCGGCGTTCGGCGCGAGTTCCTGGCTGCCCATGGGGCTGCTGGGCATCTGGGCGGCGTTCCCGTTCGGCATGTGGTTCTTCCTGGGCGTCGAGGGCGTGCCGCTGGCCGCCGAGGAGACCAGGGACCCTGCCCGTACGCTCCCCAAGGCCATCCGCTCGTCGATGGCCGTCCTGGTGGTGCTGGCGGTCATCACCTTCTTCGCCGCGGCCGGCGCGCGCGGCTCGAACGCCATCCAGGCGGCGGGCAATCCGCTGGTCGAGGCACTCCAGCCGGACGGCAAGGCCACGGCGCTGAGCCGTTTCGTGAACTACGCCGGTCTGGCCGGCCTCGTGGCCTCGTTCTTCTCGCTGATCTACGCGGGTTCCCGCCAGCTCTTCGCGCTCTCCCGGGCCGGCTACCTCCCCCGGGTCCTCTCCCTCACCAGCGGCCGCAAGGCCCCGTACCTGGGGCTGCTGGTGCCGGGCACGATCGGCTTCGCGCTGGCCGCGGCCACCGGGGACGGCGGCCGGATGCTGAACATCGCCGTCTTCGGCGCCACCATCAGCTACGCGCTGATGTCCCTCTCGCACATCGTCCTGCGCCGCCGCGAGCCGGGTCTGGAGCGGCCGTACCGGACGCCGGGCGGCGTGCTGACCTCCTCGGTCGCCCTCGTCCTCGCGTGCTCGGCGCTGGTGGCGACGTTCCTGGTGGACGTGACGGCGGCGCTGATCGCGCTCGGCGTGTACGCGGTCGCGGCGGCGTACTTCGGGTTCTACAGCCGCAAGCACCTGGTGGCGAAGGCGCCGGAGGAGGAATTCGCCGCGCTGGCCGCGGCCGAGGCAGAGTTGGCACGGGACTGAGCGCTCCGTTCCACGGGTTCGGTGGTGCGGGGTTTCGTGACTTCCACGCGTGAGGAGCATGTGTGACCAGGCCGTTGATCGGTGTGAGTACGTATCTGGAGTCGGGCGCGCGCTGGGGTGTCTGGGAGCTGGAGGCGGCGCTGCTGCCGGTCGGCTACCCCCGGCTCGTACAGGCGGCGGGCGGCGTCGCCGCGATGCTGCCGCCGGACGACCCGTCGTACGCCGCCGCGGCGGTCGCCCGTCTCGACGGCCTGGTCATCGCGGGCGGGCCCGATGTCGACCCCGCCCGCTACGGCGCCGACCGCTCCCCGCGCTGCGGCCCGGCCGCGCCGGCGCGCGACGCGTGGGAGCTGGCGCTGATCCGGGCGGCGCTGGACACCGGGACACCGCTGCTGGGCATCTGCCGGGGCATGCAGCTGCTGAACGTCGCGCTCGGCGGCACACTGATCCAGCACATCGACGACCACGTGGCCGAGGTCGGCGTCTTCGGCCGCCACGCGGTGAAGCCGGTACCGGGCACGCGCTACGGCGACCTCGTCCCCGAGGAGACCGACGTCCCCACGTACCACCACCAGGCGGTGGACGACCTGGGCCCCGGCCTGCTGGCCTCGGCCCACGCCTCCGACGGCACGATCGAGGCCATCGAACTACCCGCCCCCGCGTGGGTGTTGGGCGTCCAGTGGCATCCGGAGATGGGCGAGGACGTGCGGGTGATGCGAGCGCTGGTGGAGGCCGCGGGGCGCTGAGCGGGGGGTGCGTCGTCGGGTGCGGGCCCGGTGGGGGCTGGTCGCGCAGTTCCCCGCGCCCCTGAAGGCGCCTTCGGCCCTTCGACGAAAAGCACGGGGCGCGGCCCCTGCTTTTCAGGGACGCGGGGAACCGCGCGAGAAGCCCCACGCACCCGCGCCCGGCGACTCACCCGCCGGTCGCCACCCCCCTCGTCAGCCCCAGCAGGTCCCGTGCCGGGCCCGCCGGGCGGTGGCCCGTCGGCCAGACCGCTCGGAGGGCGCGCCGTAGGCGGACCCCGTTCACCGGGACGCGGACCAGTCGGCGGGCGGAGAGTTCCTCGCCGAGGGCGAGTTCGCTGAGCACCGCCGGGCCGGCGCCGCTCAGCGCGGAGGACTTGACCGCCGTCGTGGAGGACAGCTCGATGAGCGGCCGGGCGAGGCCCCCCAGGGCCGCCTCCAGGACCTGCCGCGTACCCGACCCCTTCTCGCGCAGGATCAACGGCGTGGAGGCCAGCTCGGCCGCCTCCAGCGGCTTGCGGCGGCGCGCCCAGGGGTGACTCGGCGCGGTCACGACGATCAGGTGGTCGTGCGCTATCACGGCCGCGTCCAGCCCGGCCGGCACGGTCGGCCCCTCCACGAACCCCAGGTCGGCCTCGTCCGCCAGCAACCGCTCCGCCACGACCGTCGAGTTGCCCGCGAGGAGCGACACCGCCGTGTCCGGCCGTTCGGCGCGCAGCGCGATGAGCCAGCCCGGCAGCAGATACTCGGCGATGGTCATGCTCGCGGCGACCCGGAGCCGCGAGTCACGCCGGTCCCGCAACGCCTGCGCGCCCACGTCGAACGCCTCGGCCGCCTCCACGATCCGCCGGGCCCAGTCGGTGACGAGCGCCCCCGCGTCGGTGAGCCGGGACCCGCGCGGCGACCGGTCGACCAGCGCGACCCCCAGCTGGCGTTCCATCGAGCGGATACGACTGCTCGCGGCGGGCTGGGTGATGCCCAGCTCCCGCGCCGCCCGCCCGAGCGAACCCAGCCGGGCCACGGCCAGCAGCAGTTCGAGCGCCCCGAGGTCCGGCACCCGGTGGGCCAGTCCGCCCCGCTCCCCGCTCGTCTCACTCATAACCCCAGCTTATGTCCCCATACAGCCGAACTCCCTGGTGGGCCCCGCCCGGCAGCGGGACGCTCGCAAACATGGCCACCGCAGTCCGCCCAGCCCATCCAGCCCATCCCGCCCATCCAGCCCATCCGGTCCTGGGTTCCACGCCTCCCTCCCCCTCGCGAGCCCACTCCCGCCCCCGCCCGTTCCCCGCCCTCCGCCACCTCGGTCCGAACTGGTACGCCCCGGTCATGGGCACCGCGATCGTGGCCTCCGCCGGTGCCGGGCTCCCCCTGGACCTCCCGGGTCTGCGGACGGCCTGTGCGGCGGTGTGGGCGCTCGCGCTCGTCGCCCTGGTCGCCGTGCTCGGCGCCCGCGCCCTGCACTGGACCCACCACCGCGACCAGGCCCGCGCCGACCTCCTCGACCCGGCCGTGGCCCCCTTCCACGGCTGTCTCTCCATGGCCCTGCTGGCCGTCGGCGGCGGTGCCCTCGTCGTCGGCCGTGACTGGATCGGCGTGCGGGCGGCCGTCGCCCTGGACGTCGTGCTCTTCGGCGCCGGGACCGTCGCGGGCGTTCTCGCCGCCGTGGTCGTGCCATATCTGCTGATCGTCCGACAGCGGATCGACGCGGACCGGGTCACCCCCGCCCTGCTGCTCCCCCTCGTCGCCCCGATGGTCTCCGCCGCGCTCGGTCCGCTGCTCGTGCCGTACCTGCCGCCGGGGCAGGCCCGGCAGACGCTGCTGTTCGGCTGTCTCGCGCTGTTCGGGCTGAGCCTGCTGGCCACCCTGGTCGTACTGCCGGCGGTGTGCGGCCGGCTCGTCGCGGCGGGGCCGTTGCCGCTCGCGCTCACGCCGAGCCTGTTCCTGGTCCTGGGCCCGCTCGGGCAGTCGACCACCGCCGTAGGCAACCTCGCCGACGCGGCCCCGGGCGCCGTACCGGCCCCGTACGCGCACGCCTTCGCCCCGTTCGCCGTTCTCTACGGTGTGCCCGTCCTGGGCTTCGCGCTGTTCTGGCTCGCGCTCGCCGCCGCCCTGGTGGTCCGCGCCCGGCGGCGGGGCATGGGGTTCTCGATGGCCTGGTGGGCGTTCACCTTCCCGGTCGGCACCTGTGCGACCGGTGCGACGGGACTGGCCCGGCACACGGGGCTGGTCGCCCTCGACGCCCTCGCCGTCGCGCTGTACGCACTGCTGCTGGCGGCCTGGACCACCGCCGCCGGGTGCACCGCGCGCGGTCTGGTCAGCGGCGCGCTGCCCGCAGCGCCGCGTCCAGCACCCGCGGAGCCTCGGCCAGCGACGGCCCGTACCAGGTGAGGTGCCGGCCGCTGACCAGCGCGCACGACACCCCCGGGAAGGCCTCGGGGCCGTCGTCGGCGGTGAAGCGGTACGGCTCGTCTGGCAGGACCACGACGTCGGGCGCGGCGGCCCGCAGCTCCTCCACGGGCACCCGCGGGTAGCGCTCCGCGTGCCCGGCGTACAGGTGGTCCACACCGAGCCGGGCGAGCACGTCACCGGCGAAGGTGTCCCGGCCGAGGACCATCCACGGCCGCCGCCAGACGGGCACGACGGCGGTCGTCCTGCGGCCCGGCGTCAGCGGCCCGTCGGCAGCGCCCGTCGGCCGGGACCACGCCGACTCCGCCTCGTCCAGCCAGCGCGGCCGGGACCGGGCCCCGCAGGCCCGCAGCACCCGGTCCAGTTCGGCGCAGGCGCCCGGCACGTCCCGTACCTCGGTGACGAGGACCTCGACACCCGCCTCCCGCAGGGCGGCCAGGTCCGGCTCCCGGTTCTCCTCCTCGTTGGCGATGACGAGATCGGGGGCGAGACGGACGACGGCGTCGGTCCGGGGGTTCTTGGTGCCGCCGATGCGCACCACGTCAAGATCACCCGGGTGGGCGCACCAGTCGGTGGCGCCGACCAGCACGCCGGGCAGCGAGACGGCGACGGCCTCCGTGAGGGACGGGACGAGGGAGACGACCCGGGGGATCGAGCGCACCACGGCGTCACGCGCCCTTGCGGTGGCGGTCCTCCAGGGCCTCGATGTGGTCCGCGACGGCGACCACGATCACCCGGGTCTCGGGCTCGGTGGCCCGCCAGCGATGCCGTACGCCACCGGACATGTACAGCGTGTCACCGCGTCCGAGGCGGTGGGCACGGCCCTCGGCCTCGACCTCGACGGCGCCGTCGACGACGTACATCAGCTCGTCGTTGCGGTGCTGGACCTCGCGGCCCTCGTCGTGGTCGCCGGTGAACTCCATGGCGTGCAACTGGTGGTGACCGCGCACCAGGGAGCGCGAGGAGGCGTCGGGGGGCGTGAAGCCGTCCTCGTCGGCGGCGCGCACGACGTCGACGCTGCACGCCGGGTCGGCCGCGGCGAGGAGTTCGACGGCGGTGGTGCCGAGGGCGTCCGCGATACGTTCCAGGGAGGGCCTGCTGGGGCGGGCCCGTTCGTTCTCGACCTGGCTGAGGAAGGGGACCGACAGGCCGCTGCGCTCGGCCACGGCAGCGAGGGTGAGCTTTTGTGCCCGGCGCCGCCGCCGGACGGCCGCGCCCACCCGAAGGGGCTGTTCTTTGTGGTCGCCCATCGCTCCGGCTCCCTCCTTCGCTCGTCGGTCGGCTCGCGGACTCCCGTCGGACGGGTCCGCGAACGCTCACTGGTCCGGGTACGGATGCCCACCCGTCCGGCACTCATCGGGCGCGATGGTCCTGATGAGTTCTCTGCACCCTACGCATGTTCGGCAAACCGTTTCACGCGCCCGTCACATCGCTGTGAAACGGCAGGGGGTCCATGCTCACACTTCTCGCCAGCACGGCCACCACCCCGCCTCCGTTCTGGCGGCCTCGTCGCACCGCCCGGCGAGGGTCACCGCGGCCCCCGCGACCGCGCGCAGCACCCCCTCCGGCACACAGTGTCACCACGCCGCCGGTGCGGGTCCGCCGATCGCCGAAGCCGTCCCGCGCAGCCACGACATCGTCCCGGGAGGACGGCGCGGCCGCTTGCCGTCCCGCCAAGGCAGGTACCCTGAAGAGGAGTTGGGGACGCGGGAGCGGCCCGCCCCACCCGGCCGCCAGGGGGCGGAACCGGGTGGATGCGGACCGCCCCAGGGTTGTCCGGATCTTTCTCGTACGCCCGTACGCGAACCCCTTCGTACGTTCGGGCCGTCGCGTCCTGCTACGTCACGGGGGCCATCTCGTCGACGATCCCCGGGTGCGCGTCGATCCACTTCTCGACGCCCTCGTCCTCCCGGCCCCGCCCGGCCTTCTGGACGGCCTGCTCCAGGCTCATCAGCTCCTCCGGGGTCATGTGCCAGTTCTTCAGCCAGCCGTTCAGCTCGGCGTACTTCTCGGGGAAGTCCCGGTGCGCGAGCGTACGGATCTGGTTGTTCGCGCCCCAGGTCTTCTCGGGGTCGGCGAGCCGCGTCAGGTCGTACTTGTCGTACGCCCAGTGCGGCGACCAGAGCACGACGGCGATCGGCTCCCTGTTCGCGTAGGCGCGGTCCAGCTCGGCCAGCATCGAACTCGTCCCGGCCTTGGTGAGCTTGAAGTCCGACAGCCCGTAGGCCGGCATGACGGTGTTCTCCAGGCGGACCATCTCACCGGTGCCGGGCTCGATGCCGACGATCCGGCCCTTGAACTCGTCCTTGTGCGCCCGCAGATCGTCCATCGTGCGCACGCCCTTCACGTACGACGGGACGGCGATCTCCAGTGACGTCCGGTCGTACCAGGCGCCGAGGTCGACGAGATCGTCGCGGTACTTGTCCCAGTACGACTTCTGCGCCACCGGCAGCCAGGCGTCGAACTCGACGTCGACCTGCCCGGTGGACAGGCCCGTGAACAGCGGGCCGATGTCGAGCTTGGTCTTCTTCGGCCGGTAGCCGCGCTTCTCCAGGACGTTCTCCCAGAGCTGGGTGACGGCGATGCCCTCGTCCCACGCCGGGTAGCCGATGACCGGCGCGGCACCGGCCTGCCTGCCCCGCTCGTAGTGGGACCCGGCGACCGGGGCCAGCTTGTCGACGATCCCGGGGTTCTTCTTCAGCCAGGCCCGGACGCCGTCCTCCTGGTGCCCCTTGCCCGCGTCCTGGATCGCCCCTTCGAGGGAGGTGAGCTGGGCGTCACCGAGCTTGAAGTCCTTCAGCCACCGGGCGACCTGGGGCTCGTCCTTCGCGAAGCCCTTCCGCCCGAGGGTGTGGATCCCGTCGCCCGCGCCGAAGGCGCCCTCGGGGTCCTTCAGCTTGGTCAGCTCGTACTCGTCGTACGCCCAGTGCGGCGACCAGAGCGTGACCGCGATGGGTTCCTTCTTCTGGTAGGCACGGTCCAGCTGGGCCAGCATCGCGGAGGTGTTGGACTTGACCAGCTGGTACTCGCCCTCGAGTCCGTACGCGTGCTGGACCTCGTCCTCGTAGAGCCTGGTCTCGCCCGCGCCGGGCTCGATGCCGTAGATCTTCCCCTTGAACAGGTCGGCCCTGCCCTTGAGGTCGTCGAGGGACTTCACACCCTTGACGTAGGAGGGGACGGCGATCTCCAGCGAGGTCTTGTCGTACCAGCTGCCGTAGTCCTCCAGCCGGTCCTTGTACTTCGCCCAGTACGAGGCGTGCGTGGCCGGCAGCCAGGAGTTGGTCTGGATGTCGACGCTGCCCTGCGCCTGCCCGTTGTAGAGGGCGCCGACCTCCAGCGACCTGGTCCGCGGGGTGAAGCCGCGCTGCTGGAGGATCTCCTTCCAGAGGTAGGTGGAGGCGACGCCCTCGGGCCAGTCGATGTAGCCCATGCTGATGGGGCGGCCCCGGCCGACGTTCGAGGTCACCTCGGTGCCGTCGGCCGACCGGCCGAAGACGTTCAGGCCGCCGGCGACCAGCGCGAGGACGACCACACCGACCATCGCGACCGGGGTGGCCGGCTTCCAGCGCAGGAAGCCGAGTCCGCCGACGGCCGTGTTCGCCCTGGCGAGGGCGCGGCGGCCGAGCGGCGACACGCGCTGGTTGAGAGCGCCGGTCATCCGGTCGAGGTAGATCGCGAGGATGACGACCGCGATACCGCCCTCGAAACCGAGGCCGACGTCCACGGAGCTGATGCCGTCGTACACGGTGGAGCCGAGTCCGCCGCCGCCGACCATGCCCGCGATGACGACCATCGACAGGGCCAGCATGATCACCTGGTTGACACCCGCCATGATCGTGGGCAGCGCCAGCGGCAGCTGCACCCGCCACAGCGTGCGGCGCGGAGGGGTGCCGAACGCCTCGGCCGCTTCGACGAGTTCGGCGTCGACCTGCCGGATGCCGAGTTCGGTGAGGCGTACGGCGGGCGGCATCGCGAAGACGATGGTGGCGACCATGCCGGGCACCGGACCCACGCCGAAGAAGAAGATGCCCGGGATCAGATAGACCATCGCCGGCATCGTCTGCATGAAGTCGAGCGCGGGGCGGATCGCGCCGCTGACCGCGCGGCTGCGGGCCGCCCAGATACCGATCGGCACGGCGACGGCGAAGATGATCACGCAGGAGACCAGCACCAGCGCGAGCGAGTTCATCGCCGGTTCCCACTGCTCGATCGAGTCGATGAGCGCCAGGCCCGCGAAGGCCAGCACACCGGGGAGCAGCCCGCGCAGCCAGACGGCGAGCACGGCGAGGATGCCGGCGAGCAGCAGGGGGTCGGGGGCGGTGAGCACCGCGTTCGCCGCGTCGTACATGGCCTCGACGACGACCTTGACGAGGTCGAAGAGCGGCCCGAGATGGTCCCGCAGCCAGTCCACGCCGTGGGCGACCCAGTCGCCGAGGTGGATCCTAGGCACTGGCCTTCACCGCCCGTACGGCCTTGTCGCGCGGGGCGTCACAGGGCACGGGCGCGCCCTGCGGGTCCGGCCTGCCGACCTGGTCGTACCGGCCGTCCTGACCGTCCCGGTCGCCGAGGAAGCCGATCAGGCGCCGCTGCGGCACCACGCCGACGACGGCGCCCTTCCCGTCGAGCACCGCGACCGGGTGGGACAGACGGGCGCTGAGCGCGCAGAGGTCCGCGAACGGCATGTCGGGCGTCGCGGTCCCGCAGCCGCAGTCCGCCTCGTCGCCGCGTACGGCGGTGTCCATCACGGCCCCGGCGGTGAGCACCCGGGAGCGGTCGACGTCCTGGGTGAAGGAGGCCACGTAGTCGTCGGCGGGACGGATCAGGATGTCCTCGGCGGTGCCGGTCTGCACGATGCGGCCGTCGCGCATGACGGCGATGCGATCGCCGAGGCGCATGGCCTCGTTGAGGTCGTGCGTGATGAAGACGATGGTCTTCTTCAGGGTCTGCTGGAGCTCCAGCAGCTGGTCCTGCATGTCACGGCGGATCAGCGGGTCGAGCGCGCTGAACGACTCGTCCATCAGCAGCACGTCGGCGTCGGTGGCGAGCGCGCGGGCCAGGCCCACGCGCTGCTGCATCCCGCCGGACAGCTCGTCGGGCCAGGACTTCTCCCAGCCGGCCAGGCCGCACAGGGCCAGCGCCTCGGTGGCGCGCCGCAGCCGTTCGGCGCGCGGCACGCCCTGGACCTCCAGGCCGTACGCGGCGTTCTCCAGGACGCTGCGGTGGGGGAAGAGCGCGAAGTGCTGGAAGACCATGCTGATGCCGGTGGCGCGCACCGCCCGCAGTTCGCGCTCGTCGATCGCGGTCAGGTCCCGTCCGCCGAAGCGGACGTGGCCCGCGGTGGGCTCCAGGAGCCCGTTGAGCATGCGCAGCAGTGTGGACTTGCCGGACCCGGACAGGCCCATGACGACGAAGATCTGGCCCGGCTCCACCGTGAAGGAGGCGTCGATCACGGCGGCGGTGGTGCCCTCGGCTCGCAGTTCCTCGCGGTCGGCGCCGGCCCTCAGCCGGTCCACCGCGTCGTCGGGTCGTCTGCCGAACACCTTGAACAGGCCCTCGGCTTCGAGTCTGGATGACTCCCTGGCTGACACGTGCACCTCTTGGTTCGCTACGAAACGGCCCGCCTCCCCCGCCCGCAGGTCGGCCGTGGAGCGCGGCGGGATCGGCCCGCCCGGTCCGCGGTGTGGACACCACGACCGGCGCTGCTCCGGGGCCGCGCCTGCCCCGGCCCGACCGGCGAAACGCGACCGTGTCCCGCTTCACAGGGCATTCACCGCAGGCCAGGGGCGTTCACGGAACACCTCCACGGGGCGCACGCGCGGTCGCCGGAGGGCACGCGGGTCGACCCACCGAGGGCCGCACGCCGGTGTCGCGGAGCCCGCACGCCGGTGCGGGGAGAGCCGCGCGCTGCTGCGTCGGCGGCGGGGTGTCCGTGGTGTACGGCATGATGCGGGACGTGACCCGACGCCTGATGCTTCTCGACACCGCCTCGTTGTACTTCCGCGCCTATTTCGGGGTGCCGGAATCCGTGAAGGCCCCGGACGGCACCCCGGTGAACGCCGTGCGCGGGCTGCTCGAATTCATCGACCGGCTGGTCAAGGACCACCGGCCGACGGACCTGGTGGCGTGCATGGACGCGGACTGGCGCCCGCAGTGGCGGGTCGACCTGATCCCCTCCTACAAGGCGCACCGCGTCGCCGAGGAGCACGAGGCCGGGCCGGACGAGGAGGAGGTGCCGGACACCCTCTCCCCGCAGGTACCGGTGATCGAGGCGGTGCTGGACGCGCTCGGCATCGCGCGCGTGGGCGTCGCCGGGTACGAGGCGGACGACGTGATCGGCACCTTCACGGCACGGGCGAAGGAGCCGGTCGACATCGTCACCGGCGACCGCGACCTGTACCAGCTGGTCGACGACGAGCGCGAGGTGCGGGTGCTGTACCCGCTGAAGGGCGTCGGCACCCTGCAGCTCACCGACGAGGCGTGGCTGCGCGAGAAGTACGGGGTGGTCGGGCGCGGGTACGCGGATCTGGCCCTGCTGCGCGGCGACCCGAGCGACGGTCTGCCGGGGGTGCCCGGCATCGGCGAGAAGACGGCGGCGAAGCTGCTCGACCAGTTCGGCGACCTGGCCGGGATCATGGCCGCCGTCGACGACCCGGCGGCGAAGCTGACCCCGTCGCAGCGCAAGAGGCTCGACGAGGCGCGGGCCTATGTCGCGGTGGCGCCCAAGGTGGTGCTGGTGGCGGCGGACGTACCCTTGCCGCACGTCGACACGGCGCTCCCGCGCGCTCCGCGGGATCCGGCGGCGCTGGAGGCGCTCGCGGCGCGCTGGGGGCTCGGCGGATCGTTGCAGCGACTGCTGGCGACGCTCGGGACGTGATGAGGCACGCCTGGTGGAGGGGGCGTACGCCGGTGGGTGGGGTGACACTCGGTGGTGAGGGGCCTGAGGCGCGATTCACATCGTGAAGTCCTCGTCTTCGCTCCGAGCATGGAGTGTCGACAAGGGGGAGATGGTAACTTAGGTAAGCCTTAGCTAGGTATTTGGGAGGCCGTCATGGCAGAGCGTCCGGTACGCAGGACCCCGAAGCCCCACTCCGCGCGAGTCGTCCGCACCGAGCGGCTCACTCCGCACATGCAGCGCGTCGTGCTCGGTGGCGACGGCCTCGCCGAGTTCGCCCTGCGCGGCAGCACCGATCACTATGTGAAGCTCCTGTTCGGGCCCGAGGGCGTGACCTATCCGGAGCCTTTCGACATCGAGCGGATCCGCGCGGAGTTCCCCCGGGACCAGTGGCCGGTGACCCGGACGTACACCGTGCGTGCCTGGGACCCCGAACTGCGCGAGCTGACCATCGACTTCGTGCTCCACGGCGACGAGGGCATCGCCGGTCCCTGGGCCACGCGCGTCCAGCCGGGCGAGCTGATCCGCTTTCTGGGCCCCGGCGGCGCGTACGCGCCCAACCCGGAGGCCGACTGGCATCTCCTGGTCGGTGACGAGTCCGCCTTGCCGGCGATCGGCGCCTCGCTGGAGGCCCTTCCCGACGGCGCCCGCGCGCACGCGATCGTCGAGGTCGCCGGCGCCGAGGAGGAGCAGAAGATCAACTCCGACGTGGAAGTGGTCTGGCTGCACCGCGGGGACCGGCCCGTCGGCGCGGCCCTCGTCGAGGCCGTGCGCGCACTGGAGTTCCCCGAGGGCCGACTGCACGCCTTCGTCCACGGCGAAGCCGGCTTCGTCAAGGAGCTGCGCCGCCTGCTCCGCGTCGAACTCGCCGTCCCCCGCGAGGACTTGTCCGTCTCCGGCTACTGGCGCCTCGGCCACGACGAGGACGGCTGGCAGGCCGCGAAGAAGGAGTGGAACGCCCGCGTGGAGTCCGAGCAGGAGAGCGCCGCGACGACGGCCTGATCCGGCGACCCTGCCACCGGGCGGGCGCGCCCTGCCCGGGCGGGGGCATGCGGCTTCGCCAGGTCGGGAAGGCGCGCGGCTTCGCCAGGACGGGAGGGCGCGCGGCTTCATCAGGACGGGAAGGCGCGGCTTCGTCAGGACAAAGCGCGGCTCACCCGTTTGAATGAACACATGGCTGTTCGGCACCAGAGGGCCCGCCGCGGAGGCAAGGCCCAGGGAGCGCCCAGGATCTGGGCCGGGACCGGAACCAGGGCCGGGGCCGCGACCGCCCTGGCCTCGCTCCTGGTCCTCGGCGGTGTCCCGTACGGCATCGGCACCGCCTCGGCCGCACCCCCGCCGCAGCCGCCGCCCCAGCTCACACAGGAGGACGTCGACCGGGCCGTCGAGGCCGTCGACGGCATCGTCGAGCGCGGCATGGACCGGACCGGGGTGCCGGGCGTCGCGGTCGCCGTCGTCCACAAGGACCGGGTGGTCCACCTGGAGGGCTACGGCAAGCGGCACGTCGGCCAGGAGGCACCGGTCGACCCGGACACCGTGTTCCAGCTGGCGTCCCTGTCGAAGCCGCTGGCCTCGACCGTGGTAGCCGGGGCCGTCGGCGACAAGACCGTCGACTGGGACGACCCGGTGACCGAACACCTCCCCGGCTTCGCCCTCAAGGACCCGTGGGTGACCGACCACGTCACCCTGGCCGACCTCTTCTCCCACCGCAGCGGTCTGCCCGACCACGCCGGCGACCTCCTGGAGGACCTCGGCTACGACAGCGACTACATCGTCGACCGCCTCCGGCTGGAGCCCCTGACACCGTTCCGCGCGAGCTACGCGTACACCAACTTCGGTCTGACGGCGGCGGGTGAGGCCGTCGCCGACGCCGCCGGCACGACCTGGGAGAAGCTCTCCGAGGACGTCCTCTACGAGCCGGCCGGCATGGACGCCACCAGCTCCCGCTTCAGCGACTACGAGGGCACGAACAACAAGGCGTTCGCCCACGTCGAGAAAGAGGGATCGGACGGCGGGGACCCCGCCGACTGGGAGGCTCGGTACGTCCGGGACGCCGATGCCCAGGCCCCGGCGGGCGGCGCCAGTTCCTCGGCCCGCGACCTCTCGCGCTGGCTGCGGCTCCAGCTCGCCGACGGCGAACTCGACGGCGACCGCGTCATCGCGGCCGACCCCCTCGAACGCACCCACCTCCCCGAGACCGTCTCGCAGCCGCCCCCCGCACCGGCGGGCCGCGCCGGCTTCTACGGCCTCGGCTGGAACGTCTCCTACGACGACCTCGGCCGCCTCCGGCTGAGCCACACCGGCGCCTTCGCCCTCGGCGCCCACACCAACGTCACGATGCTGCCCGGCGAACAGCTCGGCATCGTCGTCCTCACCAACGGCGCACCGGTCGGCCTCGCGGACGCCGTCGCCCTGAACTTCTTCGACACCGCCCAGCACGGCAAGCCGACCGAGGACTGGCTGGAACTGGCCGCCGGGATCTACGAGCACGAGGAGGACGAACTCCGCTCGCCCACGGACTACTCCGAGCCCCCGGACGACGCCTCCGACGCCCGCGCCGACTCCACCTACACCGGCACCTACGCCAACCCGTACTACGGCCCCCTCACGGTCACCGAGACGGGCGGCGACCTGACGCTGCGCCTCGGCCCGCGGCCCATGACGTTCCGTCTGACCCACTACGACGGCGACACCTTCTTCTACGAGACGGTGGGCGAGAACGCGACCGGCCCCTCCGGCGTGACCTTCAAGGGCGACGAGAACGGCCGGGCGACGTCGGTGACGATCGAGGCGCTCGACGCGAACGGCCTGGGGACCTTCAGACGTCCGTGAGCCGGTCCACCAGGCGTGCCAGCGCCTGTGCAAGTTCGTCCACCCCAGGGCCCGCCGCCCCGCCCGGCTCGGCCATGTAGACGTCCCGGCGGATCTCGATCATCAGCGCGGTCACCCTGGGGTCGTGCCCGTAGTACGTCAGCGGGACGTACGCGCCCCCGAACGGGCTGTCGACACCCGTCCCACCGAACCCGGCGAACGCCTCCTCGGCGGCGGCGAGCAGCTCGGCCGGTGTGTGGAAGGGGTCGGTGCCCAGACAGACCGGCGGCCGGGGCCCGTCGCCGTGCAGCTCGTAGGGCAGACGCCCGCTCGGGTACGAGTGGACGTCGACGACCACCACCCGTCCCACGGCCGCCAGCCGGTCGGTGACGGCGTCGGTCATGGCGTCGGCGTACGGACGGAAGTACCCGTCGACGAGCGACCGCGCGCTGCCGTCGAGGGGCAGCCCGTCGTGACCGGCCGGACGCAGCACCTCCCCGTGCGTGGTCCTCGTGTAGACCGCCCCCATGCCCACGGCCAGCATCTCCTCCCGCTCGTCCGGGAAGCGCTCGGGATCGACCACCAGCCGGGACAGCTGGTTCACGAACCGCCACGGGCGCACGGCCGCCCACCCGGCGGCCCGCTCGGCGATCTGGTCCGTGTACGCGTCGGTGATGTGGTCCAACTCCCGCTCCAGCGCGGCGTCGTCGAGCACGATGCCGCTCCGCACGGCTGCCGGGATCGCCCGCGAACCGTGCGGCACGTGCAGCAGGACGGGCGACTCGGACGCGCCGGGAAGAAGCCGATGGGAGGGCGGTCCTGGCGGCGGCGCAACGTCGTTCATCCGGAGGTTCCTCACCAGGGTCGGGGGGAGCGGTCTCCGACCGTATCCCGGCGCGATCAGGCGTGCTCCGGCCCCCTCCGGGCGTCGCCCGTCGGCCTCCTCGAGCATTCTCGGCCGCGCCTTGTCGCAACCACCCACCCCTGCCATGGTCGTGAGGATTTGGGCTCCCTCCGGACATGGTCGTGTGACTCGCGCGACACAGGCCTCCCCTAATTTCTGTCGCCCGACAGGAATTCGCGCCGCTCGTGCGCGAATGCTCGCGCCGCTTGTTGCGAAAGCAGGTTGCCGCCATGACGAGCACTGCCCCCGACCTCCGTCCGGAGCCGCCCCACTCCCCCGACGACCGCTCGCTGACCGAGTTCGGCTACGCCCAGGAGCTGCACCGCAGCCTGAGCAGATACGCCTCGTTCGCCGCCGGTTTCTCCTTCATCTCCGTCCTCACGACCGTCTTCCAGTTCTTCGCCTTCGGCTACGCGTTCGGCGGCCCGGTCTTCTTCTGGACCTGGCCCGCGGTGCTCGTCGGTCAATTGCTGGTGGCCGCCTGCTTCGCGGAACTCGCGGCGCGCTATCCGATATCGGGCTCGATCTACCAGTGGTCCACCCGCCTGTCGAACCGGACCTTCGGCTGGTTCGCCGGCTGGACCATGGTGATCGGACAGATCGTGGTGGTCGCGGCGGCCGCGCTCGCGCTCCAGATGGTGCTGCCGGCGATCTGGTCGGGCTTCCAGCTCGTGGGCGGCGACCCGACGCCCACCTCGCCGACGGGCGCGGCGAACGCGGCCGTCCTGGGCGTGCTCCTGCTGGTGCTCACGACGTTCGTGAACGTCCTGGACAACCGGGTGCTGTCCGTGGTCAACCGGGTCGGCGTGACCGCCGAGATCATCGGCGCGATCCTGATCGTCGTCCTGCTGTTCACCCACTCCGAGCGCTCCCCCGGCATCACCTTCCACATGGCCGAGGGCAGTACCGATCTGCTGGGTGCCCTGCTGGTGGGCTCGTTCATGGCGGCGTACGTGATGATCGGCTTCGACAGCGCGGGCGAGATGAGCGAGGAGACCCACCATCCGCGCCGGACCGCGCCCCGCACGATCCTCACGGCCCTCGGCGCGGCCGGTCTGCTCGGCGGTCTGCTCGTCCTCGGCGGTCTGCTCGCCGCGCCGAGCCTGACCGACGGCAGGCTGGGCGTGGACGGCCTGAGCTATGTGCTGACCAGCAGCCTCGGTGACGGCGTGGGCCGCGTCCTGCTCGCCGACGTGGTGGTGGCGATCACCGTGGCCACGCTGGCGATCCAGACGTCGGCCTGCCGCATGCTCTTCTCGATGGCCCGCGACGGTCAACTCCCCTTCGCCGGGCGGCTCGCAAAGGTCAACCCGCGCACCGGCATGCCCACCGCCCCCGCCCTGGTCGTCGGCGTCCTCGCGGCCGCCCTGCTGCTCCTCAACTTCGCCTCGCCGGAGGCGTTCCTGGCCATCGGCACGACCTGCATCGTGATGCTGTACCTGGCGTACGCGATGGTCACGGGCCCCCTGCTGATACGGCGCCTGAAGGGCGAGTTCCCCTCGACCGGCACCGACGAGACCGGCAAGCCTCTCTTCTCCCTGGGCCGCTGGGGTCTCCCCGTCAACGCCCTCGCCCTGCTCTACGGCCTCTTCATGACCGTCAACCTGGCCTGGCCCCGAGCAGACGTCTACGACCCGGCCGGCGGCCACTGGTGGTTCCAGTGGTTCACCGTGCTGTTCCTCCTGGCCACCGTCACCGCGGGCCTCGCCTACCGCCTCACGCACCGCCACCGCACGCGCTCCCGGTGACGGGCGCCCCACTCGGTACCACCACCACGTCCCGCCTCGGCGGTGAGCCGCTTGCTCGGCCGGCACACAGGCCCGGCACGGACGGCGCGCCGGGCAGAGCGGACCGGAGGGCCGCTCCACGCGCCGGGGGCGCACGCCCTTTTCCGCCGCATCGCGACCATCGCATGGTGCGAAGTGGTGGATCGTCAGGGCGGGTTGCCGTCGCGGCAGGGGGCGGGGATGAGAGAGCGTCCCACGGTGACTCGTACACCTTTCGCAGGGGAGTGGCCTGTTTTCACCCTCGTCGCCCCAGATTCAAGCCAAACGGTTGACAAATCCCCATAGGGCTTCTCAGCTCCTCGTGCCGGACGGTCCGCCGAGGTTGACGCAGGACAGCGTGGAGCGGATGGTGGTTTGGAAGGTCAATTACCCGGAGAGCGTCCAGAGGAAGGCGGGGGCGGTTCACGGCCCGGTCGTCGGCGGCTCGGCCGCGGCAGTGGTGATCACGGATTTTCTGCACCGTCCGTACGTCACCTCGACGGTCATGGCCGACGACACCGCCCGGCACGCAGGCAACGAGGCCCCGTTCGACCGGTTCCGCCCAGCAAGCCGCAAGCCCAGTTCGTCCGCAGGTCGGCGGTGCCGCGGTGGCAGCGCGGAGGAAGCACAGCGCGTCATTCATGACCTGGGGGCGGCCGCACGCCGTCGACCCAGGGCAGAGGGCGGTGCAGAGGCACGTCGTCACAGACAGGAGGCAGCCGTGGCGGACACCTTCCAGATACCCTCGTTCTACATGCCGTTCCCGGCCAGGGTGAACCCTCATTTGGACGAGACCCGTCCACGCGTTCGCGCGTGGGCCCACTCCATGGGATTACTCGAACCGCAGCACACCGATTCGCACCACGGCGGGTGGAGTGCCGAGATCTTCGACCGGGCGGACTTCACGCGCTTCACCGCCCTGACCTATCCGCACGCGTCGGCCCGTGAGCTGGAACTGCTGTCCGGTTGGCACAGTGTGATCTGGTGCCTCGACGACATCTTCCTGCCCTGGTGCGAGGCGCTCGGAAAGCGCGAGGAGATACTCGACCGCATCGAGCGCCTGATGTCCTTCCTGCCGGTGACCGCGCACGCACCGGATTCGGGCCCGACTCCGAAGGAGCCGCTGGAACACGCGCTGGCAGACCTGTGGCAGCGCACCGCGCCCGCGGCTTCCCTCGCGTGGCAGTTCCTGTACACCAGGTCCATACGCCAGTTCCTGGAAGCCTCGTTGTGGGAGACGGAGAACCTGACCCGTCATCGGTTCCCCGACCTCATCGAGCAGATGGAGATGCGCCGTGACTACGGTGCGGCCGGATGCAGCGCCCTGCTGATGGAGCACTCGCTCGGCTGGGAGATAACCGAGGACATCCGCGCGACCCGCCCCTTCACCGTACTGATCAACGCGTTCCGGGACACCGTCGACCTGCACAACGACATCGTGTCCTACCCCAAGGAGGTGCACGAAGGTGTCGCCAAGAACAACATCGTGCGCGTCACCCAGGAACTGCACGGCGTCCCCCTCCATGAAGCGGTCTCGCTCGTCAACCACATCCTGACGGGCCGTGTCAGAACCCTGGAGGAGACGGTCGCGTCGGACCTCCCACAGGCCCTGCACGATCTGCGGACGAGCCAGCACACCCAGCGCGCCGTCCTCCGCCACGCCAGGGCCATCCAGGGCTGGGCAGCGGGCTCCTACCACTGGCACGAGGCCACCGACCGCTACCGGTGCGCCGCCTGACGCGACCGACCCCGAGCCCGCTCGGAAGGGGGACCGGACGGCGCCCGCGCCGCCGGTCCCCTCGTACGCTTGACCGTGATGAGACGCAGAAGTCCGGTCCCCCCTTCTCCCCTGCCGCAGCGCGACGGGGTCGACCCGGTGCGGGTCCGGCTGCCGCAGGGGAAGGCATGGGCGACCGTGCGTGATCACCTGGTGGAGCGGCTGGCGCCCGGGCCGGGCGTGATCGACGGCATGCTGGACGCGGGGCTGGTCGTGGACGTCGACGGGCGGGCCGTGGCGCGTGACACGGCGTATGTGCCGGGCATGTACGTGTGGTTCCACCGGGACCTGCCGTACGAGGTGCCGGTGCCGTTCGCGCTGGACGTCGTGTACCGCGACGAGCATGTCGTCGTGGTCGACAAGCCGCACTTCCTGGCCACGACACCACGGGGCAGCCATGTCGCCGAGACCGCGCTGGCCCGGCTCCGCCGCGAGCTGGGGCTGCCCGCGCTGGGCGCCGCCCACCGCCTGGACCGGCTGACCGCCGGGCTGGTGCTGTTCACCGTGCGCCCCGAGGAGCGGGGCGCCTACCAGTCGCTGTTCCGCGACCGGCTCGTCACCAAGGAGTACGAGGCCGTCGCCCCGTACGACCCGGCGCTCGCCCTCCCCCGCACCGTGCGCAGTCGGATCGTGAAGGAACGCGGGGTGATGGCGGCCCGGGAGGTCGACGGCGAACCCAACGCCGTCAGTGGTGTGGAGCTGCTGGAGCGGCGAGGCGACGGCCTGGCCCGCTACCGGCTCACGCCCCGCACCGGGCAGACGCATCAACTACGGGTGCACATGGCCGCCTTGGGCGTGCCGATTCTCGGTGACCCGCTCTACCCGGAGGTGCGAGGTCCCGTGCCGGCCGACGACTTCGGGCGTCCGCTGCAACTGCTGGCGCGGACCATGCAGTTCACCGATCCGGTCACCGGGCACGAGCACCGGTTCATGAGCGGGCGGGTGCTCCAGGCGTGGGCGTCGTACGAGGAGTGGGCGGGCACCCCGCACGACGCCCGGGCCTGAGGGCTCGGCTATCGGCCGCTCATCCACAGCAGCACACGGCGCAGGAGACCGGGCCGGGCGGGCGGTTCGGCCGCGGTCGGCGCCGACCGCGCGGTCCCGGACGGGGCGGCCCCGGACACCGGGCACGCCGTGGCGGCCTGCTGTCCCGCACGCTGTGCCGGTACGGGACGGCCCAGGGGCCGCGACTCCAGGACTTCCCTCTCCTTCGGCTCGAACCGCACCGGGAGCGCGACCAGATGCCGGGTCGAGATCGAGGCCCGCCAACGCAGCTCGTGCTCCTCGCAGTTGAGCTGGATGTCGGGCAGACGCGCCAGCAGGGCGTCGACGCCGACATCGGCGATGGCTCGGCCCGTGTCCTGGCCCGGGCATTCGTGCGGGCCGCCGCCGAAGGCGAGGTGGGAGCGGTTGCCCTGCATGTTGGCGGTGAGGTCGGGCCGTACCCGCGGGTCGACGTTGCCCGGCGCGATACCGAAGAGGAGACCGTCGCCCTTGCGGATCCGCTGACCGCCCAGCTCCGTGTCCTGCTTGGCGAAGTAGGCGAGTTGCGTGCTGAACGGGGGCTCGTCCCACAGGGACTGCTCGACCGCCTCGGGCACCGTCATCTGGCCGCCCTTGAGCTGGGCGCGGAAGCCGGGGTTGGTGAGGACCACGCGCAGCACGTTGGCGAGGAGGTTGGTGGTGGCCTCGTACGCGGCGATGAGCACGACGCGCAGGTGCTGGCTCACCTCCTCGTCGTTGAGCCCGGCCGGGTGGTTGATCAGGTGGCTGGTGAAGTCGTCCTGCGGGTTCGCCCTGCGGCGGGCGGTGAGTCCCATCAGGGCTTCCATGATGTAGGCGTTGCTAGCGATCGCCGTCTCGGTGCCCTTGAGCATGTCGCGGGCGGCGTGCACGATCCGGTCGTTGTACTCCTCGGGCATACCGAGGATCTCGCACATCACCGCCATCGGCAGATGCTCGGCGAACTGGCTGACGAGGTCCGCCTCGCCCTCCTCGCAGAACTCGTTGACGAGCTGCTGGGTGTAGCGGTTGATGCTGCGGCGGATGCCGCGGAAGTTGATGGTCGACATGGCGCCGGTGACCGCGCCGCGCAGCCGCAGGTGCTCGTCGCCCTCGGCGTGGCAGCAGATGGGCTGCCACGCGATGTGCGGCATCAGCGGGTTGTCGGGCTTGAACGTGCCGTCCTGGAGCTTGTTCCACAGACGGGTGTCCCGGGAGTACTGCGACGGCGTACTCACCATGTGCAGGTTCTCGCCGTGCCCCAGCACCACCCAGATGGGTACGTCGTCGTGGAGCAGGGCGGGGGCCACCGAGCCGTGTTCCGCGCGGAGCTTTTCGTACACGGCTCCCAGGTCCTCCGCCTCGGGGCCGTACAGGCGGCGGAGCCCGTCGGTGCCCGTGCCGTGGGCGGGGCAACCGGGGGGCGGCCCGAGCGTGGGGTCGTCCGTGCCGGTCGGGGACTTCGATTCAGGCGTCACGGTGATCGCTTTCGAACTGAGGTGGATCCGGTGTCTGAGGGTGATGGGGGGGTGCGGGACCGCTGAGCGGGCTCCGCGGCACGCGCGCGGCGGCGCGCGCGTGCCGGTCAGGCCGTGGCCGCCCCCGGTGCCGCCGCCCCCGACATCGCCAGGGAGTGCAGGAAGGTCATGAGGGTCATCAGGACGTCCCTGCTGGACGCCCGGCGGCGGGCGTCGCAGCGGATGATCGGGATCTCCGCGGCCAGGTCGAGCGCCTGGCGCAGTTCATCGATGGCGTAGCGGGGCGCGTCGGGGAAGTCGTTGACGGCCACGACGAAGGGCACACCGCGTTCCTCCAGGCGGCCCATGACGTCGAAGCTGACCTCCAGCCGGCGGGTGTCGACCAGGACGACCGCCCCGAGGGCACCCTCGAACAGGCCGTTCCACAGGAACCAGAAGCGCTCCTGCCCGGGGGTGCCGAACAGATAGAGCACCAGCTCGTCGGTGATGCTGATGCGGCCGAAGTCCATGGCCACGGTGGTGGCCGTCTTGGTCTTGGAGCCGAAGTTGTCGTCGACCCCGATGCCGGCCTGGGTCATGGTCTCCTCGGTCGTCAGCGGCCTGATCTCGCTGACGGACCCCACCATGGTCGTCTTGCCGACGCCGAAACCGCCCACGATCACGATCTTCGCCGCGGCCTGTGCGGTGTGCGGCAGGTGGTCCTCGGTCCGTGGACCCGTGATGGTGTCAGAGCTTTTGAAGTCCATGCATCACCGCTTCGAGGAGGGAACGGTCTGCCCGCGCCTGCCGGACGACCGGTGCGCGCGCCTGAACCAGTTCAGCCGTCAGCAGCTCGGTGAGCAGGACGGTCACCACGCTGATCGGCAGGTTGAGATAGGCCGAGATCTCGGCCACGGACAAGGGGGCCTGGCACATCCGCAGCAACGCCGACTGCTCCGGAGCGGCGGACGGCGGCGGATCGGCCCGCGCCACGATTAACGTGACGAGGTCGATCGGTGCTCGCTCGCCGTCCGCGCCGGTGAGGATGTAGAGCCGCTCGGGCGGCCGGCCGCCCGATCCGCCGGTGGAGTCCTTCCCGTCGGACGGGGAGGGCGGCGACGGCAACGAGGACGACAGGGGCGGCGGAGGCGAGGGCTCGTGCTTGGGTTGGCGCCGTCGGCGTTGCGGAGGCGTCATACGGTCTGCCCGTTCCGCCGCGGCGGACTGGTGAGGTGGGAGCCGATCCGGTCGACGAGGTCGCGCATGCGGTTGCTCATCAGGCCGGGTTCGGCGACCTCGTTGGCGAGGACCGCGAGATAGGCGTTGGCCCCGGCGGCCATCATGTAGAAGTAGCCGCCGTTGATCTCGATGATGACCATCCGCATGTGGCCGTCGCTGTGCGGGATCTCACCGGCCACGGCCCCGGCCAGGCTCTGCAGTCCCGCGCAGGCGGCCGCGACCCGGTCGGCGGCGTCCGGGTCGCCGCCGTGGCGGGCGATCCGCAGACCGTCGGCGGAGAGCACGACGATCTGCTGGATACCGGGTACGCCGTCGGCCAGATCCTTCAGCAGCCAGTCGAAATTGGCTCGTTGCTGGATCACTTGAGGTCCCCCTCGTCGTCGGCCTCGGTGCGGGCCGGCTCGGTGTTCGCGGTGAGAGCGGTGGACGCCGTCGAGTCGTCCGGGTTCCGTCGGGCGTTCGGGTCGGGATCGCCCTTGAGCCCGGCCATGAACGCCTCGACCCACATGCCGGGCGGCGGCAGCTCCTTCTCCGGTTCGGGCTCCGGCTGCCACACGGGGGCGGCGGCCATGGCGGCCTCGGCGGCGGCCTCCGCGGCGGCGGCCTCGGCGTAGCGCTGGCTGAGCGGGATCGTGCTGCGGCTGCGGCGCTGCGGCAGGCCGTTGGCGGTCCACTCGGTGACGACGGGAACGTCGTCCTCCATCTCCCGGCTCATCTCCTCCGCGGAGCTCGGGATTCGCGGTCCGGTGGTGGGGCGGCGGCGCTTGGGCTTGCGGTTGGGTCCTTCGACTCCGCCGTTGTCGATGGTCGTCACGGCACCGGCGCCGATGCCGTGCGCGAGGCCGGGGGCGGGTTCGTCGGTCAGCAGGTCGCGGGGCACGATGATCACGGCGCGGACGCCGCCGTAGGCGGAGGGCCGCAGCGAGACGTGCATCTTGTACATGGTCGACAGGCGGCCCACGACGGCGAGGCCGAGGCGCGGGGTGTCGCCCATCTCCTGGATGTCCACACCCTGCTGTGCCTTGGCGAGCATGTCCTCGACCTTGGCGCGGCTCTCCTCGCTGAGGCTGATGCCGCCGTCCTCGATCTCGATGGCGATGCCGGTCTGCACCTCCACCGCGGTGACGTGCACCTTGGTGTGGGGCGGCGAGTAGCGGGTGGCGTTGTCGAGGAGTTCCGCGCAGGCGTGGATGACCGGCTCGACGCCGACGCCGTTGACGTTGACCTTGGCGATCGATTCGAGCTCGATGCGGCGGTACTCCAGGATGCGGGACATGGCGCCGCGCAGCACGCTGTAGAGCGGGACGGGCCGGGACCACACACGGCCGGGGCGGCTGCCGCCGAGGACGGCGATGGAGTCGGCGAGGCGGCCGATCAGGGCGGTGCCGTGGTCGATGCGCAGCAGGTCGTCGAAGACCTCGGGGTTGCGCCCGTGGTCCTCCTCCATCTCGCGGAGTTCGTTGTTCTGCTGGTGCACGATCGCCTGGACGCGGCGGGCGATGTTGACGAAGGACCGCTGCGAGGAGTCGCGCAGCGCTTCCTCGCGGTCGACGATGGTGAGCAGGGTGCGCAGCAAGTCGCGCTGGGATTCGGGAAGTTCGCGCCATTCGGCGTCACCGTCGACGACGTGACGAATCACCTCTGAGGGGGATTCTCCGGTGCGCAGCCGGTACAGCGCGGCGGGCAGGATCTCCTTGCCCAGCCGGGTGAATTCCTGGTCGTGGGCGGCGATCCGCTGCTCGAGGAAGGCGGTCTGCCGCTGCTGTTCGGCGCGCAGTTCGCGGACCGTACGGCGGCCGCCGCGCACCGCGACGACGGCGACCGCGAGCAGCAGGAGCGTCGCGACGGCTCCGCACAAGCCGACGGCGAGCCGGGCCGGTCCCGTCACCAGAAAGACGGTGGTCCCGGTCGCCGCGGCCATCAGTATCGCCGGTAGTGGCAGCACGCGCGCGTAGGGAAGTTCACGGCCACCGGGAGGCGATTGAACACTCACCATGTATGCCCTCTAAAGACGGTTCGGCTGAAGGTGGGGGGACTTGCGGGGTGTTGCTGGAGGTTGCTCGGGTTCATCCACGCATCAAACTGGTTCTTCGGTATTTTTTGGAACAAGCGCCCGAATACATCTCAACTCGGTGCGCTGCGGGCGAGCTTAGTCCGACCGGATCATCGCTGTGTCATATTCAGCAACCGACTGAAATCACCCTCGCGACAGGAGTACGCTCTGGTCATTTACACACCGGGTCGCCGTTCGCACACACCGAGTAATGGTGAACGGGCGTACGGGAAACGCCTCTTGACAGGGTGAACCGACCCCCGGGAAGGACGTCGAGGCGGTCCGTCAGACCCCGGCGATGCGCAGCGCCGCGTCCGCCGTCGCCTCCGCGAAGACGGAGACGGGGCGGTCGGGCTCCGAGCGGTGGACGAGGATGACGCCCTCGATCAGCCCGAAGACAAGATCCGTCCGCAGCTCCAGCTCGCTCTTGGCGAGCGTCCCGCCCACGGCCGTCGCGGCGATCAACTGCCGGTAGGCGTCCTTGAGTTCGGCCCGTACGGCGTGGAAGCCGGCGAAGCGCTCGGCGCGGACCTCCGGCAGGAGGTAGAGACCGCCGAGGTTGTGCGGGCCGCCGCAGAGCAGGGCCACGTCGGCGCGGCACAGCTCCCACAGCCGTTCCTCGGCGGGGACGGTGTCCCGGACCAGGAGGTCACGGGCACAGGCCAGCGACGGCGTGACGGTGGACTCCAGCAGCCCGGCGAGCAGCTCCTCCTTGCCGGACACGTAGTGGTACATGGACGCCTGCCGCATGCCGGCGCGCTCGGCGACCGCGCGGGTGGTGGTGGCCGCGTACCCCCGCGTCGTGAACAACTCCGCGGCGGCCGCGAGCAGTTCGTCCCGGGGCGACAGGCCGCTCTCCGGCCGGCCCTCGGCACGCGGTCTGCCGACCCGCCGACCACCTCCGCCACCCGCGCTTCCCATGTGTTCGATCCTCGCACACGGCACCCGGCCACCGGCGATACCCGATCGCCCTGTTCCCCCGCCCCCCGACAGGCCCGAACATCGTGAGAGAGCGGTAACCACCCGGCAACGCGAGGGACATGGCGTCGACGCGCCCCGCTCCTAATTTCTGTCGCACGACAGAAATACACGCCGCACCCGGAGGTCCCGCGATGGCGACATCGACGACGTACGGAGCACGTGATCACGCCCGCGCACAGGAGGGCGCCCGGACCGAGTCCATGCCCGTGGTGCCCGCGACCGACTGGCCCTCCCCTCCCTGCGAACCCGAGCGGCTGGTCTGGGCGGAGACCGTGGCGGGCGGCAGCTACACGCACCGGGTGCTCGCCCGCGGCACCGAGGTCCGGCTGACCGACCTGCGCGGCGACGCGTGCGCGCATCTGCTGCTGCACCACGCCGACCGCCCCTGGGAGCGGCTGAACGTGGCCGACACCGTCAAGGTGCAGTGGAACGCCTACCTGGGCGAGGGCGTCCTGCTGCTGTCCGACCAGGGCCGTGTTCTGGCCTCGGTGGTCGCCGACACCTCGGGCCGCCACGACGCCCTGTGCGGCACCTCCACCCTGGCGCGCAACACCGAGCGGTACGGGGACGGCACCCCGCACTCCGCCTCCCCCGCCGGGCGTGAACTGTTCAAGCTGGCCGCCGCCAAGAACGGCCTGGAACCCCGGGACCTGCCGCCCTCCCTCTCCTTCTTCCAGGGCGTACGGGTACGCGAGGACGGCACCCTCGACTTCACCGGCTCCGCCGGCCCCGGCGCCGCCGTGACCCTCCGTGCCGAGCAGGACGTGACCGTGCTGATCGCCAATGTGCCGCACCCGGCCGACCCGCGTCCCGAGTACGTCAGCACCCCGCTGGAGGTGCTCGCCTGGCGTGCCCGGCCGACCCGCCCCGGCGACCCCCTGTGGGACGCCTCGCCCGAGGGCCGCCGGGCCTTCCTGAACACCGCCGAGTTCCTCACCGCGAGGGGGCTCGTATGAGCACGACGACCGTGGTCCCGGCCCGCGCCGCCTGGTCGTCGGTGATCCGCGCCGGCGAGACCCTCACGCTCACCGATCTGCACGGCAACCAGGCCGTCGACTTCCTCGTGTACGACGCCCACGACACGGCCGTCCGCTACAGCGCGCCCGACACGATCCACGCGCAGGGCGGCATCTTCCTCACCACCGGCAGTGTGCTGATGTCCAACGAGCACACCCCGCTGATGACCGTGACCGCCGACGACGTGGGCCGGCACGACACGGTCGGCGGCGCCTGCTCCAAGGAGTCGAACACGCTGCGGTACGGGCACCACACCTGGTCGCAGCACGCCTGTGTGGACAACTTCCTCGCCGAGGGCGCCCGGCACGGCCTCGGCAAACGCGACCTGGTGTCGAACATCAACTGGTACATGAACGTGCCGGTCGAGAAGGACGGCACCCTCGGCATCGTCGACGGGATCTCCGCCCCCGGTCTCGCCGTCACCCTGCGCGCCGAACGCGACGTGCTCGTCCTGGTCTCCAACTGCCCCCAGATCAACAACCCCTGCAACGGATTCGAGCCGACGGCCGTGGAGATGACGATCACCGGGACGGACACATGACCTTCGACACGCTGCTGGTCGCGAACCGGGGCGAGATCGCCGTCCGGATCATCCGCACCGCCCGCGAACTGGGCCTGCGCACGGTCGCGGTGTACTCCGACGCCGACCGCGCCGCCGCCCATGTGCGGCTCGCCGACGAGGCGGTACGGCTCGGCCCGGCGCCCGCGAAGGAGTCGTACCTCGACGCGGACCTGATCCTGAAGGCCGCCAAGGACACCGGCGCGGGTGCCGTCCACCCCGGGTACGGGTTCCTCTCCGAGGACGCCGACTTCGCCCGCCGCTGCGCGGAGGCCGATCTCGTGTTCGTCGGCCCCACCGCCGATCAACTGGAGCTGTTCGGCGCCAAACACACCGCGCGGGCGGCGGCCGAGGCCGCGGGCGTGCCCCTGCTGCCCGGCACCGACCTGCTCGACTCGCTCGACGAGGCGCTCGCCCATGCCGCGGCCATCGGCTACCCGGTGATGCTCAAGGCCAGCGGCGGAGGCGGCGGTATCGGCATGTCGGCATGTCGATCCGCGGGCGAACTCACCGAGGCCTGGGACCGGGTGCGGCGCGTCGCCGCCGCCTCCTTCGCCACGGCGTCCTCCTCGGGTGTCTACCTCGAACGCCTCGTCGAGCGGGCCCGCCATGTCGAGGTGCAGGTCTTCGGCGACGGCGACGGCCTCGTCGTCACCTTCGGCGACCGCGACTGCACCCTCCAGCGCCGCAACCAGAAGGTCGTCGAGGAGGCACCGGCCCCCGGCCTGCCCGACCACGTCCGCGCACGGCTGTCCGCCGCCGCCCGCGACCTCTGCGCGAGCGTCGAGTACCGCTCCGCCGGAACGGTCGAGTTCGTGTACGACGCCGCGCGCGAGGAGGCGTACTTCCTGGAGGTCAACACCCGCCTCCAGGTGGAGCATCCGGTCACCGAGGAGATCTACGGCGTCGACCTCGTCGCCTGGATGCTGCGTCTGGCCCGCGGCGACGCCGCCGTCGTCCGCGCCCCGGGCCAGCCGCGCGGCCACGCCGTCGAGGCCCGGCTCTACGCCGAGGACCCCAGCCGTGGACACCGGCCGAGCGCGGGCCTGTTGACCCGGGTCGAGTTCCCGTCGGGCGTCCGCGTCGACGGCTGGGCGGAGACGGGCACCGAGGTCACCACGTCGTACGACCCGCTGCTGGCGAAGATCGTCGCGTACGGCTCCGACCGCGCCCACGCCCTGCGTCGGCTCGACGAGGCGCTGGCGAGGACCCGGGTCGACGGCATCGAGACGAACCTGGGCCAGCTCCGGGCGGCCCTCACCGACCCGGACGTCCGGCGGGCCACCCACTCCACGGCGACCCTCGCCGCCGTCACCGACCCGACCCCCCGGATCGAGGTCCTCTCCGGCGGCACCCTCACCACCGTCCAGGACTGGCCCGGCCGCACCGGCCACTGGCAGGTCGGCGTCCCGCCCAGCGGCCCCATGGACGACCTGTCCTTCCGCCTCGGCAACCGGGCACTGGGCAACCCCGAGGGCGCCCCGGGCCTCGAATGCACCCTCCAGGGCCCCACCCTGCGCTTCACGCACGCCACCACCGTCTGCGTGACGGGCGCCCCCGCCCCGGTGACCGTGGACGGCTCACCGATCGCCCGCTGGGAACCGGTGAGGGTACCCGCCGGAGCCGTCCTGTCCGTCGGCGCGCCCACGGAACACGGCCTGCGCACCTATGTCCTGATCGCGGGCGGCGGCCTGGACGTCCCGTCGTTCCTGGGCAGCGCGGCCACATTCACCCTCGGCCGCTTCGGCGGCCACGGCGGCCGGGCCCTGCGCACGGGCGACGTCCTGCACGGCGGCGCGGTCACGGACCGCACGGGCCCCGTCCCCCCGGAGGACCGCCCCGCCTTCCCCGCCACCTGGCAGGTGGCCGTCCTCGAAGGCCCGCACGCGGCGCCGGAGTTCTTCACCGAGGAGGACATCCACGAGTTCTACGCGGCCGACTGGACGGTCCACTTCAACTCGGCCCGCACCGGCGTACGGCTCGTCGGGCCCAAACCCCGCTGGGCGCGCACCGACGGCGGCGAGGCGGGCCTGCACCCCTCCAACATCCACGACACCCCGTACTCGGTCGGCGCCGTCGACTACACCGGCGACATGCCGGTCCTCCTCGGCCCCGACGGCCCCTCCCTCGGCGGCTTCGTCTGCCCGGCCACGGTCGTCTCCACCGAGCGCTGGAAGCTCGGCCAGCTGCGCCCCGGAGACACCGTCCGCTTCGTCCCGGTCGCCGACGACACCTCGGCCCGCCCCGCGATCGTCGACGGCGGCGTCCTGGCCCGCGACGGCGACGTGACGTACCGCCGCAGCGGCGACGACAACCTCCTCGTCGAGTTCGGGCCGATGCGGCTCGACCTGGCCCTGCGGATGCGCGTCCACGCCCTGATGGAGGCGGTCGCCGAGGCGGGCCTCCACGGCGTCGCCGACCTCACCCCGGGCATCCGCTCCCTTCAGATCCGCAACGACCCGGTACTGCTCCCCCAGCCCGAACTCCTCACGGCGGTACGCCGGATCGTGGCGTCCCTCCCCCCGACGGACGAACTGGTCGTCCCCTCCCGCACGATCCACCTCCCCCTCTCCTGGGACGACCCCGCGACCCGCGAGGCCATCGCCCGCTACATGGCGGGCGTCCGCGACGACGCCCCCTGGTGCCCCTGGAACATCGAGTTCATCCGCCGCGTCAACGGCCTGGACACGGTGGCCGACGTCCACGACACGGTCTTCGCCGCCGAGTACCTGGTCCTGGGCCTCGGGGACGTCTACCTGGGCGCCCCGGTGGCGACCCCGCTTGACCCCCGCCACCGCCTGGTGACCACGAAGTACAACCCGGCCCGCACCTGGACGGCGGAGAACTCGGTCGGCATCGGCGGCGCCTACCTCTGTGTCTACGGCATGGAGGGACCCGGCGGTTACCAGTTCGTCGGCCGCACCACCCAGGTCTGGTCCCCCTGGCAGCAGCGCGGCGCCTTCGAGCCCGGCTCCCCGTGGCTGCTGCGCTTCTTCGACCGCATCAGGTGGTACCCGGTGGACGCCGACGAACTCCTGGCCCTGCGCGCGGACATCGTCTCGGGCCGCTTCGTCCCCCGCGTGGAACAGGGCACGTTCTCCCTGGCCGCGTACGAGGCGTTCCTCACCGAACACGCCGACTCCATAGCCGAGTTCAGGACCAGGCAACAGACCGCGTTCGCGGCGGAGAGGGCCGCCTGGGAGGCCGCCGGCGAGTTCGACAGAGTGGAGACGGGGGCGGCCGAGCCGCTACCGCCCGCCGAGGTCCACGTGCCCGAAGGCGCCCACCTGATCGAGGCCGAGTTCACGGCGTCGGTCTGGCAGGTGAACGTCCGCCCGGGCGACCGGGTGACCACCGGCCAGCCCCTCCTGACCCTGGAGGCCATGAAGATGGAGTCCCGAGTCCCCTCCCCCACGGCCGGCGTCGTAGACCGGATCCTCACCGTCCCGGGCGCTCAGGTGACCCCAGGCACCCCCCTGATCCTCCTGACCCCGGACAACTCCTGACCCCGCCCCGTAGGGGGCGCGGGGAACCGCGCGAGAAGCCCCACCCACCCGCACCCGCCGACGACTCCGAACCCTCCACCCCATGAGGCGCCCAAGGGGGTCGAAGGGGCGCAGCCCCTGGAGGACGGGACGGGTAGGGGCGGCGGGGGCGAACAAACCCTGAAGCGCACCCCGCCCCACCCCACCCACAGCCCCCAGGAGCCCACATGCCCCTCTCGCCCACCCTCACCAGAGTCCGCACCGCCTACGCCCGCATCGAAGCCGTCGACCGCCCCGAGATCTGGATCGACCTGCGCCCCCAGCACGACGTGGAGGCCGAGGCCGAGGCCATCGACGCCCGCCTGGCCACCGGCGCCCACCTCCCCCTCGCCGGCCGCCTCCTCGCCGTCAAGGGCAACATCGACGTCCACGGCCTCCCCACCACCGCCGGCTGCCCGGCCTACGCGTACACCCCCGACGCCGACGCCCCGGTCGTCGCCCGCCTCCGCGCCGCCGGTGCCCTCGTCCTCGGCACCACCAACCTCGACCAGTTCGCCACGGGCCTGGTCGGCACCCGCTCCCCGTACGGCGCCGTCCGGAACGCCCACGACCCGTCCCGCATCAGCGGCGGCTCCAGCTCCGGCTCGGCCGTGGCGGTGGCGCTCGGCCTGGTCGACCTCGCCCTCGGCACCGACACGGCGGGCTCCGGCAGGGTGCCCGCCGCTCTCAACGGCATCGTCGGCCTGAAGCCCACCCGGGGCCTGGTCCCCACCACCGGCGTGGTCCCGGCCTGCGCCTCCCTTGACTGCGTCACGGTGTTCGCCCGCACCCTCCCGGAGGCGGAACAGGCCCTCGCCCACATGGCCTCCCCGCCCGACCGCGCCCTCCCGCCGCTCCCCGCGCGCGCCCCGGGCCCCTGGCGCGTCGCGGTCCCCCGGCCCGAGCAGCTGGGCGAACTGGACGAGGGCTGGGCGGAGGCGTTCGAGGCGACGGTGACCCGCCTACGGGCCACGGGCGCGGACGTACGCCATCTCGACCTCGCCCCCTTCACCGAGGCCGCGGCCATGCTCTACCAGGGCGCCTTCGTGGCCGAGCGCTACACCGCGGTCGGCGCCTTCGTCGACAAGGCGATCGCGGACGGCGTCGGTGCGCTGGACCCCACGGTCGCGGGGATCATCACCCGGGCCCGGGACATCCCGGCGCACCGGCTCTTCGCCGACCAGGACCACCTGGCCGCGCTGCGCACCCGGGCGCTCGCCGAACTGGCCGACGCGGACGCCCTGTTGCTGCCGACGGCACCGGGCCACCCCACGCTCGCCGAGGTGGTCGCCGACCCACTGGGCGCCAACGCCCGCCTCGGCCGGTTCACCAACTCCACGAACCTGTTCGACCTGGCGGCGGTGGCCGTCCCGGCGGGCGAGGTGAACGGTCTCCCCTTCGGCGTGATGCTCATCGGCCCGGCCTTCACGGACGACCGCATGGCCCGCGTCGCCGCTCTCCTCCAGCCGGAGGCCCGTCTGGCGGTCGTGGGCGCCCATCTCTCGGGCCAGCCCCTGAACCCCCAACTGCTGTCCCTGGGTGCCCGCCTGGAGCGCACGACCACGACGGCACCGGTCTACCGCCTCCACGCCCTGCGGACCACCCCGCCCAAGCCGGGTCTGGTGTACGTGGGCGAGGGCGGCGCCCCGATCGAGACCGAGATCTGGCGCCTCCCGGCAGCGGGCCTGGGCAGACTCCTGACGACCCTCCCCCGCCCCATGACCCTGGGCACCGTGCACCTCTCCGACGGCACCCGCACCCCCGGCTTCCTCTGCGAGCCCGCCGCCCTCCAGAACGCCCCGGACATCACGGGACACGGCGGCTGGAGAGGCTACCTGGCCCGCTGAGCAAAAGCCCGGCCCTCGCTCAGGGACACGGGAAACGACATGAGAACCCCTACGGGCCTAGGGGCGCGGGGAACTGCGCGAGAACCCCCACTCACCCGCACCCCAGCCCACCCCCACCTCAGGCGAACCCACCCCCACCCCGGTTCGAACCCGCCTTACCCGACCGACGAGTAGGCCACAACCCCCCGCAGCACCCCATCCACCGCCTTACGCGCACTCTTCCCCACCGTCGACCCGGCCGGCGCCGCCGCCGCAAGCTGCCCCAGCACATCGATCACCTGCTTGCACCACCGCACGAAGTCCCCCGCCGGCATCTCCGCCTCACGCAACACCTCGTCGAGCCCCGCCCCCGAAGCCCACATGTACGCGGCCCAGGCGAAGCCGAGATCGGGCTCCCGCTGCCCCACCCCTTCGCTCTGCGTGATCCGGAACTCCTCCTCCAGCGCGTCCAGCCGCCCCCAGATCCGCACCATCTCCCCCAGCGCGGCCTTGGCGTTCCCGGACGGCAGCTTCGGCGCCATCGCGTCGTCCCCCACCCGGGCCTCGTAGACCAGCGCCGAGACGCACGCCGCGAGCTCCGCCGGCCCGAGCCCCTCCCAGACACCCGCCCGCAGACACTCACTGGCGAGCAGATCCAGCTCGCCGTACAGCCGGGCGAGCCGCTTCCCGTGCTCGGTGACCTCGTCACCCCGCAGATAGTCCAGCTCGGTCAGCAGCGCGACGATCCGGTCGAAGGTCCGCGCGATCGTGTTCGTGCGGCCCTCGATACGCCGCTCCAGCTGCGCGGTGTCCCGCTTGAGCCGGTGGTACCGCTCGGCCCACCGCGCATGGTCCTCGCGCTCGTCGCACCCGTGGCAGGGATGCGCCCGCAGCGCGGCGCGCAGCCGGGCGATCTCACGGTCGTCCGCGGCGGCGGCCCGCTGCTTGCGGTGCCTGTCCGGCACCAGGTGCCCGGCCTTGGTGCGCAGCGCCGACGCCAGATCCCGGCGCGACTGCGGCGAGCGCGGGTTGAAGGACTTCGGGATGCGCATCCGCTCCAGCGCCTCCACCGGAACCGGGAAGTCGATCGACGCCAGCCGCTTGACCTGCCGTTCGGCGGTCAGCACCAGCGGACGCGGCCCGTCGTGGTGCTCGAACCCCCGGTGGCCGTTGGTCCGCCCGGCCGGCAGCCCCGGGTCCAGCACCAGAGCGAGCCCGGCGTACTTGCCGGTCGGCACATGGATGACGTCACCGGGCTTGAGCTTCTCCAGCGCGACGGCGGCCTCGGCGCGCCGCTGCGCGGCCCCCTGCTTGGCCAGCTCGGTCTCGCGGTCCTTGAGCTCCCGCCTGAGGCGCGCGTACTCCTCGAAGTCCCCGAGGTGGCAGGTCATGGACTCCTGGTAGCCCTCCAGGCCCTCCTCGTTGCGCTGCACCTGCCGGGAGATCCCGACGACCGACTTGTCGGCCTGGAACTGGGCGAACGAGGTCTCCAGCAGCTCGCGCGAGCGGTGCCGCCCGAACTGTTCGACCAGGTTGACCGCCATGTTGTACGACGGCTTGAAGCTGGAGCGCAGCGGATACGTACGGGTGCCGGCGAGCCCGGCGAGGTGGTCGGGGTTCATGCCCCGCTGCCACAGCACCACCGCGTGGCCCTCGACATCGATGCCGCGCCGGCCCGCACGCCCCGTCAGCTGGGTGTACTCACCGGGGGTGATGTCGGCGTGCTGCTCGCCGTTCCACTTGACGAGCTTCTCCAACACCACGGAGCGGGCGGGCATGTTGATGCCGAGCGCGAGGGTCTCGGTGGCGAACACGGCCTTGACCAGGCCGCGTACGAAGAGTTCCTCGACGACCTCCTTGAACGTCGGCAGCATGCCGGCGTGATGGGCCGCGATGCCGCGCTCCAGCCCCTCCAACCACTCGTAGTAGCCGAGGACATGGAGGTCCTCGCGGGGGATGGAGGCGGTGCGCTCCTCGACGAGGCCGCGCACCTTGTGCCGGGACTCCTCGTCGTTCAGCCGGAGGCCCGCGTACAGGCACTGCTGGACGGCGGCCTCGCAGGCGGCGCGGCTGAAGATGAAAGTGATGGCGGGCAACAGGCCTTCGGAGTCGAGCCGTTCGATGACCTCGGGGCGGCTCGGGATCCAGATCCTCGACCGCTGTCTGCGCTCGCGCTCACGGTCGGCCTCGCGCATGGAGCGGCCGCGGCGGCGGTCCTGGAAGGAGGGCCGGCTGGCCTCCAGTCGCGCCATCCGGGTCAGGTCGGGGTTGACGGCCTTCTTGCTGCCCTCGCCCTCCTCGAACAGGTCGTACATCCGCCGCCCGGCGAGCACGTGCTGGAACAGCGGCACCGGCCGGTGTTCGGAGACGATCACGTCGGTGTCGCCGCGTACGGTGTCCAGCCAGTCGCCGAACTCCTCCGCGTTCGACACGGTGGCGGAGAGGGAGACGAGGGTGACCGACTCGGGTAGGTGGATGATCACCTCCTCCCACACCGCGCCCCGGAAGCGGTCGGAGAGGTAGTGCACCTCGTCCATGACCACGTACCCGAGGCCGAGGAGGGTCCGGGAGCCCGCATACAGCATGTTCCGCAGCACCTCGGTGGTCATCACGACCACGGGGGCGTCGGAGTTGACGCTGTTGTCACCGGTGAGCAGACCGACCTTGTCGGCGCCGTAACGGCGGCACAGGTCGGCGTACTTCTGGTTCGACAGGGCCTTGATGGGTGTCGTGTAGAAGCACTTCTTGCCCTGTCGCAGGGCGAGGTGGACGGCGAACTCGCCGACGATCGTCTTGCCCGAGCCGGTCGGGGCGGCCACCAGGACGCCCTTGCCCGCCTCCAGCGCCTGGCAGGCCTCGATCTGGAAGGGGTCGAGACCGAAGTCGTACATCTCGCGGAAGGAGGCGAGCGCGGTGGCCTGCTCGGCAGCGCGCCTGCGTGCTGCCGCATACCGCTCGGCCGGTGAGAGATCCTCTGTCATCGTGCTTTCGAGCGTACCGGGCCCCACTGACAACAGGACGATCATTATCCGGATCGTGGCACCGTCGAGATCAGGACCGTCCGCCGTCCGAAAAGGAATCACGGCGAACGCACGCACGACGACGGCGGTGGGGCCCGCCCGGGATGCCGGGTGGGCCCCACCGCCGTCGTGGCTCCGCTCGGTGCGGGCTCCGCCGTGTGCCGTGTGCCGGGGGTCAGGTCACGTCGTCGTACCCGTTGATCCGTTCCCGTTCGGGCTCGGTCTGCGCGGGGAGCGCCTTGCTCGCGGACACGGTCTCGATCTCGCCGATGTCCTCGGGGGTGAGGTCCAGCTCGGAGGCCTCGTCGTCGTCCGGCTGCAGCGCCCGGACGCGGGCCCGGCGCCTGTCGTTGGTCAGCGCGATGGCCGTCGCGACGAAGTAGAGGACCCAGATGGGGCCCGCCAGCGCCAGCATCGAGATGGGGTCGGTGCTGGGGGTGGCGATCGCCGCGAAGAGCGTGATGCCGAGGATCATGCCCCGCCACCAGCCGGCCATCTTCTTGCCCGAGAGGACGCCGCCGAAGTTCAGCATCACGAGCAGCAGTGGCAGCTCGAAGGAGAGGCCGAAGACGACGATCATCCGCATGATCAGGTTCAGCAGATCATCGAGGGGAAGCTGGTTGTCGCTTCCGATGATCGAGAACTGGAGCATGACCGACGCCATCTTGGGCAGCGACCAGTAGGCGAAGTACGAGCCCATGAGGAACAGCGGGAAACCCGCCGCCACGAAGCCGAGACTGTACTTCTTCTCGTTGCGGTGCAGACCTGGAGCGACGAACGCCCAGAGCTGGTACAGCCAGACCGGGGCGGCGAGCACCACGCCCGACGACAGCGACACCGTGAGAGCGAGCGTGAACGGGCTCAGCAGACCGTTCTGCACGATGCGCGCGCATTTGACCTGGCTGGTGTCCTCCGCCAGCTCGGCGAAGCTGTGTTGGCATCCCACCGCCTGGAGAATGGGATCCGTGAAGAACTGGATGATGTCCTTGTAGAACATCACCGCGAGAACCGTCGTGACGACGATGGCCAGCAGGCTCTTGACAAGGCGGTTTCGCAGCTCGCGCAGGTGCTCCGCGAGGGGCATCCGCCCCTCGGGATCCTTGTCCTTCTCCGTCTTGCGGGCAGACTTGAGCAACCCACGTCCTCATCTCGTGCGGCAGGCCGGACGTCCGGTCCGGCCTTGCGTCATCGCTTCGTGGTGTCCGTGGGCTCGGCGACCGGGCGGGAGCTGGTCACATCACCGGGAGCGGCCTGGATGGTGCGCTGTGCCGGAGCCTCGGCGCTGGAGGGGGCCGACGCGGGGGTGTCGTCCTGGCCGTCGGACTTCATGGCCTTGGCCTCGCTCTTGAGGATGCGGGCGGACTTGCCGAGCGAGCGCGCCATGTCCGGAAGCTTCTTCGCACCGAACAGCAGGATGACCACGACGAGGATCAGAATGATCTCGGTGGGACCGAGATTGCCCATAGCTGTCTACCTTCTTCACCGAGGCGGCGGGTGGTGGCTGTCCGACCGGTCGGACAGGTGTCCGAACGATCGTGCTGGCAGCGATCGTAACGCTCAGGGGTAAACGCTGGGCAATCCCCGTGCGTACTCCCGCTCCGCGACCCGGGCCTCGTTCTCCGTGCCGCGACAGGCAGCGTACCTGCCGAAGGTGAGAAGGTGACAGGGCGAAGTGGCGCAAAACGCACCGCGCGCTCAACTCACAGGGGCCTCGGCCGTACCTCACAGTGCGTCCACGGAGCGGGTCGCGCTCGCCGTCGCCCGCTCCAGATCCTCGGCGGCCCGGCTGATTCTCCGCGCCGACTCCGTGACCTGCGCACCGAGCCGCCGAGCCTCCAGGAAGACCCGTACGGCCAGCACCCCGAGCACGACCAGCCCCACGAAACCGACAGCCACCGCGAACATCGCCCAGAACATGAGCCGACCCTAGCCCCTGGCCCTATCCCGCCGAATGCAGCCGGAGGGTCCGCACCCCGCCCCCGGTCAGCAGCTCCACGATGCGCTCACCGGCCGGCTTGCGGACGGCGGTGCCGCACGCGGGGCAGGTGAAGGAGTAGAAGGTCGTCTTACTGGTGGCGCCGATGGCCAGCCGCAGCGCGTTCGCGCCCAGCTCGAAGTTGGCCCGGCAGTCGGGGCAGCCGGCCCTGAACACCACGTCGACGGCCTTCTTCATCCCCGCGAAGGCGACCGCCACGGTCATCTCCCGGATCTCCTGGATCTCCTGCACCCCGGACTTCACACCGGACTTCACACCCGACACAACAGACCCGCCGCTCACAGCCCTCGCATCTCCCTTTTCCGGTCGTACGTCGTCGTCGCGCCCCGCCGTCACGGCCCCGCGCTCCCGAAGTCACCCGGTCACGCCGCCCGCCCGTCACGGCCTGGTCGTCACGTCACCCTCGTCGTAGGCCGCCAGCGCCTCACGCGCCGCCCGGCGGGCACTGTCGGCGAGGTCCTGCGGGGAGACGATCCGGCCGTCACGCCCGAGCCGCAGCGCCAGCCGCCGCAGCGAGGCCGGGTCGGGGGTGCGCAGACTGATGCGCAGCCCGCCGTCCGGCAGCTCCTCGGCGCTGTCGTGCGGGTAGTACTCGGCGACCCAGCGCCCGCCGGGACCGACCTCGACGACGACCTCGGGGTCCTCGGCGGCCGGCTGCACCAGCGCCTCCGACAGGTCCCGCAGCTCGATCTCGGGCGGCGCGGACGGCTCGTCGAGGATCTTGATCTCGGCGACCCGGTCCAGCCGGAACGTACGCCGGGCCTCGGAGCGGCGGCACCAGGCCTCGACATAGGTGTGACCGACGCTGACCAGGCGGATCGGGTCGATCTCCCGCTCGGTGACCTCGTCCCGGGCGGGCGAGTAGTAGCGGATCCACAGCCGCCGGCGCTCCGAGATGGCCCGGTCCACGTCCGCGAAGACCCCGCCCTCGGCCTCGAAGGTGACCGACAGACGTGAGCTGGCGCCCGCCGCCTCCCCGGCCGCGGTCTCGACCTTGGCGGTGGCCCGCAGCAGGGCCTGCCGGTCGCTCTCCCGCAGTCCGGGCAGGGTGGCGACCGCGCGGGCGGCCACCAGCAGGGCGGTGGCCTCGTCGGCGGCCAGCCGCAGCGGCTCGGCGGCCTCCGCGCCCAGGGCGGCCGGGTTGTGCCACCAGATGCGCTCGCCGTCGGTGTCGATGTCCAGCAGATCACCGCCGCGGAAGCTGGTCCCGCACATGGGCAGCACATCGAGGTCCGAGACCAGCTCGTCCTCGGTGATCCCGAAGGCCCGGGCCACGTCCTCGATCCGGGCGCCGGGCCGCTCCCGCAGATACGTCACCAGGGAGAGCATCCGCCGGGTCTGGTCGATGGCGTTCGCCGGCCGGGCCGGTTTTCCCACCACGTTCTTACGTCCCCCTCAACCCTTGGCCACGGCACGCAGCCGGTCCACCACGTCGGCCCGCAGCTCGGCGGGCTCCAGGACCACCACGTCGGGCCCGAACTCCACCAGCCAGGCATCCAGACCGTGCCCGTACGGAATCTCCAACTCGTCCCAGCCGTCCCCGAGTTCCCGGACGAGGGAGGCCTTCGCGCGCAGCGGGTAGCCGGCGCCGGAGCGCAGCCGGATCAGCGCGGAGCGGTCGGCGGTCTCCCCCGCCCAGCTCGCGACGGTCTCCCGCACGGTGACGACGTCGGGGACCTCTGCGGTGAAGGCGGCCCCCCGGCTGCGGACCTTGCCGGTGATCCGGGAGAGCCGGAAGACCCGCTCGGCACCCCGGTCCCGGTCGAAACCGGCCAGGTACCAGTGACCACGCCAGCACTCCAGCGCCCACGGCTCGACATGGCGGGGCTCGGGGCGCGCGGCGGTCGCCTTGCGGTACTCGAACACGACCGGGCGCCGGTCACGGCAGGCCAGCATCAGCGGCTCGAAGGCGGCCTCGTGCACCGGGATGCGCGGCTCCAGCGCCCCGTGGGCCTCGTACGGGTCGACGTCCTCGGGCAGCCCGGCCGCACGCAGCTTCTGCAGCGCGCCGCTCGCGGCCCCGGCGAGGCGGGCCTGCTGCCAGACCTTCGCGGCGAGCCCGAGCGCCGCGGCCTCCTCGGCGTCCAGCGTGATCGGCGGGAGGCTGTTGCTGTCGCGGCGGGCCAGATAGCCGACCTCGCCGTCGAGGTTCTCCACCGTCTCGATGACCAGGCCGAGTTCGCGCAGATCGTCCTTGTCGCGCTCGAACATGCGGTTGAAGGAATCGTCATTGCCGGCCGCGCCGCTGCCCGATCCGGCGGCCTCGACGTACGCCTCGATCGAATCCCGCAGCTCCCGCTTGCTGAGCGGCCGGCGCGTCCCCAGCAGACACAGCGCCAGGTTCATCAACCGCTCGGCCTTGGCAATGGCCATCGACGCCCTTCCTCCGGGTGATTCCGCGGCACGACCGTACCGCTACGAAGCGTCGCGGCAAAAGCCGAGGGTCCATGCCCGAAAAGGCATGGACCCCAGACAGTCGGGACCGGTCACGGCACGATCACCGTGGACCCGGCATCCGTCGGATCAGACCCCGAGGAGGTCGACCACGAAGATCAGCGTCTCACCGGGCTTGATCGCCGGAGTCGGGCTCTGGTTCCCGTAGGCGAGGTGGGCCGGAATGGTCAGCTGGCGACGGCCACCGACCTTCATGCCCTGCACACCCTGGTCCCAGCCCTTGATGACACGACCGCCGCCGAGCGGGAAGCGGAACGGCGTCCCACGGTTCCAGCTGGCGTCGAACTCCTCACCGGTGGAGAAGGACACACCCACGTAGTGCACGGTCACGGTCTGGCCGGCCTGGGCCACCTCACCGTCGCCCTCCCAGATGTCCTTGATCTCCAGGTCCGCCGGCGGCTCGCCCTCGGGAAAGTCGATCTCGGGCTTGTCAATGCTCACGTCTTCAGGCTCCTGCTTGTGTACGAACTAGGCAACGCGGACAGTCTCGCATCCCCGGGGTTCACATCTTCGCGAGGATGTCCACGGTGAACACCATCACGGAGTCCTTCTTGATGTCGCTGCCGCTCGGCGGCGTGTCCCCGTAACCCAGCTCCGGCGGGATGACGATGAGGAGGCGACTGCCCACCTTCTTGCCGGTCATGCCCTGCGACCAGCCCTTGACGACCTGCTTCAGCCCGAACGAGCTGAGCGCCTCCCGGCTGTACGAGGAGTCGAACTCCTTGCCGGTGTCCCAGAGCACGCCCTTGTACTGCACCAACAGGCTGTCGTCCGCGCCGACCTCGGGGCCGTCGCCCTCGATGATGTAGTTCGCGACGAGCTTCTTCGGCGGGTCGACCTTCGGCACCTCGACGGAGGGCGCCTTGCCGTCGGTGTTGGTGCCCACCTTCGGCAGGTCCACGTCGTCCTGCGCGACCTTCGTGCCCTTGGCGGAGCTCTTGGCGTTGAAGGTGTTCTGGATGTCGACGACGAAGACCAGCGTGTCGGTGCCCTTGATCCCCGCCTGCGGGTTGCCGTTCGTCCCGTAGCCCCAGGTCGGCGGCACGGCCATCTGGACCCGGCTGCCGGCCTTCTTGCCGGTCAGCGCGTACCGCCAGCCGTCGATGATGCCCTGCGGGGAGAGCTGGATGACCAGCGGCGTCTTGCGGTCGTAGGAGTTGTCGAAGACCTTCGCCGAGGACCAGATCTGCCCCAGGTAGTTCGCCTGGATGTAGTCGCCCTCGGCGACCGTCTTCCCGTTGCCCGCGATGACCGTCTTCACCGCCAGATCCTTCGACGGATCGCCGCTGCCCTTGGCGATCGTCGGCTTCTCGTCGAACTTCACACCCGCCGTGATCGCCGGCAGCGGACCGTCCACGATCTTCGGCGGCTTCGCCGCGCTCGCCGACGCGGACGGGCTGCTGCTGGCCTTGGCCGAGTCGGACTCGCCGTCACCACAGGCGGCGAGCGTGACCAGTCCAGCGGGAACAGCGATGAGGAGGGAGCGTCGGCGCACGGTGAAGGCCTCGTATCGGTCGATCTTGTCGGATGGCGTGCGCGCAACTCTACGGCGTGAGAAGGGCGCCGTACGGCAAACGTACGGCGCCCCGCGTTGCGTTCCGACAATCAGGTCCGGAACATTCCGGCTCACATTCCCGCGATCAGCTTCTCCACCCGGTCGTCCACCGAACGGAACGGGTCCTTGCACAACACCGTGCGTTGTGCCTGGTCGTTGAGCTTGAGATGCACCCAGTCGACCGTGAAATCCCGGCGCTGTTCCTGCGCGCGACGGATGAAGTCACCGCGCAACCGGGCCCGAGTGGTCTGCGGCGGAACCGACTTGCCCTCGAAGATCTTCAAGTCATTGCAGATGCGGGTGGCTTGACCTTTCCTCTCCAGCAGGTAGTAGAGGCCACGACGGCGGTGGATGTCGTGATACGCGAGGTCTATCTGCGCGACCCGCGGATGCGACATGGTCATGTTGTGCTTGGCGCGGTACCGCTCGATGAGCTTGTACTTCATCACCCAGTCGATTTCGGTGCCGATCCGGTCGAGGTCCTCCGCCTCGATCGCGTCCAGCGTGCGGCCCCACAGCTCCAGGACCTGCTCGACGGTGCCCGTACGGATGCCGCGGCGCTCCACGAAGTCCACGGCCTTCTCGTAGTACTCGCGCTGCACCTCCAGCGCGGACGCCTCCCGGCCACTGGCCAGCCGCACCTTGCGACGGCCGGTGATGTCATGGCTGACCTCGCGGATCGCCCGGATCGGGTTCTCCAGGGTGAGGTCACGCATGACCGTGCCCGCCTCGATCATGCGCAGCACCAGGTCGGTGGCACCGACCTTGAGCAGCATGGTCGTCTCGGACATGTTCGAGTCGCCCACGATGACGTGGAGACGGCGGTACCGCTCGGCGTCCGCGTGCGGCTCGTCCCGGGTGTTGATGATCGGCCGGGAACGGGTCGTCGCCGAGCTGACGCCCTCCCAGATGTGCTCCGCGCGCTGGCTCACGCAGTACACCGCACCACGCGGCGTCTGCAGCACCTTACCCGCGCCGCACAGCAGCTGTCGGGTGACCAGGAACGGAATCAGGATGTCCGCGAGACGGGAGAACTCCCCGTGCCGGGCCACCAGATAGTTCTCATGGCAACCGTACGAGTTGCCCGCCGAGTCCGTGTTGTTCTTGAAGAGGTAGACGTCGCCCGCGATTCCCTCCTCGTGCAGGCGGCGTTCGGCGTCGACCAGCAGTCCTTCGAGAATGCGCTCGCCGGCCTTGTCGTGAGTGACCAGTTCGGTCACGTTGTCACATTCGGGTGTCGCGTATTCCGGATGTGAGCCCACGTCGAGATAGAGGCGGGCCCCGTTCCGCAGAAACACATTGCTGCTGCGGCCCCATGACACGACACGGCGGAAGAGGTACCGCGCCACCTCGTCAGGAGACAGACGGCGCTGTCCCCTGAACGTGCACGTGACGCCGTACTCGTTCTCCAGCCCGAAAATGCGGCGGTCCATGACTGAACATTACGCCCGATCCACCGAGCTGAAACGGGGTTCGGCAGCACGGTTTGGATCATTTTCCGATGAGACCGCAACCACCGCACCCCCGGAAGGAACAGCGAGAACCCTCCCGGTCGCCAGAAGAACCAGCAACGACACGGCCCCCGCCGCGCCCGGCACCACGAACCCCCACAGCGTCCCGCCCCACTCCACGACCGGTCCCGCCACGGCCGTGCCCACCGACTGGCCCACCGTGAACGTCGTCACGATCCAGGAGAACGCCTCCGTGACCGTCCCTCGCGGCGCGTGCCGGTCGACGAGGACGAACACACAGGCGATCGACGGCGCCAGGAAGACCCCCGCGAGCGTCGTCAGCCCCGTCATCCCCACCGGACCCGGCATCAGCGTCAGCGGCACGTAACACACCGCCAGCAGCGCCACCAGCACCTGCAGACGCCGCTCCGGCGCACCGCTCCACCGCCGCGCGCCGTACGCCGTACCGCCGACCAGCGCCCCCAGCCCGACACCCGCCATCAGCCAGCCGTACACCGCGTCCCCGCCGTGGCCGTCCGCGTACGAGACCGCCGCGACGGTGATCGAGCCGAGCGCGACTCCGACGAAGAGGAACGCGCCGAGCAGCGCCAGCAACCCGGGCGAACGCAGCGCGCCCAGCCAGTGCGCCTCACGCGGGGCGGACCGCCAGGCCCGCGAGGGCGGTGAGACGACCACCCACAGCGCCCCCAGCACCCCGATCACACTCAGCACGACGAGCGCGGCCGACGCGGACCACAGCGCCACGCACAGCGTCACCAGCAGCGGCCCGACGGTGAACATGACCTCCTGGGCCACGGCGTCCATCGCGTACGCCGTGTGCACCTGCTCCTCCTTGCGGAGCACCGAGGACCACAGCGCCCGCAGCCCGCCCTCCAGCGGCGGCGTGCACAGCCCGGCGACCGCCATCGCCAGATACGCCGGCACAAGCGGGTCCAGCCCCGACAGCGCGAAGACGACCATGGCGAGGGCCGAGACGACCGCCGCGGGCAGCTGCACCCTCGGCTGTCCGTACAGGTCCACCAGCCGCCCCAGCAGCGGCTGCCCGACCGCGTTGGCCAGTCCGTACACGGCCGCCAGGGCGCCCGCCAGGCTGTAGGTGCCGCCCTCCGCGCGGACGAAGAGCACGATCGCGATGGCGGCCGTGGCGTTCGGCAGCCGGCCCACCAGCGTTCCGGCGAGCAGCCGCGCGGCATGCCGCGTCCTGAGGATCTCGAGATATCCGGCGGCCATGTCCTGCCTCTCGACGGGCTCTCGCGAGCGACGTGTTACGTATAACGTCTTCCGTCATACGTACCATGTGCCCTGACCACGAGTCCAGACGAGGGAGCAGGCCGACGGTGGCACGAGGTAGTACGCGCCCCACGAGCCGTGACGTCGCCCAGGCCGCCGGCGTCTCCCAGGCCGCCGTCTCCCTGGTCCTCGGCGACAAATGGCGCGGCCGCGTCTCCGAGACCACGGCCGAGCGCGTCCGCGAGGCCGCACGCGACCTGGGCTACCGGCCCAACCTCGCCGCCCGCAACCTCCGCCTCGGCCGCACCCGCACCGTCCTGCTGGTCGTCCCCGCCCTGACCACCGAGTTCTTCGCCGGCGTCTACACCGGCGCCGCCCGCGTCGCCGCCCGCCACGGCTTCGGCGTGGTCCTCTACCCCTCCCCCGAGGGCGTCGGCCCCGCCCGCGACCCCTTCGCCTCCGCCCAGGCCGCCCTCGACGGCGTGATCGCCTCGTCCATGGCCGCGGACGCGCTCACCGCCATCCGCGGCGACCAGCTCCCCCTCGTCATGCTGGACAGCGACCCCGACGGCAGCCTCGGAGCCGCGACCGTCAACCTCGACATCCGCGACGGCGTCCGCCAGGTCGCCGACCACCTCCTCGCCCTGGGACACCGCCGCTTCCTGCACCTGGCCGCAGACATCCCCTCCTGGACCTTCCACGTCCGCGCGCGGGAGCTGGCGGACCGGGTGGGCTCGGTACCGGGCACGTCCCTGCGGACGGCCGCCGCGCCGATCTCCATCGAAGGAGCCCTGGCCGCGGCGGAAGCGGCCCTGAGCGACACCGGCGGCACCGAAGGACGCCCCACCGCCGTGGTCTGCGACGACGACAAACTGGCCGCCGGGGTCTACAAGGCCGTACGACGCCTCGGGCTGCGGATCCCGGAGGACGTGTCCGTGACCGGCCTCGACGACCTCGCCCTCGCCACGGCGCTCGATCCCGAGCTGACCACCGTGCGGCTGGACGCGGAACTGTTCGGCGAGCGCGGGATGGAGGCCCTGCTGGCCGTCCTGGAGGGGCGTACGCCGGCGGAGGGGGACATCCCGGTGGAGCTGGTGGCGCGGGGGTCCACGGCACGGGCAGGGGACTGAGCACCCCGCCCGTCCACCGGTCCGCCACAGGCACCGAACGCCGCGCGCCCCGGCCTGGGCCGGCCGGGGCGCACTACGGGCGGGAGCGCACGACGGTGCGGACTACTCGTCGTCCTCCTCCGCGGAGCTCTCCGCCTCCGTGGTGGCACCGCCCGCCTCCAGCAGACGGTCCAGCTGACGGCCGACGATGCGCTTGAACTTGCGCTGCTGCGGACGCGTACGGTCCAGCACCGCCACCTCCAGACGCTCGGCGGGGATCTCCCGCTGGGTGCCGTTGGTGTCGCGCGACAGGGCCTGGACGGCGAGCTTCAGCGCCTCCGCCAGAGACATGCCGTCCTGGTGCCGCTGGTCCAGATAGCTGCTGATCTGCTCGGCGTTGCCACCGACCGCCACCGAACCGTGCTCGTCGACGATCGAACCGTCGTGCGGCAGCCGATAGATCTGGTCACCCTCGGGGGTCTCCCCCACCTCGGCCACGACCAGCTCCACCTCGTACGGCTTCTCGGCCGCCGAGGAGAAGATCGTGCCCAGGGTCTGGGCGTAGACGTTGGCGAGACCACGGGCGGTCACGTCGTCACGGTCGTAGGTGTAACCCCGCAGGTCGGCGTAGCGCACACCACCGATCCGGAGGTTCTCGTACTCGTTGTACTTACCGGCGGCCGCGAAACCGATCCGGTCGTAGATCTCGCTGAACTTGTGCAGCGCACGGGACGGGTTCTCGCCGACGAACACGATGCCGTCGGCATACTGCAGCACGACCAGGCTGCGGCCACGGGCGATGCCCTTGCGGGCGTACTCCGCCCGGTCCGCCATCGCCTGCTGGGGTGAGACATAGAACGGCGTCGACACCGGTTATCCGTCCCTTTCTGTCGAAGTCACTGGATCACCTTGATAAGAGGGCCGTCGCGGGCCGGACCGGCTAGAGCAGCGCGGCCCGGGGACCGTCCGGCTGCTCCAGACGGCGTTCCAGGATCGAACGGGCGATCTCGGAGGACTCCTGGTCGGTGAGCCGGCGGAAGCCGTCCTCGGTGATCACGGTGACGATGGGGTAGATCCGGCGGGCGACATCGGGACCACCGGTCGCCGAGTCGTCGTCTGCCGCGTCGTAGAGGGCCTGGATCACGAGGGTCGTGGCCTGGTCCTCGGTCAGATCTTCACGGAAGAGCTTCTTCATGGCACCGCGCGCGAAGATCGAGCCCGAGCCGGTGGCCGCGTATCCGCTCTCCTCGGAACGGCCGCCCGTCACGTCGTACGAGAAGATGCGGCCCTTCTCCCGGTCCACGTCGTAACCGGCGAAGAGCGGGACGACGGCCAGACCCTGCATGGCCATGCCGAGGTTGGAACGGATCATGGTGGACAGCCGGTTCGCCTTGCCCTCCAGGGAGAGCTGGGCGCCTTCCACCTTCTCGAAGTGCTCCAGCTCCAGCTGGAACAGCTTCACCATCTCCACGGCCAGACCGGCCGTGCCGGCGATACCCACCGCCGAGTACTCGTCCGCCGGGAACACCTTCTCGATGTCCCGCTGCGCGATCATGTTCCCCATCGTGGCCCGGCGGTCACCGGCGAGCACCACACCGCCGGGGAACGTCACGGCCACGATCGTCGTGCCGTGCGGAGCTTCGATGACACCCTGGGTCGGCGGCAGCTGCCGCTTGCCGGGCAGCAGCTCCGGCTGGTGGTCCGACAGGAAGTCCATGAAGGACGACGACCCAGGCGTCAGGAAGGCAGCTGGTAGACGCCCGGTGCTACGAGTGTTGGCTTCCACGGAGTTCCTTCCAGGTAGGCGGCAGCCCGACGAACAGCGTCGGGATCGTCTCCCAACTTGCCGATGGCCGAATTACAGTTGAAGCACAGTACGCCTCGGACCTTACCCGTCTTGTGGCAGTGATCCACATGAACGGCCGGGGCTTTCAAACAGATCACGCAGAGCCCCATCTGGGACGCGACCATCTCGTCACGTTCGGCTTCGGTGAGGCCGTAGTTGCGCTTCAGATGCCCCGCACGCCCCTTGACCGCGCGGCAGGCCTTGCAGCTTGTCGACACGCCGTCGGACGCCGTTGCGTTTCGATGCCACTCGCTGTGCGGCTTGACCTGGCCACAGCAACGACAGAACTTGTGCCCTTCAGGCGCGTCCACCCGCGGTCGCACATTCTTGCCCTTGGCCAGCTGCCGCGCCTGGTGATACCCCGCCCAGCACTCCCGGCAGTAAGCCTGCAGCCCGTCACGGGCCGACTTGTTGCTGGCGAAGGCTGCCCGCGGCTTGCACTCCTTGCACCGCGAGCAACGCTTCACACCGTCTTCACTTGCCAACCCGTACGCCCCCACCGCCTTTAAAGCAAAGGCTACTGGCCGCCCTTCTGAACGAAGCTTCGAACGAAGTCCTCCGCATTCTCCTCGAGGACATCGTCGATCTCGTCCAGAACCGAGTCCACGTCGTCGCTGAGCTTCTCCTGCCGCTCCTTGAGGTCCTCCGACGCCTGCGCCTCCGGCGCCGCCTCGGTCTCCTCCGTGGAACGGGTGGCCTTCTGCTGGCCGCCGCCGGTGTCCTTGGTCGCCATAACCCTCACCCCGCTCTGTTGCCCGACATGGTCGACAGGTCGGCATTCCTGCCGATCGGTGATGATCAGACCCTACAAGCCGGGTCCGACATTGGCCCTGTTGTTTCCACAACGTCCGGGGGCCACCTCGATGATTCCCGGACGGCGGTGTTTCCACCCTGCCCGGCTGATCACGATTGAACCCCGGTTCAGTGTCCGGACAGCACCCTGACCAGGTCTTCCGCCGTGCGGCAGCGGTCCAGGAGCTCCTTGACGTGATTTCGCGTTCCGCGAAGCGGTTCGAGGGTTGGGACGCGCTGGAGCGAGTCCCGGCCCGGCAGGTCGAAGATCACCGAGTCCCAGGAGGCCGCGGCGACGTCGTCCGCGTACTGCTCCAGACAGCGACCGCGGAAGTACGCACGGGTGTCCTCCGGCGGCTTGGTGCGGGCCTCCTCGACGCCCTGCTCGGTCAGCAGCCGCTTCATCTTGCCGCGGGCCACCAGACGGTTGTAGAGGCCCTTCTCGGCGCGTACGTCGGCGTACTGGAGGTCGACGAGGTGCAGGCGCGCGGCGTCCCAGTCGAGGCCGTCACGGCGCCGGTAGCCCTCCATCAGTTCCCGCTTGGCGACCCAGTCCAGTTCGCCGGAGAGGCTCATGGGGTCGTTCTCCAGGCGGTTCAGGGTGTCTTCCCACCGGCTCAGGACGTCCTTCGTCTGGTCGTCCGCGTCCGCCCCGAACCGCTCCTCCACGTACTTGCGGGACAGCTCGTAGTACTCCATCTGGAGCTGTACGGCGGTCAGGGTGCGGCCGCTGCGGAGGGTGATGAGGCGTTGCAGGGTCGGGTCGTGGGAGACCTGGTGGAGGGTGCGTACGGGCTGGTCGACGGCGAGGTCGACGGCGATGAAGCCGTCTTCGATCATCGACAGCACCAGGGCCGTCGTGCCCAGCTTCAGATAGGTCGAGATCTCCGAGAGGTTCGCGTCGCCGATGATCACGTGGAGGCGGCGGTACTTCTCCGCGTCCGCGTGGGGTTCGTCGCGGGTGTTGATGATGGGGCGCTTGAGGGTGGTCTCCAGGCCGACCTCGACCTCGAAGTAGTCGGCGCGCTGGCTGAGCTGGAAGCCGTGTTCGTGGCCGTCCTGGCCGATGCCGACGCGGCCGGCGCCGGCGAAGACCTGGCGGGAGACGAAGAAGGGGGTGAGGTGGCGCACGATGTCCGAGAAGGCGGTTTCCCGCTTCATCAGGTAGTTCTCGTGCGTGCCGTAGGAGGCGCCCTTGTTGTCGGTGTTGTTCTTGTAGAGGTGGATCGGCTGGGCGCCGGGGAGCTGTGCCGCGCGTTCGGCGGCTTCGGCCATGATGCGCTCGCCGGCCTTGTCCCACAGGACGGCGTCGAGGGGGTTGGTCACCTCGGGTGCGCTGTACTCGGGGTGGGCGTGGTCGACGTAGAGCCGCGCGCCGTTGGTGAGGATGACATTGGCTAGGCCGATGTCCTCGTCGGTGAGCTGGCTGGAGTCGGCGGCCTCGCGGGCGAGGTCGAAGCCTCGCGCGTCCCGCAGCGGATTCTCCTCCTCGAAGTCCCAGCGGGCCCGGCGGGCCCGGTGCATCGCCGCTGCGTAGGCGTTGACGATCTGGGACGAGGTGAGCATGGCATTGGCATTGGGGTGGCCGGGGACGGAGATCCCGTACTCCGTCTCGATGCCCATTACTCGCCGTACGGTCATGCGGCCCTCCTTGCCCGGCGGCGCCCTCGGTCGGGGACGCTGCTCAAGTACCGCTGGCGCTCCGGTGCGTGTGCGGTGCCCGTCCCCGCACTGCGCGACTCTGCGGTACGAAAGAGCCTAGAACGGCTCCGCGCTGGTGGGGAGATCATTTGCGTCATTGCTGTGCTCCGGCCTTTACCTGGAAAACAGTCGGCTGCGGGTACCCACTGAGGGCACCCGCAGCCGCCCTGTGTTTTACAGGTACTGTCCGGTGTTCGCCACCGTGTCGATGGAGCGACCGGTGTCCGCGCCCTGCTTTCCGGTGATCAGGGTACGGATGTAGACGATCCGTTCGCCCTTCTTGCCGGAGATTCGGGCCCAGTCGTCCGGGTTGGTGGTGTTGGGCAGGTCCTCGTTCTCCTTGAACTCGTCCACGCATGCCTGGAGCAGGTGGGAGACGCGGAGACCCTTCTGGTTCTTGTCGAGGAAGTCCTTGATCGCCATCTTCTTGGCGCGGCCGACGATGTTCTCGATCATGGCGCCGGAGTTGAAGTCCTTGAAGTAGAGGACTTCCTTGTCGCCGTTGGCGTAGGTGACCTCCAGGAAGCGGTTCTCCTCGGATTCGGCGTACATGTGTTCCACTGCCGTCTGGATCATGCTCTGGACGGTGGTGGTCTTCGAGCCGCCGTGTTCGCCGAGGTCGTCCGTGTGGAGGGGGAGACGCTCGGTGAGGTACTTCTGGAAGATGTCCTTGGCCGCTTCGGCGTCCGGACGCTCGATCTTGATCTTCACGTCGAGCCGGCCGGGGCGCAGGATCGCGGGGTCGATCATGTCCTCGCGGTTGGAGGCGCCGATGACCACGACGTTCTGCAGGCCTTCCACGCCGTCGATCTCGGCGAGCAGCTGCGGGACGATGGTGTTCTCCACGTCCGAGCTGACGCCGGATCCGCGGGTGCGGAAGAGGGATTCCATCTCGTCGAAGAAGACGATGACGGGGGTGCCCTCGCTGGCCTTCTCCCTCGCACGCTGGAAGACCAGGCGGATCTGTCGCTCGGTCTCGCCGACGTACTTGTTGAGGAGCTCGGGGCCCTTGATGTTGAGGAAGAAGCTCTTGCCCTGGGCCTGGCCGGTGACTTCGGCGACCTTCTTCGCCAGTGAGTTGGCGACGGCCTTGGCGATGAGCGTCTTGCCGCATCCGGGGGGTCCGTAGAGCAGGACGCCCTTGGGCGGGCGCAGTTCGTGCTCCTTGAACAGGTCCGGGTAGAGATAGGGGAGCTCGACCGCGTCGCGGATCATCTCGATCTGGTTGCCGAGGCCACCGATCTGCTCGTACCCGATGTCGGGGACCTCTTCGAGGACGAGTTCCTCGACCTCGCTCTTGGGCACGACCTCGTAGACGTAGCCGGAGCGGGGTTCGAGCAGGAGGGCGTCGCCGGGGCGGATGGTGATGTCCAGCAGGGGCTCGGCGAGCCGCACCACCCGTTCCTCGTCGGTGTGCCCCTGTACGAGGGCTCGCTCGCCGTCCTCGAGGATCTCCTTGAGGGTGACGATGTCGCCGACGCTCTCGTACTCCATGGCCTCGACCACGTTGAGGGCCTCGTTGAGCATCACTTCCTGGCCGCGCCGGAGCTCTTCCAGGTCGACGCTCGGGCTGACGTTCACGCGGAGCTTTCGGCCTCCGGTGAAGATGTCGGCCGTGCCGTCCTCGTTCGCCGCGAGGAAGACTCCGAAGCCGGCCGGCGGCTGTGCGAGCCGGTCGACTTCCTCCTTGAGGGCCACGATCTGGTCTCGGGCCTCACGGAGCGTGTTGGCGAGCCGCTCGTTCTGTGCGGACACGCCGGCCAGATTGGTCTGCAGCTCGACGATCCGCTCTTCGAGAATCCTCGTGTGTCGCGGAGAGTCGGCGAGCTTGCGTCGCAGGACGGCGATCTCCTGCTCAAGGTAGGCAATCTGCCCGGCCGGGTCGTCGGACCCTCGTCCCGGGCGGATGCCGCGGTTCATGTCGTCGTCGTGGGCTGCCACGGTCCTCACCTCCTCCAAGGGGAGCTGGACGCTTCCAGACCCTACCTGGGTGGGTGTCGATTGAAACCCCTAGATCACAAAGACGGTCGGGGTGTGTCCGATCTTCACCCTTGCGCTCTCCCTCACGCCAGGGGAATACCCACCGAACATGATTGGGAAGCCGCCCCGGGTAGGGTCGAAGTGTTCAACACCCGTCAGAGCCTGCATCGTTCCCGACCGGCTCGACGAATGACTCGAAGAATGACCCGACGCATGAGGCGGCAGGAGAGATGAGCGTGCAGCAGGAGGCCGGGGCCGCGGGCGAGGCGCTCGAGGTCTGGATCGACCAGGACCTCTGCACCGGTGACGGCATCTGCGTGCAGTACGCGCCCGAGGTGTTCGAGCTGGACATCGACGGACTGGCCTACGTGAAGAGTCCGGCCGACGAGTTGCTGCAGGCCCCGGGGGCGACAACGCCCGTTCCGCTGCCGCTTCTCACGGATGTCGTGGACTCCGCGAAGGAGTGTCCGGGCGAGTGCATCCATGTACGTCGCGTTTCGGACAGGGTCGAGGTCTTCGGGCCTGACGCGGAGTGACCCGGCGGGCACTCCGCGTCGCCCGTTGTCTGTTTTCTCACACCGGGTTTGCCGGGTGATCACTTCCCGTTCGCCCCGGAGCGGCCGATGTCAGACGCTTTGTGCCCCGGCGGGTGTGGAGCGCACGAACGCCCCGTTCTTCCACTGCCACTTGACGGGGTCCGTGACGTCCGGGCAGCAGTTGGGGACCTCGGCGGAGGAGTAGCCGTGCAGGGTGGCGGTGACGGCGGCGTCGCGGACGGCGAAGTCGGAGACGGTCGTGCGGTCCTTGGGGTTCACCAGGGTGGCGACGACCCTCGGCTGCGCGGCGTCGGTGGAGCGGGTCAGCACGTACACGCCGTCGGGCGGGGTGCCCATGCTGGCGTCGCAGTGGACGACCGCCACGGTCTCGGGCCGACCGTCCCCGTCGAGGTCCCCGGACGCCTGCTTCTTCACGACGACGCCGACGGGTCCGCAGTCGAGCGGGAGGTCCACCTCGGCGGGGTCGGGGGGCGCCACGGCGGCGGGGGCGTGGGCCGCCTCGGGGGCCGGCTGGGCCGCTCTCGCCGCGTCGGGCTGGAGGGCGGACGACAGGGCGACGACGCCAGCGAGGGCGGTGGCCGTGGCGAGCCAGTGGATGGGGCGGGTGTGCGCGTGTGCCAGTTCCGGGACGGCGGATTGCTGCACTAGGAGCGTCTCCTGAGGGTGCTGTGCCGGTGGGATGACCCGCATGGTGCCACACGTCACAGGGGGGTGGAACGGCGGGGTACGTGGTTCCCGCAGCTTTTCGGTGGCGCGTCAACGGAAAAGCGCCGTGGCCGAGTTCCCTGGCGCTGCGGGGAACTCGGCCACGTCAAGGGCGCGTTCGTCGTACGTCGGTCAGCGGCCGGAGCCGCCGTCGGCGTTGGGGCCGGCGTAGTCCTCGCCGTAGGCGCCCTTGGCGGGGCGTCGGCGGCGCATGGGTGGCTCGACGCCGTCGGCGAGGCGGCGGGCGGTGAGCAGGAAGCCGGTGTGGCCGATCATCCGGTGGTCGGGGCGGACGGCGAGGCCCTCGATGTGCCAGTTGCGGATCATCGACTCCCAGGCGCTCGGCTCGTTGAAGCAGCCGATCTCGCGGATGGACTCCACGGTCCGGGCGAGCTGGGTGGTGGTGGCCACGTAGCAGCAGACGATGCCGCCGGGGACGAGGGCCTTGGAGACGGCCTCCAGGCACTCCCAGGGGGCGAGCATGTCGAGGATGACGCGGTCGACCTCGGTGTCGCTCAGGTTGTCCTGGAGATCGCCGACGGTGAGCTGCCAGGCGGGGTGGGGGCCGCCGAAGTAGCGCTCCACGTTGGCCTGGGCGATCTCGGCGAAGTCGGCGCGGCGCTCGTAGCTGTGCAGCATGCCCTGGTCGCCGATGGCGCGCAGCAGGAAGCTGCTGAGCGAGCCGGAGCCGACGCCGGCCTCGACGACGCGGGCGCCGGGGAAGATGTCGGCGAAGGCGAGGATCTGCCCCGCGTCCTTGGGGTAGACCACGGCGGCGCCGCGGGGCATGGACAGGACGTAGTCGGGGAGCAGGGGGCGGAGCGCCAGGTAGGCGACGTTCCCCGTGGTGCGGACAACACTGCCCTCGGGAGCGCCGATCAGCTCGTCGTGCGGGAAGGAACCCTTGTGGGTGTGGAAGTTCTTTCCCTCTTCGAGCGTGAACGTGTAGTGGCGTCCCTTGGGGTCGGTGAGCTGGACCTGGTCCCCGACCTTGAAGGGCCCGCGACGGCGGGCGGCACCGGTCGGTTCGGACATGTGACTCAGCCTACCGGCGTTTGGCGGGGCCGCCGACCACCGGGTGAGCCAGGGCCCGTGGGGCACTCCGGTACGCACCGGGGTCCTAGAGGCCCCGCTCAGTTGGGGCGGGCCATGGCCTTCACGAAGGCTCGTTCCACGTCGGCTGCTGACAGGACTCCGTAGATCTCACCGGACTCCTCGACCACCAGGTACTCCGTCGCCGGGGCCGCGCGGAGGGCGTCGAGGAGTTCCTCGCCGGCGAGTTCCGCGGAGACCCGCATGCCGTCGGTGAGGTCGTGGGCGAGGCCGCTGACGGCGACCCAGGGGCGGCGGTGTTCGGGGACGCCGACGATGGCGGCCTCGCGGACGAGGGAGAGGGGTTCGCCGTCGGGGTCGACGACGACGAGGGCGCGGGCGCCGGCCTCGTTGGCGCGGCGGAGGGCCTCGGAGAGGGGGGTGTCGGTCTCGACGGGGACGGCGCGGCGGGTGAGGGCGCGGGCCCGGAGTTCGGGCAGGTGTTCGCGCAGGCGGGCCATGCGGAGGCTGTTGCCGGCGCCGGTCCAGATGATCGCTGCGAGGATCGCGGCGAGCAGGGCGTCCAGGACGGTGTCCATGCCGACGCTGTCCTCGGCGGCGGAGCCGAGCAGGCCGGACTGGGTCAGCAGCGGGAGCCCGATGAGGACGGAGACGGCGAGGGCGCGGCCGACCCAGGCTGCGGCGATGGTGCCGCTCATGGGCTTGCCGGTGATCTTCCAGACGACGGCGCGGAGCATGCGGCCGCCGTCGAGGGGCAGGCCGGGGAGCAGGTTGAACGCGGCCACGATCAGGTTGGAGATCATCAGGCCGGCGAGCAGGACGCCGGGGACGGTGCCCGGCTCGACGGCCAGCAGGGCGACGTAGAAGACGCCCGCGAGGATCAGGGAGAGGAGGGGGCCCACGAAGGCGAGGACGAATTCGCGGCCGGGGGTCTCGGACTCCTTCTCGATCTCGGAGACACCGCCGAAGAACTGGAGCTGGATGCGGCGCACGGGCAGTTTGTAGCGCAGGGCGGCGATGGTGTGGGCGAGTTCGTGGACGAGTACGGAACCGTAGAAGGCGACCGCGAAGAAGAGGGCGACGAGGTAGCGGAGGGCGCCGAGTTCGGGCAGGACGCGGTCGAGTTGACCGCCGAAGACCCAGGTGATCAGGGCGGCGACCAGGAACCAGCTGGGCGCGACGTACACGGGCACGCCGAAGGGGCGGCCCATGAGGATGCCGCCGCCGGGCTCCTTGGGGCGCTCGGGGGGCTTGGGCGCGGCGTCCGAGTGGGCAAAGGGGCGCGAGGACGTCGCGGTGCGCTCCGACTCGTCCGCCGGGGCGGGTGCCTTGGTGAGGTCGGCGGGGGCGGGGGGCTCGCCCCGGCCGTCAGGTGCGGGGGCCTGCTCCGGGTCGGCGGGCGCGGGGGTCGTCGCCGGGTCGGCGGGCGCGGGGGCCTTCGTCGGCGTCGCCGTTTCGGCGTCGGCGGGGGTGGAGGCGGCCGGCGGGTCGCTCGGCGGCTTCGCCGTTCCGGTGTCGGCGGGCGTCCCGGTGCCGGCGGGCGTCCCGGTGCCGGGGGGCGTGGGAGAGGCGGGCGTGGCGGAGGGTTCCGGAACCTCGCCGTTGCCGGCCGTCGAGCCATTGCCGGCCGACGCCGAGTCAGCAGCGGTCTTGCCGGCGTCGGCGGGTGCGGCAGCGTCGGCGGGCGCGGCAGCGTCGGTGGCTTCGCCGTCGGCGTCGGACGCGGCGGGCCTCTGCGCACTGTCTGGCGGGTTCGCGGTCGTCGGGGCGGGGGCGTCCGGGCGGGGGGTGGTGGGGTGGGGGTCGGTGGGTGCGTCCTGGTTCGCCGGTGCCCCGGTCGCGTCGCGGTGGGCGCGCTCGGGCGCCTGCTCGCTGTCGGACCGCGGCTGCCGGCTCCCGCCGCTCGTCTCCACGATGTCCCCTCGTTCGAAGCGTCTTCCGCACCCGGTGGCCGGGCGGAAGGGTCTGTCGTCGATGCTATGCCGTCTCCGGGACGCGTTCCGCCCCGGCACCCCTCTGTTTTCCCCCGCGTCGCACGAGGCACACAGGTGTCGGCGGACACGGTGTCGGTCGGCGGTCGTACAGGCCGATGGCTGTCACTGTCAGTGGTGGGCCGTATGGTCTGTGGTCATGGAAACCAGCACCGACGGCACCCCCGCCGTTCCCGTGGGAGGCGAGGGCGACCGTCCTGTCGTGCGGGCCGCCGCGCCGCCCGCCTCGCTGTCGCCGTCGCGGGCCAGTGACTTCATGCAGTGTCCGCTGCTGTACCGGTTCCGGGTGATCGACCGGCTGCCGGAGAAGCCGAGCGAGGCGGCGACCCGCGGCACGCTGGTGCACGCGGTGCTGGAGAGACTCTTCGACGCGCCGGCGGCCGAGCGGACTGCGCCGCGGGCCAGGTCGCTGGTGCCCGGGCAGTGGGACCGGCTGCGGGAGTCCAGGCCGGAGGTCGTGGAGCTGTTCGCGGACGACGCGGAGGGCGAGCGGCTGGCGCGCTGGCTGTCGGAGGCCGAGCGGCTGGTGGAGCGCTGGTTCACGCTGGAGGACCCGACGCGGTTGGAGCCCGCCGAGCGGGAGTTGTTCGTGGAGGCGGAGCTGGAGTCGGGGCTCAGGCTGCGCGGGATCATCGACCGGGTGGATGTGGCGCCCACCGGCGAGGTGCGGATCGTCGACTACAAGACGGGGAAGGCACCGCGACCGGAGTACGCCGAGGGCGCGCTGTTCCAGATGAAGTTCTACGCGCTGGTGGTGTGGCGGCTGAAGCAGGTGGTGCCGCGCCGTCTTCAGCTGGTCTATCTCGGCAGTGGTGACGTGCTGACGTACGACCCCGTGGTCGCCGATCTGGAGCGGGTGGAGCGCAAGCTGCTGGCGCTGTGGGAGGCGATCCGGCTGGCCACCGAGACGGGTGACTGGCGGCCGCGGCCGACGAAGCTGTGCGGCTGGTGCGATCACCAGGCGGTGTGTCCGGAGTTCGGTGGCACTCCCCCGCCCTACCCCCTCCAGGTGAGGTCACCCGAGTCGGTCGGCGAGGCGCAGGGCAGAATGGGCCCGGACTAGCCGAAGGAGATTTTCGTGGCCATCCGCGTCCTACTGGTCGACGACCAGCCGCTGCTGCGTACCGGTTTCCGGATGATTCTGGAGGCGGAGCAGGACCTCGCGGTCGTCGGGGAGGCCGGGGACGGCCTCCAGGCGATCGACCAGGTGCGGGCGCTGCAGCCCGATGTGGTGCTGATGGACATCCGGATGCCCCGGATGGACGGGGTGGAGGCGACCCGTCAGATCACCGGTCCCGGGCGGGACGGGCCGGCGAAGGTGCTGGTGCTGACCACGTTCGATCTGGACGAGTACGTGGTGGAGGCGCTGCGTGCGGGAGCCAGCGGGTTTCTGCTGAAGGACGCTCCGGCCAATGAGCTGGTGCAGGCGATCCGGGTGGTGGCGAACGGGGAGGCGATGCTCGCGCCGAGCATCACGCGCCGGCTGCTCGACAAGTACGCGGTGCATCTGCCGTCGGGCGAGGAGCCGGTGCCGGACACGCTGCACACGTTGACGGACCGTGAGGTCGAGGTGTTGAAGCTGGTGGCCCGGGGGCTGTCGAACGCGGAGATCGCCGCCGATCTGTTCGTCAGCGAGACCACGGTGAAGACACATGTGGGCCATGTGCTGACGAAGTTGGGGCTGCGGGACCGCGTGCAGGCGGCGGTGTACGCGTACGAGAGCGGGTTGGTGCGCCCCGGCGCGCAGTAGGCGCACTGGGCGGTACGCACCGAGGGCGCTCCCTTCTTGTGGAAGGGAGCGCCCTCGGTTCTACGGGGCCGTGGTGTCGGCCCGTGCTCGGTGTCAGCCCTTGCTGATCTCCCAGAAACGGAAGACGGTCGAGGCGTCCAGGCAGTACTCCAGGCCGTAGACGTCGTCACGGACGACGGCGTACTGCTTGGCCTGCCAGACGGGGATGAGCGGGACGTCGGTGGCGACGATGTTCTGGAGTTCGGCGTACTCCTGCTCCGTGGAGGAGCGCTCGCTCTCGGCGGCGGTCTTCGTGAGGAGTTCACCGGTGATGGTGTTGTTGGTGTAGTTGTTGTCCAGCACGTTGCCCTTGCCGAAGAAGGGGCCGGTGAAGTTGTCGGGGTCCGGGTAGTCGGGCACCCAGCCCTTGACGTAGAGGCCGTACTTGCCGGCGGCGATGTCCTTCTCGTACCGGTCGAAGGGGACGGACTCCACCGAGGCGTCGAAGAGCCCGCTGTCGTTGAGCTGCTTGGCGATGGCCTCCAACTCCTGGTCGGTGGAGGGACCGTAGCGCGACGGGGTGGACCAGAGGGTCAGTTCGACCTTGTCGTCGATGCCGTCGGCGCGGAGCGCGGCCTCGGCCTTGGCCTTGGAGGGGCGAGCGCCGTAGGTGTCGAAGAAGGCCGTGTTGTGGCCGGTGATGCCGGCCGGGATGATCGAGTACAGCGGGGTGGCGGTGCCCTGGTAGACCTCGTCGACGAGTGCCTCGCGGTCGAGGAGGTAGGCGATGGCCTGGCGGACGCCGAGCTTGCCGGTGACCGGGTCGTCCATGTTGAAGACGAGGTGCTGGACCTCGGCGCCGGTGCCGTCGACGATCTCGATGCCGCTGGCGGTGGAGGTGTCGGTCTCGATGTCGGAGATGTCGGCGGCGCTCAGGCCGCGGTAGGTGACGTCGAGGTCGCCCTCCAGCAGGGACTTCTTCAGGGCGTCCTGGTCGCCGTGGAAGAACTTGAGGGTGACGCCGCTGTTCTCGACGTCGGCGGTGCCCTGGTAGTTCTCGTTGACGGTGAAGACGGCTTCGTCCTCGCCGAAGGACTCCAGCTTGTAGGGGCCGGAGCCGACCGCCTGGCCGTCCTTGCGGAGGCCGTCGGCGTCGTAGGAGCTCTCGTCGACGATCGAGCCGGCGCCGGAGGCGATCTTGCTGGGGAAGGTGGCGTCCGCGTACTTGAGGTCGAAGCGGACGGTCTTGTCGTCCGGGGTCTCGACCTTGTCGAGCATGGGGAACATGATCGCCGGCCCGGCGTCGTCGTTGATCTTCAGCATGCGGTCGAAGGAGAACTTGACGTCCTTCGCGGTGAGCGCCTCACCGTTGCTGAACTTCAGGCCGTCCTTGAGGGTGCACTCGTAGACCGTGGTGCCGCCGGCCTGGAAGGAGCACTCCTTGGCGAGGTCCGGTTCGGGCTCGGTGGCGCCGTTGGGGAAGCTCAGCAACGACTGGAAGACGTTGTTGAAGAGGAGCCAGGATCCCGGGTCGTAGCCGGAGGCGGGGTCGGTGGCCAGGACGTCGTCGGACATTCCCATCACGACGTTGGAGCCGGAGTCACCGGATCCCCCCGAGTCGGTGCCGCAACCGGTCAGCAGGCCGGCGGCAAGCCCTGTCGCCATGGTCAGGACGGGCCACTGGGTGCGTATGTTCACGTATGGATGCCTTGTGTCGTGGGTGCATTGCGGGCGCTCCGGGCTCCCCCGAGGCCGAACGGCCCTGGTCCGGAGGGGTGGTGAAGTCCGGTCAGTCGCTTCTGCCGCGGCCCAGCTCCCAGAGCTGGAGGGTGGAGGCGGCGTTGAGGGCGTACTCGGCACCGGTCACGTCGTCGCGGGCGGCGACGTACTGGTTGCCCTGCCACAGCGGCAGGATGGGCACGTCGTCGGCGACGATGTCCTGGATACCGGCGAGGCTCTGCGCGGCGGAGAGACGGTCGGCCGCGCGGCGGGACTCGGGGATCAGCTTGGCGCGGATCTCGCGGTTCGCGTAGGGCGAGCCGAGGAAGTTGTCCTTGTCGAGGAAGGGCGCGAGGTAGTTGTCGGCGTCGGGGAAGTCCGGGAACCAGCCCATGCCGTAGACGGCGTACTCGCCCTCCTGCTCGGCGGGGCGGAACGTGGACCAGGGGGTGCCCTTGATGGTGACGTCGAACAGGCCGCTGTCGTCGAGCTGCTTCTTCAGCAGTTCGAACTCCTTCTTCGTGGCGGCGCCGTAGTGGTCCGTCGTGTAGTGCAGGGTCAGCTTGACCGGGGCGGTGACGCCGGCCGCCTCCAGGGTCGACTTCGCCTGGGCGACGTCCGGATCGCCGTACGTGTTGAAGAACGAGTTGGAGTGGCCGGTGATCCCGGCGGGGACCAGCGAGAAGAGGGGTTCGGCCTGGGAGCCGTACACCTTGGAGACGAGTTCGCCCCGGTCGATGACCTCGGCCATGGCCCGGCGGACGGCGGTGCTCCTGACCGGTGAGGCGTCGGTGTTGAAGGCGAGGTAGCGGATCTCCAGCCCGGCGGACTCGATGACGTCGATGTCGCTGTCGGCCGCGTCGGAGAGCTTGGTGATCTGCTCGGGGGTCATCGTGCGGGTCATCAGGTCGATGTCGCCGTTCTTCAGGGCGGTGCCCATGGCGTCGGCGCTCGCGAAGGAGCGCAGTTCGACCTTGTCGTTCTTCGGGTCCAACTGCCCCTTGTAGTGGGGGTTCTTGGTGAAGACGGCCCGGACCAGCTCGTTGTTCTCGACCTCGGCGTCCAGAGTGTACGGGCCCGACCCGTCGACCTCGAAGCCGTCGCGCAGCCTGCCCTTGTCGTAGTCGGCCGGGTTGACGATGCCGGCGACCGGGGTGGACAGCTTGTACGGGAGGGTCGCGTCGGGGCTGTTGAGGTGGAAGATCACCTCGTTGTCGCCCTTGGTCTCGACGAGGTCGATGGTGGACAGCAGCGCGAAGACACCGCTGTCGGCCTTGAGGGAGCGGGCCCGGTCGATGGAGAACTTCACGTCCTCGGCGGTGATCGGGTCGCCGTTCGCGAACTTCAGGCCGTCGCGCAGGGTGCAGGCGTAGCGCTCGTTGCCGGTGTCGGTGAAGGAGCAGCTGGAGGCGGCCTCGGGCTCCGGTTCGCCGTCGCCACGCGGCTGGACCAGGAGGGTCTGGACGGTCTGGCGGAGGATGTTCCAGGTGCCGACGTCGTAGGCGTAGGCCGGGTCGACGGGGGCCGGGGCGTCCTTCGAGGCGGTGAACTGGTCGGTGGTGCCGACGACGATCGCGTCACCGCTGTCGCCCGCGCTGTCGGTGGCACCGCAGGCGGCGAGTACCGGGGTGAGCAGACCGATCACGGCCGGCAGCACCAAGGTCTTGCGGTTCATGCTCGCGATTCTCCAGAGCTGTGTTCCGAGACGGGTGCTGGCGGGGTGGTGCGAGCGCGTCCCGGGAAGTACGGCGATGTTCTCGCGACGAGATTAGCCCGCACCGCCAGAGGGGCCCGCGCGCACCGGAGTTGAGTTCCCATCACGCTGCGGAACCGGCTGTGGACGCAAATGGTGTAGTGCCCACGGAATGTTTGGGGCACGCTTCGTCAATCAGGACACAAAGGCGTGCCTGACGCCCCCGGACCCGGGGTCCGGGGGCGTCAGGCCGCCGCGTCGGCGGCCCTGGGAAGTGGGCAACGTCACAGGTGGAAAGGTATTCCCCTGCGCGGGAATTCAGTCATCGCGGCCCGTCGAATTCCGCGTGGCGGGGCCGTGGGCGCGATCTTGGAATTCCTTGCGTTTTCAATTGGCCGTGATCGCCATGAGGCTGTGCAGAAATGGCAGGTCGACCTCTTCCAGCGAGGTCACGACGGTGCGCCGGACGGCGGGGGCGATCGGGGCCACCGACGGGACGGCGACGACGTGGCAGCCGGCGGCCTCCGCGGCGGCGACGCCGGTCGCGGTGTCCTCGATGACCGCGCAGCGGGTCGGATCCGCGCCGAGGCCGGAGGCCGCGAGCAGGTAGGGGTCGGGGAACGGCTTGGTCCGCTCGACCTCGTCGCCGGCGACGGTCAGCGCGAAGTGCTGGGGGCCGAGAGAGGTCAGGACGCGATCGATGATGCGCCGGTGCGAGGCGGAGACCAGGGCGGTGGGGACGCCGTGCCCGGCGAGTTCGGCGAGGAGCCGGGAGGCGCCTGGCATCAGCGGCAGGGTGCGCCCGATACGTGCCTCGAAGCCGTCGTTGAGCAGCACGGTGAGCTCGGCGAGGGTGATGTCGGCGCCGGTGGCCTCGATCAGGAAGCCCGCGCTGCGGGTCATGGGTCCGCCGACCACGACATGGCGCCAGGAGTCGTCGAGGGCGTGTCCGAGGCCGGCGAAGACCTCGACCTCCACGTCCCACCAGAAGCCCTCGGTGTCCACCAGGGTGCCGTCCATGTCCAGGAGCACGGCCTGGAGGGCCGAGCCTTCGGCCGTACGGGTTCCTGGCGCGGGAATCGTCGTGGTCATCCGGCGCACCTCCTTGTGGGACGAGCAGGCCGGTTCCCGGGTGGGGAACCGGCCTGCGGTGGACCGACCAGTCTACGACGCCGCGCGGACAAGCGCCTTTCGATGCGGCTGAGGCCCTGTGTGGGGGGCCTACCGGGCGTTGAAGTACTTCGCCTCGGGGTGGTGGATGACGATGGCGTCGGTGGACTGTTCGGGGTGGAGCTGGAACTCCTCCGAGAGCTGGACACCGATCCGCTCGGGTTCCAGCAGCTGCGCGATCTTGGCGCGGTCCTCCAGGTCGGGGCAGGCACCGTAGCCGAGGGAGAACCGCGCGCCCCGGTACTTCAGGTCGAACATGTCCTCGATCGCGGCGGGGTCCTCGCCGGCGAAGCCCAGCTCGGAGCGGACGCGGGCGTGCCAGTACTCGGCGAGGGCCTCGGCCAACTGCACGGACAGGCCGTGGAGTTCGAGGTAGTCGCGGTAGGCGTTGGCCTCGAAGAGCTTGGCGGTCTCCTCGCCGATGCGGGAGCCGACGGTGACGACCTGGAAGCCGACGACGTCGATCTCGCCGGACTCCTCGGGGCGGAAGAAGTCCGCCAGGCACAGCCGGCGGCCACGGCGCTGGCGCGGGAAGGAGAACCGGGTCCGTTCGTTGCCGTCGTCGTCCAGGACGATCAGGTCGTCGTCCTTGGACACACACGGGAAGTAGCCGTAGACGACCGCCGCTTCGAGGAGGTTGTCGGTCTGGAGGCGGTCCAGCAGCCCGCGCAACCGGGGCCGGCCCTCGGTCTCGACCAGCTCCTCATAGCTCGGGCCGTCGCCGGTGCGGGCCTGCTTCAGCCCCCACTGGCCCTTGAACAGGGCGCCCTCGTCCAGCCAGGACGCGTACTCCTTGAGCTGGATGCCCTTGACCACACGCGTGCCCCGGAACGGGGGCGTGGGGACGGGGTTGTCGGTGGCGACGTCGGAGCGGACGTGGCCCTCCGCCGGGCGGTCCTCCACCACGGCGGCCCCGGCCCCGGCCGTGGCCTTGACCCGGCGCTGGCGCAGCTCGGGCAGCTGCGCGCCGGGGATGCCGCGTTTGACGCCGATGAGGGCGTCCATCAGACGCAGGCCCTCGAAGGCGTCGCGGGCGTAGCGGACCTCGCCCTCGTAGATCTCGTGCAGGTCCTGCTCGACGTACGCCCTGGTCAGCGCGGCGCCGCCGAGGATGACGGGGTAGTCGGCGGCCAGGCCGCGCTGGTTCAGCTCCTGAAGGTTCTCCTTCATGATCACCGTGGACTTCACCAGCAGGCCCGACATGCCGATGACGTCCGCGCGGTGCTCGGCGGCGGCGTCCAGGATCGCCGAGACCGGCTGCTTGATGCCGAGGTTGACGACGTTGTAGCCGTTGTTGGACAGGATGATGTCGACCAGGTTCTTGCCGATGTCGTGCACGTCACCGCGGACCGTCGCCAGCACGATGGTGCCCTTGCCGGCCTCGTCGCCCTCGACCTTCTCCATGTGCGGTTCGAGGTGGGCGACCGCGGTCTTCATGACCTCGGCGGACTGGAGGACGAACGGCAGCTGCATCTGGCCGGAGCCGAAGAGTTCACCGACGACCTTCATGCCGTCCAGGAGGGTGTCGTTGACGATGTCGAGGGCGGGGCGGGTCTGGAGGGCCTCATCGAGGTCGGCCTCCAGGCCGTTCTTCTCGCCGTCGATGATGCGGCGCTTGAGACGCTCCTCCAGCGGCAGGGCGGCCAGCTCCTCGGCCTTGCCCGCCTTCAGGGACCTGGCGGTGGCGCCCTCGAACAGCGCCATCAGCTTCTGCAGCGGGTCGTAACCCTCGGCGCGGCGGTCGTGGATGAGATCGAGAGCCGTCTGCACCTCCTCCTCGCTGAACCGCGCGATCGGCAGGATCTTCGAGGCGTGCACGATCGCGGAGTCGAGTCCGGCCTTGACGCACTCGTCGAGGAAGACCGAGTTCAGCAGGATCCGGGCGGCCGGGTTCAGGCCGAAGGAGATGTTCGACAGGCCCAGCGTGGTCTGCACGTCCGGGTGGCGGCGCTTGAGCTCGCGGATCGCCTCGATGGTGGCGATGCCGTCCCGGCGGGACTCCTCCTGACCGGTACAGATGGTGAAGGTCAGGGTGTCGATGAGGATGTCCGACTCATGGATGCCCCAGTTCCCGGTCAGATCCCCGATCAGCCGCTCGGCGATCTCGACCTTCTTCTCCGGGGTGCGGGCCTGGCCCTCCTCGTCGATGGTCAGCGCGATCAGCGCCGCACCATGCTCCTGCGCCAGGCGGGTGACCTTGGCGAAGCGGGACTCGGGGCCGTCGCCGTCCTCGTAGTTGACGGAGTTGATGACCGCCCGGCCGCCGAGCTTCTCCAGCCCCGCCCGGATGACGTCCACCTCGGTGGAGTCCAGCACGATGGGGAGGGTGGAGGCGGTGGCGAAACGCCCCGCGAGTTCGGCCATGTCGGCCACGCCGTCGCGGCCCACGTAGTCGACGCAGAGGTCGAGCATGTGGGCGCCCTCGCGGATCTGGTCGCGGGCCATCTCGACACAGTCGTCCCAGCGGGCCTCCAGCATGGCCTCGCGGAACTTCTTCGAACCGTTGGCGTTCGTCCGCTCACCGATCGCCATGTAGGCGGTGTCCTGACGGAACGGCACACTCTGGTAGAGGGAGGCGGCGCCCGGCTCGGGGCGCGGGTCACGGGCGGTGGGGGCGAGGTCCCGCACCCGCTCGACGACCTGACGCAGATGCTCCGGAGTGGTACCGCAGCAGCCACCGACCAGGGAGAGGCCGTACTCGCGGACGAAGTTCTCCTGGGCGTCGGCCAGCTCCGGCGCGGTCAGCGGGTAGTGGGCGCCGTCCTTGGTCAGCACCGGCAGGCCGGCGTTGGGCATGCAGGAGAGCTGGATGCGGGAGTGGCGGGCCAGATGGCGCAGGTGCTCGCTCATCTCGGCGGGGCCGGTCGCGCAGTTCAGGCCGATCATGTCGATACCGAGCGGCTCCAGCGCGGTCAGCGCGGCACCGATCTCGGAGCCGAGGAGCATGGTGCCGGTCGTCTCGACCGTCACGGACACGATCAGGGGGACGTCGTATCCGGCGGTCTCCATCGCGCGGCGGGCGGCGATGACGGAGGCCTTGGTCTGCAGCAGGTCCTGGGTGGTCTCCACCAGCAGCGCGTCGGCGCCGCCGGCCAGCAGGCCCTCGGCGTTCTGCTGGTAGGCGTCGCGGATGGCGGTGAAGGTGGTGTGACCGAGGGTCGGCAGCTTGGTGCCGGGGCCGATGGAGCCCAGCACCCACCGCTGACGGCCGTCGCGGGCGGCGTACTCGTCGGCCGTCTCGCGGGCGATGCGGGCGCCGGCCTCGGACAGCTCGGCGGTGCGCTCGGGGATGTCGTACTCGCCCAGGGCGGTGAGGTTGGCGCCGAAGGTGTTGGTCTCGACGCAGTCGACGCCCGCGTCGAAGTACGCGGCGTGCACCGAGCGGACGATGTCGGGACGGGTGACGTTGAGGACCTCGTTGCAGCCCTCCAGCTGCTGGAAGTCCTCCAAGGTGGGGTCCTGCGCCTGCAGCATCGTGCCCATCGCGCCGTCGGCGACCACCACACGGGTGGCGAGGGCCTCGCGGAGGGCCTCGGATCGGGCCCGGCCTGCGGCGGCGGACGTGAGGGACGTGTTCGGCGACGAGGCCATGGAGCTGCTCCCTGGAGTGCGACGGCTGTCGGCTTTGCGCCCTCCCACGGAAGGCGCACGCGGCAAGCCTAGCCCGGCGGGGCACGGATGGTCAGGGGCGTCCACGGGGCGGACCGGCGTGGCGCACCCGCTCGGGTGCGGTTTACTCCGACGACGGAAAGAACGTCGGACACCCCTCCGGCACGCTTCGGACACTCCACGGCCACATGTGCGCTCCAGAGGGCACCGGACGGACACCGGACGGGCACGTGAACGCCACCGCACGGCGAGCGTGGCCGAAAAGCTGGTGACGGCCATTAGCGGGAGGTCGGCAACGACCGGTAGTGTTCGACATTGCCGAACGATGGAAGTTCAGTCGCGTACGGCGGCCGAAGGGGACGGAGGCAGGACGGCGATGGCACGGAACATCCAGTCGCTCGAACGGGCGGCCGCGATGCTGCGCCTGCTCGCGGGCGGCGAACGGCGGCTCGGCCTGTCGGACATCGCCTCCTCGCTGGGCCTCGCCAAGGGCACCGCCCACGGCATACTGCGCACGCTCCAGCAGGAGGGCTTCGTCGAGCAGGACGACGCCTCGGGGCGCTACCAGCTGGGGGCCGAGCTGCTGCGGCTCGGGACGACGTACCTCGACGTCCATGAACTGCGGGCGCGCGCGCTGGTCTGGACGGACGACCTGGCCCGCTCCAGCGGTGAGAGCGTCCACCTGGGGGTGCTGCACCAGCAGGGCGTGCTGATCGTGCACCACGTGTTCCGGCCCGACGACAGCCGGCAGGTCCTGGAGATAGGGGCCATGCAGCCGCTGCACTCCACGGCCCTGGGCAAGGTCCTGTCGGCCTACGACCCGGTGGCCCACAGCGAGGTGCTGGAGAGCGAGCGCAAGGCGTTCACCGACCGGACCGTGCACGCGCTGACCGACTTCGAGCACGTTCTGGACCTCACCCGCGCACGCGGGTACGCGGCGGACGTCGAGGAGACCTGGGAGGGCGTGGCGTCGATCGCCGCGCCCATCCACGACCGGCGGCGGATGCCCGTCGGCGCGGTCGGCGTCACCGGCGCCGTGGAGCGGCTGTGCCGCGACGGCGAGCTGCGCCCGGAGCTGATCGCGGCCGTGCGGGACTGCGCCCGCGCGGTCTCGCGGGACCTGGGCGCCGGACGGTTCTGACCGCCCTCCGCACCCGCGGGCACGACACGGCGAAGGCCGGGACATCCCCCGATGTCCCGGCCTTCGCCGTGCGCGCGTGTACGCCCATAGCAGCGACCCCAAGATCAACGGGCCGTTTCGATCAATAACGATCCCGTTTTCGACAACTCAGCTCTTGACGTGCCTGTGACGCCGGAGCAAGACTCCCGTCCATCGGTCGACATTGTCGAACACCTACCGGCAATACGCGCTAGAGTGTGACAACGCCATGGGCCGAACTCTTTCCCCTGGACGAAGGACAAAGGAGTCGCGGGTGTCCAGCTCCGACATCTTCATCGGCGAGACCATCGGTACCGCCATACTCATCCTGCTCGGCGGCGGCGTGTGCGCGGCCGTCACGCTGAAGGCCTCCAAGGCCCGTAACGCCGGTTGGCTCGCCATCACCTTCGGGTGGGGTTTTGCCGTTCTCACCGCCGTCTACACCTCCGCGCCGCTCTCCGGCGCCCACCTGAACCCGGCCGTGACCCTCGCGCTCGCGCTGAAGAAGGACGGCATCGAGTGGGGCGACGTCCCGATCTACTGGGGCGGGCAGCTGCTCGGCGCCATGATCGGTGCCGCTCTGGTCTGGATCGCCTACTACGGGCAGTTCCAGGCGCACCTCACCGACGCGGAGATCGTCGGTGACGACGAGACGCGGGGCAAGGCCAAGTCGGTCGAGGCCCGGGAGAAGGGCGCCGGCCCCGTGCTCGGCATCTTCTCCACCGGCCCGGAGGTCCGCAACGCGGTCCTGAACATCGCCACCGAGGTCATCGGCACCGTCGTGCTGGTCCTGGCCGTGCTCACACAGGGTCTCAACGACTCCGGCAAGGGCCTCGGCGCCCTCGGTGCCCTGATCACCTCGCTCGTCGTGGTCTCCATCGGTCTGTCCCTCGGTGGCCCGACCGGTTACGCGATCAACCCGGCCCGTGACCTCGGTCCGCGCATCGTGCACGCCCTGCTGCCCCTGCCCAACAAGGGCGGGTCGGACTGGAGCTACGCCTGGGTCCCGGTGGTCGGCCCCCTGATCGGTGCCGCCCTCGCCGCAGGCCTCTACAACGTCGCATTCGTCTGAGAATCCCGTTGAGCCGCCGTTCCGCGGGCCCGTCCCGCGGAACGCTCAGCACGCGCCGTACGTACAGCCCGTTGACCAGTTGACCTTTCAGGAGCACACCGTGACCGACGCCCACACCGCCGGCCCGTTCATCGCCGCCATCGACCAGGGCACGACCTCGTCCCGCTGCATCGTCTTCGACCGCGACGGACGCATCGTCTCCGTCGACCAGAAGGAGCACGAGCAGATCTTCCCGAAGCCGGGCTGGGTCGAGCACGACGCCACCGAGATCTGGACGAACGTCCAGGAGGTCGTCGCCGGGGCCATCGAGAAGGCCGGCATCACCCGTGACGACATCAAGGCCATCGGCATCACCAACCAGCGCGAGACCACGCTGCTCTGGGACAAGAACACCGGTGAGCCCGTCCACAACGCCATCGTCTGGCAGGACACCCGTACCGACGCCCTCTGTCGCGAGCTCGGCCGCAACGTCGGCCAGGACCGCTTCCGCCGCGAGACCGGTCTGCCGCTGGCCTCGTACTTCGCCGGTCCGAAGGCCCGCTGGCTGCTCGACAACGTCGAGGGCCTGCGCGAGCGCGCCGAGGCCGGCGACATCCTCTTCGGCACCATGGACAGCTGGGTCATCTGGAACCTGACGGGCGGTGTCGACGGCGGCAAGCACTACACCGACGTCACCAACGCCTCCCGCACCATGCTGATGAACCTGCACACGCTGCAGTGGGACGAGAAGATCGCCGAGTCCATCGGCGTCCCGCTGTCGATGCTCCCCGAGATCCGCTCCTCCGCCGAGGTGTACGGCGAGGTCACCGGCGGCCGTCTCGGCGACCTGCTCGGCGGCATCCCGGTCGCCTCCGCGCTCGGCGACCAGCAGGCGGCCCTGTTCGGCCAGACCTGCTTCGAGGAGGGCGAGGCCAAGTCCACGTACGGCACCGGCACGTTCATGCTGCTGAACACCGGTGAGAAGATCATCAACTCCTACAGCGGCCTGCTGACCACGGTCGGCTACCGGATCGGCGACCAGAAGCCGGTCTACGCCCTGGAGGGCTCGATCGCCGTCACGGGTTCGCTGGTGCAGTGGATGCGCGACCAGATGGGCCTGATCTCCACCGCCGCCGAGATCGAGACCCTCGCGCTCTCGGTCGAGGACAACGGCGGCGCGTACTTCGTGCCGGCCTTCTCGGGTCTGTTCGCCCCGTACTGGCGCTCCGACGCCCGCGGTGTGATCGCCGGTCTCACCCGGTACGTCACCAAGGCGCACCTCGCGCGCGCCGTCCTGGAGGCCACCGCCTGGCAGACCCGTGAGATCACGGACGCCATGACCAAGGACTCGGGCGTCGAGCTCGCGGCCCTCAAGGTCGACGGCGGCATGACCTCCAACAACCTGCTGATGCAGACCCTCTCGGACTTCCTGGACGCCCCCGTGGTCCGTCCGATGGTCGCCGAGACGACCTGCCTCGGCGCCGCCTACGCCGCCGGTCTCGCCGTCGGCTTCTGGACCAGCACCGACGACCTGCGCGCCAACTGGCGCCGGGCCGCCGAGTGGACCCCCCGTATGGACGCGGAGACCCGCGACCGCGAGTACAAGAGCTGGCTCAAGGCCGTCGAGCGGACCATGGGCTGGATCGAGGACGAGAGCTGAGTCAGGGGCCCGCGAAGGCTCCGTACCGGCTCTGATGAGGAGTAAGAACCCGACATGACCAGTCAGACCACCCTGCAGACCCTGCCTGCCCTGGGGACGCGCCCGGCGTCCGGCTCGAACCCGAGCCGTGCCGAGACCCGGGAGCAGCTCTCCAAGGCGTCGTACGACCTCCTCGTGATCGGCGGTGGCATCCTGGGCATCTCCACCGCCTGGCACGCCGCGCAGTCCGGGCTCAGGGTGGCCCTGGTCGACGCCGGCGACTTCGCCGGCGCCACCTCCTCCGCCTCCTCCAAGCTGCTCCACGGCGGTCTGCGCTATCTGCAGACCGGCGCGGTGAAGCTGGTGGCGGAGAACCACTTCGAGCGCCGTGCGGTCTCCCGCCAGGTGGCCCCCCACCTGGCGAACCCGCTCACGTTCTACCTCCCCGTGTACAAGGGCGGGCCGCACGGCGCGGCGAAGCTCGGGGCGGGCGTCTTCGCCTACTCCGCGCTCTCCGCCTTCGGTGACGGCGTCGGTCACCTGCTCTCCCCCGCCAAGGCGGCGCAGGACGTGCCCGAGCTGCGCACCGACAACCTCAAGGCCGTCGCGGTGTACGGCGACGACCAGATGAACGACTCCCGGATGGCCCTGATGACGGTCCGCGCGGCCGTCGAGTCGGGTGCCGTCGTCCTGAACCACGCCGAGGTCACCGGGCTGCGCTTCACCAAGGGCCGGGTGACCGGCGCCGAGCTGCGCGACCGGCTCTCCGGCGACGAGTTCGGCGTCAACGCCCGGCTGGTGCTGAACGCGACCGGGCCGTGGGTCGACCACCTGCGCCGGATGGAGAACCCTGACGCGGCCCCCTCCATCCGCCTGTCCAAGGGCGCGCACCTGGTGCTGAAGCGGACCGCGCCCTGGAAGGCCGCGCTCGCCACCCCGATCGACAAGTACCGCATCACCTTCGCCCTCCCCTGGGAGGACATGCTGCTGCTCGGTACGACCGACGAGGTGTACGAGGGCGACCCGGCGGATGTCGCGGTCACCGAGAAGGACACCGCCCAGATACTCGACGAGGCCGCGTTCTCCATCCGCGACCAGCAGCTCGACCGTGACCTGATCACGTACTCCTTCGCCGGTCTGCGGGTGCTGCCGGGCGGGCCCGGTGACACCGCCAAGGCCAAGCGGGAGACGGTCGTCACCGAGGGCCGGGGCGGCATGCTGTCCGTCGCGGGCGGCAAGTGGACGACGTTCCGGCACATCGGCCGCACGATCATGAAGAAGCTGGAGGCGCTGCCCGGGCACCCGCTGGGCGAGGACTTCGAGCCGGTGGCCTCGCTGCCGAAGAAGCTGCCGCTGCCGGGTGTCGCCAACCCGCGCGCGGTCGCGCACCGGCTGCTGGTGGACCGTCCGGCGCCGGGCCCGCGGATGGGCGCCGACACGGCACGGCACCTGGCCACGCACTACGGTTCGCTCGCCTTCGACATCGCCCGCCTCGCCAACGAGAACCCCGAGCTGGGCGAGCGGGTCCACCCCGACGCGCCCGAGATCTGGGCGCAGGTCGTCTACGCCCGCGACACCGAGTGGGCCGAGACGGCCGACGACGTCCTGCGCCGCCGGACGACGCTGACGATACGGGGCCTGGCGACGGACGAGGTCCGCGCGAAGGTCCAGGACCTGCTCGACAAGAAGTAACCGGATGTCGGTGCCGGCCCCTCCCCCTGACCGGGGCCGGCATCGAGAGGGTCGGCCCCCCTTCCGCTCTGGGGCCGGACCACGGCAAAGGGGCGGCTCCCTCGACGGAGCCGCCCCTTTGTCGCTTTCGCCTTTGCCGCCGTTGCCGCTGCCGCTGCCGCTGCCGCCGGGCCGGTTGTCAGTGCCGGGTGCTTTCATGACCGCATGGACATCGATCACGCCGACCCCGCCGAACTGGCCGCCCTGCGCGCGGCCTTCGCCGTCGACGACAACGCGAGGTCGGCGCTCGGCTGGGCCGCCGTGCGCGCCTTCGAGGCGGAACACTCGGTGGTGCTCCCCGAGCCGTACCGGACGTTCGTGGCGGAGATCTCCGACGGCTCCTCGCAGGGGCCGCCCGAGTACGGCCTCATGGGGCCGGCCGAGCTGCCGGCGGACTGGGGCGAGGGCGGCGAGGACCGGGCCCTCGGCGAGCCGTTCCCGCTCACCGCGCCCTGGCTGTGGGAGGAGGATGAGGGCCCGTACGACGACGACTGGCACGAAGCCGTCGACAAGGTCCACCACCACGGCTCGATCGTGCTCGGCACGGACGGCTGCGCCATGAACTGGCATCTCGTCGTCACCGGCCCCCATCGGGGACATATATGGCACGTCACCGACGTGGGTGCCATGCCGTTCGGCGCGGAGTTCGGGCATACGACCTCCGCGCCCGGCTTCGGCGGCTGGGTGGCGCACTGGGCCGCCGGGAAGGAGTGGTTCGACGCCGAGTCAGCCGAGTGGTGAGGCGACGAGGTCGCGGACGGCGTCCGGTGAGGTCAGCTCCGTACGACGGAGGATGAGTTCACGGCCCAGCAGCAGCGCCCGGCGCGACGCCGGGACCGGGTCGTCCAGGGTCGTCAGGTCCGTGAGGTGGGCGAAGCCGATGATGCGGCGGACGAGTTCCGTGCCGGCGAAGCCGAGGGACTCCGTCCAGACGCGGGTCAGGAAGCGGTCCAGGTAGGCGTCGTCGAAGAAGGTGTCGACGCGGGTGGGCCACAGACTGCGGAACTCGGTCTCGAAGGCCGCCCAGGAGAGCCGCAGTTGGTCGCCGTGGTCCGTCAGGGTGCCCAGGGCGCGGGCCCGTTCCTCGGAGACCAGCGCGTTGGCCCAGTACAGGCCGAGGTCGAAGCCGATGGGGCCGACGAAGGAGAACTCGGGGTCGAAGACCCGCACGAGATGGGCGCCCGCGCGGGTCCCGACCATGACGCTGCCGGAGTGGAGATCTCCGTGCAGGAGGGCCTGGGCGCTCGTCATGAAGGCATGGCGCAGATCGGCGACCTCGGTGCGCAGCACGGTGTCCGCCCGGAAGGCGGTGGCCAGGTCGTCCAGGCCAGGGTGCCAGTGGTTGTGCTCGTGCTCGATGTACGGCTCGGAGAGGACGACATCCTCGGTGATCTTGCACAGCTCGGGGTTGACCGAGGCGGCGAGCAGCGCCTTGCGGTCGGCGGAGGTCATGCCGAAGTCGCTGGTGGCGAAGGAGAGCCGGGCGACGAGACGGCCGATCTGGGGTGAGGTGTGCGGGCCGTAGGAGGCGCCCTCGTTGAGGAGGGTGCGCAGGACCTCCAGGTCGGAGAGGTCCTCCATCACGAGGGCGTGGTTCTCGGGGTCGTAGCCGTGGATGCCGGGGATCTCGTCGGGGGCGACCTTCGCGAGCTGCTCGTACGCGCGGGCCTCGGCGTCGGAGCGGTCGGGGCTCAGCGGCCAGGAGGGGCCGGCGACGCGGACCCAGGGCAGGGCCTGCTTGAGGGCGAGGCTGCGGGTGCCGTCGCGGTTCGAGGCGAGGAAGACCCGGTTGACGTTGCCGTCCGACACCTCGCGGACGGTGATGTCGTCCACGTCCTGCCAGTGGCCCCGCTCGCGCAGGTACGCGGGGATGTCGTCGGTCTCCAGGATGCGGTAGCCCATGGTCGGTGAACTCCCTTATGCGGTGCGGCGCTTGGACAACGTGAAGCTGAAGACCAGGGCGAGGATGAGGACCGCGCCCTCGACGACGTCCTGGGTGTAGTAGGGCAGGCCCTTGATGGTGAGGCCGGTGGTGATGATGCCGATGAGGACCGCGCCGAGGGCGGTGCCCCAGACGTTGGGGCGGCCCCGGCCGAGGACCGAGGTGCCGACGAGGGCGACGGCGACCGCCTCCAGGAGTTGGGAGGTGCCCGCGCTGACGTCTCCCTGGCCGATGCGGGAGGCCAGGATGAGGCCGCCGACGGAGGCGAGGACGCCGGAGAGGACGTACGCCAGCGCGCGGTACGCGCCGACGCGGATGCCGGCCAGCCGGGAGGCCTCGGGGTTGGCGCCGATCGCGTAGAAGACGCGGCCCCAGCGGGTGCGGGCCAGGAAGACCCAGGCGACGACGGTGAGCGCGCCGAAGATCAGCACGGAGATCGGGACGCCGAGGACCGTGCCCCGGTCGATCTTCAGGAAGCCGGCGGTGAACTTGCCGGGGGCGGTGGTGCCGTCCTCCAGGGTCATGCCGGGGGTGATCGACTGGCCGTCGACGAGGATCAGCTTGGTGCCCTGGATGACGAACATGGTGCCGAGCGTGGCCAGCATGTCGGGGATCTTCAGCACCACGATCAGCAGGGCGTTGAGGAGGCCCGCGAGGGCGCCCGCCGCGAGGACGGCGAGGATCGCGACCGTGCCGATCTGGTTGAAGACGACCATGCTCTGGGCGGCGACCGAGACACCGAGGCCGGCGACCGCACCCACGGACATGTCCATGCCGCCGACGGCCATGGTGAGGGTGACACCGAGGCCGAGGATGGCGGCGACGGAGACGTACCGGAGGGTGTCGAGGAGGGTCGCCGACTCGCGGAAGGAGCCCTCGCTGAGCGCGAAGTACGCGAAGAGCGCGACCGTGACGAAGATGAAGCCGTACTTGATGACGGCGTTCTGGACGCGGACGGCGGTGGAGGTGGCGGGCGGGAGCGCCGCCTTGGTGGGGACCTCGGTGCTCTGGGTAGTGGTCATGGGTGCTTCCTCGGACTTCCTGGTCCTGGTCCTGGTCCGGGTGCCGGTCCCGGGGCTGGGGCCGCTGCGCGGCGGGCCGGGGTCACACGGACGCCGAGATGGTCTGGATGACGCGGTCGCGTTCCGCGTCCTCGCCGTAGGCGTCGAGGTGGATCTCTCCGGCGGCGAGCACGACGACCCGGTCGGCGACCTCCAGGACCTCGTCGACGTCGGCGGACAGGACGAGCACGGCGGCGCCCTCGCCGGCGAGGGCGCGGGCCCGGCGGCCGATGTCCCGGCGGGCACCGATGTCCACCCCTCGGAACGGCTCGTCCAGGATGAGGACACGGGGAGTCTCGGCGAGCCAGCGGCCGACGACGACCTTCTGCTGGTTGCCGCCGGACAGCTCCTCGACGGTGCTGTGCTCGTCGCGGGCGACGACACCGAGGGCGTCGATCGTGTCGCGGCCGAGGGCGTTCTCCCGGGCCGTGTTCATCAGGCCCAGCCGGGAGAAGGACTTCAGGAACGGCAGGGAGATGTTCCGGGCCACCGACCAGCCGGGGACGAGGGCGTCGGCGTGCCGGTCCTCGGGGACGAGGTGGACGCCGCCGCGGATGGCGTCGGCGGGGCGGCGGGGCGTGTACGCCTTTCCGTCCAGCTCGACCGTGCCGGTGGTGAAGGGTTCAGCGCCGAAGAGGCCCCGGGCCAGTTCGGTCTTGCCGGCGCCCAGCAGGCCCACGACACCGGTGACCTCACCGCCGCGGAGGTCGAGGTCCAGCGGGGTGCGGCCCTCGAAGAGGCGGACGCCCCGCAGGGAGAGGACGACGTCGCCCTGGTCGCCCTCGCGGACCGGGCGGGCGGTGGTGGTCTCCTGTGCCTGGGCGAGCATCGCGCGCAGGGCGGCGTCCCAGTCGAAGGGGCGCGCCTGGTCCTCGGTGAGACGGCCGTCCCGCAGGACGACCAGGCGGTCGGCCAGGGCGTCGATCTCACCGAGGCGGTGGGAGACGTAGAGGACCGCGATGCCGTCCGCCCGCATGCGCTCCACCAGCGCGAACAGGCGCTCGGCCTCGGCGGCGGAGAGCGCGGAGGTCGGCTCGTCCAGGATCAGCAGCCGGGGGCGGGTGGCGAGGGCGCGGGCCAGGATCAGCAACTGGCGGTCGGAGATGCCGAGTTCGGTGACGTCCTGCTTGAGGACGGCGTCGGGCCAGTCCAGGCCCAGGCCGGCCTGGATCTCCCGGGCGCGGGCGAGCAGTCTGCCGCCGTTGAGGAACGGGTTGCCGCGGCTCTGCGCCAGTTCCTCGAAGACCAGGTTCTCGGCGACGGTCAGGCCGGGGACGACCCCCTCGCCGATGCGCTGGTGGACCGTCTGGATGCCCAACTGCCGGGCGGCCAGGGGGCTGTGGAGGGCGACCGGGCGGCCGTCGACCAGGACCTCGCCGCCGTGGTCGGCGTGGACCCCGGACAGGATCTTGATCAGCGTGGATTTGCCGGCCCCGTTCGCGCCGAGCAGCGCGACCACGCTGCCCGGCGCGATGTCCAGCGAGACGGAGGCGAGGACCGTTCTGCCGCCGAAGGCCTTGCTGATGTCCCGCAGGCGGACGGCGGCGAGGGCGGCGCCGCCGTCCGCCTGCCCGGGACCGGTGTCAGTGGGCGACATTCGAGATCCAGTCGGCGGTCGAGACCTGCGACAGGTTCAGCGCGGGCAGCGCCTCGCGCAGCTGGTCCATGTTCTCGATCTTCTTCTCGCGCAGGAAGTCCTGGGTGATGGCGACGGCCGGGAACTCGACGGTGGTCTTGTTCAGCTGACCGGCCAGCTCCAGCGCGGTCGTGCGGACCACGGCCGCGCCCACGGCGGACGGGTCGGTGCCGGCCGTGGCGACCCAGGGGCTGTCCTTGGCCGTGATGGCCTGGATGTCGGCGTTGGAGACGTCGGCGCCGAAGACCTTGACCTTGTCCTGGAGCTTCTTGTTCTGCACGGCGAGGACGGTGCCCTTGGCCAGTTCGTCGTAGGGGGCGAAGACGCCCGCCACGTCGGAGTTCTGGGTGAGGGCGGCGGAGACGAGGGGAACGTTGTCGGTGGCCGTGGAGTCGGTGACCTTGCCGACCTTGAAGGCCTGCTTCCAGCCCTGCGCCTCGACGGTGGACTTCCAGACGGTGTCGCGCTTGTCGAGGGCCGCGTAGCCGGCGACGTTCACGTAACCGACCTTGGCGTCCTTGCCGACCTCCTTGGCCATCACGTCGAGGACGGCCTGCGCCATGCTCGCGTCGTTCTGCCGGGTGGAGACGACGCCCTTGGTGTCGGTCTCCACGTCGTAGACGACGACCTTGATGCCCTTCTTCACGGCCTTGTCGATCTCCGGCTGGATCGTCGCCGGGAAGCCGTGGTCGATGATGATCGCCTTGGCGCCGGAGTTGATCGCCGAGGACAGGTCGGTGGCCTGCTTGGCGTTGTCGGCCTGGGCGTCGTACACGGTGAGGTCGATGCCGAGGGCCTTGGCCTGTGCCTTCGCGCCGTTGCCCCACTGCTCGAAGTAGTCGCCGGCGCCGCTCTGCCGGACGAGGGCGACCTTGACCGCGCCGTCAGCGAAGGGCGCGGGCTTCTTGCCGGTGGCGGCGGAGGCCTTGGCGGCGGTGTCGCCGGTGTCCTTCGAGGCGTCCGTGGACTGCGAGCAGGCCGACAGCAGCAGGGCCGAGGCGGAGGCGAGGGAGAGGGCGGCGAGCGGGAGGCGGGTACGGCGGGACGAGCGGGACATGACGGCTCCAGGTGCGGTGCGAGGGGAGGAAGGACGTACTCGACCCGGAGCGAGGGCGAAAACGCGCCACCGTGCGAGGCACGGCGAACGCCCAGGACGACAGGGCACGTCAGGGCGCGACGGGGCTCCGGGAGTGGTCAGCGACAGCTGGCCGTGGTCGACCGGAGCAGGTCCACGTACAGCCGCCGTACGAGCAGCAGCGTCTTCATACGCAGATCATGAGAACGATTTCAGCCATGCGTCAAAGCAATGAGAGCGGTTTCTCAGCACGTGAGACAACGACTACGTCACACGTGGGCGGTACACGGACCGGCGTTACCATCGCGGTACCGGCACCCGACCGGCACCACAGTGAGGCCCTGATGACGACTTCCGACGCGACGGCGCAGCGCATGCCCGGTACGCGCTGTTGTCCCGGCGCCCCGTGTCACCGCTGACCGGTAGCTCGCCCCCTCACTTCCCCCTTACCAGCCGCCCGGGTGCTCGTCTCGGTATCCGGACATCCCTTCCAGACTCCTGGAGTTGCTCCCATGACCCTGCTGACCACCTGGCCCGAGTCCGGTCCGGAGACCGTGGTGCGCCGTACCGCCGACCCCGTCGAGATCGCGGCCGCGCTGGCGCCGCTCGGGGTGCGCTACGAGCAGTGGCCGATCCGTGAGGACGTCCCGTTCGACGCGGACAGCGAGACCGTGTTCGCCGCGTACGGCCCGGAGATCGAGCGGCTCAACGCCGAGGAGGGCTTCACCACGGTCGACGTCCTCGGCCTCCACCCCAGCGACGACCCCGAGTTCCCGGTGAAGGCGAAGGCCGCCCGGGAGAAGTTCCTCCAGGAGCACACCCACGACGACGATGACGAGGTCCGCTTCTTCGTCTCCGGCTCCGGCATCTTCTATCTGCACGTCGACGGTGAGGTGCACGCGGTCTACTGCGAGAAGGGCGACCTGCTGGGCGTGCCGCGCGGCACCACGCACTGGTTCGACATGGGCACCGCGCCGTCGTTCACCGCGATCCGCTTCTTCCACGAGGAGGACGGCTGGATCGGCAACTTCACCGGCTCCACCATCGCCTCCCGCTTCCCCGACTACGACACGATCGACGCCGGATACCGGCAGGACAAGGCAGCGGCGTGAGCCAGGACCTCGGCATCGGCTCCCCCGACTCCGTGGTGCTCGACATCGAGGGCACCACGAGCGCCACGGGGTTCGTCGTCGACGTGCTCTACCCGTACTCCCGCTCCCGGTTCGGGGAACTGCTCGTCGAGCGGCGCGGCGATCCGGACGTGGCACGGGCCGTCGCCCAGGTGCGGGAACTCCTCGGCGAGCCGGACGCGGACGACGCCCGGGTCGAGAAGGCGCTCAACGCCTGGCTGGACGAGGACCGCAAGGCGACCCCGCTGAAGACCCTCCAGGGCATCATCTGGTCCGAGGGCTTCGCGCGCGGCGACCTCGTCTCCCACTTCTACGACGACGTCCTGCCGGCCCTGCGCGCCTGGCACGCGGCGGGCGTACGCCTCCACGTGTACTCCTCGGGTTCCGTGGCCGCCCAGCGCGCGTGGTTCCGGTCGAGCCCCGAGGGGGATCTGCTGCCGCTGGTCGAGGGGTTGTACGACACGGAGAACGCCGGGCCGAAGCAGGAGGCGGGGTCGTACCGTGTGATCGCGTCGGCCCTCGGTCTCGCCGCCGCCCCCGGCCGCATCCTCTTCCTCTCCGACCGGCCCGGCGAGCTGGACGCGGCGCGGGAGGCCGGCTGGCGGACCGTCGGCATCCGCCGACCCGGGGAGCCGTACTACGAGCACGGCGTCGGCGACCACGCGCAGGCGGGGACGTTCGACGAGATCACCATCACGAGGAGCACCGCATGACCACCGAGATCTCGGCACTCGACCTGGAGGAGGCGGGCGCGGTCCTGGCCGCCGAGTCGGCCCGCTTCGCCTCCTTCGGCTGGATGCGCGGCACCTCGGGCAATCTGTCGGTGGTGCTCTCGCGCGACCCGCTGCGGCTGGCGGTGACGGCGAGCGGTCACGACAAGGGTGAACTGACGCCCGCGGACGTGGTGCTGGTCGACGGGAACGGAGCCGCCGTGCGGGGTGGCAGGCCGTCCGCCGAGGCCGAGCTGCACGCGCGCGTGGCCGCGCTGACCGGGGCGGGGGCCGTGGTCCACGTCCACACGGTCGCCTCGGTCGCCATGGGGCGCCGCGAGCCCGGCGGCGTCGTCTTCCGGGACCTGGAGATGCTCAAGGGAGTCGGCCAGCCCGCCCACGACGTCGAGGTCACCCTCCCCGTCATCGCCAACAGCCAGGACATGAAGGAGCTGGGCGACCGTCTGGAGGCCGCCCGTGACCCCCGTATGCCGGCGGTGGTCGTCGCCGGGCACGGCCTGTACGTCTGGGGCGCCACACCCCGTCAGGCCCGCCACCACACCGAAGTGGTGGAGTGGCTGCTGGAGTTGGAACTGTCCGAGCGCTGACGGCACGTCAGAAGGCGGCCCGGTCAGGGTGACCGGGCCGCCTTCTCGTGTACAGGGGTACGCGCGGACCTACCGCAGGCGCTCGCCCGGCAGTTCGCCCGTCGACACCTCCAGCACCCCGCGCTCCGTGACCAGGGCCGTCACCAGGCGGCCCGGGGTCACGTCGAAGGCCGGGTTGTGCCCCCGGGACCCGGCCGGGGCCGTGCGGATGCCGCCCCACTCCAACACCTCGTCCTCTCCCCTCAGTTCGATGTGGATGTCGGACCCGGAGGCGGTGTCGAGGTCGACCGTGGTCGTGGGGGCGGCCACGAGGAACGGGACGCCCGCGTCGGCGCAGGCGAGGGCGACGCCCACCGTGCCCACCTTGTTGGCGGTGTCGCCGTTGGCGGCGATACGGTCCGCGCCCACGATCGCGGCGTCCACCTCGCCCCGCAGGATCGTGCCGGCGGCGGCGCTGTCCGCCTGGACGTAGTGCGGGATGCCCTCCTGGACCAGCTCCCAGGCGGTCAGGCGGGATCCCTGGAGGAGGGGGCGTGTCTCGTCGGCGTAGACGACCTCGAGGCGGCCGCGTGCGTGGAGTTCGCGGATGACGCCGAGTGCCGTACCCCATCCGGCGGTTGCCAGCGCCCCGGTGTTGCAGTGCGTCAGCACACGCAGCGGGCGGTCGACGCCCACCCGCTTCAGCAGCCAGTCGGCGCCATGCGCCCCCATCGCCCGGTTCGCCTCGACGTCCTCGCGCTGGACGGCGGCCGCCTCCTCCAGCACCGCTTCCAGCCCCTCGTCGAACCGGGTCATGACCCGGTCCACGCACACCATCAGGTTCACCGCGGTCGGCCGGGCCTCGCGCACGCGGGCGACCGCGGCCCGTACCTCCTCGGCCGACCAGCCCTCCCGCTCGCCCTCCAGGACCGCGAGCGCCACCCCGTACGCGCCCGCGGCCCCGATCGCGGGAGCTCCCCGGACGACGAGGCGCTGGATGGCGGAGACCAGGGCGTCGACGTCACGGATCTCGACCGTCTCGGTGCGGTGCGGCAGGACCGTCTGGTCGATGAGCGCAAGGCTGTTTCCGGTCCAGTCGACGGCGCGCAGTTCCTGGGGCATAGCGGGGCACTCCTGGTGTTCCGAAGGTGCCCGACACCGTACATGACCTCGAAGAACCGTCGGAAACCACAGTTCGAGACGGCAGGGCGTCCGTCCGGAAAGCGGTGTTACAGTCCAGCACCGCTCGCAGCCCGTAGGCCGATGTGAAGGAGGATCCGTGCTGCTCACCATGCGCCGTTTCCTCGACCACGGTCGCTGCGCGAGCGACGGCTGTCGCCGCTGACGCCGGTCGCGAAGACCGCCTCGGCGCCCCGCCGCTCCTCCCCCGCACCGCTCCACCTCCCGCGCCACCCCCTTTTTAAGGACTCGTCGACGATGACGAGCCCGCGCCTTGCCGCACCCTCCGGAAGGTCGCCCCCGATGCCCCGCAGCGCCGGCGTCACCGACGTCACCCGCTCCGCCCGCCCCACCCGCGGATCCCGCCGCTCGCTCCGGCTGGCCGCCCTCGCCACCGGCACCGTCCTGCTGGCCACCGCCTGCAACGCGGCCGCGAAGAAGGACGACTCCGCCGACGACGCCGCCGGTGGTGGCAGCGGGAAGAGCTTCACGCTCGTCACCCCGGACGCCGTCGGCCAGAACGAGTTCCTGAAGAACGCCGTGACCGGCGTGAAGGCGGCGGCGAAGGCGCACGACGGCTCGCAGAAGGTCTACGAGTCCACGGACACCTCCTCGCAGCAGCAGAACGTCCAGGCCGCGGTCGACGAGCAGCCGGATGTGATCGTGCTGGTCGGCTTCGAGTTCGCGGACCTGGTCGCCCAGCAGGCCGAGGCCCACCCGAAGCAGCAGTTCCTGCTCGTGGACGCGTGCACGGAGAAGACCTTCGAGAACGTGTCGTGCGCGGTGTTCCGCGAGCACGAAGGAGTGTTCCTCGCGGGCGCCGAGGCGGGCCTGCTGAGCGAGAGCGGCAAGGTGGGCGCCGTGGACGTGCTGGACACCCCCCAGTTCCGCCGGTTCAGCGACCCGTTCGCGGCCGGTGCCAAGGAGGTCGCGGCCAGGACGGAGACCTCGACCCGCTTCGTCGGCGGCCAGTCCCCGTTCGACGACTCCGCGCGCGCCAAGGAGCAGGCCAACTCCCTGCTCGCCAAGGGCTACGACCAGATCATGGCCGCCGCCGCGGCGGGCAACTACGGCGTGTTCGAGGCGGCGAAGGCCAAGGGCGCGTTCGCGTACGGCGTCGACGTCAACCAGTGCCCCGCCGCGCCGGGCACGGTCGTCGACAACGTCGTCAAGCGGACGGACGTCGCGGTGGAGAAGGGCATCGAGCGGGTCCTCGACGGCAGGACCGGCACCGTGTCGTACGGCCTGAAGGAGGGCGGCATCACCCTCACCGGCCTGGAGGACGGTGTGGAGTCGTCGAGTTGCGTCATCGCCGACCACAAGGACGTGCTGGAGAAGGTCGAGGCGCTGCGCGACCGGATCGTGTCGGGAGAGCTGAAGGTCGATGACCCCGCGGCTGCCTGACGAACCGGCGGGAGCCGGGGTGTCCACGGGCGACGCCCGGCCCGCCCGCACGGAGGGAGCGGCCGGCCGCTCCGACGCGCCGCCCGCCGTCGAACTCCTCGGCATCACCAAGCGCTACCCCGGCACCCTCGCCAACGACCGCGTCGACCTGGCCGTCCGGCCCGGCGAGATCCACGCCCTCATGGGCGAGAACGGCGCGGGCAAGTCCACGCTCATGTCGGTCCTGTACGGCATGGAGCGCCCGGACGCCGGCACGATCCGTATCGACGGGCGCGAGGTGTCCTTCGCCGGGCCGTCCGACGCGATGGCCGCCGGGCTCGGCATGGTCCACCAGAGCTTCAAGCTGTTCGACTCGCTGACGGTCGCCGAGAACGTGGTGTACGCCGCCGAGCCGCGCCGCTTCGGCCTGGTGGACCGGGCCGCTGCCCGCCACCGGGTCCGTGAACTCGGCGCGGACCACGGCCTGGTGGTCGACCCGGACGCCCGGGTCGGCGATCTGCCGGTCGGGCTGCGGCAGCGCGTGGAGATCCTCAAGCTGCTGCACCGCGGCGCCCGCACCCTCATCCTGGACGAGCCGACGGCCGTGCTGACGCCCGCCGAGGCGGACGCCCTCTTCGCGGTGCTCAAGTCGCTGGCGGAGCAAGGCCGTACGGTGGTCCTCGTCACACACAAGCTGCGCGAGGTGCTGGAGGGCAGCGACCACGTGACGGTGCTGCGGGACGGCCGGGTGGTGGCCCGGCTGCGGACCGCCGACACGACCGCCGACGAGATCGCGGCGGCGATGACGGGCCGTGCGGTGGAGTTGGACCGGGTGCACGCGCCCGGCACTCCGGGCGCGGTCGTGCTGGACGTCGACGGCCTCACCACCGACGGGGTGCGCGAGGTCGCGCTCACCGTCCGCGCCGGGGAGATCCTCGGCATCGCGGGTGTCGCCGGCAACGGCCAGAGCGAACTGGTCGAGGCGCTCGCCGGGTTGCGCCCGGTGACCTCGGGCCGGATCCGGCTGCGGGGCGAGGACGTCACCCACGCCTCGGCGACCGAACGGCGCGCCCGGGGCCTCGCGTACGTGCCGGAGGACCGTCACGCCGTGGGTACTGCACCGGCGGCCTCCGTGGCGGAGAACCTGGCCATGGGGCACCACCGTACGTCGCTGTCGGCCGGGTCCCGGATCGGTCTGCTCGCGCCCGCCGCCGTACGCGACCACGCGCGGCGGCTGATCGAGCGGTTCGGCATCAGGACGCCGAGCCCGGGGGCGCCCGCGTCGGCGCTGTCCGGCGGCAATCTGCAGAAGCTCCTCATCGGCCGCGAACTCGCCCATGAGTCACCGCTGTTGCTGGCGAACAGCCCACGCGCGGCGTCGACATCGGCGCCGTCCAGAACATCCACGACGACCTGATCGCCCACCGTGACGCCGGGCACGCGGTCCTCCTCGTCTCCGCCGAACTGAGCGAGATCCGGGGGCTGTCGGACCGGGTGCTGGTCATGTACGAGGGCCGGGTGACCGCCGTGTACGACAAGGGCGACGCGGACGAGAGCGTGCTGGGTCTCGCGATGGCCGGCGGCAGCGGCGCGAGCGGCGGCAGCGGCGCGAGCGGCGGCAGCGGCGCGAGCGGCGGCAGCGGCGCGAGCGGCGGCAGCGGCGCGAGCGGCGACCTCGACGACACCGACGACGAAGCCGACGCCGCCGACGCCACGAGCGCCGCCGGAGGCGGCACGGCCCCGGTGGAGGCCGGGCACTGACATGAACCCCATACTCAGGGGCCGGCTGACAGCGGCCCTGCGCTCCCCCGTCGCCTTCTCCGTCCTCGCGGGCGTCCTCATCGGCGCCCTGTTCCTGTTCGGCACGGGCGCCGACCCGTTGACCGCGTACGGTGCCGTCCTGACCGGTTCGCTCGGCGCCGACGGCATCGGCTCGACGCTCACCACCGGTACGAGTGTGCTCGGCATGGCCCTGGCGCTCGCGATTCCGCTCCGTGCGGGGCTGATCAACCTCGGCGGCGACGGGCAGTTGGTCCTGGGCGGCGTCACGGCCGCGGTCACCGGCCTGTACTCGCCGCTCCCGGCCCCGCTCACCGTCGCGCTCGCCCTGCTGGCGGGCATGGCGGCCGGCGCCGCGTACGCCGCCCTGGCCGCGCTGTGCGAGAACCGGCTCGGCGTTCCGCTCCTGGTCAGCAGCCTTCTGCTGAGCTATCCGGCGGTGTCGCTCGCCTCCTATCTGGCCCGCTATCCGCTCAAGGAGCCCGGCTCCAGCCTCCCCCAGACGCGCCGGCTCCCGGAGGGCGTGGCGCTGCCCGCGTTCGGCGGATCGACGGTGACCGCGGGGTTGGTGCTGGTGGTGCTGGTGGCGGTCGCGTACTGGTTCACCGACCGGCGGACGGCGCTCGGCTACGAGATCCGGATGACCGGTCTCAACCCGCGTTTCACGGCGTACGCCGGTGTGGAGCGGGCGGGGCTGACGCTCCGGCTGATGACGGTGTCGGGCGCGCTGGCCGGGCTGGTCGGCGCGATCGGGGTCCTGAGCTTCCCGTACCGCTTCCTTGACGGCTCGCTCACCGCGCCCGGCTACACCTGGACGGGGCTGACGGCCGCGCTCCTCGCGGCGGCGGCGCCGCTCGGCACGCTCCTCGCCTCGTTCTTCTTCGCGGTCCTCCAGGTCGGCGGGCTGTCGATGGAGCGAACGACCGAGGTGCCGCGCGAGCTGACCCAGGTCCTCCAGGCCGTCGTCATCGTGTTCCTCGCGGCCCGGCTGCGTCTCCCGGCGCGACGCCGGACGGACGGCCGACGGACCGTGCCGCCGAAGAACACCCAAGAGCCTTCGCCACAGGGGGAGTTCGTCTGATGTTCTTCGACTCCGATCTCGTGATGTCCGCGCTGCGGGCGCTCACCCCCATCCTGCTGGCCGCACTCGGCGGCGCCCTGTGCGAGCGGGCGGGGGTCTTCAACATCGGCCTGGAGGGCATGATGCTGCTGGGCTGCTTCACGGCGGTGACCACCAGCTGGTTCACCGGCAGCCCGTGGCTCGGTGTCCTCGCGGCGGCGCTGGCGGCGGCGGTGTACTCCCTCGTCCTCGCCGTCGGCGCGGTGACCCTGCGCGGCGACGCGGTGGTCCTCGGCATCGCCATGAACCTCCTCGCCGTGGGCCTCACCAGCTTCCTGCTCCGCACGGTCTTCGGCGTCCAGGGCACGTTCGACGATCCGTCGCTCGCCGGGCTCCCGCTGATCGGCGGTCTCTCCCCGCTGGCGTACGTGGCGTGGGCGGCCGTCGGGGTCGCCGCGCTCGCGCTCTCCCGCCATGTGTGGGGGCTGCGGCTGCGCGGGGTCGGCGAGGCGCCGGACGCGGCGGCCACGCTCGGGGTGAGCCCGGCCAGGTACAAGTACGCGGCGGTACTCGTCTCCGGTGTGCTGTGCGGGCTCGCGGGAGCCCAACTCGCCCTGGGGAACGTCACGTTGTTCTCCGAGAACATGACGGCCGGCCGAGGCTGGATCGCCGTGGTGGCCGTGATGCTCGGCCGCGCGCTGCCGCTCGGCGTCCTGCTCGCCGCCCTGCTCTTCGGTCTCGCCGAGGCGGCCGGCTTCCGCCTCCAGGGGCTCGGCCTGCCGCAGCAGGCGACGGACGCCGCGCCGTACGTCGTCACGCTCGGCGCCCTCTTCCTGACGACGGCCCGCCGCCGTCGCCGTACCGGTCGCAGCACCAGCACAGGCAGCACCGGCGCACGCAGCACCGGCACGAATCGCTCTGGAGCCACCGCATGACACAGGACGTCCTGCCCATCACCCGCATACCCAGGGCCGGGCTGCCGCCGCGCGCGGTCGTGGTCGGCGACCCGGCTCGCGCCGCGGCGGTCGCCGCGCTGCTGGACGGCGCCGAGGAGGTGTCGTACCACCGTGAGTACCGTGTGTTCAGCGGGAGTTGGAAGGGTGTGCCGGTCGTGGTCGCCTCGCACGGGGTGGGCGGTCCGGGCGCGATCCTGCTGTTCCAGGAGCTGGCGGACGCGGGGGTCCGCACCTTCCTGCGGTTCGGCACGGCCGGCGCGATGAGGCCCGGGATCGGCGACGGCGATCTCGTGATCGCCGAGGCGGCCGTACGCGACGACGGGGTGACCCAGCAGTTGCTGCCGCCCGAGTACCCGGCCGTCTCCGCCCCCGAGGCGGTCCTCGCGCTCCAGCGTGCCGCCCGCGAGGTGGGAGCGCCGCATCATCGGGGCATCGTATGGACGAGGGCGGCCTTCCAGCCTGGCCTCATCCCGCTCGACGCGTACGACCGTGCCGGGCTCGCGGCCATCGAGATGGAGCTGTCGGCGCTGTACGTGACGGCTTCGCTGCGCGGTCTGCTCGCCGGCGGGGTCCTCGTCGTGGACGGTGCGAACGCCGACGAACTGGTCGACGTCGAGACGACCGGCGGCTACGACCCGCACCGCGAGGTCGTCGCACGGGGCGTGGAGCGGGGGGCGGTCGTGTCGCTGGAGGCACTGCGGCTGCTGGCCGAGGAGTACGGGGACGAGGGATTCGGGGACGCGGGGACCGGGTCCCCGGGAGACGGGGTCGAGGGGGGCGCCGCGTGAGCGAGCACGTCGATCTGCTGGTCCACGGCGGTGACGTCCTGACCGTCGACGAGGCCGGAACCCTGCTGCGCGACGGGGCGGTCGCCGTCCGGGACGGCGAGATCCTCGCGGTCGGAGCGGCAAAGGACCTGAAGGCGGCCTACGCGGCGGCCGAGACCCTCGACGCCGAGGGCTGCCTGGTGCTCCCCGGGCTGGTCAACGCCCACACCCACCTGGCGATGACGCTCCTGCGGGGCCGCGCGGACGACGTCACGCTCCAGGGGTTCCTGGAGCGGGTGCTGCGGTGGGAGGCGCGGCTGCTGTCGCCGAGGAACGTGGCGGCGGCGGTGCGGGTGGCGATCGCCGAGAGCGTGCGGGCCGGGGTGACGTCCGCGCTGGACATGTACTGGTTCCACGAGGCGGCCGAGCGGGTGGCGCGCGAGACGGGCTGGCGGCTGCACACCGGCCCGACCTTCATGGACGTCCCCGACCCCGCCGACGGCCGGGCGTACGGGGAACGGCTGGAGTGGGCCCGGCGGGACCTCGCCGACCGCTCCTGCCGACCGGGCACCCGCCCGGTCCTCTTCGCGCACTCGACGTACACGCTCGACCCGGATCAGCTGCTCGACATAGCCGCCCTGGCAGGGGAGTTCGGGGCGCTGCTGCACATCCACGCGGCGGAGAACGCCACCGAGGTCGCCACGGTGGAGAGGCGGTACGGCAAGCGCCCGGTGGAGCTGCTGGACTCGCTCGGGCTGCTCGGCCCCGATCTGCTGCTCGCCCACGCGGTCGACCTCACCGGCCCGGAGATCGCGGCGCTGGCCCGGACCGGGGCCTCGGTCGCCCACTGCCCGGTGTCGAACCTGAAGCTGGGCTGCGGGATCGCGCCGGTGCCCCGGCTGCTGGGCGCGGGCGTCACGGTCGGGCTGGGCACGGACGGGGCGGTCAGCTCGAACACGCTGGACGTGCTGGGGGCCGTACGGCAGGCGGCGCTGGTGCACAAGGCGGCCGGCGACCCCACCGCCGTCGGCGCGGAGCGGGCGGTGCGCATGGCGACGATCGAGGGGGCCCGCGCGCTGGGTCTCGGCGATCACCTGGGTTCCCTGGAGCCGGGCAAGCGGGCCGATCTGATCGTGCTCGACCTGGGCGCCCCGCATCTGCGGCCCCTCCACGACCCGTGGTCCACCCTCGCCTACGCCGCGCACTCGGCGGACGTACGCGACACCGTCGTCGAGGGGAGGGTGCTGATGCGCGAGCGGGTCCTCACCACCCTGGACGAGGCGGCGGCCCTGGCGGACCTGGAAACTTTGGCCTGATGGACACGGTGGAGCCCTCATAATGGCCTGATACATCGGATGTCTGAACGACCCGTAACCACCGAAGCACGAAGAATGTCCGGAACGACCGCGCATGACAGGGAGGGGTCGCCATGGCAGTCACCGACGAGGCGATCGAGAAGATCAAGGGCATGATCGTCGCCGGCGCGCTGCGCCCCGGCGACCGGCTCCCCAAGGAGAGCGAGCTCGCCGCCGACCTCGGACTGTCCCGCAACTCCCTGCGCGAGGCCGTGCGCGCCCTGTCGTTGATCCGCATCCTGGACGTACGGCAGGGCGACGGCACCTACGTGACCAGTCTCGATCCCCAACTCCTGCTGGAGGCGCTGAGCTTCGTCGTCGACTTCCACCGCGACGACACGGTCCTGGAGTTCCTCGCCGTGCGCCGCATCCTGGAACCGGCGGCGACGGCGATGGCCGCCCTGAAGATCAGCGAGCAGCAACTGGACGCGCTCTCGGCCCAGTTGGACAAGCTCGGCACCGCTCCGTCGGTGGAGGAACTGGTCGCCTGCGACCTGGAGTTCCACCGGGGCATCGTGCATTCCTCGGGGAACTCCGTGCTCTGCTCGCTGCTCGACGGTCTGTCCGGCCCCACCACACGGGCCCGCATCTGGCGCGGACTGACCCAGGAGGACGCCGTCAGCCGGACCCTGCACGAGCACCGCGCCATCCTGGCCGCCCTCCGCGACCGCGACGCCGACGCCGCGCGTTCCTGGGCGACGGCGCACATCGCGAGCGTGGAGCAGTGGCTGCGATCGTCGCTCTGACGTCGCTCCGAGAAGTCGATCACCTCAGGCTCCGGCCGCCGACGCGTGTTTGAGTCGTGCGAACGGGGCAGTGATCCGTTCACTCCCCCGTGCAAGGGGGCTGCGGAGGGCCCCTCGGCACGCCGTAAGGTTGGGGCGTACGCGAGGGCACGTCGGAAGGAGGCGCTGGGTGATCGAGCTGGAGGGGGTTCCCGAGCTGATCGACCCAGTGATGGTGGCCGCGTTCGAAGGCTGGAACGACGCCGGCGACGCCGCCTCCACCGCGGTCGCGCATCTGGACCGGGAATGGAAGGGCGAGGTGTTCGCGGCGCTGGACGCCGAGGACTACTACGACTTCCAGGTGAACCGTCCCACGGTGTGGCTGGACGGCGGCGTACGGAAGATCACCTGGCCGACGACAAGGTTGTCGGTGGTCAGGGTCGGCGGCGACAAGCCCCGCGATCTCGTACTCGTCCGAGGCATCGAACCGTCGATGCGCTGGCGCTCGTTCTGCAACGAGCTGCTGGGCTTCGCCCACGAGCTGGGCGTGGAGCTGGTGGTCGTCCTGGGCGCGCTGCTCGGCGACACCCCGCACACACGTCCGGTCCCGGTCAGCGGTGTCACGTCCGACCCGGACCTGGCGCAGCGGATGGATCTGGAGGAGACCAAGTACGAGGGGCCCACGGGCATCGTCGGCATCCTCCAGGAGGCGTGCACGCACGCCGGTGTCCCCGCGGTCTCGCTCTGGGCGGCGGTGCCGCACTACGTGTCGCAGCCGCCGAACCCGAAGGCGACACTGGCCCTCCTGAACCGCCTGGAGGACCTCATCGACGTACGCATCCCGCTGGGCGAGCTGCCCGAGGACGCGCGCGCCTGGCAGGTGGGCGTGGACCAGCTGGCGGCGGAGGACAGCGAGGTCGCCGAGTACGTGCAGACGCTGGAGGAGGCCCGGGACACGGCGGAGCTGCCGGAGGCGTCGGGCGAGGCGATCGCCCGTGAGTTCGAGCGCTATCTGCGGCGGCGGGACGGTGGGCCCGGAACCGCAGGTCCGGCCGGGGGGCATGCCACGGCCGACGGAGGTGACACGGGCCCCGGCGCGTGGAATCCGAAGGAGAACCCCGGCGGGCGTGCACGGCCGCCGAAGCCGTCGCGGCCGGAGGCCGCAGGCGAGGACGAGGGCGAGGATTCGTCGGAGGAGTAGTGGGCCGGGGATGCCGTTGCGGTGACGCTGCGCGGGATCTGCGGGTTCGTCGTGGCTGGTCGCGCAGTTCCCCGCGCCCCTTGGGGCGCGGGGAACTGGACCGGGAGTTGCTAGGTGCTCAGCATTTGATCGCCACCACCGCGTAGGTCGTGTCCGAGGTCGGGGTCGTGGTGAAGCGGGCGTTCGGCAGGTACAGGCGGTTCTTGTGGGCCGCGACCGTGGTCGGGACGTCGAAGTCGGCGTCGTGGAGGCGGCCCTCGAAGATGCCGCTGCGGCCGTCGGCCGAGAGGTGGAACACGTCGATCGCGTTCTGCCGGTTCTGCACGACATAGAGCCGCCGGCCGAGCAGCAGCAGGCCGTCACCGTTGGTGAGGGGCGCCGCGTCACCCAGGTCGACCAGGGTCGTGACGCCGGTCCGCGGGTTCACCCGGTGGAGGCCACCGACACCGGACTGGACGACCAGGAGGGCCTTGCCGTCCGGGGTGCGGGTGATCCCGTTGGCGTTGACCACCTCGCCCGGCGTCTGGGTCCAGGCGCCGCTGAGGGTGACCGTGACGACCTCGTCCGGGCCCGGCAGCCGGCCGTCGGAGCCGATCGGCAGGGCGTACAGGGCGGGCTGGAACGAGTCGGTGAACCAGGCGGCGCTCGGGGTGAGGAAGACGTCGTTGGCGAAGGTCGGCGTCCTTGTGGTGAGCGTGTACGACGCGACGATCCTGCCGGTACGGACGTCCACGACCCGGGCGCCCTGACCGCGCCCGGCGACGAACAGCCGTCCCCGGTCGTCGAGTTTGAGCCCCACGGAGGGCGTACCGGGGCCCGCCGAGATGACGCGGCCCGCGCCGGTGCGCAGGTCGGCGCGGTAGATCGAGCCGTCGCCGAGGGAGCCGAGGTAGGCGTAGGGGCCGGCGCCGATGGTGATGCCCTCGGGACGGAAGCCGTTCGGCAGGGGGATGACGTCGGGCCAGGGGTCCCCGGAGGCCGAGCCGGTCGCGGAGGCGGCGGACGTGGCGGAGGCGGCGGAGGTCCCGACGAGCAGTGCGCCGGCGGTGGCGGCCGACGCCGTGAGCAGCCTTCGCCGACTGAGGTGGGGGGCGGGGCGGGCGGACAGGGAGTGCGTGGGATGCGGGGGGAGCGGGGGTGCCACTGTGCGTCCCTTCCACGAAGGGACCGGCAGCTGGCCGGTCCGGCTTCAACTGACGTCTGTCACCCCATCACATGCCGACCGGCCCCGCAGCCCTTCGCCCCGCGACCGACAGCGCCTTGACAGCCCCGGAACGGCTCGCGGCCGGGATTGTGACGGTCTGGCCGGCTCGGCCGAACAGCTCCTCCTCCGCTGCCCGGTGAACTTCCCTCCGGGCACCGCGTCTTCGGGTCCGGGTCGGGCCGCTCGCGGGCCGGCCGGGCCGCCCGGCGTGCGGCCCGGCCGCAGAGCGATGGGGCGCGTCCTCCGGTCGGAGGACGCGCCCCATCGAGGTTCCTCGTGCACGTGTGGCGTCGGAGACGCCTGTGCAGAGTCGTTACTGCAACGGCAGGGTCGTTACTGCAACGGCCTCACAGGGCCACGCCCAGGAGCGCGTCCACGGCGCGCGACACCACACCGGGCGCGCTCTCGTCCGTACCGCCCCGCTCCTGCTGGAGGGCGGCCCAGCGGTCGACCGCGGCGAGCGCGGTGGGCGCGTCCAGGTCGTTCGCGAGGGCCTCGCGGATCTCCTCGACCAGCGCCTCCGCGGGCGGTCCGTCGGGCCGGGAGACGGCGGCGCGCCACCGGTCGAGCCGGGCCACGGCGTCCTGGAGCACCTGGTCGGTCCACTCCCAGTCGGACCGGTAGTGGTGGGCGAGGAGCGCGAGCCGTATCGCGGCCGGGTCGACCCCGTCGCGGCGCAGCGCGGAGACGAAGACCAGGTTCCCCTTGGACTTCGACATCTTCTCGCCGTGCAGCGCGACCATGCCGGCGTGGACGTACGCCTTGGCCATGGGGAACTCGCCGGTCAGCGCCTGCGCGTGGGAGGCGCCCATCTCGTGGTGCGGGAAGGCGAGGTCGGAGCCGCCGCCCTGGACGTCGAAGCCCATGCCGAGATGGTCGAGGGCGATGGCGACACACTCGATGTGCCAGCCGGGCCGACCGCGGCCGAGGGAGCCGCCGTCCCAGCTGGGCTCGCCCTCGCGTGCGGCCATCCAGAGCATGGGGTCGAGGGGGTTCTTCTTGCCCGGCCGGTCCGGGTCGCCCCCGCGCTCGGCGGAGAGCAGGCGCATCGTGGCGGCGTCGAGGCGGGAGACCTTGCCGAAGTCGGGGTCGGACTCGACGGAGAAGTAGATGTCCCCTTCGAGTTCGTACGCGGCGCCGGAGTCACGGAGCCGCTCGACGAGCGGAACGATGCCGGGGATGGCCTCGACCGCGCCGATGTAGTGGCGGGGCGGGAGCATCCGCAGGGCGGTCATGTCCTCGCGGAAGAGGGCGGTCTCCTTCTCGGCGAGGGCCACCCAGTCGATGGCGTCGCGCTCGGCCCGCTCCAGCAGGGGGTCGTCGACGTCCGTCACGTTCTGGACGTAGTGAACCTGCCGCTTGGTGTCGAGCCACACACGCTGAACGAGGTCGAACGCGTTGTAGGTCGCCGCGTGACCCATGTGGGTTGCGTCGTACGGAGTGATACCGCAGACGTAGATACGGGCGACGGGACCGGGGTCAAGGGTGATGAGCCCATCGGTCGCGGTGTCGTGGATCCGAAGGTCGCGGCCCTTGCCGGGCAGGGCGGGGACCTCAGAAGCGGGCCAGGCATGCATGCCACGAGCCTAACCCGATCGCCGCGTTGCCATGCCGGGCGCCCGGGTACTCAGGGGTACGCCTTGTTCTGCGGCTGTCGGCCAGTACGTGGCTGGTCGCGCAGTTCCCTGTGCCCCTGATGGGGCGCGCCCTGGTCTTCGGCTCTCTGCGGGCAGTCGTGCCGCTGGGGCGGCACGGGTGGGCGCAGCAGCGCCTCGTGACCGAGGGTGCCCTCAGACCGGGGGCCAGGGGATCGCCGGCCACTCGCCGCTCGGCTCCGGGTGGCGTCCGCTCTTCAGCAGCGCGGCGACCCGCTCCCGTGTGGCGTCCAGCTCGGCCGGTGTGATCAACGCGACGAGTTTCGCGGCCAGCGCCCCGCCCTCGCCGAGCGCGTCCCGCAGCCGCTCCAGCACGCCCACGGCCTCGTCCGTGAGCGGCTCCCCCGCCCAGCCCCACAGCAGCGTGCGCAGCTTGTTCTCGACGTTGAAGGTCACTCCGTGGTCGATGCCGTAGAGCCGCCCCTCAGCGGCGGGCAGAAGGTGCCCGCCCTTGCGGTCGGCGTTGTTGACGACCGCGTCGAGGACGGCGAGCCGCCGCAGCCGCTGGTCGTCGGCGTGCACGAGGAGCGCGGTCTCGCCCTCCCCGACCTGCGCGAAGCCGACGGCCTTCCAGCCCGCCCCGGCCTCCTCGCCCTCGACGAGGGCCAGCAGCTCGGACCCGGGCGTGCCCTCGATCCACAGCTGGCACATGCCCTGCCCGTACGGCCCGTCCCGCAGCACGGTGGGCGGGACGAGCCCCCAGCCGGTCGCCTCGGACACCTCGTACGCGGCGACCTCCCGCTGTGCGAGCGTCCCGTCGGGGAAATCCCACAGGGGCCGCTCCCCGGCGACGGGCTTGTAGACGCAGGCGGCCTCCTGGCCTTCGAGCGAGACCGTGCAGTACAGCACCGCGTTGGACGCCTCCCGCACCTGTCCGCGCACGGTCAGCTCGCCCTCGGCCAGCAGCCGGACCGACGGCTCGGCCGGCGGGGTGGGCGCCGGCTCGGCGGAGGAGGTCACTCCCCGCGCCGGTATCCGTTCTGGCGCGGACATACGTGTCCTTCCGGGTCGAGCGGCAGACTGCACAGCGGGCACGGCGGCCGCCCCGCGTTGACGACGTCGAGGGCGCGCTTGGCGAAGGCCCGGGCCTGCGTGCCGGTGAGGCGGACGCGGAGCATCGGCGGGCCGTTCTCCTCGTCCTGGAGCATCCGCTCCTCCGCCTCGGCCAGGTCCTCCTCGGAGTCGGCGTCCAGCTCGACCAGGGCCTGGGCCTCGACGATCATCCGCTCCTCGTCGCCGTCCCAGGCCAGCGCCATGGTGCCGACCCGGAACTCCTCCTCGACGGGGGTCTCCAGCGGTGCCGTGTCGGACACCTCGGTGGGGGCGACGGCCGGCACCGCCGCGCTGCCGCCGCTGCGCCGCACGACCTCGTCCAGCAGTTCGTCCATGCGCTCGGCGAGCGCGGCCACCTGGGTCTTCTCCAGGGCGACGCTGGTGACGCGCTGCCCCGAGGAGGCCTGCAGGAAGAAGGTACGGCGCCCGGGCAGCCCGACCGTACCGGCCACGAAGCGGTCCGGGGGGTCGTAGAGGAACACCTGACGGGACACGTCCTGTCTCCATTGGAATCGACGTCGGGACCGGGCCGCGTCGGCTGCTGAGAAGGTTCAGCGCCGCCGCGACCGCTTCACCCTACTGCGGTTGACGATCACGGTGCCCCCGCACCGCCCCCCACGGTCGCGTCACCGCTCGGGGGCTCCTCGCGCGGCGCCAGGGACGAGAGGTCCCCGGTGTCGCCGAGACGGACGAGAAACGGCCTGAGTCGGGTGTAACGGATCGCGGTGATGGAACACGGTTCGACAGAGATCCGCTGGAAGAGGTCCAGATGAAGTCCGAGTGCGTCCGCGACGAGCGACTTGATGATGTCGCCGTGCGAGCACATCACGTACACGGCGTCCGCGCCGTGGTCGCGCTCCACGCGCGCGTTCCACTCCCGGACCGCCTCCGCGGCCCGGTGCTGCATGGCCCGCATCGACTCACCGCCCGGGAACGCGGCGGCCGTCGGATGCGCCTGGACGACCTGCATCAGCGGCTCGTCGTTCAGCTCGGCGAGCTTGCGGCCGGACCAGTCGCCGTAGTGGCACTCGCCGATCCGCTCGTCGGTGTGGGGGACGAGGCCGGGCCGGCTGTCGAGCAGCGGCCCGATCGTCTCCTGGCAGCGCTGGAGCGGGCTGGTGACGACCTCGGCGATCGGCAGCCCGGCGAGGCGGCCGGGCAGCGCCGCGGCCTGCGCGGCGCCTCGCTCGTCGAGCGCGACCCCGGGCGTCCACCCGGCGAGCACGCGCTCGGTGTTGGCGGTGGAACGTCCGTGCCGGACAAGGATCAACGTGGGCATGCGCCCCAGCCTAGACGCCTGCCCGACGACCTCCCCCGGCCCTGTGGACAAGGCCCCGCGAAAGGAAACTCCCCGTGATCGTCGACTGTGCCGTCTACCGCGACGGGCACCGCACCGAGGGCCCCGACGACCTCTCCGACGCACTGGCCGCCGCCCGTGCCTCCGGCGGCTTCGTGTGGATCGGCCTGCACGAGCCGTCGGAGAAGGAGTTCGCCCTGGTCACCGAGGAGTTCGCGCTGCATCCGCTGGCCGTGGAGGACGCGCTGAAGGCCCACCAGCGGCCGAAGCTGGAGGTGTACGACGACTCGCTGTTCATGGTCCTCAAGCCGGTCGTGTACGAGCCGTCCAGTGACACCGTGACCAGCGGCGAGGTGATGGTCTTCCTCGGCCACGCCTTCGTCGTGACCGTCCGCCACGGCGAGGGCGCACCGCTGGGCGTCGTACGCCGTCGTCTGGAGCAGGAGCCCGAACTGCTCGGCAAGGGGCCCACGTCGGTGCTGTACGCGATCACGGACGCCACCGTCGACCACTATCTGGAGGTGGCGACCGAGCTCCAGACCGACCTGGAGGAGCTGGAGACGGAGGTCTTCTCCCCCGACCTCGGCGGCTCACGGAACACGGCGTCCCGGATCTACACCTTCAAACGCCAGGTATTGGAGTTCCGCCGGGCCACCGGCCCGCTCGCCGCACCGCTCGTCCGGCTCTCGGGCACCGGCACCTCCACCCAGGCGGTGCCCTTCGTCGAGGAGAAGGCCCAGCCGTTCTTCCGTGACGTCAACGACCATCTCACCCGCGTCAACGAGTCCGTCGAGGGGCTGGACCGGCTGGTCTCCGACATCCTCTCCGCGCATCTGGCGCAGATGAGCGTCCGCCAGAACGACGACATGCGGAAGATCTCGGCCTGGGCGGCGATGGCCGCGATCCCGACCATGGCCGCCGGCGTCTACGGCATGAACTTCGAGCACATGCCCGAACTGCGCTGGGTGTGGTCGTACCCGGCGCTGATGGCCCTGATGGTCGTGACGGAGGTGCTGGTGTACCGGCTCTTCAAGCGCCGCGGCTGGCTGTAGCCGACGAACGCCCCCTGCCGCCGTCGCCCGTGCCGTACGCGCGCGTGGGCGGACCTTGCGGCCACGCGCGCGTGGCGGGTGTGCGAGGTGCTCAGGCGAACTCGGGGGCGGCGGTCGCCGGTCCGCCCAGGGCGTCGCGGCGTTCCGGCATCGCCAGGGTCACCATGCGGCGCCAGCCGACGGCCCGCTCGTACGCGTACACGGCGTGGATGCCGGCGGCGAGGACGGCCGCCTTCGCCCTGGGCCAGCCGAGGACGCGCCCCATCCGGTCCATCACGGCCAGGCTGACGTCCCGGTGGACGGCGATCTCCGCGAGGGCGCACTCGCGCAGGGTCCGCTGGATCAGACGGCCGTGTCCGGCGGCCGCGTAGCGCAGCAGTTCCTCGTGGGTGTAGGCGAGGTGGTTGTCCTCGTCGTCGGAGATCATCCGGACCGCCTTGCCGATCTCGGGGTGGTCCGCGAAGTGCTTGCGGAGCATCACCATCTGGTCGGCGGCGCGCTGTTCGGTGACCCGGCTGTGGGACAGGTAGACGATGACGTCCCGCAGCGTGAGGGCCTGGTCGGCCTTGAGCTTCTCGTGCGCGAGACCGATGCCGCGGCGTTCGAGGAGCATGGTGTAGTCGGTCTCGGGCGGGACCTCCACCGGCTGGAGACCGCGCTTCTTCATCAGGGCGTGGAAGATCCGCCCGTGCTTGTCCTCGTCGGCACCGTGACGGGTGATCTTCGGTGCGAGCGCGCGCTCGCTCTGCGGGACGAGCGCGGCGATGCGCCCGTTCTCCCAGCCGCCCTGTGTCTCGCCGCTGGCGGCGATGGAACAGAACAGCCGGAAGGACTCGTCGTTGTCGACGATCTCCTGGAAGAGACTCTTGGCCGAAAGCATCTGAGGCACCTCTCTGCAGGGGTCCTGGCAGGGGTCCTGCAGAAAACGAGTCAAATGGGGTACCAGGAGCCGGGCAACAGCTGTGTCGGACAAATCCGCCGAACGAAGGATGCCGGGGCGGCGCGAACGCGTAACCGAGCGGGTCGCGCCGCGTTGTCCTCCGTGACGGCCGTGGCGGGGAAGACCCCCGAGCCCCCACCACGGCCGCGGAACTCTCCGAACCCCCGCCCCCCGGCCGCCGCCCTTCGGTTGCGGCCGGTTCCGGCGCTCGCCGGCGGTTGCGCCGTTCGGGTTACGCGAGCCCGGCCAGCTCCATGGCCTCGGTGCCGGCCCGGAGCGAGGCGATCCGCTCGTCCAGGGTGAAGCCCGCCGGGGCGAGGGTGAGGGTGGTGACCCCGGCCTCGGCGTAGGCCTTCATCCGGTCGGCGATGCGCTCCACGGAACCGAGCAGCGTCGTCTGGTCGATCAGCTCGTGCGGAATGGCCGCCGCGGCGCCCGCCTTGTCGCCGGCCAGGTACTTGTCCTGGATCTCGGCGGCCTCCTTCTCGTACCCCATGCGCTGGGCGAGCTGGTTGTAGAAGTTTTGCTTGCGGCTGCCCATGCCGCCGACGTACAGCGCGGTGTACGGGCGGAAGGTGTCGGCGAGCGTCGTCACGTCCTTGTCGTCGCCGACGGCGAGGGGGAGGGTCGGACAGACGTCGAACCCGTCGAGGGTCTTGCCGGCCTTCTCCCGTCCCGCCCGCAGGTACGTGATCGCCGTGTCCTCCAGGTGCGCGGCGGAGGGGAAGATCAGCAGGGCGCCGTCGGCGATCTCGCCGGTCTGCTCCAGGTTCTTCGGGCCGATCGCGGCGATGTACAGCGGGATGTGCTCACGGGTGGGGTGCACGGTCAGCTTCAGCGGCTTGCCGGGGCCGCCGGGCAGCGGCAGCGTCCAGTGCTCGCCCTCGTGGGACAGGCGCTCCCGGGTCATCGCCTTGCGGACGATCTCCACGTACTCGCGGGTGCGGGCGAGGGGCTTGTCGAACTTGACCCCGTACCAGCCCTCGGAGACCTGCGGTCCGGAGACGCCGAGGCCGAGCCGGAAGCGGCCGCCGGAGAGCGAGTCCAGCGTCGCGGCCGTCATCGCGGTCATCGCGGGCTGGCGGGCCGGGATCTGGAAGATGGCCGAACCCACGTCGATGCGGTCGGTCTTGGCGGCGACCCAGCTGAGGACGGTGGCGGCGTCCGAGCCGTACGCCTCCGCGGCCCAGCACACCGCGTACCCCAGCCGGTCGGCCTCCTGGGCCACGGCCAGGTTGTCCCCGTCCATTCCGGCACCCCAGTAGCCGAGGTTGATCCCGAGCTTCATAGAGACCGCCTTCCCTTACCGATCGGTAACGTCCGTGTTTCCGCCGACCCTACCGGGCGGTGCCGCGGCAGAGCCCGGGAGGCGGAGGTCGTACGGCGGGTGCGACCAGCCCCCACTCGGCCGCGGACGACGAACCCGCACTGCCAGATCGGTTATCCACAGGCCCCCACGTGACCAACCCTGGCCAGTAATGTCGGCGTTCATGGAGCAGAGGCATCTCGGCCGTACCGGCCTGCGCGTGTCCCGGATCGGGCTCGGCACCCTGACGTGGGGCCGCGACACGGACGAGCACGACGCCGCGGACATGTTGAAGGTGTTCTGGGAGGCGGGCGGCAACCTCGTGGACACGGCGGACGTGTACGGGGACGGCGAAGCCGAGTATCTGCTCGGGCAGTTGATGGCCGGCCTGGTGCCCCGCCGCGACCTGGTCATCTCCACGAAGGCCGGCAGCGTCCCCGACCCCGACCGCCGCTTCGACGGCTCCCGGGGCCACCTGCTCGCCGCCCTGGACGCCTCCCTCGCCCGCCTCGGCACGGACTACGTCGACGTCTGGCACATCCACGCCTACGACCCCGAGACGCCCCTCGACGAAACGCTCCAGGCCCTCGACCTGGCCGTCAGCAGCGGCCGCGCCCGGTACGCCGGGGTCTCCAACTTCTGCGGCTGGCAGCTCGCGAAGGCGGCCACCTGGCAGCTCGCGGCCCCCGGTATACGCACCCGTCTGGCCAGTACGCAGCTGGAGTACTCCCTGCTGCAACGCGGCGTCGAGCGCGAGGTGCTGCCCGCCGCGCTGGACCTGGGCATCGGTCTGCTCCCCTCGTCACCGCTGGGGCGCGGTGTGCTGACCGCCAAGTACCGCCACATCACGCCCCCCGACTCACGGGGCGGCTCCGAGCACATGGCGCCGTTCGTCGCGCCCTACCTCGACGAGACGGCGACCAGCATCGTGGAAGCGGTGCAGACCGCCGCGGACGGTCTCGCCGTTACCCCGCTCCAGGTGGCCCTCGCCTGGGTGCGCGACCGGCCGGGCGTGGCCGCGCCCGTCGTGGGCGCGCGCAACGCGCTGCAGCTCACGGGGGCATTGTCAGTGGAGAGCCTTAGTCTTCCTGACGAGATCTGCCGGGCTCTCGACGACGTGTCGGCGCCCGTGCACCGCTATCCCGATCACGACTGGAGCACGCTGTGAGCACGGAGCCCTCGACCACGGGGACGGACGAGCCGGGAGGACGGGGCGACGCGACTGCCTCCGAGGCGCCCGACGACGCGACCGCCGGGGGCACTCCGGAAGGCTCCGCCGACGACGCCGGCACTGTCGAGACCGCCGAGACGGCCGGGACCGCGTCCGAAGCCACGCCCGAGACCACTTCCGAGGCCACGTCCGGAGCCACGCCCGAGAGCACTTCCGAGGCCGCCTCCGGGACCGCGGCCGAAGTCTCCGAGGCCCAGGCCGAGTTGGCGGCCCAACGGCTGGAGCGGGAGCGGATCGAGAAGCGCAAGGCGGAGAAGAAGACACCGGTCACCAGCGGGGCCAAGCTCAGCGGGACGGCCGCCGATCTGCTGGCCGCCGTGCGGGCCGTGGAGGGCGGCCGGAAGCCCACGGCCACCGTCTTCGACGAGCCGGAGCCCGCCCCCCGTCGGCCCGCGCAGGAACCGGCGCGGCGACCGCACCCCGTGCCGCCCCCGGTCGGTACGGCGGCGCCCTCCGGCGAGACGGTCGAGGCGGTGCGCGCGGTGCTGACCGAGGGGGGTGCTCCCGAGGCGCTGGTGCCCCAGGTCGCCGAGGCGCTCGGCGAGGGCGCGGGCGCCCGGCTGCGGGAGGATCCCTGGCAGCTGCTGCACGTGCCGGGTGTACGGCCGGAGCAGGCGGACGGCTTCGCGCGGGCCCTGCTCGGCGCGGAGTGCGGCCCGGACGACGAGCGGCGGGGCCGGGCGGTCACCGTGTGGCTGCTGGAGCAGGCCGCCGTGGCCGGCCACACGGCGCTGGAGGCCCCGGCCCTGATCGCCGCGCTGGGTCAGCGTTCCGTCCCCGACCCCGACGAGGCCGTCCAGAGCACCGTGGCCGAGGGCGAGGCCCTGGTCTTCCAGGACGCGCTGGACGACGCCCCGTCCACGCCCCGGTCCGCACCCGCCCCCACGTCGACCTCCGCGGACGCCGGCTCCGGCTCCGGCTCCGAGGGCGATGGCGAGGGCGGCGAGGCGGAGGAGGAGCGCCCGGTCCGTGTCCTCATCGGTCTGGAGCGTTACGCCCTCGCCGAGGAGAGCCTCGCCGACGGCCTGGCCCGCGTCATGAACTCCCTGCCCAAGGACGATCCGACCGACTGGGCCCCGGCAGCGGCGTCGGCGCCGCGCTCCGCGGCGGAGCTGATCCGTGCCGTCGCCGGCCACGGGCTCGTGCTGCACACCGGCGGCGAGGCGGCCCGCGCGGAACCGGCGGCACTCGTCACGGCCGCGCGGACGCTCGGACTACGGGCCTACGCGGCGACGCACAGCGCGGACGGCAGGCGCCGCTTCGCCGCGCAGCTGGGCTCCGCCGACCGCGAGCCCGCCGAGGAGGCCGGCACCGTCGAGGGGGCCGCATCCGTGGTGACGACCCTCGCCGGGCTGCTGTCCGGCGCGGAGGGACCCGGCCGTGACGCGGAGGGCGCGCTCGCCCTGGACCTGCTCGTGGTCCTGGACGCTCCCCAGGTGGACGTCGAGACCGCCGCGCTGCTCGCCGAGTCGCTGCCCGACGGGTCCCGGCTGGTGCTCAGCGGCGACCCGGGAGTCCTCTGGTCCGCCGGGCCGGGCCGGGTCTTCGCCGACCTGCTCGCCGCCCGCGCCTGCCCGCAGGTGGCCTCGCGGACACCCGACCCGGGGCCCATCGGCGAACTGGTCTCGGGCATCGGGATCGGCGAGCTGAACCAGGTCGACGCGCCCGGCAAGGAGGTCGTGATCGTGCCGGTGCGGGACGCCGGTGAGGCGGTGCACCGGACGGCGCAGCTCGTCGTGGACTCGGTGCCGAGGGCGTTCGGGATCCCCGCGGAGCACGTGCAGGTGATCACCCCCGGTCATGGCGGCGCCGTCGGCACGCGCGCGCTGAACGCCGCGCTCAAGGAGCGGCTGAACCCCGGTCCTGGTCGTTTCGGCGGCTTCGACCCGGGCGACCGTGTGGCCCACTCCCCCGCGCCGGGCCGTACGACGCCGGGCCGCGTGGTGAAGGCCGATGCCGAGGGGCTGCACCTGGAGTGCGCGGGCGCGGCCGTCGTCGTACCGAAGGAGCGCGTCGAGCGGACCGTGCGGCACGGTTGGGCGCTGACCGCGCACCAGGCCGTGGGGCACCGGTGGCCGGCGGCGGTGGTGGTGCTGCCGGGTGACGCGGCGCAGGCCCTCACCCGCCCCTGGGTCTACACGGCCTTCGGTCGCGCCGAGCGGCACCTGTCCGTGGTGCACGGCGTGGAGCAGGCCCTGCCCCGCGCGGTCGCCGAGATCCCGCCGAAGCCCCGCACGACCCGGCTGCCGGCGCTGCTCAAGGCCCAGGTGCCGTCGGCCGATTGAGGCACCGCCCGACAACGGACGCGCGCCCCTGGGGCGGCCCGCAGGGCCGTCTTCCAGGGGCGCGGGGAACTGCGCGAGCAACCACGCACGACCCGAGGCCGCCCGACGACGGAAAGCCCCGAGCTATGAGACGTTCCCGGCCACGGGGCACCGCCGTGGACCCCTACCGGTCCACGTCCAGCGGCTCCAGATCCTCGTCCTCGTCCAGCTCCGCGACGAGGGTGACGTCGTCGTCCAGGTCGTCGTCGTCCGGCTCGTCGTCGAAGACCGCGCTGACGTCGAAGCGGCAGACGGTCCGCTGGGTGTCGACCCCTTCGAAGGGGGCCTCCAGCCACTCCCCGGGCTCGGCGGCGTCGTCCGCGGCGGTCACCCAGAGCGTGGAGTCGCCCTCCTCCAGGCCGAACTCCTTGTGCCGGGAGGCGATCTCGTCCGGTTCGAACTCACCGAACAGCACACCGAGGGCGCCGAGCACGGTGCTCGCCGCCCCCTCGGAGGCGGTCGGCTCCTCGGCCGCCTCCACGCGCTGCGCCTGTGCCAGCAGCCGCTGCGGCTCGCCCACCGTGTAGTCGCGGCGGATCAGCACACTGAGCGCGCCGGGCTCGTCGGGGCCGATGTACGGCGGCCTGTCCTCGGTGCCGGGGATCTCGAAGGGAGTGACCTCGTCATAGCGGTCGTAGAGCAGTTCGTCGTACTCCTCGGCGGCCGCGGCCAGCTCGTTGAACGCCTCGTAGACAGCCGGGTCGTCCTCCCCCGACCGGCGTTCGACCGCGGCCAGGTGGCGGTCGAGCGCGGTCTTGACCGCCTCGGCGGCGGCGCGTACCTCGGCAGCGGTGGGCTGCGCAGCATCAGACATAGTGCAGACGCTATCCGTACCGGGCCCCAGCCCGCACAATAGATACCGATGCCGGAATACGAATTTGTCGACGTGTACGTACCGCGCGGGGTCTCCCGCAAGGACGCCACACGCCTGCTGACGGACCATGCCGAGTACGGACACTGGGAGTTGGACCGACTGAGCCTGCTGCGTGACGGCAGCCGCAGGGTGCGGTTGCGCCGACGGATCATCCGCCAGGTACGCGCCACATGGTGAGTGGGCGCGACGGAACGGAGCGGGCCCCGCTGGTGCGGGGCCCGCTCCGTTCGGTGGACGCCCGGGTCGGTTACAGCGCGGCGGCCCGTGCCTTGCGGTAGATCAGGGCGCCGCCGATCAGTGCACCCGCGCCCACGGGGAGCATCAGCCCCAGGGGCAGGTCGCCGCCGGTCTGGGCGAGCTGCGCGGCACCGTCGGGCTGGGTGACGGTCTGCGTACCCGGGGTGTTGGTGTCACCGCCGGGGACCTCGCCGCCGGGGCCAGCCGGACGGTCGGGCTTGCTCGGTGCCTGCGGGGACGCCTCCTCGGAGTCGCCCGGCGGGTTCTGCGGGCCGCCCGGGTTCTCGTGCGCCCCTCCGCCGCCCGAGTTCCCGCAGTCGTCGTCCGCGACCCCGTTGCCGATGCCGATCACGCTGACGCTGTTGCCGCAGACGTTGACCGGCACGTGGACCGGAACCTGGATGTGGTTCCCGGAGGCCACCCCCGGCGAGTCACCGGTGTGACCGCCTGCGTGGGAGCCGCCGTACGACGGACCGTGGCCGTCGTCGCCGTAACCGCCGCCACCGGAGCCGTTCGCGCAGTCGTTGCCCACGGCGGTGTTGCCGACGCCGACCACGTTGACGCTGTTGCCGCACACGTTGACCGGCGCGTGCACCGGGGCCTGCACGACGTTGCCGGAGGCCACGCCCGGCGAGTCACTGGCGTGACCCCGGGCCTGGGAACCCCCGTGGGAGGAACCGTGGCCCTGGTCGGAGTGGCCGCCGCGTGCGTGCTTGCCGCCCGAGCCGTTGGAACACGTGTTGCCGGCCGCCGGGTTGAGCAGCCCGACCACGTTCACCGTGTTGCCGCAGACGTTGACCTCGGCCTCCACCGGCGCCTGCACGGTGTTGCCGGAGAGCACGCCCGGTGAGTTGGTGGCGGAGCCCTGCGCGCCGGAGTCGGCGTGCGCCATGCCTCCGGCAGCGGCGAAGACCCCGGAGGCGGCCGCCACCGTCATGAGGCCTTTGCGGGTGACCTGTCGCATTGCTGAATTACCTGCCTTAAGCCCTATGTTGTGATCTTGTACACCTTGTCGGGAGACCGAACGGCCCCGGAGTGCATGGCGCGCACTCCGGGGCCGACGGTTTGTTCAGACCCTCACCGGGTGAGGCACAACGTCACTTGTTGATGCAGGTGTTGCCGAAGGCGGGGTTCAGCAGCCCGATCACCGAGATCGTGTTGCCGCACACGTTCACGGGGACGTGAACCGGCACCTGGACGACGTTGCCGGACGCGACACCCGGGGAGCCGACGGCGGCACCCTGAGCCCCGGCGTCGGCGACGGCCAGACCCGCGCCCGCGAGAACCAGACCACCGGTGGCTGCCGCAGCGGCGACGACCTTCTTGAGCATTATTCCTCCTTGTTGGCAAAGCGACCCCAAGTAGCGAGTCACATCACCTGTAACGAGGAGGGAGTAATGGAGCTACGAGCTTATGGTCGGATTCACTCGTCACGGTCGACCTTCGTACGCCCGGCCGATTTAAGTGCCGAACGGTCAGGACGCGTCGATGAAGCGGTCGAGGACGCGCACACCGAACTTCAGGCCGTCCACCGGCACCCTCTCGTCGACGCCGTGGAACATGCCCGCGAAGTCCAGCTCCGGCGGCAGCTTCAGCGGTGCGAAGCCGAAGCCCCGGATGCCGAGGTCGTCGAAGGACTTGGCGTCCGTGCCGCCGGAGAGCATGTACGGGACCGCCTTCGCGGCCGGGTCCTCGGCGAGCAGCGCCGACTGCATGGCGTCGACGATCGCTCCGTCGAAGGAGGTCTCCAGCGCCTTGTCGGAGTGCACGTCCTCACGCCGCACCTTCGGGCCGAGGATCTTGTCGAGGTCGGCGAGGAACTCCTCCTCGAACCCGGGCAGGAACCGTCCGTCGACGTGCGCGGTGGCCTCGCCGGGGATGACGTTGACCTTGTAACCGGCGCCGAGCTGGGTGGGGTTGGCGGTGTTGCGCAGCGTCGCGCCGATGAGCTTGGCGATGCCGCCCAGCTTGGCGAGGGTGCCCTCCATGTCCTCCGGGTCGAGCTCGGTGCCGAGCGCGTCGCCGAGTTCGTCGAGGAAGGCGCGGGTGGTCTTGGTGACCCGCACCGGGAACTGGTGGCGGCCGAGGCGGGCGACGGCCTCCGACAGCTCGGTGATGGCGTTGTCGCGGTGGATCATCGAACCGTGGCCCGCCGTCCCGGCCACGGTCAGCTTCATCCAGTGCATGCCCTTCTCGGCCGTCTGGATCAGATAGAGGCGCCGCTGCTCGCTCACCGTGAACGAGAAGCCGCCGACCTCGCTGATCGCCTCGCTGACGCCCTCGAAGAGATCGGCGTGGTTCTTCACCAGGTGCTTCGCCCCGTACGTGCCGCCGGCCTCCTCGTCCGCGAGGAAGGCGAGCACGATGTCGCGCGGGGGCTTGCGGCCGCTGCGCATGCGGTCGCGGACGACCGCGAGCGTCATGGCGTCCATGTCCTTCATGTCGACCGCGCCGCGGCCCCACACACAGCCGTCCGCGACCTCGCCCGAGAACGGGTGGTGGGTCCAGTCCGCCGCGTTGGCCGGGACGACGTCGGTGTGGCCGTGGATGAGCAGCGCGGGCCGGGACGGGTCCTCGCCCTCGATCCGGGCCACCGTGGAGGCGCGGCCCGGGTGCGACTCGAAGATCCGCGGTTCCAGCCCCACCTCGGCGAGCTTCTCGGCGACGTACTCGGCGGCCACGCGCTCACCCGGACCCGAGTGGTCGCCGAAGTTGCTGGTGTCGATGCGGATCAGCTCGCTGCAGAGGTCGACGACCTCGTCCTCGCCGGTCACGCGCCTGCCCGGGTCCGTCTCACTCACGCTGGTTCCTCCCGCTGTCGCTGCTGGTGGTTCCCCCTCATACTCCTCCTGCCCCACCACCCGCCCCAAGACCGGGACCGGCCCGTCACACGCCGTTCACGCCCGGCCGTCGCCGGGGACGGGGTGTGATCGGGGGCCCTCGAAAGCCTGGTAATGTTTCCTTCGTCGCCGCGAGGGAGACCTCGCGCGACAGACACCTTGTCCGGGTGGCGGAATGGCAGACGCGCTAGCTTGAGGTGCTAGTGCCCTTTATCGGGCGTGGGGGTTCAAGTCCCCCCTCGGACACACAGTGGCGAAGGCCGCGACCCAAGGGTCGCGGCCTTCGCGCGTTGGGGGACGAAATGTGGGACGTATCTCTCCGCGTTCGAGAAACCCCAGGTCACAGCCGCCCGGCCGAACCCTGCGGGCCGCCGTCCTGATGCCCTCGCTTGGCCGTCACGACAGGCCGTAGTCACCCGAGCACTAGAGTATGGGGCTTGTTCGGCACCGGTACGGAAATATCCCCAGGCAGACCTGTGGCCCTCCGGCGCCCCCGGATGGTCCGGGTTCGAGAGGCGAGGATCCGATGGCCGCCGTGTACGAGAGTCCTGACCTGGCGCTGCTCGACGGAGAGCTGGCCGAGGGAGCCGGGCGGTTCGACCAGGTGGCGCGCTTCTCGGCCGGTCCCGCGGCCTCCCCCCGCACGCTCGTCGACGTCTTCGAGGCGTCCGTGCGGTCGTACCCGGACGAGCCCGCGCTGGACGACGGGAAGCGCCGGCTGACCTATCGCGCGCTGGCCGTCGAGGTGGAGCACCTGCGGCGACGGCTGGCAGCCGTCGGCGTCGGGCTCGGGGACCGGGTCGGGGTGCGGGTGCCGTCCGGCACCAACGAGCTGTACGTCGCCGTCCTCGCGGTGCTGGCCGCCGGGGCCGCCTATGTGCCCGTCGACGCCGAGGACCCCGACGAGCGGGCCGAGCTGGTGTTCGGAGAGGCGGAGGTACGGGCGGTCGTCGGGGCCGGCCACGACCTGACGGTGCACGGCGCGTCCGGCTCCCCCGCCGCGCGGCCCGGCGTCGAACACGACGCGTGGATCATCTTCACCTCCGGGTCGACCGGCAAGCCCAAGGGAGTGGCCGTCAGCCACCGCAGCGCCGCCGCGTTCGTGGACGCGGAGGCGGCGCTGTTCCTGACCGAGGAGCCGATCGGGCCCGGGGACCGGGTGATGGCCGGCCTCTCGGTGGCCTTCGACGCGTCCTGCGAGGAGATGTGGCTGGCCTGGCGGTACGGCGCCTGTCTGGTGCCGGTGCCGCGCGCGCAGGTCAGGAGCGGCGCGGATCTGGGGCCCTGGCTGGTCGAGCAGGAGATCACGGTGGTGTCGACCGTGCCGACGCTGGCCGCGCTGTGGGAGCCCGAGACCCTCAACGACGTACGGCTGCTGATCTTCGGCGGTGAGGCATGTCCGCCGGAGCTGGCGCAGCGGCTGGTGACGGAGGGGCGGGAGGTCTGGAACACGTACGGGCCGACCGAGGCCACCGTCGTCGCCTGTGCCGCGCTGATGTCCGGTGCGGAGCCGATCCGGATCGGGCTGCCGCTCGACGGGTGGGAGCTGGCCGTCGTGGACGAGGCCGGGGAGCCGGTGCCGATGGGCGGCAGCGGACAGCTGGTGATCGGCGGGGTCGGGCTCGCGCGGTATCTCGACGCCGAGAAGGACGCGGAGAAGTACGCGCCGCTTCAGTCGCTGGGCTGGGAGCGCGCCTACCACAGTGGGGACCTGGTGAAGGCCGAGCCCGAGGGGCTGGTCTTCCTCGGGCGGGCCGACGAGCAGATCAAGCTCGGCGGCCGGCGGATCGAGCTGGGCGAGGTCGACGCCGCTTTGCAGGCCCTGCCCGGTGTCGCGGGTGCCGCGGCGGCCGTACGGACCGCGCGCAGCGGAAACCAGCTCCTCGTCGGCTATGTGGTCACCCAGGACGGGTGGGACCACGCGGCGGCCGTGGAGAAGCTGCGAGCCGAGCTGCCGGCCGCGTTGGTGCCGCTGCTGGCGCCCGTGGCGGAGCTGCCGACCCGGACGTCCGGGAAGGTCGACCGGAACGCGCTGCCGTGGCCGCTCGCGGATCTGGAGACCGCCGGTCCCACCGAGGAGCTGTACGGGACCGAGGCATGGCTCGCCGAACAGTGGACCGAGGTGCTGGGGATCCCGGTCGGCGGCGCGGGCGACGACTTCTTCGCCGTCGGCGGGGGCAGTCTGGCCGCCGCGCAGCTGACGACGCGGCTGCGGACCCGGTACCCGAGCGTCGCGGTGGTGGACGTCTACCAGCGGCCCACACTCAGGAAGCTGGCCCGGTACCTGGAGGAGTCCGGCGGCGAGGACGGGGCCCGGCGGGCCGTGGCCCCCGTGCCGGCGCGGGCGCGGCTCGTCCAGCTCGCGCTGCTTCTGCCGCTGTTCACGCTGCTCGGCCTGCGGTGGGTCGTCCCGCTGGCGGCGCTCGGGAATCTGCTCGGCTCGTACGCCTGGCTGCCGACCGCGCCCTGGTGGGCCGTGGCGGCCGGGGCGGTGCTGTTCTTCACCCCGCCGGGGCGGCTGGCGATCGCGGCGGGCGGGGCACGGCTGCTGCTGCGCGGCGTCGAGCCGGGCCGGTACGCGCGCGGCGGGGGTGTGCACCTGCGGCTGTGGGCGGCCGAGCGGCTGGCCGAGTTCAGCGGGGCGACCTCGCTCACCGGGGTCTGGCTGGAGCGGTACGCGCGCGCTCTGGGTGCCAGGGTCGGGGCCGACGTCGATCTGCACGCGCTGCCGCCGGTGACGGGGATGCTCAAGCTCGGGCGGGGCGCGGCGGTGGAGTCCGAGGTGGACCTCTCCGGGTACTGGATCGACGGGGACCGGCTGGAGATCGGGCCGGTCAAGGTGGGCGCCGGCGCGGTCGTCGGGACGCGGAGCATGCTGCTGCCGGGGGCCAGGGTCGGCAAGCGGGCCGAGGTGGCGCCCGGGTCGGCCGTGGTCGGCCAGGTTCCCACCGGGCAGCGGTGGGCCGGGGCGCCCGCGGTCAAGCTGGGCAAGGCGAAGCGGAACTGGCCCAAGGAGCGTCCGCGGCGCGGCCTGATCTGGCGGACGTCGTACGGGGTGACCGGGTTCGGGCTGACCGCGCTGCCGGTGCTCGCCGGGGTCGCCGCCCTGGTGGTGCTGAGTCTGTTCGTGGACCCGGACGCCGGGCTCGGCGGTGCCCTGCGGGGCGCGGCCCTGGGGCTGGTGCCGGCCACGCTCGCGTTCGGGGCGGCGTACGCGCTGCTCCTGCTGGTGGCCGTGCGGCTGCTGAGCCTCGGGCTGCGGGAGGGCACGCATCCCACGCACAGCAGGGTCGGCTGGCAGGCGTGGACGGTCACCCAGCTGATGGACCGGTCGCGGGAGACGCTGTTCCCGCTGTACGCGGGGCTGGTCACGCCGGTGTGGCTGCGGCTGCTGGGGATGCGGATCGGCCGGGGCGCCGAGGTGTCGACGGTGCTCGCGCTGCCGAGTCTGACGACGGTCGGGGACGGGGCGTTCCTCGCGGACGACACCCTGACCGCGCCGTACGAGCTGGGCGGCGGCTGGATGCGGATCGGGCGGGCGGAGATCGGGCGACGGGCGTTCCTGGGGAACTCCGGGATGACCGCGCCGGGGCGTTCGGTGCCGGACGGCGGTCTGGTGGGGGTGCTGTCGGCGACGCCGAAGAAGGCGAAGAAGGGCAGCTCGTATCTGGGGCTGCCGCCGGTCAGGCTGCCCCGGGCGGCGGCTGGCGGCGACCAGAGCCTCACCTACGAACCGCCGGCGCGGCTGCTGTGGGCGCGGGGGCTGGTGGAGCTGTGCCGGATCGTGCCGGTGTTCTGCTCCGCCGGGCTGGCGCTGCTGACGGTGGCGGCGCTGAGCGCGCTGGGCGGCTGGGCGTGGCCGGCGGGCGGCGTGGTGCTGCTCTCGGCGGGCGTGCTGGCGGGTCTGGTGTCCGTGGTCGCCAAGTGGCTGCTGGTGGGGCGGCACCGCACGGGTGAGCATCCGCTGTGGAGCGGTTTCGTGTGGCGCAACGAGCTGGCGGACACCTTCGTGGAAGTGCTGGCCGTGCCGTGGCTGGCGGGCGCGGTGCCCGGTACGCCGGTGCTCACCGTGTGGCTGCGCGGGCTGGGGGCGCGGATCGGCAAGGGGGTGTGGATCGAGAGCTACTGGCTGCCGGAGACCGACCTCGTGACGCTCGGCGACGGGGCCACGGTGAACCGGGGGTGCGTCCTGCAGACCCACCTCTTCCACGACCGGATCTTGCGGACGGATACTGTTGAACTCCGTGAGGGTGCCACCCTGGGCCCGGGCGGAATCGTCCTGCCCGGCAGCGTGGTCGGGGCCCGCACCACGCTGGGTCCGGCGTCGCTGGTCATGGCCGCGGAGTCCGTTCCCGACGACACCCGGTGGCTGGGCAACCCGATCGAGTCGTGGCGCCGCTGAACGCGGCTCGTGCGGCGCGGGGGAACCCGGGGGACGATGGACGTCGTACGAGAGCGGAGCGGGGAGCAGAAGCGGCAGTGGCGGTTGTGCAGTCAGTGGGTCCGGACCCGTACTTCCCGGCGAACGGTGATTCCCGTTACCGGGTGCATCGGTACGAGCTGGCCGTGGACTACCGGCCGGGGCCGAACCGGCTGTCGGGCACCGCGCGGCTCAACGCCATAGCGGGCCGGGCCGCGCTCGCCGAGTTCCAGCTGAACCTCGCCGACTTCAAGATCGGGCGGGTGCGGGTCGACGGGCGGGCGCCGCACTACTCTCACCGGGGCGGCAGGCTGCGGATCCGGCCCGCCAAGCCGATCCGGCCCGGGGCCGCGTTCACGGTGGAGGTGCACTGGTCGGGCAATCCCAAGCCGGTGAACAGCCCCTGGGGCGGGCTCGGTTGGGAGGAGCTGACGGACGGGGCGCTGGTGGCGAGCCAGCCGGTCGGGGCGCCGTCCTGGTATCCGTGCAACGACCGGCCCGCGGACAAGGCGTCGTACCAGATCTCGGTGACGACGCCGTCGGCGTACCAGGTGGTGGCGGGCGGGCGGCTGCTCACGCGTACGGCGAAGGCGTCCACGACGACGTGGGTGTACGAGCAGTCGGCGCCGACGTCGAGCTATCTGGTGGGGCTGGCGATCGGCCGGTACCAGACGGTGCTGCTGGGCGATCCGGGGCCGGGCGGGGTGCCGCAGCACGGGCACATCCCGGCGCACCTGCTCACCGACTTCTCGCGGGACTTCGCGCGGCAGCCCGCCATGATGGAGCTGTTCGAGGAACTCTTCGGGCCGTATCCCTTCGGGGAGTACGCGGTGGTGGTGACCGAGGAGGAGCTCGATGTCCCGGTCGAGGCCCAGGGGTTGTCGCTGTTCGGCGCCAACCACGTGGACGGCGCGCGGGGTTCGGAGCGGCTGGTGGCGCACGAGCTGGCGCACCAGTGGTTCGGCAACAGCGTGTCCATCGCCGACTGGCGGCACATCTGGCTGAACGAGGGGTTCGCCAAGTACGCCGAGTGGCTGTGGTCGGAGCGTTCCGGCGGGCGCACGGCGCAGCAACTGGCGGCCGCCGCGCACCAGAAGCTCGCCGCGCTGCCCCAGGATCTGCGGTTGGCCGACCCGGGCCGCAAGCTGATGTTCGACGACCGGCTCTACGAGCGCGGCGGTCTCACCGTCCACGCCGTGCGCTGTGCCCTCGGTGACGAGGCGTTCTTCCGGATGCTGCGCGGCTGGGCGACCGTGCACCGCGGCGGTGCCGTGACGACGGCCGGTTTCACGGCGCACGCCGGCCGCTACGCCGACGATCCGCTGGACGACCTGTTCCGGGCCTGGTTGCAGGAGCCGGCGCTGCCGCCCCTGCCCGCCCCGAGGGACTCCGGGGTCCCGGCGCGACCGCCGTATCCGCCGACGAACGCGGGGTCGGCGTAACGGCCGGCGTGCACGGGGTCGGCCGGGTAGCGGGCACAATGGCGGGCATGTCGTCGCGCCGCAGTGGTTCCAGGGCCAGGTCGAAGAGCGTCTCCGGGGTGTCCTCGCCGGCCCCTCGCACCTGTCCCTGCGGGCTGGGGAAGACCTACGAGGAGTGCTGCGGGCGGTACCACTCCGGGAGCGCCGCCGCGCCGACCGCCGAGGCCCTGATGCGGTCCCGGTACAGCGCGTTCGTCGTGCGCGACGAGGCCTATCTGCTGCGCAGCTGGCATCCCCGCACGCGGCCCGCCGACGTCGCCTTCGACACGACCATGCGGTGGACCGGCCTGGAGATCCTGGACACCCGGGACGGTTCCGCCTTCCACACCACCGGCACCGTCACCTTCCGCGCCTCGTACCGCGGCGGCTCGACGCACGAACACAGCCGCTTCGAGCGGGTGGACGGGGCATGGGTGTACGTGGACGGCGAGTTCCCGGAGTCATGACCCGCTACTTCGACCCGCTGCCGTCCGTCGGCGACGACCGGGAGGCGTTCAAGGGGCGCTGGGAGGACCGGCTCTGGCTGAACGTGCCGGGTCCGTTGTACGGCGCCGACACCGACAACTGCTGGACCGGGCGGCTGCACGCGCCCGCCCATGTGCTCTACGGCGGCGAGCACGCGTCCGAGTACGTGTACCGCCAGCCGAGGACGCCCGCGGAGACGGCCCGGCTGGTCGAGGCGGCGAGAGCGGACCCGTTCGCCTGCTACGCCTGCGACGGGGACGCGTGGTGGACGTCGGACCTGGTGCGCGAGTGGTGGCGGGGGCGGGCACGGATCACGGAGTACCTGGCTGGTCGGAGCGACGAGTGGGCGGAGTTCGACGCCCGGTCGGGGCAGGGGATCGTCGCGGCCGTTCGGGACTTCGAGGCGTACATCGCGGACGGGTTGGCCACGGACCTGCGGGTGTACCTGTACTGGCTGGAGGAGCGGCGGTCGCCCGGGGACGGCGACCGGTTGCCCGTGCTGTGAGGGCCGGGTGCCCCTCGCGTGGTCACGCGTTCACGGGGCCAGGATGTCCAGTTCCTGGAGGGCGCCCTCGGTGATCTCTCTGGTGAGTTTCTCGGCGCGGGGGGCGTCGTGTTCGCGGATGGCCTCGGCGACCTGGACGTGGAGGGTGACGGCGGCGGGGTCGGGGTCGTGGAACATCACCGCGTGGTGGGTGCGGCCGGCGAGGACCTCCTCGACGACGTCGCCGAGGCGGGCGAACATCTCGTTGCCGGAGGCGTCGAGGATCAGGCGGTGGAAGGCGACGTCGTGCCGGAGGTAGCCCTCCAGCTTGTGGCCGCGTGAGTGGGCGACCATGCCGATGGCGCACTCGGTGAGCGCGGCGCACTGCTCGGCGGTGGCGTGGCGCGCGGCGAGACCGGCGGCGATCGGTTCGATCGCGGAGCGCAGGACCGTGAGGGAGCGCAGCTGGCGGGGGCGGTCGGCGCCGTCCAGCCGCCAGCGGATGACCTGCGGGTCGTAGACGTTCCACTCGGCGGGCGGGCGGACGATCACGCCGACGCGGCGGCGGGACTCGACCAGGTGCATGGACTCCAGCACGCGGACCGCCTCGCGCATCACGGAGCGGGACACCTCGAAGGTCTGGGCGAGTTCGTCCGTGCGCAGCACGCTGCCCGGCGGGTACTCGCCCGCGGTGATCGCCGGTCCGAGGGTCTCCAGAACTCGGCCGTGCAGCCCCCGGCCCGGTGTGGTCATGGGGATCAGGGTACGAGGGGAGGGGAGTGGAGAAAAAGTCAGACTTAATTGTGTCGGGGGCTTGAATTCGTCGTACCTAATGGGTTTCAGTGTCGTCGGCGTCGGATGACGTCCCAGATGTCGACGAAGACAGCGAGGTAGTGATGCGAACCCCTCATGTCGTCGTGGTGATGGGCGTGGCAGGGACCGGGAAGACCACGATCGGTCCCCTGCTCGCGGCCCGGCTCGGCGTTCCCTACGCCGAGGGCGACGACTTCCACCCCGCGGCCAACATCGCCAAGATGTCGGCCGGAACACCGCTGGACGACACGGACCGGGGGCCGTGGCTGGACGCCATCGGCGCCTGGGCGCACGACCGGGCCGGACTCGGCGGGGTGGTCAGCTGTTCCGCGTTGAAGCGGGCCTACCGGGACCGGCTGCGGGCCGCGGCGCCCGGAGTCGTCTTCGTGCATCTCGCCGGTGACCGGGCCCTCGTCGAGGACCGGATGTCCCACCGGCAGGGCCACTTCATGCCCACGGCCCTGCTCGACTCGCAGTTCGCCACGCTTCAGCCGCTGGAGGCGGACGAGGCGGGCGTCACGGTCGACGTGTCGGGCGCGCCCGAGGAGATCGCCGAGCGGGCGGTCACCGCGCTGCGGTAGTCGGATCCGGCGTCGTCGTAGGCCCTCGGCCCGCCGTCTCCTTCCCCCACCCCTCCCCCACCCCCTCACCTCCCCCGAAACCCACCCACCAAGGAATCACCGTGACCAGACTCAACGTCGAGCTGCTGGCAGCGGACCCCGTCGAGCCGATCACCTCGGCGGGGCACGCACAGCTGGGCATCGCCGTACTGGCGGGCATCGCCGTGATCGTCGTGCTCATCACCAGGTTCAAGGTGCACGCCTTCCTGGCGCTGACCATCGGCTCGCTCGCGCTCGGCGCGTTCGCCGGGGCCCCGCTGGACAAGGCGATCGCCAGCTTCACCACCGGGCTCGGGACGACCGTGGCCGGAGTCGGCGTGCTCATCGCGTTGGGCGCGATCCTCGGCAAACTGCTGGCGGACTCCGGGGGCGCCGACCAGATCGTCGACACGATCCTCGCGAGGGCCGGCGGGCGGGCGATGCCCTGGGCGATGGTGCTGATCGCCTCGGTGATCGGGCTGCCGCTGTTCTTCGAGGTCGGGATCGTGCTGCTGATCCCGGTCGTACTGATGGTCGCCAAGCGCGGCAACTACTCGCTGATGCGCATCGGCATCCCGGCCCTCGCCGGTCTGTCCGTGATGCACGGGCTGATCCCGCCGCACCCCGGCCCGCTGGTCGCGATCGACGCCGTGGGGGCCAACCTGGGCGTGACGCTGGCGCTGGGGCTGGTCGTCGCGATACCGACCGTGATCATCGCCGGGCCGCTGTTCTCGAAGTACGCGGCCCGCTGGGTGGACGTGCCGGTGCCCGAGCGGATGATTCCTCCGCGCGCCTCGGAGGAGCTGGAGAAGCGGCCCGGGTTCGGCGCGACCATCACGACGGTGCTGCTGCCGGTGGTGCTGATGCTGGCCAAGGCGCTCGTGGACATCGTCGTGGACGATCCCGAGAACATGGTCCAGCGGGTCTTCGACGTGGCCGGCTCGCCGCTGATCGCGCTCCTCGCGGCCGTCATCGTGGGCATGTTCACGCTGGGGAGGGCGGCCGGGTTCACCAAGGAGCGGCTGGGGTCGACGGTCGAGAAGTCGCTCGCGCCGATCGCGGGCATCCTGCTGATCGTCGGCGCGGGCGGCGGGTTCAAGCAGACGCTCATCGACTCCGGGGTCGGGCAGATGATCCTGGAGATCTCCGAGGACTGGTCGATCCCCGCGCTCGTGCTGGCCTGGCTGATCGCGGTGGCGATCCGGCTGGCGACCGGGTCGGCCACGGTCGCCACGATCTCGGCGGCGGGCCTGGTGGCGCCGCTGGCCGCGGACATGTCGACGGCCCACACCGCCCTGCTCGTCCTCGCCATCGGCGCGGGCTCCCTCTTCTTCAGCCACGTCAACGACGCCGGCTTCTGGATGGTGAAGGAGTACTTCGGGATGAGCGTCGGCCAGACCATCAAGACCTGGTCGGTGATGGAGACGATCATCTCGGTGGTGGCGGGGGCGATCGTGCTGCTGCTGTCGCTGATCATCTAGGCGGTACGGGACCAGGGCCTGACCGAGGGAGCATCCGCTGTGTCCGGCGCTACGGTCGCCACAGCGGATGTTCCCGGTCCGCCCACTCCCGGCTCACCGACCCCGTGCGCAGCCCTCGGCGGGCCTCCGGGTCGCCCAGGGCCATGCCGATGTGGCCGGCCAGGACGATGCCGATGGTCAGAGCCAGCCAGTCGTGGACGAAGGTCGCGCTGGTGCGCCACATCAGGGGGGTGAGGTGGGTGAACCACATCATCAGCCCGGTGGCGAGCATGACGAGGGTGGCGCCGGCGATCCAGGCGGCGTAGAGCTTCTGGCCGGCGTTGAACTTGGCGGCGGGGCGCGGGCCCGGTACCCGGCGGCGGGCGGCGCGGAGCCAGCGGCGGTCGTGCGGCCCCCACCGGTTGAGGCGGCCGAGGTCCGCGCGGAACGCGCGGGAGGCCAGGCCCGCCAGGACCGGGACCGGGAGGATCAGGCCGGCCCACTGGTGGACCGTCACCACCAGGGCCCGGCGGCCGACCAGTTCCGCGAGGACGGGGAGGTACAGGCAGGCCGCCGTCGCCACGCAGATGCCCATCAGGGCGGCCGTCGTCCGGTGGATCCAGCGTTCGGCGGCGGTGAAGCGGGCGACACGGGCGTCGGTGACGACCAGCCGCTCCTCAAGTCGTCGGTTCATCGTCCCGTCCGTTCGATCGGCCGACCCACGCGTCGATGTCGTAGCCCCGCTCCTCCCAGTAGCCGGGCTCGACCTCCTCGGTCACCTCGATGCCGGAGAGCCACTTCGCCGACTTGTAGAAGTACATGGGGGCCACGTAGAGGCGGACGGGGCCGCCGTGGTTGTGGCTGATGTCCTTGTCCTGCATGCGCAGGGCCACCAGGACGTCCGCGCGGCGGGCCTGCTCCAGCGTGAGGCTCTCGCTGTACGCCCCGTCGAAGCAGGTGAAGCGGACCGCCGTCGCCGAGGGGCGCACGCCCGCCGCGTCCAGCAGCGCGGAGAGCCGTACGCCCTCGAACGGGGTGTCCGGCACGCGCCAGCCGGTGACGCACTGGACGTCCTTCACCATCCGGGTCTGCGGGAGGGCCCGCAGGTCGGCGAGGGTATAGGTGGCGGATTTGTCGACCAGTCCGCCGACGGTGAGGCGGTAGTTCGCGGCGGACCTGCGGGGGACCGACGCCGTCACCGAGTAGTAGCGGAAGCCGCCGCCGTTGGGAAGCAGGCCCGTCAGTCCGGTGGGGTCCTGCTGGGCCGCCTCGCCGAGGAAGGCCTCCATGCCGCGCTGGAGCACCGGCGCGGCGACGACGCCGAGGGCGCCCAGGCCGAGGGTGCCGAGGAGGACGCGGCGGCCGACGGGTTTGCCGCGCTCCGCCTCCCTGGTGTCGTCGTCGGGGTGCTCCGGCGGCGCCTGTCGCGCCTCGGGATGTTCAGGGTTCACGTACCGATTCGAACATCCGCCGCCCCCGTCGGGCCAGCGACGGCGGATGTTCGTCGGAATCACGTCACTTCCGCCGGGCGGACGTCGGGGCGCTCAGGCCGTCGCCTTCGCCGCCGCCCGGCCCGCCGTGCGGCCCGAGAACAGGCAGCCGCCGAGGAACGTGCCCTCCAGGGAGCGGTAGCCGTGGACGCCGCCGCCGCCGAAGCCGGCGGCCTCGCCCGCCGCGTACACGCCGTCCAGCGGGTCGCCGCCCTCGGTGAGGACGCGGGAGGAGAGGTCGGTCTCCAGGCCGCCGAGGGTCTTGCGGGTCAGGATGTTCAGGCGGACCGCGATGAGCGGGCCGGCCTTGGGGTCGAGGATGCGGTGCGGGGTGGCGGTGCGGATGAGTTTGTCGCCGAGGTAGTTGCGGGCCCCTCGGATCGCCATGACCTGGAGGTCCTTGGTGAAGGGGTTGGCGACCTCGCGGTCCCGGGAGACGATCTCGCGGCGCAGCTCGGCCTCGTCGATCAGCGGTTCCTTGGTGAGCGCGTTCATGCCGCGGACCAGGGAGCCGAGGTCCTTCTCGACGACGAAGTCGACACCGTGGTCCATGAAGGCCTTCACCGGGCCGGGGACGTCCGCGCGGGCCCGGATGAAGACGTCCTTGATGGACTTGCCGGTCAGGTCGGGGTTCTGCTCGGAGCCGGAGAGGGCGAACTCCTTGCCGATGATCTTCTGGTCGAGCACGAACCAGGTGTAGTCGTACCCGGTCTTCATGATGTGTTCGAGGGTGCCGAGGGTGTCGAAGCCCGGGAAGAGCGGAACGGGCAGTCGCTTGCCGCGGGCGTCCAGCCAGAGCGAGGACGGGCCGGGCAGGACACGGATGCCGTGGTTCTCCCAGATGGGGTTCCAGTTCTGGATGCCCTCGGTGTAGTGCCACATCCGGTCGCGGTTGATCAGGTGCGCGCCCGCTTCTTCGGCGATGCCGAGCATCCGGCCGTCGACGTGCGCGGGGACGCCGGAGATCATCTTCTCCGGGGCCTTGCCGAGGCGCTCGGGCCAGTTGGCGCGGACCAGGTCGTGGTTGCCGCCGATGCCGCCGGAGGTGACGATCACGGCCTGGGCCTTCAGTTCGAAGGCGCCGGTGACGTCGCGGCTGCTGGGCTGACCGCGTTCGATGGTCGACGGTTCCAGGATCTCGCCGGTGACGGTGTCGACGGCGCCCGCGCTGCGCGACAGGCCCGTCACCCGGTGCCGGAACTTCAGCTGGACCAGTCCCCGGGCCACCCCCTCGCGCACCCGCCGCTCGAACGGCGCGACGAGGCCGGGGCCGGTGCCCCAGGTGATGTGGAACCGGGGGACGGAGTTGCCGTGTCCGTTGGCGTCGTAGCCGCCGCGCTCGGCCCAGCCGACCACCGGGAAGAACCGAACGCCCTGCTGGTGGAGCCACGACCGCTTCTCGGTGGCCGCGAAGTTCACGTAGGCCTCGGCCCACTTGCGCGGCCAGTGGTCCTCCTCGCGGTCGAAGGCGGCCGTGCCCATCCAGTCCTGGAGGGCGAGGGCGTGGCTGTCCTTGATCCGCAGCCGGCGCTGCTCGGGCGAGTCGACGAAGAAGAGCCCGCCGAACGACCAGTGCGCCTGGCCGCCGATCGACTGCTCCGGCTCCTGGTCGAGCAGGATCACCTTGCGGCCCGCGTCGACGAGCTCCGCGGTCGCCGCGAGCCCGGCGAGGCCCGCCCCGATCACGATCACATCTGCGTCGTACGACATGGAGGACGTCCTCTCGGGAACGGGTCAGGCGAGCGGGGGCGAACGGGGGCACGCCGAAACGGGCCGGGTACGGCCCCGCCCTTTGTTACCGGCCGGTCAGCAGCTTAGGGATCAGATCCTTCGGCAGAAGGCGTGACCTAGTCAACTGCCGAGATGTGTCTCCTCTTACGGACAGCCCACGGCGGGGCGGCTACAGTCGGCTGAATACATATCGGGCCACCCATAGAGGGACAAATCCCCCTCCGACCGGGAAGTCGAGCGGAAACCCTTCCGGGGGCACCCGCCGCGGCCCGTCCGACGACCCGAGGTATTCCGCGTGTCGGTTCTTGTTCTCCTCCTCTCCGTGGGCGCCGCCTGCTGTCTGGGCTTCGGCTTCGTCCTCCAGCAGCAGGCCGCGGCGCACGCCCCGCTGAGCGACTTCCTCTCGCCCCGCCTGCTGCTCGACCTCATCCGGGTGCCGCGCTGGCTCGGCGGCATCGGGCTGATGGTGTGCGGCATGGCGCTCGGGGCGGTCGCGCTCGGTCAGGGCGAGATCACCCTCGTGGAGCCGCTCCTCGCCACGAACCTGCTCTTCGCCCTGGTCCTGTCCCGGCGGCAGACCCGGCAGCCGCTGGGCCGCCAGGGCTGGGCGGGTCTGCTGCTGCTCGCGGGCGGTGTCACCGCGTTCATCGTCGCCGGACGGCCGGAGGGCGGGGCGGCGGTCGGCGGCCCGTTCCGGCAGTGGCTGATCATCGGCGTGATGGTGGGGCTCGCGCTGCTGCTCGCGGCGTACGCGAAGCGGTCGCGGATGAGCGCCACGCCGGTGCTGCTGGCGGTGGCCGCCGGGCTGCTGTACGGCGTGCAGGACGCCCTCACGCGGGTCAGTGGGCAGCTGTTCGCGGAGACGGGCTGGGGCGGGCTGTTCACCTCGTGGCAGCCGTACGGGGTCGCCGCGCTCGGCGTGACCGGCCTGGTGCTGGTGCAGAGCGCGTTCGAGACGGGGCCGCTGCGGATGTCCCTGCCGGCGCTCACGGCGGCGCAGCCGTTGGCGGGGATCGCGTGCGGGGTGGGGTTCCTGGGGGACCGGCTGCGGATGGACGCGGGGGCGCTCGCGTGGGAGGGCGTGGGGTTGGCGGCGGTCGTGGTGGGGGTGGTGCTGCTCGGGATGCATCCGGCCATGCCGTGCGGCTCCGCCGGGGTGGGGCGGGTTCGGGAGCTGCGGGGGGCGTGAAGGGGCGGGTCGGGCGCCTGAGGGGGTGCGGGTGCGTCGGCGGGTGCGGGTGGGTGGGGGTTCTCGCGCAGTTCCCCGCGCCCCTGAAAAGCAGGGGCGCGGGGAACTGCGCGAGCGACCCCCACCGGGCCCGCTGGCGAAACTCGCCGTCTCCCACCCCCTGCTTGGATGGAGTCATGAGCGCCGACGAGATCCTTGACATCGTGGACGAGAACGACCAGGTCATCGGGCAGGCGCCGCGGGGGGAGGTGTACGCCCGGGGTATGCGGCACCGGGTCGTGTTCGTGCTGGCCAGGGACGCCGAGGGGCGGATCTTCGTGCACCGGCGCACGGCGACGAAGCTGGTCTTCCCGTCGCTGTACGACATGTTCGTGGGCGGCGTCGTCGGCGCGGGCGAGTCCTACGACGACGCGGCGCTGCGCGAGGCCGAGGAGGAGCTGGGGGTCAGGGGGCTGCCGCGCCCGACGCCGCTGTTCACGTTCCTCTACGAGGACGGGACGGGGCCCAGCTGGTGGTCGGCCGTGTACGAGGTCCGCTGCGCGTCGCCGGTGAGCCCGCAGGTCGAGGAGGTCGCCTGGCACGGCTTCCTCACGGAGGACGAGGTGGAGCGGCGGCTGGGCGAGTGGCCGTGGGTGCCGGACGGGAAGGCGGCGTACGAGCGGTTGAAGCAGCACAGGGGCGGCGGAGGCTTCGAAGTCGACCGGTAGTGTCCTGCGCGTGATCGAATTTGTACGGAACGTCCGGCTCTGGTTCGTCCCCGAGGACGTCCGCAAGGACGGCGGGACCCCGGACTACCGGTTCTCCCTGGCCAACGAGCGGACGTTCCTGGCCTGGCTGCGCACCTCGCTCGCGCTCATCGGCGGCGGCTTCGCCGTGGACCAGTTCCTGCCCGACCTGCGCTGGGGCTGGCGGGTGGGGCTCGCGCTCGCCCTGCTGGCCGCGGGGGTGCTGTGCGCGCTGCGGGCGGTCAACCACTGGGTGCGCTGCGAGCGGGCGATGCGGCGCGGGGAGGACCTGCCGGTCTCGCGCTTCCCGGCGCTGCTCGGCCTCGTCGTCGCCGTGGTCGCCGTGGCGATGGTCGCCGTCGTCCTGCTCGGGTGGGAGGGGTGAGCACGCCGTCCGCTCCCCCGGCGTCCCCCGACCGCGATCCCGGGCTCCAGCCCGAGCGCACCCGGCTCGCCTGGCGCCGTACGACCCTCACAGGGGCCGTGATCGCCGTGCTGGCGGCGAAGTCCGCGCTGCACGGTGGACCGTCCACGGGCGGCCTACTGGCGGCGGCCCTGTGCGCGGTGCTGTGGCTGGGCCTCCTGGCACTCGCCCACCGCCGTATCGCCGCCCTGACCGCCGCCCGGCCGCCCGTCCTCGCGCCCCCGGCCGCCACGACGGCCGTCCTGTGCGTGATCGCCCTCGCGGCGTGCGGCGCGGTGCTGGTGTTCTGAGGCGCAAGTCGTGGTGTGTGCATGGAGTTTCAGAAAGGAAGAATCGAGACTTCTGTGCCTAGCCTGGATATGTCACCCCTCGTACCAGCGAAGGCGAGCACCATGACCACCCTTCACCAGGAACACCCCGTCCACGAGCACGACCACGGGCCTGCCTGCGGGCACACCGCCGTCGCGCACGGTGACCACACCGACTACGCGCACGACGGGCATCTGCACCGCGAGCACTCCGGGCACTGGGACGAGTGCGAGCCGAGCGGGCACGCGGCACACGAGGGGCACTCCCACGAGCACGGCGAGGACTGCGGGCACCAGGCGGTCACGCACGGGGACCATGTGGACTACGTGCACGACGGACACCGGCACGCCGCTCACGACGGGCACTGGGACGACCACTGACCCACGGTGTTCCCGCACCCCGGATTCCACCGGATCGTCGCCGACTGGCAGGCTCTGACCAGCAGTTGGCGACGATCCGGGGGAATGAAGGGAATCACTATGACCGCGGAGGAGCCGTACACCGTCGAGCTCGCGAGCGATGTGTACGCCTATGTGCAGCCGGACGGCGGATGGTGTCTGAACAACTCGGGTCTCGTCAGTGACGGCACCTCCACCCTGCTCGTGGACACGGCGGCGACGGAGCGCCGGACCCGGGCCCTGGCCGCCGCGCTCGACGCGACCGGCGTCCCCAGGCCCCGCCTCCTGGTCAACACCCACCACCACGGCGACCACACCTACGGCAACGGCTTCTTCACGCCGGCCGCCACCCTCGTGTCGCACTCGGCCTGCCGCCGGGAGGCCCTCGCCAGCGGGCAGCACCTGCATCTGCTGTGGCCGCAGACCGACTTCGGCGACGTGAGCATCCAGGGCGCGGATCTGACGTACGACGACCGGGTGACGCTGCACGTCGGCGACATCGAGGCCCAGGTCATCCACCCCGGCGTCTCGCACACCGTCGGCGACTCGGTGGTGTGGCTGCCGCACCGTCGGGTCCTGTTCGCGGGGGACCTGGTCTTCGAGGGCGGGACGCCGTTCTTCCTCATGGGGTCGCTGAGCGGTTCGCTGCGGGCGCTGGCGCTGCTGCGCGAGCTGGGCGCCGAGACCGTCGTACCGGGGCACGGGCCCGTGACCGACCCGTCGGCGTTCGACAGGGCCGAGCGGTACATCCGGTTCGTGGCCGAGGTCGCCGAGAAGTCGCACGCGGCGGGGCTCACGCCGCTGGAGGCGGCCCGGAACACGGATCTCGGGGAGTACGCCGCGCTGCCGGAGAGCGAGCGGCTGGTGGCGAACCTGCGGCGGGCGTACGCCGAGCTGGACGGGGAGCCGGAGGGCGAGGGCGTCGACCCGTTCGCCGGGTTCATGGACATGGCGACCCTGAACGGCGGGGAGATGATGACCTGCCACGCGTGACGGCCCGCCCGGCAGTACGCGTGACGGCACGCGTGCCGGGGTGTGCGGGATCCGGCCGCCCGTGAGCGGCCGGATCGCGTGGAGACGCCGATCACTTTCGTGTGGCCCACTGGACGACATACCGACCGGTCGGCATCATGAGACGGGTCCCGGTAGAACGCGTTCGCGTGTAGGAGCGATGATGCACCCAGACCACCCGCCAGGTCTCGACCCCGACCGGCTCCGTGCCCTGCTCGACGCCGAGCGGCCCGGACTCGTGAGCGGCCCGCTCACCGGCCGGCTGATCGAGGGCGGGCGGTCGAATCTGACGTACGAGGTCACGGACGGCACCGCGAAGTGGGTCGTACGGCGGCCGCCGCTGGGCCATGTACTGGCGACCGCGCACGACATGAAGCGGGAACACCGCGTGATCAGCGCGCTGCACCCGACGGATGTGCCGGTGCCCCGCCCCGTGCTGCTGTGTGAGGACGAGGAGGTGCTCGGCGCGCCCTTCTACGTCATGGACTTCGTCGAGGGCACCCCGTACCGCACCGCCGAGCAGCTGGCCCCGCTCGGTCCGGAGCGCACCCGGGCCGCCGTGCTGGGCCTGGTCGACACCCTCGTCGAACTGCACGCGGTGGACCCGGCCGAGGTGGGCCTCGCCGACTTCGGGCGCCCCGAGGGCTTCCTGGACCGCCAGCTGCGGCGCTGGGGGAAGCAGTTGGACGCGTCCCGCAACCGTGAGCTGACCGGCATCGACGAACTCCACGCGACGCTGGGCCGTCGGCTCCCCCACTCCCCTGCGGCGACGGTCATCCACGGCGACTACCGCCTCGACAACGTGCTGCTCGGCGAGGACGACGCGATCAAGGCCATCCTCGACTGGGAGATGTCCACGCTCGGTGATCCGCTCACCGACCTGGGCCTGCTGGTGATGTACAGCGTGCCGCTGGCCACGCCCGACTCCCCCGTCTCGACGACCGCGACGGCCGCCGGGCACCCGGATCCGGCCGAGATCGTCGAGCGGTACGCGGCGCGCTCGGGCCGCGACGTCTCCTCGGTGTCCTGGTACACGGCGTTCGCGTGGTTCAAGCTCGCCGTGATCCTGGAGGGCATCCACTACCGGTACACCCTCGGCCAGACGGTCGGCCGCGGCTTCGACCGCATCGGCGACCTGGTCCCCGTCTTCATCGAACACGGCCTGACGACTCTTCGTACCGGCTCCGGTTCCGGCTCCCAGGAGGGCTGATCCCATGGACTTCGCATTCGACGCGCGTACGGAGGAGCTGCGCGCCAAGCTCCTCGCCTTCATGGACGAGTACGTGTACCCGGCGGAAGCCGTGGCCGAGGAGCAGCGGGCCGAGCTGGACTCGCCGTGGGACACGCCGGCCGTGGTGGAGGAGCTGAAGGCCGAGGCCCGCAGGCAGGGCCTGTGGAATCTCTTCCTGCCCGACTCCGAGTACGGCGCGGGGCTCACCAACCTCCAGTACGCCCCGCTCGCCGAGATCACCGGCCGGTCCCCGCAGCTGGCACCGACCGCGCTGAACTGCGCCGCGCCCGACACGGGCAACATGGAGGTGCTGAGCCAGTTCGGCGACGAGGCCCAGCGCAAGCAGTGGCTGGAGCCGCTGCTCGCCGGTGAGATCCGGTCGGCGTTCGCGATGACCGAGCCGGAGGTGGCGTCGTCGGACGCCACCAACATCACCACGCTGATCGAGCGCGACGGCGACGACTACGTCGTCACGGGACGCAAGTGGTACATCTCCGGGGCCATGAACCCCGACTGCCGGATCTTCATCGTGATGGGCAAGACGGACCCGGACGGGGCCGACATCCGCCGTCAGCAGTCGATGATCCTGGTGCCGCGTGACACCCCGGGCGTCACCGTGAAGCGGGCGATGCGGGTCTTCGGGTACGAGGACCACTACCACGGCGGTCACGCCGAGGTGATCTTCGAGGGCGCGCGGGTGCCGGCGTCGAACCTGATCGGCGAGGAGGGCAGCGGGTTCGCCATCGCGCAGGCGCGACTGGGTCCCGGGCGCATCCACCACTGCATGCGGCTCATCGGGATGGCCGAGCGGGCGATCGAGCTGATGTGCCGACGGGCGGTGGCGCGGGAGGCCTTCGGCAAGGCGCTGGCGCAGCAGGGGGTCGTGCACAACTGGATCGCCGACGCGCGGGTGGCCGTGGAGCAGCTGCGGCTGCTGGTGCTGAAGACGGCCTGGATGATGGACACGGTGGGCAACAAGGGGGCCCACACGGAGATCCAGTCGATCAAGATCGCCACGCCCCGGACGGTCGTGGACATCATCGACCGGGCGATCCAGCTGTACGGCGCGGGGGGTGTCAGTCAGGACTTCCCGCTGGCGGAGCTGTACGCGGGGGCGCGGACGCTGATGATCGCGGACGGGCCTGACGAGGTGCATCAGCGGTCGTTGGCTCGGCGGGAGCTGAAGCGGTACGTGTGAGGTTGGGCGCCTGGTGACTCGGGGGTGCGGGTTCGTCGGCGGGTGCGGGTGGTTCGTGGTTGCTCGCGCAGTTCCCCGCGCCCCTGAAAAGCAGGGGCGCGGGGAACTGCGCGAGAAGCCCCGCCGGACCCGCACCCGCCGACGAAACCCGCACCCCGAGCTATAGGGCTCCCTGAGGACCTACGGGCGCAGCGCTCGCAGGAGCAGGTCCGCCAGATGGTCCGCGACCTCCTGGGGGGTCATCGGGCCGTCGGGGCGGTACCACGTCGACAGATGGTGGACCGAGCCGAAGTGGTAGTCGACGACCAGGTCCGCCGGGGTCGCCCTGGAGAAGACCCCGTTCTCCTGGCCCTCCTCCACGAGCGCGCGGAAGCGCTCGTGGTAGCGGCGGCGCTCCGCGCGGACCTGCTTGTTCTTCTCGGGGCTCAGGTGGTGCATCGAGCGGAAGAAGATCGACGCGTCGTCGAGGTTGTCGATGGTGGTGACGACGACGTCCGCCGCGGCCCCCCGCAACCGCTCCTCCACCGGCGCGTCGGCCCCCGCGAACGCGTCCAGCCGCTCCTGCTGGATCCGCAGCACGCGCGCGTACACCTCGTGCAGCAGGTCGTCCTTGGAGCCGAAGTAGTGGTACAGCGCGCCCTTGGTGACCCCGGCCGCCTCGACGATCTCCTGCACGGAGGTGCGGTCGTACCCCCGCTCGGCGAAGAGCCGGGTGGCGGCGGCCAGCAGCCGCTGCGGGACGGGCGTACCGTCTCCGTCCGTCGTCCTGGGCACTGCCGCCACCTGCCTTCCGAGGTTCTGTTGTCGCCTACTGGTCGCCCGTCCCGCCTCGATCGGTTCCCGATCGGGCGGAATCGGGCGCTCCCGCCGGAGGATCATCCCATTCTCCGGCGCCCGTGCGCCGGGCAGGGCGGTCAGCCCGTCGTCTCCCACTTCTGCTGGATGTGGTTCATGTTCGTCAGCCAGCGCTCCGGATCGGTGGCCCGGGCCTGGTAGTAACCGGCCACCTCGGGGTGCGGCAGGATCAGGAAGCGGTCCTTCTCGATGCCCTCGAAGAGCGCGTCGGCCACGTCCTCGGGCTCGATCGCGGTCGGCGTGAGCACCAGGTCCCCGGCGCTGCCCGAGGCCGTCAACATGTCGGTGCGCACACCCTGCGGGCAGATCGCGTGCACCTTGACGCCCCGGTGGCGGTAGGTGAGGGAGAGCCACTCGGCGAAGGCGTACGCCCCGTGCTTGGTGACGCTGTAGGGCGCCGCGCCGATCATCGTCAGCAGGCCCGCCGCCGAGACCGTCGACACGAATCGCCCGCTGCCGCGCTCCAGCCACGTCGGCAGCAGCTCGTGGGCCGCCCTGACGTGTGCCATCACGTTGACGTCCCAGGCGAGCGCCCACACCTTCTCGTCGGCGGCCTCGGTCCCCCCGGAGGCGAGCCCGGCGTTGGCGCAGTAGACGTCCACGGTCCCGCCGAGCGCGTCGCGCGCCGCCGTGACGATCGCCGAGGCGTCCCCGGGCAGCGCGATCCCGCCGATCTCGTCGGCCACGGCCTTCGCCCGGTCCCCGTCGAGGTCGTTCACGACGACCCGGGCCCCCTCGGCGGCGAACCGCCGCGCCAGCGCGGCCCCGATCCCCCCACCGGCTCCCGTGACGACCACACCCGCACCCTGCACGGCTCCCACGATCGGTCTCCTTACGACGCGACACATCAACAAAGGCCCACCAAGGAGCCCAGACTAACCGGTCGGTATGTGCCAGAGAAAGGGCGCCACCACCCCCGCCCCAAAGGGGCGCGGGGCTGTGACACATGCGGCTCCGCCGCGTGGGCGCGACCAGCCACACGCGGCCCGCGGACTACAAACCACCTGCCGAAGCGCTTAGCTTGCACATAGCACCGCTCCCCGCGATGACGGAGGTCACCCACATGCACCTCTCCCGCCGCACCTTCCTCGCCGCCTCCACGGCGGCCACGGCGACCGCAGCCACCGCCGGCCTCACCACCGCGCCCCCGGCCGAGGCAGCCCGCCCAGGGCCCCGTACCGGCTTCGAGCGGCTGGCCCACGACGGCTACAAACTCCTCGGCGGCCAGAAGGTCGGCATCGTCACCAACCCGACCGGCGTCACCCGCGACGCCCGCCACATCGTCGACGTGATGCACGCCGACGACCGTGTGGACCTCAGGGCCGTCTTCGGGCCCGAGCACGGCTTCCGCGGCACCGCCCAGGCCGGTGGCTCCGAGGGCCGCCACGACGACCCGGCGACGGGGCTGCCCGTTTATGACACCTATCAGAAGACCGGCCGCGCCCTCGCGGACGTCTTCACCGCCTCCGGCGTGGACACGGTCGTCTTCGACATCCAGGACGTGGGCGCCCGCTTCTACACGTACATCTGGACGCTGTACGACTGCATGGAGGCGGCGCAGCCGGCCGGGAAGCGTTTCGTCGTGCTGGACCGGCCGAACCCGGTGACCGGGCGCAGCGCCCAGGGGCCGGTGATGCACAAGGAGTTCGCGTCCTTCGTCGGGCGGCAGCCCGTCGCGCAGGCGCACGGGATGACGGTGGCGGAGCTGGCGCGCCTGTTCAACGGAGAGTTCCTCGCCACGCCCGTACCGCTGGAGACCGTACTGATGTCGGGATGGAAGCGGTCGCGGTTCTACGACTCCTTCGGGCTGCCGTGGGTGCCGCCGAGCCCGAACATGCCGACCCCGGACACCGCGCTCGTGTACTCCGGGACGTGTCTGTTCGAGGGGACGAACCTGTCGGAGGGGCGGGGCACCACGCGGCCGTTCGAGCTGCTCGGCGCGGAGGGCATCGACCGGCGGTGGGCAGCCGCCGCGAACGACCTCGGTCTGCCCGGCGCGCACTTCAGGGAGGCGTACTTCGCGCCGACGTTCTCCAAGTTCCAGGGGAAGACCATCGGGGGTGTGCAGATCCATGTCCACGACCGGGCCGCGTACGACCCCGTGCGCACCGGGATCGGTCTCCTGGTGACCGCCCGGCGGGTGTGGAGCGGCTTCGCCTGGCGGCCGGACAACTGGATCGACAAGCTGACCGGTTCGGCGCGGGTGCGGACGATGATCGACGCGGGGGCGGACACGGACGAGGTCGTGGCGGGCTGGCAGGAGGAGCTGGCCGCGTTCCGCCGGGTGCGCGAGGAGTATCTGCTGTACCGCTAGGCCGCCCCACCGCGGATGTGCCCGTACGTGATGTATGGCCATCTTTCGCCGTTGGCAGGACCATGCGCCTGAGCGCACCACCAACGGGGTCCGAAGGGGGCTCGTCATGGCGGATCCGGAAATGAGCGTGACTCCCTACTGGGAACTGACCTTCGACGCGGACGGGGACGTGGACACCGGTCAGCGGGACCGGCTGCTCGACGGGGTCGGGCGGCGCGGGGTGGCCGATCTGGTCGTCTTCGCGCACGGCTGGAACAGCGACCGGTCCGGCGCGACCGGGCTCTACAGCCGCTTCTTCGAGCCGTTCCCGGTGCTCGCGCCGCACGCGAAGCTGGGGTACGTCGGCGTGCTGTGGCCCTCGATGCGGTTCTCGGACGAGCCGATCCCCGACCTCAAGCCGGTGCCGGCCCTGGCGCCAGGCCGCCCGGCGCTCGACAAGCACACCCGGCACGCGCTGGTGGAGGTCTTCCCCGGGCGGGCCGTCGTCGTCGAGCAGCTCGCCCGGCTGCTGGAGCAACAGCCGGACGACGGCGCCTCGTTGGAGGAGTTCGGACGGCTCGTACGGCTGCTGGTCGAGGTGGAGCCGCAGGGGCCGCAGGGCGCGTTCACGGCGGACACCGTCGCTGAGGGGGTGCCGGAGGGCACGCCCGGGATGCTCCGCGGGGACGCGAGGGCGGTGTGCACGGACTTCGCGGCGGCGCTGGCGGAGGTCGAGACCCCGGCGGGGCCGGCCGGGGCCGCCCTCACCCCGCCCCGGGTGTGGGACGGCGCGCACGAACTCCTGCGGCAGGCCACCTACTTCGCGATGAAGCGCCGGGCGGGGACCGTCGGCGAGCGGGGGCTCGGGCCGCTGCTCGGCCGGCTCGCGCGGACCTCGCCGAAGGTGCGGGTGCACCTCGTCGGGCACAGCTTCGGCGCCCGGCTGGTGTCGTTCGCGCTGCCCGGTCTGCCGGAGGGCGTGCGCTGTGTGAAATCGGTGACGCTCCTTCAGGCCGCTTTCTCCCACTACGCGTTCGCGGCCCGGCTGCCGCACGACGCCCGGACGAGCGGCGTGCTGAACGGGCAACACAAGCGCGTCGACGGTCCGTTGGTGTGCTGCCACTCCAAGCACGACTCGGCGCTCGGCACGATCTACCCGCTGGCCTCCCGGATGGCGGGCGACGCGCGCACGGTGCTGGGGCTGAGCGTGAACAGTTTGCTGGGCAGGAAATGGGGCGCCCTCGGCTACGACGGGGTGCAGGCGGTCGAGGGCACGCGGTCGTTCGAGCTGGCCGACGCGCTCAAGTCCCGGCTGCCGGCGGCGGGGTGCGTGAACATCGACGCCTCGGCCGTGGTGCGGCGCGGCGGCGCGCCCTCCGGCGCCCACAGTGACATCTGCCACCGTGAGCTGGCCCGGGTGGTGCTGGCGGCGGGCCGTATCGGCTGATCCCGGCCCGCCGCCGTCACACGTTCACCGGCCGTCGCCCGCGGGCGACGGCCGGGGCTCACCGGTGTGAGGTGAACTCCACGACCTGCTGGTAGGTCGGCCGGTTCTGCCAGCTGATCTTGTTGTGCTTGATGCCGCCCAAGGGCTGCTGGATGATCGAGTCGGCACACCACTGGTCGCCCGCCGAGCAGTACGCGTCGCCGGGGTAGACCTGCGCGGCGGTCTTGCCGGCCGCCTCCTTCAAGGTGTTGATCAGGAGGGTGCGGCAGGCGCCGAGACTGCCGCCGCCGCAGTACTGGTTCGCCAGCGGGCCCCGCACCGTCTCGCCCAGCACCGAGCGGATGTCCTTGTCGACGTAGCTCCACCAGCCGTACTGGAAGGAGCTGCCGGCGTGCGAGCCGGTCGGGCCGTGCGCGGCCGACGGGGACTCGTCGACGGGAAGGTTGGCGGTGATGGCGGTGTACAGGTCGGTGCCGAGGCCGGGTTCGAACTCCGCCTTCACCAGCAGCGGCCACCAGGCGTCCAGGATGCGGATCGCCTCGGCGTCGGCGTAGGTCTTCGAACCGGCGGAGGTCTCCGTGCGTTTCGAGCCGGAGGTGACCCAGGTCTGGAGCTTGGTGACCGCCGCGGCGGCCGCGGTGTCCGTGACCGTGCTGCTGTTGATGACCTTGAGCAGGTCGGGGACGACGTCCTCGGCCCGCAGGTCGGCGAGGCCCGCCTCGGCCATGGCCTTCGTCAGCGAGGCCCGGGTGACACCGCCCGCGGCGACCAGGCGTTTGACCCGGTCGTCGAGGAGGTTGCCGCGGTGGACGGAGCCGTTGCCCCAGGGGGCGGTGGTGTAGTCGGCTGCCTGCTTGTTGTTCCAGGAGATGTAGTAGTCCTGGTCGACGGAGTTGGGGTGGGCGGAGGGTGCCGTGTAGTCGGCGGTGTTGGTGGTGGGGTTCCAGCCCCGCCACTCGTACGCGGACTGCGCCCAGGCCGGGAACTCCGGATCGACGTTGGCCGCGCGCACCGGGTTGTCGCCGCTGTTGTAGTACGCGGTGTGCGCGGAGTCGGCGTAGAACCAGTTGAACGTGTAGTTGATGTTCTGGACGGCCTTCTGGAAGGTGTCGGGACCCTTGACGTAGTCCGGGTCGTTCAGCATCTGGAAGCCGATGATCGACTCGGCCTCGTTCAGGTACGAGGAGCGCAGGGTGGTGTAGGCGACCTTCTTGCCGTCGACCGTGGCGCGGTGGGTCACGGGGCCGTACTTGGTGCGCCAGACCTGCATGCGGTACGAGCCCGCCGGGGTGGAGTCGGCGGTGGTGGGCTTCCAGGCGTTGGTCTGTTCGATCTTCTCCATGGCCGTACAGGTGCCGTGGTAGAGATAGTGGACGTCGTCCTGGCACAGCTCGACGGCGTACGCGTCGATGATGTCCTGGCCGGAGGTGGTGGCGCTCCAGGCGTAGTCCTGGCCCCGGCCCAGCTCGACGTACATGCTCAGGCCCGCGAAGGAGGCGCCGCGGGCGCTGATGCCCGGGCCCTGGATCTCCTGGAGCATGAGCAACTGCGGAGCGAAGTAACCGGTCTGCGGGCCGAAGACGGCGACGGGACGGCCGCTCGCGGTGTGCTCGCCGCTGACGACGAGGGCGTTGGACATACCGCGCCGGGCGGAGCTGAGGGCGCTGTCGGTGGCCTTCGAGGACAGGCTCGTGGACGCCGACGTGGCCGCGCTGCCGGTGCGGTCGTACACGAGGGGTTCCTCGGCCACCGTGCCCTCGTCGGGGAGGGCCCTGCCCTGCGGGTTCGCGGGCTTGGTGGCGTACGGGAAGCTGCCGTCGTGGACGGTGAGGGCGGCCTCGGGATCGTTGCGCTCGCGGAAGGACTCCCAGACCTTGGTGCCCTCGGTGACGCCGTACTTCTCCTGGGCGGCCAGCAGGGAGAGGGCGTTGTTGACCTCGCCGCCGCCGCCGGAGCCGAAGAGGGCGCCGATGACGGAGGCCAGGGCGACCAGGTCGGTGGACTTGAACTTCTCGATGGTGCCGGCGTTGGTGACGGAGTCCTTGTGGCCGGTCAGGACGTACTCGCCGGGGAAGTAACGCCCGCTGTCGGCGGCGTCGATGTAGGCGTTGATGCCGGCGACGTAGGCGTTGACGTCGGCGAGGGCCAGCTGCCCGCGCTCGCCGTTGGTGGCGACCGCCTTGTCGATCTGGGCCTGGAGGTCGGCCTCGGTGTAGGGGGCGTGGCGCCAGAACTCCTGCTCCAGGCCCTGGTTGGAGGCGGCGCCGCCCGCGAACGGGGTCAGCTTGCCGCGGCCGACGTGCCGGAAGACGTCCATCAGCCACAGCCGGTCCTGGGCGGCGGCGTAGCCCGCGCCGAACTCGGTGCCGTAGCGGGTGGTGCCCGTGATGTGCGGCACACCGGTCTTCTTGTCGCGGACGATCGTGACGTCGGTGCGGCCGGCCGGCTTCAGGGTGGAGGCGACCTGGTCGGAGGCCACGCCGAAGGAGGCGTCGTTGAAGAAGGTGTTGATCGTGGAGTTGGTGAGGCCCGGGTATCCGGTGGCCAGGCTGTTGTAGGGGCCGAGCTGATTGCTCGCGTTCTCCGGCATGGAGCCGAACCCCTGGTTGAGCAGGATCTGGGCGAGGGTGGCATTGCCGTTCTGGCCGGGCGGCAGGATGTCGGAGCACTGTCCGCCGCAGTGGTCGGTGACCGCCGCGGCCTGCACGGCGCCGGTGTCGGCGGCCGACGCCGGGGAAGCCGGGGAAAGAGGCGACAAAAGACCGGCAACGAGTGCGCATAGGGAGGCGGCCTTGAGGAACTCCGGGAATCTGCGGGGAGTTCTCAGTCCGTCCGGTGCGTTGCGTGAGGTGCGTGGGGTGCGCCAGGGCATGGCAGCTCCTCCTGACGGGGGTGGGCCGGATGTTACCGCCGGTATCCCCGACTTTGAAGATGAACATGCGTCACGTTTTTGGGATCACCGTCGACGGACAGGTGATGGACAGCGTGAACAGGTACTCAGAAGTAGTCGTAAGCCCAAGAAGAAGCACAACAAGAAGCGCGACGAGAAGCGCGACAACAAGTCAGAGGCAGTCAGACGTAGGCAGGAACGGTCCGTGAACGGCTCAGCAGACGACTTATGGAGGTCATCGGAAATCGGATGGAGCCGAATCGCGTGTCGATACGTCTATTCGGCGACGTCCCGACGACGACGCCGAAGTGACCGAAGTACAGGTGCAGGTGTGACGGAGGTGCAGGGCGATGGCCGGTTTCCGGAGTCTGGCAAGACAGGTGCGAGATCCCAGGTGCGATCTGGCACTGCGGCGTTATTCGCTGCGCAAGTGCCTTGAGCGATTCGCCCCCTACGGACATCGGGCGACCTGGGACCACTTGTGCTCCCGGGCCGGGTTCGGTCCCGAGGACCGCGACCCCGATCCGGCGCGGCTCGTGGCCGCACTGGACGAGTTGGAGGAAGCCCGCTCCGTCTGGCTCGACTACGAGGTGCAGTTCGCGCGGCGCCGCAAGAAGGAGAAGTACGACGGGCTGCGCAGGCCGGGCAGTGTCGACGACTGGCACCGGCTGACCTGGGGCGGTTTCGGTGTCGCGTGGTGCGACGACCCGAGGGTCCACCCCCGGGAACCCCTGGCGGACGTGCTGCGCCGGCTCATCGCCGCGCTGGAGCGCGAACCGGGCTCGACCTGCCCGGTGTGCGAGGGCGCGCGCCTCGTCTGGATGTACGACCTGGCCCATGAACCGTCCTCGGGCCCGGTCTGCACGGAGTGCGGAATCGTGGTGCCGCGACCGGTGCTCACACCCGAGGCCCTGGCGGAGTCCAGGCGCGGACGACTGCTGGTCTCGGCCTAGCTCGGCGGGGGTGCGCCGGGGATGCCGCACCCCCATGCATGTGCGTGGACGACACTCGGGTACGACACTCAGGTACGGCGCGACGGCCAGGGCGACGCCGCGGAGATCCATCAGCAGGACTCCTAGGGCTTCTTGACGTCCGTGTGGATGGCGAGCTTGAACTCGGCGAGGGTGATCGCCGTGGCCCGCCTGGTGTCCCCCGCCCCACGCGCGGATATCTTCAGGCCCAGCGGCATGCCCTTGTGCACGAACATCTGCCACACGCAGGTGCGGTACTGGCCGCCCCGGGTGCTCACGCTGTCCGTGGTGCCCGTGGAGTCGTACTTCTTCTTCGTCAGGCTCAGCGGGTCGCGCACGAAGCGGGTGCGGTACTCCAGCGTCCTGGGGTCGGCCTCCCAGAAGACCATCGCCGACAGCACGCCCCAGCCGTCGTGGCTGGGCCAGATCAGGCCGGAGCGCGGGTCGGGGAACTTCGAGGCGGCGCCTGCACCGTTCGCCGGGTCGTGCATCTTCCAGGGGTCGTACGACTCCTCGGTCGCCTCGTAGGGGAAGCGCACGAGGTGGTAGCCGTCCGCGTCGTAGGTGATCCGCTGCGGACCCGAGTGTGCCCGCTCCCACTTCAGCGAACTGATGACGACGCTCATCGGCGCTCCCTGCCCTCACTGTGACCTAGCTGTGCACGTGCCCCGCCGGGCCGGGGGACGCACCGCGTCGCCCCTCCGTGTCCATGACACCGTTGGGGGTGAAAGCGGTTGCGGCGCGTGCTCTTACCAGTACGAAATTCCCTCGCTCCACCCCTTTCCCGTCCGGACAGTTGGGGGCGATGAAACAGCCCTGAGCGACCCAGGACCGAGGAGAGGCCGATGTCGACGCTGCGCGTCACCGCCGAAGTGCTGACGATCCACGAACACCCGAACGCCGACGCGCTCGAACTGGCCCAGGTGGGCCTGTACCGAGCCGTCGTGGCGAAGGGGGCGTTCCGCACCGGTGACACCGCCGTGTACATCCCGGAGCAGTCCGTGCTCCCCGCCCCGCTGATCGAGGAGCTGGGACTCACCGGCCGGCTGGCCGGCGGCAACGCGGACCGTGTGAAGGCGGTACGGCTGCGGGGCGAGCTGTCGCAGGGCATCGTCTGCCGCCCCCGGGCCCTCGCGGACGTCGATCTCACGGCCGCCGTTGCCGAGGGCACGGACTTCGCGGAGCGGCTCGGCATCGTCAAGTGGGTACCGCCGATCCCGCCCACCATGAGCGGTGAGGTCGAGTCGGCTCCGGAGCTGCTGCCCTGGGTGGACATCGAGAACATCCAGCGCCACCCCGACATCTTCACGCCCGGCGAGCCGGTCGTCCTGACGGAGAAGCTGCACGGCACGGCCTGCCTGGTCACGTATCTCGCCGAGGACGGCCGCGTCCAGGTCTCCTCGAAGGGCTTCGGGTCGAAGTCCCTGGCCCTGAAGGAGGATCCGCGGAATCTGTACTGGCGTGCCGTCCACGGTCACCGGGTGGGCGAGGTCGCCGCCCGGCTCGCCGAGCGGCTCGGCGCACGCCGGGTCGGGATCTTCGGCGAGGTCTACGGCGCCGGGGTGCAGGACCTGACGTACGGCGCGGACGGCCGCCGCGAGAGCCTCGGGTACGCCGTGTTCGACGTCTCCGCGGACATCGACGGCCGGGTCCGCTGGCTGGACTCGGCGGAGCTTTTGGAACTGCTCGACGGCGAACTGCCGCTGGTGCCGCGGCTGTACGAGGGTCCGTACGCCGTCGACCGGGTCCTGGAGGTGGCGAGCGGACGGGAGACGGTGTCCGGGCGCGGACTGCACCTGCGTGAGGGCGTGGTGATCCGGCCGGCCACCGAGCGGTACAGCCCGGTGACCGGTGGGCGTGCCGTCGCCAAGGCGGTCAGCCCGGCGTATCTGACCCGTAAGGGCGGCACGGAGTACGAGTGACGCCCTCGGGCCGGGTGTCCGGGACCCGGGAGCCGCCGTGTCAGCCCCCGGGTTCCCGCCGTGTCAGCCCCCGGGTTCCCGCCGTGTCAGCCCCCGGGTTCCCGCCGTTCGGTCCTGCGGCGCTCCACCAGGAGGCGGGAGCCGCTCTGCCGTTCACCGAAGACGTCGTCGGGGTTGGAGAGCACACAGGTGTCCATGGACAGACAGCCACAGCCGATGCAGTCGGTGAGGTGGTCCCGCAGCCGGTTCAGCTGCTTGATCCGTTCGTCCAGCTCGGACCGCCACGCCTCGGAGAGATGGGCCCAGTCCTCGCGGGTGGGCGTCCGCTCGTCGGGCAGTTCGGCGAGCGCCTCGCGGATGGTGGCGAGCGGGATGCCGACGCGCTGCGCGGCCCGGACGAACGCCACCCGGCGCAGGGCGTCGCGGCTGTAGCGGCGCTGGTTGCCCGCGGTCCGGCGGCTGCTGATCAGCCCCTTGGACTCGTAGAAGTGCAATGCGGAGACGGCGGCACCGCTACGGGCCGACAGCTGGCCGACGGTCAACTCGTGGATCTTCTCAGGGATCTGGGGCACCCCTCCGAGCCTACCCATACCCGAAAGGGTCGTGGTCCGTTGACAGGGACCGCCCGGCCGACCATGCTAAGCAGTCGCTTAGACATCGGGACCAGGGAGGCCGAGAGATGGCAGAGCCGAGGATCTTCACGTCCGCCGAGGAGCTGAAGGCGGCGGTGGGTGAGTCGCTGGGGCACAGCGACTGGCTGGAGGTCGACCAGAAGCGCATCGACCTCTTCGCCGAGGCCACCGGTGACCACCAGTGGATCCACGTGGACCCCGAGAAGGCCGCGGCCGGGCCCTTCGGGACGACCATCGCCCACGGCTATCTGACCCTGTCCCTGCTGCCGTTGCTCGTCCCGCAGATCCTCAGGGTCGACAACGTCACCATGGGGGTGAACTACGGCACCAACAAGGTCCGTTTCCCGGCACCGGTGCCGGTCGGTTCCCGGCTGCGGGCCACCGCGACACTCCAGGACGTCACGGAGGTCGGCGGCGGTGTCCAGCTCACGGCCGCGGTCGTCGTGGAACGCGAGGGCGGGGAGAAGCCGGTGTGCGTGGCGGAGTCGGTGTCCCGGTACTACTTCTGAGCGCGCCGTGGCGCGGCGTTCGCGACCGCCGCGCCACACGCGTGCCCTATCCCGGCGCCACGGCCCGGCCGGTCTGCGGCGAGATCGTCCCCGCGCACAGACCACGGCCGGACAGTTGCTGCGCGATGCGCGGGAGCGCGGCGCGGGAGTTGGCGGACCAGTCGTGCATGAGGATGACCTGGCCGTTCGTCAGGCGGGCCGCCGCCTGCACGATCGCGTCGGTGCTCGCGCCGTTCCAGTCCTGCGAGTCGACGTTCCAGAGGATCTCGGTCAGGCCGTACCTGGACGCCGCCGACCGCACGGCCGCGTTGGTCTCGCCGTACGGCGGCCGGAACAGCTTCGGGGTGCCGCCGCCCGCGCCCGCCACGGCCTGCTGGGTGCGGGAGATCTCCGAGTCGATCTGCGCCTGGCTCAGCTGGGTGAGGTGCGGGTGGGTGTAGCTGTGGTTGGCCACCCACATGCCGGCGGTGACCTGCGCCCGGACCAGGGCGGGGTTCGCGGCGGCGTACTGGCCCTGGTTGAACATGGTGGCCCTGAGGCCGTTCTGCCGGAGCGCGGTCAGCAGGGCCGACGTGCTGCCGGACGGACCGTCGTCGAACGTGAGCCCGACATAGCCGGTGCAGGCGGCGGCCCGCTGCGGTGCGGCCGTGGCGGCGGTGAGCGTCAGCGGGACGACGCTCGCCAGGGCGGTCGCGACGGCGGCCAGCCGCTTCACCGACCGGCGCGGCGAGCGGCGCGGTCCGGCGATCACGGGGACACCGTGATACTGGAGCTGCCGCTGCTCTGGTATCCCTCGGTGGCCATGATCATGTAGTACCGGAAGCTGCCGAGGGGCATCCCGGCGCGGGCCCAGGCGTCGAAGTGGTTGCCGGTGGTGATGTTCCCGCCGGTCCGCTTCGACTGGCGCACGCTCCAGTACTGGTCGAAGGTGCGGGTTCCCTCGACGGAGGGCGCGTTGTACCGCGTGGTCCGGTAGATGTCGTAGGTACCGCCGTCGCTGGTGACCGTGCCCTTGTACGCGCCCGTCGGCCGGTAGGTGCCCCAGTTGTCGACGATGTAGTACTCGACGAGCGGACTGGCGGTCCAGCCGTAGAGGGTCAGATAGGCGTTGCCGGACGGGCTGAACGAGCCCGAGTAGGTCACGGTCCTGCGGGAGCCGTTGCTCCAGCCCTTGCCGGCGACGAAGTTGCCGGTGTTCCGCCAGGAGGTCCGGTAGGTGCCGCCGGAGGCCAGGGTCATGGAGACCGTGCCGGGGGCGTCGGTCCAGAACGAGTAGTAGAAGCCGTTGTTGCTTCCGGTCTGGTTGGTGGTGACCACCGTGTCCGCGCGGGCCGTGCCGGGCAGCGCCAGCGTGGTCGCCGCCGCCATGGCGGTCGCGCAGACGCCGCTCATGAAGAGCCGGCGGCTGGGGGGTGGGGTGGGAGTGGGTGCGGGGCCGTCGTTCATACGCGCGCGTCCTCCTCGGGCTCGTGGGGTTCGCCCTGTCATCCCGGGAGTGTTGGCCTGCCCCTGCCAACTGTCAATACTTTCGGCACCGAACCCGAAACATTCGCACCCCGCACCAGCGACTACCCGCCAAGCCCGTCAGGGGCGGGATCAGCGGAACGGCCGCAACCTTCGAATGTTTCGAAGGTCGGCCCGATCGCCGGGGTCACTTCTTCGCACCCACCATGCGCAGGACCAGATCCGCGTAGAGCGCGCCGACCTCGTCCGGGGTGCGCGAGCCGTTGACGTTGAACCAGCGGGCCACGTCGATGCAGAGGGAGAGGATGGCGACCGTCGTGCCGCGGACGTCGGGGACGTCGAAGTCGCCCGAGGCGACGCCGTCCTCGATGATGCCGCGCACGGCCGCGTCGTTCTCGCGGCGCAGGGTGACGATCTCGGCGCGGGCGTCGGGGCCGAGGGCGTCCAGCTCGTACTGCACGACACGGGCGACGGTGTGCTGCCCCGCGTGCCAGCGGACGAAGGAGCGCACGGCCTCGGCGAGCCGGTCGGCCGGTCCTCCCTCGGAACGGGCCGCCGTACGCAGGACGTCCAGGGCCTTCTCGTGACCGATGCGGCTGATCCGGTGGAGCAGCTCTTCCTTGGTCTTGTAGTGGATGTACAGCGCGGCGGGGCTCATCCCCGCGCGGCCCGCGATGTCCCGGGTCGTCGTCGCGTGGTAGCCACGCTCGGCGAAGGCCTCCACGGCGGCCACCAGCAGCCGCCGGGCCGCGTCCGGGTTGACCTCGCCCCACGGCTGCGGCTCGCCGCCCGCCGTCTCCTCCGCCGTACTCATCGCTCGTTCGCCCCTTCCGATGGCTCGGCACCACCATACCGCCGAAGGTGAGCGAGCGCTTAGAAGGCCCGCTCAGAGCCGTGCCGTACGGGAGCGGGGTCGCACGCCGGGGCCGCGCGCCCGGCCTCAGAGCTTCTCGAAGGGGTCGTGCTCGGCGAGGAGCTTCTCCAGCCGGGCCTGGTCGACCCGGCTGACGATCCGCCCGGCCTCCTGGCGGTCGCGGATCACCTTGGCCAGGGTGAAGGACGAGGTCACGAGGTAGAGGACCGCGATGGCCAGGAAGGCGCGGACCCAGGTGTCGGCGTCGAGCTGGTAGATGCCGACCGTGGTGGCCGCCATGGCGACGGCGAAGGAGGCGACGGCCTGGCCGTAGAAGGCCGCCGTGTTCTGCTGCTTGACCGGTGTCTCACTCATGGGGACATGATTCGACGGATGTGGCCCGAACCACATCCGTCGGGATACTCAGGCGGCGCCCCCACGTACTCAGGGGCCCCACGCGGGCCGGGATCAGAAATCAGAACGCGGAGACGCCTGTCAGCGCCCGCCCGATGAGCAGCTTCTGTATCTGGCTGGTGCCCTCGTAGAGCGTCATCACCCGGGCGTCGCGCAGGAGTTTTCCGGCCGGGTACTCGTCGATGTAGCCGTAACCGCCGTAGACCTGGAGGGCGTTGTTCGCGGCGCGGACGGCGGCCTCGGAGGCGAAGAGCTTGGCCTTGCTCGCCTCGGTCGCGAAGGGCTGCCCCCGGTCGACGAGATCGGCGACGCGCCAGGTCAGCAGCCGGGCCGCGTCGACGTCCACCGCGATGTCGCTGATGAGTTCCTGGACGAGCTGGTGGTGGGCGATGGGCCTGCCGAACTGCTCGCGCTCACCGGCGTACCGGACCGCCGCGTCCAGCGCGGCCTGGGCGATGCCGACGCAGCCGGCGGCGACCGACATCCGGCCCTTGGCGAGCGCGGACATGGCGACGGTGAAGCCCTTGCCCTCGGGGCCGAGCAGGGCGGAGGCGGGCACGCGGACGTCCTCCAGGACCAGTTCGGCGGTGGCCTGGCCGCGCAGACCGAGCTTGCCGTGGATGGTGCGCCGGGTCAGGCCCGGGGTGTCGGTGGGGACGAGGAAGGCGGAGACGCCCTTGTGACCGGGGGCGTCGGTGGAGCGGGCGAAGAGCAGGACGACGTCGGCCCAGGTGCCGTTGGTGATGAACATCTTGGTGCCGCTGATGACGTAGTCGTCGCCGTCCCGGACGGCCCGGGTGGCGAGGTTGCCCGCGTCGGAGCCGGTGCCGGGTTCGGTGAGACCGAAGCAGCCCACGTACTCCCCCGCCGTGAGCCCCGGCAGCCAGCGGCGCTTCTGCTCCTCGTCGCCCCAGGCCGCGATCGTCTTCGCGACCAGGCCGAGGGAGACGGAGACGATGCCGCGCACGGAGGAGTCGCCGCGCCCCAGCTCCTCGGTGACCAGGCAGTACGTGAGGTGGTCGCCGCCGGAGCCGCCGTACTCCTCGTCGACGGTGAGCCCCAGGAAGCCGACCTCGCCGAGCTTCTTCACGATCGCCCGGTCGACGTTCTCGGCGCGGTCCCACTCGATGACGTGCGGGGCGATCTCGCGCTCCACGAAGTCGTTCGCGAGCCGGCGCGCGGCGGTCTGTTCCTCGCTGAGCTCCAGGTTCACGCGGCCCGCCTCTCGTCCGTTCCCCGTTAAATTACCACTGCTAGTTTTATGCCGCAGCCCTACTATGTGCGCCATGGCCCGACCGCGCAAGCCCCTGTTGAGCACCGACCGCATCGTGGAGACGGCGCGGGCACTGGTCGACGCGGAGGGACTGGCGGCGGTCTCCACGCGACGGCTCGCCGCCGAACTCGGGGTGAGCGGGCCCTCCCTCTACAACCACTTCCGCACCATGGACCAGATCCTGGAGGCGGTCGCCGACTCGGTGAGCGCGCAGGTCGACCTGTCGATGTTCCGGGACGGGCGGGACTGGCGGACCGCGCTGCACGACTGGGCGGTGTCGTACCGGGCGGCACTGCGCGACCACCCCAACATCGTGCCGATCCTCGCGCGGGGGCCCGGGCGGCGGCCGGCGGGACTGCGGGTCGCCGACGTCGTGTTCGGGGCGATGGTCGAGGCGGGGTGGCCGGCGGCCCAGGCCACGTCCATCGGGGCGCTGATGCGGTACTTCATCATGGGGTCCGCCATCGGGTCGTTCGCGGGCGGGTTCGTGGACGACGAGAGCGCCTACGACCCCGCCGACTATCCGCATCTCGGCCAGGCCCACCTGCTGGCCGAGCAGCAGCAGAAGGTCGACGAGCGGGCGTTCGAGGTGGGACTGCGGGCGCTGCTGGACGGCTTGGAGCAGCAGTACGAGCAGGTCGGGCCCCGGTAGGGCGGTGCCGACAGGGCTCCGCCGGAGGTGCGGGGCACCTCGCGCCGCGCCGCGAACGGACCGGGCCGCGACCCCGGACCGGAGTCCGGAGCCGCGGCCGGGGCCGTCGGCGCGAGGGGGGAGCCGGAGCGGGCTAGCTCTCGGCTCGTGAACTCGCCCTTCCCGCGAGGATCTTGATCGAGACGAGGGCGATCACCGAGAGCCCGATGATGTACGCGGACACCGCCATGGACGTGCCGGTGGCCTCCAGGAGGAGGACCATCAGGAACGGGGCGAGGCCGCCGCCGAACACCGCGGCGATCTGGTAGCCGAGGGAGGCGCCCGTGTAGCGCATCTCGGGGGTGAACAGCTCGGCGAACAGGGCGGCCTGGGGCCCGTACATGATGCTGAGGAAGCAGCTGGCGACGAAGGTGCCGACGGCGAGCCACAGCAGGGAGCCGGTGTCGACGAGCAGGAACAGCGGGACGGCCCACAGGGCGATGCCGGCCGCGCCGAACGCGTAGATCCGGATCCTGCCGAGGCGGTCGGAGAGGGCCGCCGCGGCCGGGATCAGCACCAGCTGGGTGAGGCTGACGCACAGGGAGACCGCGAGAACGGCACTGCGTTTCATGTCGAGTTCGCGGGTGGTGTAGTCGAGGACACCGGTGATGAGGATGTAGAACGTCGCGGTGTTCACGGCGAAGGAGCCGCCGGCCAGGAAGACCGTGCCGAGATGGCCGCGCAGGATCGTCCTGAGCGGGGAGCTCTTCTCGCCCTTCTCCTGCTCCGCCAGCTCCCTTTCGGCCGCCCGGAACTCGGGGGTCTCCTCGACATGGCGGTGGATGTACCAGGCGAGGCCGAGGACGAACAGGCCGACCAGGAAGGGCACGCGCCAGCCCCAGGCGGAGAACGCCGAGTCGCTGGTCGCCGCGCCCACGACCAGGAACATCGTGTTGGCGCTCACCACGCCGATGGGGACGCCGAGTTGGACGAAGCTGCCGTACACGCCGCGCTTGCCCTCGGGGGCGTACTCGGTGGCCAGCAGCATCGCGCCGCCCCACTGGGCGCCGACGGCCACGCCCTGGGCGACGCGGAGGAGGACGAGCAGGACCGGAGCGGCGATCCCGATCGTCTCGTACGTGGGGAGGAGGCCGATGCCGGTGGTGGCGAGGCCCATCAGGGTGAGCGCCAGGACCAGCATCGGCTTACGGCCCCGTCTGTCGCCGAGGTGACCGGCGACGACGCCGCCGAGGGGGCGGGCGAGGAAGCCGACGGCGAAGGTGGCGAACGCGGCGAGGACTCCCGCGGAGGAGCTGCCGGCGGGGAAGTAGAGGTCGCCCAGGACGAGGGCGGCGGCTATGCCGAAGACGAAGTAGTCGTACCACTCCACCGCCGAGGCGAGCGCCGCGGCGGTGGCCACCTTGCGGTGGCTCTGGGGGCGGGAGGTGGTGACGGGGGCGGAAACGGGAGCGGTGTCCATGCGAGCACACTCCGGTGGGTGCGGGGACGTTCCCGGGAACGTACTGACCGGACGGTATGCAGGTCAACGGTCGTGCGTGGGTTGCTTTGGGTTGGAGGGAGAGGTCTTCGGGTCGGGGAGTTTCTTCGGGTGCGGGCGGGTGGGGGCCGGTCACGCAGTTCCCCGCGCCCCTAGAAGACTCCGGGCGCTGCCCATGCTCTTTCGAGGCTCGGGGAAGTGCGCGACCGGCCCCCGCTCGGCCGCAGGCGGATCAGAACGTCACCAGCGCCCGGCCGCCCTTGCCCGCTCGCATGTTGTCGAAGGCCACCGGGATGTCGTCCAGGGAGATGCGGTCGGTCACCAGGGCGGCGAGGTCCAGGCGGCCGGCGCGGATGTGGTCGGCGAGGACCGGCACGTCGCGGGCCGGGTCGGAGTTGCCGTAGACGCACCCGGAGAGCGTGCGACCCCAGTGGAAGATCTCCAGCGCGTTGAAGGTGACCTGCTGGTCCTTGCCGCCGATGCCGACGACCGTGGTGCGGCCGCCGCGCCGGGTCGACTCCCAGGCCGTCCGGATGGTGACCGCGCGGCCCACGCACTCCACGGCGACGTCCACGCCCTGCTTGCCGGTGCGCGCGCGGATCTCGCGGGCGGTGTTCTCGGAGGCCACCACGTACTCCGTGGCCCCCATCGCCCGGGCCAGCTCCTCCTTCGCCGGGGAGACGTCCACGGCGACGATCCGGGACGCGCCGGCGATCCGCGCGGCCTGGAGCGCGGCCAGCCCGACGCCGCCCGCCCCGAACACGGCGACCGTCTCGCCCTCCCGGACCCGCGCCGAGTGGTGGACCGCGCCGTACCCGGTGAGGACCGCGCAGCCGAGGAGGGCCGCGTCGGTGAGCGGTACCCCGTCCGGCGCGGGGAGCACGCAGCCGGCGGTCACGACGGTCTCCTCCGCGAAGGCGGCCACGTTCAGTCCCGGGTGGAGATCGGCGCCGTCCCGGGCGCGGCGGGCGTACACGTTCTGGGAGCCGAGCAGCGCGTTCGCGCACAGCCAGACCTCGCCGAGCGAGCAGGCGTGGCAACTCCCGCAGGACGGGGCCCAGTTGAGGACGACTCCGTCGCCGGGCGCGACATGGGTGACCCCGTCGCCGACCGCCAGGACGGTGCCCGCGCCCTCGTGGCCGAGCACGGCGGGCACCGGCACCCGCATGGTGCCGTCGGACAGCGACAGGTCGGAGTGGCAGACGCCGGCGGCGGCGAGCCGCACCCGGACCTGGCCGGGCCCGGGGTCCGGCAGCTCGATCTCGGTGATCTCCAACGGGGCACCGACGGCGGGCAGTACGGCGGCTCGAACGGCCATGGGGACGACTCTCCTACTGGTTCGCCTGGAACCCGGTCAGAACTGCAGGGACTTGGTCTGGAGGTACTCGGCCAGGCCGTGCGCGCCCAGTTCGCGCCCCACGCCCGACTGCTTGTAGCCCCCGAACGGGGCCCGCGGGTTGAAGCGGCCGCCGTTGATGTCGACCTGGCCGGTGTCCATCCGGCGGGCGAAGGCCACGGCCTCGTCCTCGTCGCCGGCCCAGACCGCGCCGGCCAGCCCGTAGACCGTGCCGTTGGCGATCCGCAGGGCGTCGGCCTCGTCCTCGTAGCGGAGGATCGACAGGACCGGGCCGAAGATCTCCTCCTGCGCGATCGTCATCTCGGGGGTGACGTCGGCGAAGACGGTGGGGCTGACGAAGTAGCCCAGCTCACGCGGGGATTCGGCGCCGCCGGCGACCAGGCGGGCGCCCTCGGCCACACCCTTCTCGATGTAACCCCGCACCCGCGCCTGCTGCTTGGCGTTGACGAGCGGGCCGATGCGGTCTCCGTACTTCGCGGCGGCCTGCGCGGCCAGCTCGACGGCCTCGTCGTACCGGGAGGTGTGGACGAGCATCCGGGTCCAGGCGCTGCACGTCTGGCCGGAGTTGGACATCACGTTGGCGACTCCGACGCTCACCGCCTTGGCGAGGTCGGCGCTCGGGAGGATGACGTTGGCGGACTTGCCGCCGAGTTCGAGGGCGACCTTCTTGATCGCGGCCCCGGCGGTCGCGGCGATCCACCGGCCCACCGCCGTGGAGCCGGTGAAGGAGACCAGGTCGACGCCGTCGTGCTCGGCGAGCGCCTGTCCGGCGACCGGGCCCAGGCCGGTGACCAGGTTGAACACTCCGGCGGGCACGCCCGCGTCGTGGACGGCCTCGGCGAAGAGCTGGGCGACCAGCGGGGTGTCCTCGGCGGGTTTGAGGACCACGGTGCAGCCGGCGGCGAGGGCCGGGGCGACCTTGGCGACGATCTGGTGCAGCGGGTAGTTCCAGGGGGTGATCGCGCCGACGACGCCGACGGGCTCGTGGTGCACGGTGGAGTTGCCGACCTTCTCCTCGAAGGCGTGCCCGGCGGCCAGTTCGGCGTACGAGCCGGCGACCGCGACCGGCAGGTCCGCGTGCACCCTCTGCGAGAACGGCAGCGGCGAGCCGAGCTCCGCCGTGACCGTCTCGGCGATCTCCTCCCGGCGCGCGGCGAGCACGTCGCGCAGCGCGCCGATGATCGCTCCCCGCTCGGCGGGCGTGGTGGCGGCCCAGCCGGGGAGAGCGGCGCGGGCGGCCCGCACGGCGGCGTCGACGTCCTCGGCGGTGCCCGCCGGGACGCGGCCGATCACCTGCTCGTCGGCCGGGTTCACGACCTCGATCGTGTCGGTCCCGGCGGCGGGGCGCCAGGTACCGCCGATGTACATGCCGTCGTGTGCCTTCATCGTGCTGCCTCCCGGGCGGGCGTGGTCGTCCGCCCCAAAAACTAGCCCTGATAGTTTTCCGGCACCAGGCCTTCGGGGAGTGAGGCAGGACTCGTCGGCGACGTGTCGGCGGCGCGTCGCCGGAGAGGCGGCTGACGGGGCGGGTGACGGGTCGAGGGGGCGGGCGATGGGTCGAGAGGTGGCGGGGAGCCGACCGGCTCAGAAGTCGACCCGCTTCCTGTCGTCGACCCGCGCCACCGCCTCCTGGGCGAACTCCTCGCGGTAGTCGCCGCGGATCTCCTCGATCCGCCGGTCGCTCTCGGCGGCCGACGCCGGCGGATACAGCAGGATCAGCTCGTACGACCGCTCCTTCTCGATCGTCCCGCCCGCGTCCCGCCACTGCCCGTGCCCCTCCTGCACGGTCAGCCCGTCCGGAAAACCGGGGGTGACCTCGCGGTCGACGAAGGTCATGAACTGCTCGTCGGTGACGGCCGGACCGCCGTCGGGCCGCTCGGTGCCGAAGAGGAGCCGGGTCTCGAGGTACGGCGTCCCGCGCGCCGGGGCGATCACGGACCCGGCGGGGGCGTCCTCGGCGAGGGTGGCGTACGCGGTCGGGGCGCCCACCACCAGCAGACAGGCGGTGGCCGCGAGGGCGACCCGGGCGCGGGTACGGCGGTGGGCTCGGGGGGAGGCGGGGAGCGCGTTCATGCGTCCACCTCTAGCGGTACCGCCGCTTCCGGTTGCGGCGGCCGCGCCGGGGCCGGTTCCCGTGTGCGTCCGTACGCCCCCGGGGCTCGGCAAGGAGTGCGGCGCGCGCCCCGCACGCCGGTTCACGGCTTACGCGCCGGTTCCTTGGTCGTGGTGAGGTGGGCGAAGACGACGACGTTGCTCCCGTACCCCTTCCTCCGGTCGTACGTCCCGCCGCAGGTGATCAGGCGCAGTTCGGGGCGCCCGCGATGGCCGTACACCTTCCTGCTGGGGAAGCGGTCCTTCTCGTACGACTTCACGGCGTCCACCGTGTAGACGGCGGTGCGGCCGTCGGCCCGCAGGACCTCCACCAGGCGGCCGGGCTTGATCACGTCGAGCGCGGCGAACACGGCCGGGCCCGTGCGGGTGTCCCGGTGACCGACGACGACCGCCGTGCCGGGTCCGCCGGGCGCGGGCCCGTCCGCGTACCAGCCGACCAGCTTCGGCTTGTCGTCCGGCGGCGCGGGGAGCCGCCGCCGGGCGTCGAGGCGCAGACCGGTCACCGGCGCCTCGATACCGAGGTAGGGGATGCTGACGGTCCTGGCCGGGGACGGCGGCAGCGTACGGGGGTGGGCGGGTTTCCCCGGCCCGGCCGGCCCGGGGGCGGGCGGCGCGGGCCGCACCGGCTGGGCGGGGGTGGGCGCGGCAGGCGTCGGACTCGTGGATCCGGCGGGCGTCCGGCCCGTCGGCACGGTCGCAGGGGTGGGCACCGTCGGTGGGGTGGGCGGCCGGGCCTCCCACCCGGACGACGGCCCGGTCTCCTGCGTGGTCACCGGGGCGGCCGACGCGGCCGGTTCGGCCCGCTGGTCGGGCGTCGCCGTCGAGGGCGGCGGGGACGCGGGCTCGTCGGGTGGCGGGGGCGTGAAGTACAGGGACGCCCGGGCGCGTGGCTCGGCCGCACCGCGCGCCCCGGAGTCGACCCAGGCGGAGCCGGCCTCGGCGGTCCCGGTCCGCTCCCTGCCCTCCGCCAGGTGGACGCCGCCCACCACCAGCGCGGTGGCCATGACGGCCGTCCGCGTCAGGCGGTAGGCGCGCGTCCGGTGCCAGGGCCTGCGCCGGCGTCTACGCGGCGCCATCGGCGCGGCGACGGCGCAGCCGCAGATAGGCCACACCGCCGACCGCGGCGAGACCCACGGTGGCCGCGCCGGCGACCGGCGAGAAGTTCTGGGTGAGGGCGAGACCGCCGCCACCGGCCGGCACCGCGCCTTCGGGCCCGGCGAGGCCGTTGAGCGGGCAGTCGACGTTGATGTCCCGGCGCCCCTCCTCCAGCGTCCCGCCGATGGTCCTCCAGGTCAGCACGTAGTTGCCGTCGGGCAGGCGCGCCGCGTTCGGGGGCGCCACGGGCGTGCTGTGTCCGGTGCCGTCGGCCGCGAGGGTGATCTCGCCCGTGGCGACGGGGTCGGTGCGCGGCGCGGGGGGCTGGCGGTCGATGGTCCAGCTGATGCGCTGCGACGGCGTCGGGTCCTCGGGGAAGTTGAAGGCGGAGAGGTAGAAGTCGCAGACCAGCGGCTGGTTGCGCTGGTTGTCGAACGGGAAGCCCACCTTGTGGATCACGACGTCGGGGTCGCCCGGGGCGGCGACGGCGGCCGGTGCCGTGATCAGGCTGGCTCCCGTGACGGTGAGTGCCGCGAGGACGGCGGCGGCACTCGCGCGCACTCCGGCGGGGCGCGGGCGGGACGAGGCGGACATGCAGAACCTCCGAGTCGGACGATTTTCACACAAATCGCTCTTTCGCCTGACTCTCTGTCACATCACACCGGACACGGGGGGAGCCGCGCCCGACGACCCCTCAGATGTCCCCCTTACGGCTCAGGGACGCGTCCGACGCACCCGACCGCGCGTCCTTGCCCGTGCGCTTCCCCGAGGTGCCGCTCCCCCGCCCAGGCTCCGCCGGCGAGCGCAGGGCGATGACCGACGACACCAGCAGCAGCGCCCCCAGCATCACGAACGGCGCGGCCACGCCCGCGACGCCGGCGATCAGACCCGCGGCGGCCGGTGCCCCGGCCTGTCCCAGCCGGTTCCCCGTCAGGCGCAGCGCGAGGGCGGTGGAGCGGGCCTCGTCCGGCGCGGCCTGCACCACCGTCGTCATGGACAGCGGCTGCCCGACCCCGAGGCAGAACCCGAGGACGGCGAGGATCAGGGCGAGCGCCCACACCGGCACCGGCAGCGCGATCCCGGCGCACAGCACGGCCGCCAGCACACAGGTGACCGTGAGCAGTGCGGTCCTGCCGAGCAGCCGCAGCATGGGCGTCATCACCAGACGGCACGCGATGGTCGCCGCCGCCCGCAGGCTGAGCAGGAGGCCGATCACCGACGGCGCGATGCCCCGGTGTTCACCGACCACCGGAAGATACGCGGTGAGGATGTCCGTCGCCGACAGCACGGCGAGGCTGACGAAGATGCCGCCCGGCACGCCGCGGGTGCGCAGGATGCGGTGCACGGGCACGCGTTCGCCCGGTGCCGTACGGGACTTGGGCTCGACCGGGCGCTCTATCCGCCACAGCGAGGTGAACGCGACCGCCGCCCCGGCCCCCGCGACCACCAGCGCCAGGGCGCTCGTACGGGCCATGTCCGGGCCGCCGATCAGGGCGCCCGCGGCGATCGGGCCGACCAACTGGCCGAGGGAGGCGCCGATGGTGAAGTGGCCGAAGTTGCGGTCGTGTTCGTGCGGCGCGGACTGGCGGGCCACCAGGGACTGGGCGCCGATGACGAAGGAGAGGTGCCCGAGGCCCATCACACCGCTCCAGACGGCCATCGCCACCAGGGAGTCGGCCCGACCGCTCATGGCGCACCCGCCGGAGATGAGGACGACGCCGACCGGCAGCAGGGGTGCGCACCGGCCCTGGTCGGTCCTGCGGCCGAGCGGGACGGCGGCGAACAGCGGGAGCAGGGCGTAGACCCCCGCGATCACACCGACGGCCCGTTCGTCGGCGCCCAACGCGAGGGCCCGGTAGGACACGGCGGGCCGCGCCATCGACACCGCCCCCTGCGCGAAGCTGAAGGCGATGACGAGGCGGAGCAGCCAGCCGCGGTTCCTACCGGGCCTCACGATGCGGGTCCTCCTGGGGGAAGTTCACGCCGGTCCGAGCGAACTTCGCTCCATGACGCGGGAGTCGGGTCCGACGGTTCGGTCGGTGCCTCAGATGATGCCGAACAGCACGCCCGCGCCGAGGATGATCAGCGAGGTCGCCGCCGCCCACTTGACCACGAACTTGGTGTGGTCGCCGAACTCGACCTTGGCCATGCCCACGAGCACGTACACGGCGGGGACCAGCGGGCTGGACATGTGCAGCGGCTGGCCGACGAGGGAGGCGCGGGCGATCTCCAGCGGGGAGACCCCGTGGGCGGCACCGGCCTCGGCGAGGACCGGGAGGACACCGAAGTAGAAGCCGTCGTTGGACATGAAGTAGGTGAGCGGCAGGCTCAGGAAGCCGGTGACCAGGGCCATGTGCGGGCCCATGCCGGCCGGGATGCCGTCGACGATCCACTTGGCCATCGAGTCGACCATGCCGGTGCCCTGGAGGACGCCGGTGAAGACGGCGGCGGCGAAGACCATCCCGGAGACGTTGAGGACGTTGTCCGCGTGGGCGGCGAGCCGGTCCTTCTGGTCGGGGATGTGGGGGAAGTTGACCGTCAGCGCGAGCGCGGCGCCGAGGATGAACAGCACCGGGATCGGCAGCCACTCCATGATCATGGCGGTCAGCAGCGAGACCGTGAGCAGCGCGTTGAACCAGTACAGCTTGGGGCGCAGCGTCGGGCGGTTGGGGTCCAGGCCCTGGAGGCGGACGTCGTCCGCGTCGTCGTCCTCGGCGTCGGTGCCGGAGCCCGCCCCGCCGGTGCTCTTCGTCGTACGGACCTTGTCGTCACCGGAGGCGGAGCCGGAACCCGAACCGGATCCGGCGGCCGACGAGGCGCCCGCGCCGACGAGCACGGTCTCCTCGGAGCCGGACGTCTCCTCGTCCTTGACGATCTTCTCCTGCTCCAGGACCTCGTCGAGGCTCAGCACACCGAGGCGCTTGCGCTCGCGCAGACCGAGGAAGTAGGCGAGGACGAAGACGAAGAGCAGACCGACGGCGAGCGCCGGGATCATCGGGACGAAGATGTCGCCGGCGTCGAGCTTGAGCGCGGTGGCGGCACGGGCGGTCGGGCCGCCCCAGGGCAGCGTGTTCATCACGCCGTTGGCGGTGGCGGCGACACCGGTCATCACGACCAGGCTCATCTTCAGGCGCTTGTACAGCGGGTACATCGCCGAGACGGTGATCATGAAGGTGGTCGAGCCGTCACCGTCCAGCGAGACGATCGCGGCGAGCAGGGCCGTGCCGATGACGATGCGCAGCGGGTCGGCCTTGCAGAACTTCAGGATGCCTCGGACGATCGGGTCGAAGAGGCCGACGTCGATCATGAGGCCGAAGTAGACGATGGCGAACATCAGCATCGCGGCGGTGGGCGCGAGATTGCCCACCCCCTCGATGACGTAGTCGCCGAGATGGGCTCCCTTTCCGACGAACACGCAGAAGAGTGCCGGGATCAGCACGAGCGCCGCGATCGGCGACATCTTCTTCATCATGATCAGGACCAGGAAGGTCGCGATCATGGCGAAGCCGAGGATGGTCAACATGTGGATACCTAACGTTCGCCCTTGAACTCCCACCAGGGCACCGGCGGTGCGACGACGTTAGGGCGGCCCGACAAGTCTTAACAAGACGTTGACATGCGAGCAATAAGCGCAGAACTCCAGGTCACAGCGTTGCGCCTGCTCGGGACAGCTCGACGGGGATGCCGTTGAGGACCGCGTTGCCCGACAGCGGGTCGAGCAGCGAGCCGTCGAGGAGCTGGTTGACGTTGGCCCCGGGGTCGATCGCCGCGTGGCTCATACGGGTGCCCGGACGGTCGTGTCCCCAGCCGTGCGGAAGGCTCACGACACCCTGTCGTACGACGTCGGTGACCTCGGCGGGAGCCGTGACCTCTCCCCCGGCGCCCTTGATCCGTACGGCGTCCCCATCGGCGAGGCCGAGGCGGTCGGCGTCGTCGGGGTGGATGTGGAGGGTGCAGCGGTTGGTGCCGCCGGTGAGGGCGGGGATGTTGTGCAGCCAGCTGTTGTTGGAGCGGAGATGGCGGCGGCCGATGAGGACCAAGCCGTCCGGGCGCTCGCGCAGGGCGGTGCGGAGCCTCGGCAGATCGTCGACGATCGGCCCCGGGAGCAGCTCGATGCGGCCGCTGACCGTCTTCAGCGGCTGCGGCAGTCGGGGCTTGAGCGGTCCGAGGTCGATGCCGTGCGGGTGGGCGAGGAGCTTGTCCAGCGTCAGTCCGTCCGGGTTCGCGCCGAAGCCCTCGCCGTACGGGCCGAGGCGCAGCATCATGTCGAGCCGGCGCTCGGGGCCGGTGTCACCGGTGAGCAGGCCCGCGAGTTCGCGCGGGTCGCGGCCGTGGACGGGCGAGTGGGCCTCCTGCACGGCCTTGCCCAGAGTCTGGCCGATCACCAGGTCGTCCACGGCGGACGGGTCGGCGCCGTGCATGCCGGTGGCGGCGAGGGTGAGGCGGGCGAGGATCTCGGTCTCGGCCATGCGGCCGTCCTCCAGGGGGACGGCGGCGCGGTTGTAGCGGACCTGGTTGCGCACTGCGAAGGCGTTGAACGCGAAGTCGAAGTGCGGGGCCTGCGAGGGCGGGGGCGGCGGCAGGACCACGTCGGCGTGGCGCGCGGTCTCGCCGAGGTAGGGGTCGACGCTGACCATGAAGTCCAGCGAGCCGAGCGCCTTGTCGAGGCGGTCGCCGTCGGGTGCGGAGAGCACGGGGTTGGCGGCGACGGTGATGAGGGCGCGGATCGGGCTGCCCTCGGGGGTGGCGGTGTCGATCTCCTCGGCGAGCGCGGAGAGCGGCAGTTCGCCCTTGGCCTCGGGGTGGCCGCCGACCCGGCTGTGCCAGCGCCCGAGGCCGAAGCCGCGACCGGGCCCGGCGGGGCGGGGGGTCTTGTCCGTCGCGGAGTGCGGGAACAGCGCGCCGCCGGGCCGGTCGAGGTTGCCGGTGAGGATGTTGAGGACGTCGACCAGCCAGCTGGCGAGGGTGCCGTGCGGGACGGTGCAGCTGCCGATGCGGCCGTAGACGGCGGCGGTGGGCGCGGCGGCCAGCTCGCGGGCGAGCGCCCGGATGGTGCCGGCGTCGACGTCACAGGCGCCGGCGACGGCCTCGGGGGTGAACTCCCCCATGGCGACGGCGAGTTCGTCGACGCCCTGCACATGCGGGGCGAGGTTTCCGAGGTCGGTGAGCGCCTCCTCGAACAGCACCTGGGTCATCGCCGCCAGCAGCAGGGCGTCCGTGCCCGGCCGGATGGCGATGTGCCGGTCGGCGAGCTTGGCCGTGCGGGTCAGGCGGGGGTCGACGACGGTGAGGGTGCCGCCGCGCGCCTTGAGGGCCCTGAGCTTGCCGGGGAAGTCGGGGGCGGTGCACAGACTGCCGTTGGACTCCAGCGGGTTGGCGCCGAGGAGCAGCAGGTGGTCGGTGCGGTCCAGGTCGGGGACGGGGATGGCGTGGGCGTCGCCGTAGAGCAGTCCGCTGGAGACGTGCTTGGGCATCTGGTCCACGGTGGAGGCGGTGAAGAGGCTGCGGGTGCCGAGTCCGGCGAGCAGGACGGGCGGGTAGAGGGCGCCGGCCATGGTGTGCACGTTCGGGTTGCCGAGGACGACGCCGACGGCGTTCGGGCCGTCCGCCTCGACGACCGGTCGCAGTCCGGCGGCGACCGCGTCGAAGGCCTCCGCCCAGGTGGCTTCCCGTAGCTCCCCGTCCTTGCGGAGCAGTGGGGTGCGCAGCCGGTCGGGGTCGCCGTCGGCCGCCCCGAACGAGGCGCCCTTGGGGCAGATGAACCCCTTGCTGAACACGTCGTCCCGGTCGCCGCGGGCCCCGGTCACCCGGGTGCCCTCGATGGTGAGGGTGAGTCCGCAGGTCGCCTCGCAGAGCGGGCAGACACGCAGGGCGGTGCGGGAGTCGGTGGTGGTGGACACGGGTCCTCCCGGAGGGGGCGGCGGCGACGGTGACGCTCGGACGGCGGGCCGCGCGCACAGAGCACGCGACACCGAGGCCGAGCATACCGACCGGTATGCACTACGGGGAGGGGCTGCCGGGGGTCTTGTCGGGAAACGGCGAGAACGACGGGGAGGCGCTTGCCGGGAAGGGGGGCGCCTGCGAGGCGGGGATTGCCGGGATCAGCGGCACCCTCGGGGCGCGGCCCCACGGAGACGGCAGGGCCGAGGCCGCGCTCCGAAGCCGGGGGGCCGGGGACCCGGGGGCCGGGGGCCCGGGGGCCGGGGGCCCGGCGGCCCGACGGGTCAGGGACCCAGGGGCCGGGGGCCGGGGGGCCGGCGGGTCAGGGACCCGGGGGCCGGGGGCCCAGAGGCCGGGGACCCAGAGGCCGGGGACCCGCCAGGATCGCCGGGCCCGGGGCGGGGCCTCAGCCCGGCCTGCGCGAGAGGCGGACCTCGCGTTCCGCACACGCACGAGAGGCCGGCCTCAGTCCCGCACGCCCGCGCGAGAGGCCGGCCTCAGTCCCGCACACGCACGCGAGGGGCCGGCCTCAGTCCAGTACGCGCGCGAGATAGGCCCGCAGCAGCTCCCGCATCTCCAGGATGATCCGCTCGTCGCCCTCCGGGGAGACCCGGAAGGCGAGGTGGACCAGGGTGTCGGCGGTCTCGACGGCGATCAGGAAGGTGCGGCGCAGATCCTCGTCGGGGGTGCGGTCGATGAACGCGGAGAGCAGTTGCGACAGGCGGTCGGCGACGCGGTGATTGGGTTCCTGGCGGCTGCCGCCGACCGGGATCTGGTTGCCGAAGTCGATGAGGGCGAAGCCCGGGGTGTTGCGCTTCATGTCGAGGTACTCGTCGAGGACGGCGTCCATCGCGGTGCGCCAGTCCCGCCGGCCCGTCGCCTTCAGGCGGCGGGTGACCCGGTCGGTGAACCGGTCCAGGTTGCGCTCGGCCAGCGCGTCGGCCATCGCGCGCTTGTTGCCGAAGAAGCGGTAGACGGAGCCGATGGGCACACCCGCGCGCAGCGCCACGGCACGGGTGCTCAGCGCGTCGTAGCCGACCTCGTCGAGGAGGTCGGCGCAGGCGTCGAGGATCCTGGTCAGTCGTTCGGCACTGCGCCGCTGCACGGGGGCGCGGCGCAGGGAGGTCGCCTGGGACATGGGCTTCATGATGCCTTTCCGCCTAGGTCCGATGAGCTGTCCGAATATCAGTACGGCCGGTACCGCCGCTCCCGCTCAGCGCGGGACCGCGCGGACACGGACATCCGCACGCCCACAGCCTGCCGGGAGACTAGAGCACCGCACTGACAGGACGGATCCCCCCGCGGTCCGGTTCTCCCCCTCCGCCCGATGCACCCGATCTGTGGACGCCCCGGCGGCGTCCGGTTGTCGTCCGTCGGGCCCCCGCCGCCGCTTCCTCCCCTTGCACGCGCCCCGGCCGAATCCTACGGTGAAGCACAGGAATCGGGAGCGTGAGGGAGCGGGCATGAGCGGGGACGCGAGGAAGACGGCCGAAGGGCTGGAGTACCTCTCCGGCTTCGGCAACGAGCACGCCTCGGAGGCGGTCCCGGGCGCGCTGCCGCATGGCCGCAACTCCCCGCAGCGCGCCCCGCTCGGCCTGTACGCCGAGCAGCTCAGCGGCACCGCGTTCACCGAGCCGAGGTCGCACAACCGCCGCTCCTGGCTCTACCGGATCCGCCCCTCGGCCGCGCACCCCCCGTTCACGCGCACGGACAACGGCGCGCTGCACACGGCCCCCTTCACCGAGACCGTCCCCGACCCCAACCGGCTGCGCTGGAACCCCCTGCCGGAGCCGGCGGAGGGCACCGACTTCCTCGACGGGCTGTGGACCGTCGGCGGCAACGGCGACGCGACCCTGCGCACGGGCATGGCGGTGCACCTGTATCACGCCAATTCCGCCATGGAGCGGGTCTTCGGCGACGCGGACGGCGAACTCCTGATCGTCCCCGAGCGGGGCGGCCTCCTGCTGCGCACGGAGTTCGGCCTGCTGCGCGCCGAGCCCGGCGAAATCGCCCTGATCCCCCGGGGTGTCCGCTTCCGCGTCGACCTCCTCGACGGCTCCGCCCGCGGCTACGTCTGCGAGAACTACGGCGCCCCCTTCCGCCTCCCCGACCTCGGCCCCATCGGCGCCAACGGCCTCGCGAACGCCCGTGACTTCCGGGCGCCGGTGGCCGCGTACGAGGACGTCGAGGGCCTGGTGGAAGTGGTGAACAAGTTCTGCGGCAACCTCTGGACGGCCGGCTACGACCACTCCCCGCTCGATGTGGTCGCCTGGCACGGCAACCACACCCCGTACGTCTACGACCTGCGCCGTTTCAACGTCATCGGGACGATCTCGTACGACCACCCGGACCCGTCGATCTTCACCGTGCTGACCTCGCCGAGCGACACCCCGGGCCTCGCGGCGGTGGACTTCGTGGTGTTCGCGCCGCGCTGGCTGGTGGGGGAGGACACGTTCCGGCCGCCCTACTTCCACCGGAACGTGATGAGCGAGTACATGGGCCTGATCGAGGGCGCGTACGACGCGAAGACGGCCGGAGAAGGGGGCTTCGTGCCCGGGGGCGGCTCGCTGCACACCATGATGTCGGCGCACGGTCCGGACCGGGAGACCTTCGACCGGGCGAGCGCGGCGGAGCTGGAGCCGCAACGGGTGGACGACGGACTCGCGTTCATGTTCGAGACGCGCTGGCCCGTCCTGACCACCGCGCAGGCGGCCCGCTCGGAACAACTGCAGCAGGGGTACGACGACGTGTGGTCCGGGCTGCGGCGCCACTTCGGCCCGTTGCGCTGAACCCGCCGGGCCGGGTACGGATACCGACGTGACCTCCTTCGCTCCGGACTCGATCGTCCTGAACCGCAAGCTGCCGCTCTGGTACCAGGTGTCGCAGTCCCTGCGCGCCTCGATACTGGGCCGGTCGCCACAGGAGCCCCTGCGGCTGCCGACCGAGGAGCAGCTGGCCGGGCACTACGGCGTGAGCGTGCTGACCATGCGGCAGGCGCTGAAGGAGCTGGAGGGCGAGGGGCTGATCAGCCGGCACCGCCGGCGCGGCACGTTCATCGAGCCGAGCGCCCGGCGGGGCTCACCGGTCCGGCTGCTCGGCTCCGTGGACGCGATCGTGGCCCAGCAGTCGGGGATGACGACCGAGCTGCTGGAGCAGGGCAGCACCCCCCTGTCGGGTGAACTCTCGCAGTACTTCCCGGACTTGACCGAGGTGGCCCTCTACCACCGGCTGCGCGGCGACGAGCGGACGGGCGAGCCCACCAACCACGCCCGCAACTACGTCCGCCCCGAGCTGGCCGAGCGCATCGACCGCGACGATCTGCTGCGCTGGCCGATGACCAAGGTGCTGCGCGACGTCGTGGGCGTGCGCATCGGCCGGATCACCGACACCGTCGAGGCCCGGATCGCCGACCCGGAGACCGCACGCCTCCTCCAGGTGCCGCTGCTCAGCCCGATCCTGCACTACACGGGCGTCACCCACGACGAGTCCGGCCGTGTCCTCGACGTCGCGGTCATCCACTACCGGGGCGACCGCTTCTCGTTCACCGTGTCCCTCGACGCCCACTGACGAGGCCGTACGATGCCCAGCGTGACGCCCGACGACGCTCCGCCGCTCGCGGACCTCATGCCGTGGTCCGTCGCACCGCCACGGCTGGGCCGGGGGTGGCCGACGGCCCCCGACGCCGTGTCCCTGAAGGCCCGCTGGGACGCCCTGATGAAGGCGGAGGGCCCGGACCGCGAGACCCTGTTCGCCCCCACCCGCTCCCGCACGCTCACCTCGGCGGTGGCGCAGCTGCCGGGCCGGACCACCGGCACCGGCCGGCTGGCCCGGGAGTCGGGCCCCTGCCCGGAGCCGGTCCGGGTGCTGGCCGCCCCCTTCGACGAGCAGTGGCTCGTCCCCGACCACCGGCTCATCGACGCCGCCCGTCCCGAGCTGTGGCGGGTGGCGGACGAACGCCAGGTCTTCGTGGTCGAACAGACAGTCGCCCAGGACTCCGTGGGCCCCCTGCTCACCGCGTCGTCCGTGCTCCCGCTCGCCCCGCCGCACGGCCCCCGCATCGGCCGCGTCCACCCGCTGTACCGCCGCCCGGGGGCCGTCGAGCCGAACCTGGCACCGGGTCTGACGGAGTACCTGGGCGAGCGCCTCGGCACCGGCGGCGTCGATCCCGTCGACGTCCTCGCCTGGATCCTGGTGGCCGCGCGCCCCGGCCCCGGCCGTGTCGCGGTGCCCCTCCCGGCCGACCCCGGCCTCTGGTCGCGGGGCGTCGAGCTGGGCCGCCGTGTCCTGTGGCTGATGCGCCGCGACGGCGAACGCCCGAAGCTCCCCGGCGGCCGCCGGCCCTATGTGCGCGCCCCGCTCCCCTCCCGTCCCGTCGAGTTCCGCTACGACCGCGACGAGGAGACCCTCGTCGTCGACGAGGGCCGTATCTCCCCCGTCCCGTCCGAGGCCTGGGACTTCGAAGTCGGCGGTCTGCGTGTGCTGGAGGAGTGGTTCACCCGCCGGACGGAACCGGCGGAGTCAGGCACCCTGGAGGCGATCCGCCCGGCGACCTGGCCGCAGTCCTGGACGTCGGAGCTGCTCGAACTGATCACCGTGCTGGCGCTGCTGGCCGAACTGCGGCCGAGCCAGGAGGAGTTGACGGTCGGGGACCCGATCACGACGACGGACCTGCGCCGGGCGGGAGTGCTCCCCGTCCCGGACTCCTCCCGTCGGCCCGCCTCGGTCCTGGACCACCGCGAGGAGGGCCCGGAGGGCCAGTTCACCCTGCTGTAGGGCCCGCTAGGGCGCGAACGAGTCCAGCACCCTGTCCAGCATCCACTCGAACACCTCCGCCAGGTCGATCGGCCCGGAGTCCTCCATGAACGCCGCGGCCAGCCGCGGGTACGCCCCGCTCGCGATCTGCCCGCCGAGGTAGGCGATCCGGACCTCGTTCTCCCGCTCCTCCGACCACGGCAGCGACCGCACCCGCTCGGCGGTCGCCAGCTCGTTCGCGACGTAGGTCGTCACGCACCCGTTCAGCATCCCGAGGAGCTGCATCTTCGCCCCGTACGGCGCTTCGAGCGAGTCCATGCAGGCCATGCAGTGCTCCAGATACCGCAGCCCGTTGGGGCTGAAGCCGTAGACCGGGGACATCAGCCGGGGCATCCAGGGGTGACGGCGCAGCAGGTCACGCGTCTGGTGGGCCACCCGCCGCAGATCCGCGCGCCAGTCCCCGCCCGGCTCCCACAGCTCGTGCTCGCCGGCGACCACGTCGACCATCAGCTCGTACAGGTCCTCCTTGCGCGGCACGTAGTTGTAGAGCGACATCGTGCCGCAGCCCAGCTCCGCGGCCACGTGCCGCATGGACACGGCGTCCAGGCCGCCCGCGTCGGCGAGCCGCACGGCGGCCGCCGCGATGTCCGCGCGGCTGAACGCGGGCCGCGGGCCCCGGCCGGTGCGCTCGGGGCGCGCCCAGATCACTTCGGGTCGGGCCGCTCGGCCAGCCATCGGTCATCACCTCGGCCACCATCCTAGTTACGTACAGCGTACGTAATGCGCTATGGTCACCCCATGACTACTACGTACGCTGTACTTAGTGAGGGTCTGGAGAAGCACTTCGGCGACGTCCGTGCCGTGCGCGGCCTCGATCTCGCCGTGGAGGAGGGCACGGTCGTCGGGATGCTCGGCCCGAACGGGGCGGGCAAGACGACGGCCGTACGGCTGCTGGCGACACTGCTGCGGCCGGACGCGGGGTCGGCGCGGATCGCGGGCCACGACCTCGTGCGGGAGCCGGCGGCGGTCCGGCGGGTGATCGGGGTGACCGGGCAGTACGCGTCGGTCGACGGCGACCTCACCGGACGGCAGAACCTCCGGCTGTTCGCGCGGCTGCACCGCGTCCGCGACACGGCGGCCCGCGCCGCCGAACTCCTGGACCGCTTCGGCCTGACCGAGGCCGCCGACCGGCCGGCCTCCACCTACTCGGGTGGTATGCGCCGCCGGCTCGACCTCGCGGCCAGCCTCGTCCGCCGCCCGGCGGTGCTCTTCCTCGACGAGCCCACCACCGGCCTGGACCCGGTCAGCCGCAACCGGACGTGGGACGCCGTGCGCGCCCTGAAGGAGGAGGGGACGACCGTGCTGCTGACCACGCAGTACCTGGAGGAGGCCGACCGACTCGCCGACCACGTCGTGCTGATGGACCGGGGCCGGATCGCGCACAGTGGTTCGCCGCCCCGGCTCAAGGCGCTCATCGGCGCGTACGCGGAGGTCGTCGTGGCCCACGCGGACGCGATGACCGCCGCGGCCGGCGTCCTCGACCAACTGACGGGCGCGGAACCCTCGTTCGACCACGACCGGCACGCCGTCGGCGTGATCGCGCTGGACCCGACGCTCACCCTCCCCCGGCTGGTGCGCGAACTCGACGCGGCGGGCGTGCCGTTGCTCGACGCGAGCCTGCGCCCACCCACCCTCGACGACGTGTTCCTCCGTCTCACCTCAGGCGCACCGGCAGACCTCCGCGACCGACGGGACCTCGAGGAGCGTGCGGCGTGAACGCGTGGGCGTACGACGGCACGGCGATGCTGGGCCGGCAGCTGCGGCGGGTCCGCAACAACCCGGGGCTGCTGATCCTCACCCAGATCATGCCCGTCTCGATGCTGCTGTTCTTCGGATACGTCTTCGGCAGTGCCCTCGCCGTGCCGGGCGAGGAGTACCGGCGGTTCCTGGTGCCCGGTCTGCTGGTGGCGACCGCCTCCGGCGCGATCATGACCGGGATGTTCCAGGCCGCCCAGGACACCCACCGGGGCGTGATGGACCGCTTCCGGACGCTGCCGATGAGCCGCGCCGCCGTACCCCTCGGCCAGGCGCTGGCGGACCTGGTGGTCACCGGCGTGGGGTCGCTGCTGTTCCTGCTCGTGGGGCTGGCCGTGGGCTGGCGGATCGAGGGGGGCGCGCTCGCGGCGGCCGGCGCGTTCGCCCTGCTGCTGCTCTTCCGGTTCGCGTGCGTGTGGATCGGCATCTTCCTCGGCATGCTCACCCGCGACGAGGAGGCGTCCGGGCAGCTGGGCGGGGCGACCTTCCTGCTGCCGCTGCTCTCCAGCGCGTACATCCCGACCGAGGGTCTGCCGGGCTGGCTGCGCACGGCCGCCGAGTGGAACCCGATCAGCGCGGTCGCCACGGCCCTGCGCGACCTCTTCGGGAACGCGGCCGTGCCGGAGGGAGCCGCGTGGCCGGTGTCGCATCCCGTCGCCGGGTCGCTGCTCTGGTGCGCGGTCCTGCTCGCGGTGTTCGTGCCGCTCGCGGTGCGCACCTACGCGGCGGGCCCCAGGTGACCTCCGGCCCGTTCGGGGGACGGGCCGGAGGCCGCCGACGCCGGGACACCGCGCGGGGGCACGTGACACGCGGCACTCCCTGGTGACAACGGCGCCCCGGCGGGGACATGATCCACGGCATGCGTCCACTCCCCCGCGCCGGTGATCCCCTCCCCCTGGACGGCATCACCGTCGTCGCCGTCGAGCAGGCCGTCGCGGCGCCCTTCGCCACCCGGCAGCTCGCCGACCTCGGCGCACGGGTGATCAAGGTCGAGCGGGTGGACGGCGGTGACTTCGCCCGGGGCTACGACACCGCGGCCCGGGGCCTGGCCTCGCACTTCGTGTGGTGCAACCGGGGCAAGGAGTCCCTCGCGCTGGATCTGAAGGACCCGCGCGGCCTGGCCGTCGTCCGCCGGCTGGTGGCGGACGCGGACGTGTTCGTGCAGAACCTCGCGCACGGCGCGGCGGCCCGGCTCGGCCTGGACGCGGCCACGCTGTGCGCGGCGCACCCCCGGCTGATCGCCGTGGACATCTCGGGGTACGGGGCGTCGGGACCGTACGCCGGCAAGCGGGCCTACGACATGCTCGTGCAGTGCGAGGCCGGGCTGGTGTCGGTGACGGGGACCCCGGAGCGGCCGGTCAAGGCGGGCATCCCGGCGGCGGACATCGCCGCCGGGATGTACGCGTTCTCGGGGGTGCTCGCGGCGCTCGTCCGCCGGGGCGTCACCGGGCGGGGCGGACCGGTGGAGGTGTCGATGCTGGAGGCGCTGGCCGAGTGGATGGGGCATCCGCTGCACCACGCGATGCACGGCGGGAGCGCCCCGGCCCGCACGGGCCTCGGGCACGCGGTGATCGCACCGTACGACGCCTATCCGACGGCGGACGGCGGGCGGGTGCTGCTGTCGGTGCAGAACGACCGGGAGTGGCGGCGACTGGCCGAACAGGTGCTGGGGCGGCCGGAGTTGGCGGACGATCCGGCGTTCGCGACGAATCCGGCGCGGGTCGAGCGCCGGGCGCGTACCGACGAACTGGTGGCCGGGGCACTGGGGCTGCTGGACACCGACGAGGCGCTGGCGCGACTGGAGGCGGCGGGGATCGCCTGTGCGCGGCTACGGGAGGTGACGGAGGTGGCCGAACATCCGCAGCTGGCGGCCCGGGACCGGTGGCGGGAAGTGGAGTCACCGGTGGGCCCGCTGCGGGCACTGCTGCCGCCCATCACGCTGCCGGGCGGGGACGAGGCGCGGATGGGGGCTGTGCCCGCGCTCGGGGAGCACACCGGTTCGCTGCTGCGTGCCGCGGGGATGACGGACGACGAGATCGCAGCGCTGCGCCGGGACGGCGTGGTGGCCTGAGCGCGGGCCTCCTGCGGGAGAGCCCTTGGTGCTGTGGTGCTAGCGGCTGCCGAACAGCGAGCGGCGCAGCCTCTTCAGGGGGGCGAACAGCGAGACCCGGCCGACGCGCGTGTCCTTGCGGCTGCTGCGCTCCTGCGGGGAACGTGACGTTATCTCGCGCATCAGCGAGGTGGCCTCGGCCGCCTCGCGCTGTGGCACGGCGGGGCCGCTCAGCACCGAGAGATGCCGATCGAGGCGCGAACTGGTCGCGCTGCTCCCGCACGTGATCGCAGGGACTCGCGCCCTGCGCACTGTTATCTGTTCCATGTCACTCCCCACCCGTACGAGTCCACCCGGCCCGGGCAGCGTAACCATATCGCCCCTCCCGAGCACTCGGGAATCACGGTCCTGGTATTCACCTACCCCGTAACGGTGTTGCTGACTACTCTCCGAATCCGACCGATTCCAGGGCGAGTTGGACAACTGGCTGGCTGGTGGGCTGCGGTGATCCACCGTCGGGTTCGACGGTCACGGCGAGTGACGTCGCGTCGGCGTCCAATCCGCTGGTGACCAAGGGCGTGTCGCCGTCGAAGAGGCCCAGGGAGCGTGGTTGCACGTCGGGGCGCATGAGCCAGAGCTGGTGCACCCGCTTCTTCGGGAGGTCCTCGAATCCGCTGAGGGTCACGATCGCGCTCCCCTCCTCCGCGGAAGCGATCACTCCGATTCTGTGGCCCTCCGCGTCCCGGTCACTGGTCGCGCGGGCGTCCGGCGCCGCGAGAACGTGGGCGATCTCACTCGCCCGCACCCGCTCGGCGGCCAGCTCGTCGCGGGTGCGGTCGGCCTGGACGGCGAAGAGGGAGGCCACCACGAGTGCGGCGGCCGCCGTGACGGTGGCCAGCGGGACGAGCAAAGAGCGCAACCGGGGCGCACGGGCGCGCGATCTCGGCGGCGGCTCGGTCCCCCACACATGCCGCGGCAGATGCTGGGGCCGCGACGGCTGGGCGCTCCAGGACCGGTTCTCCTGGGGGGTGTTGCGTACGGCGGCGAAGACCCGGTCGCGCAGCGCGGCCGGCGCGGGCGCGGCCGTCGACCAGGCGAGCCGGACCGCGTCCTCGGACAGGGCACGCACCTCGGCCGGGCAGCGGTCGCAGCGCTCCAGATGCTGCTCGAAGCGGCGCCGCTCGTCGGGCTCCAGGGCGTCCAGGGCGTAGGGAGCGGCGAGCGAGTGCAGGTCCTCGCGGCGGAACAGGCTCACTCGGCACCTCCCCCGGGCCGGCCGTACAGGGCGCTCATGCGACTCCTCCCAGGCATTCGCGCAGCCGTGTGAGTCCGTCGCGCATACGGGTCTTGACCGTGCCGAGCGGCAGTGAGAGCCGCTCGGCCACTTCACGGTAGGTGTAGCCGTCGTAGTAGGCGAGGGTGACGGACTCGCGCTGGAGGGTGGTGAGCTTCTCCAGGCAGTGGCGCACCCATTGGCGTTCGAGTCCGGCCTCGACCTCCTCGGCGACGTGGTCGAAGGCGGGGTGGTGGTTGCGTCGGCCCTCGCGCTGCTCGCGTTCGGTGGCGGCGCGGGCGCTGCGCACCCGGTCCACCGCGCGCCGGTGCGCGAGGGTGAGTATCCAGGACAGGGCGCTGCCCCGGTCCGGATCGAACCGGCCCGCGGAGCGCCAGAGTTCGAGCAGCACCTCCTGGGCCACCTCCTCCGACTGCGCGGGGTCCCTCACGACCCTGCGCACCAGCCCGAACACCGGGCCTGACACCAGCGCGTACAACTCCTCGAACGCCCGTTGGTCGCCTCCGGCCACCCGGACCAGAAGCCTGTCCGCCTCCACTCGCTCCCCCTCGCCTCCGGCCGAGCACGGCCATCCTCGCGCGTAAGGCATTCGCAACCGACCCACCTCCGGATGGGGTTACGGATCCGGATGACATCCGGATCAACAAATCCCGCTCTCCGCTGAAACAACCTTTCAAACGCGCCGTAAGAACGTTTGGGATTCGACCAATCCACCCTGCCGACCGCTCCGAATGGCGTTCGTCAGGCAAGTTGGGACAGAGGACGGACGGCATGACGACACCTACTTCCAGGAGCGGCGCGGGACGGCGGAGCATCGCGTCCCTCATCTGTGCTTCGCTGGCCGCCGGAGGACTCGCGGCCGCCGGCGTCACCGTGTTGCAGCCGGGGGCGGCCTCCGCCTCCAGCCACCGGGAGGCCCCGCTGATCTCGGGGGAGCCCCAGTTCGACAACACCGACGTGTACGCCTTCGTCAGCCCCGACAAGCCGGACACGACGACGGTGATCGCGAACTGGATCCCCTTCGAGGAGCCGGCGGGCGGACCGAACTTCTTCACCTTCTCCGAGGACGCGGAGTACGACATCCGCGTCGACCAGGACGGCGACGCCCAGGAAGACCTCATCTTCCGGTACACGTTCAGGACGAAGACGAAGAACGACAAGACCTTCCTGTACAACACGGGCGTCGTCGAGAGCCTCGACGACCCGGACCTGAACATCACGCAGACGTACGACATCGACCTGATCAAGCTGAAGGACCGCCGCGCGGTCTCCAAGACCAAGCTCGCGGACGACGTGTGGGTGGCGCCGTCGAACGTCGGCAAGGCGTCGATGCCGAACTTCAAGAAGCTGCGCGACGACGCGGTCTACAAGACGGCGAGCGGGGTGACCACGTACGCGGGTCAGGCCGACGACCCGTTCTTCCTGGACCTGCGCGTCTTCGACCTGCTCTACGGCGGTGACCTCTCCGAGGTCGGGCGGGACACGCTCAAGGGCTACAACGTCAACTCGATCGCCCTGCAGATCCCGAGCGAGGCGCTCGTCCAGTCCAAGGACCAGCCGGTCGTCGGCATCTGGTCCACGACGCAGCGCGAGGGCGCCGACGGCCAGTACCACCAGGTGTCGCGCCTCGGCATGCCGCTGGTGAACGAGGTCGTCAACCCCATCGGCGACAAGGACAAGTTCAACGCGTCCTCGCCGGTGGACGACGCCCAGTTCCTGAAGAACGTCACCGAGCCCGAGCTGCCCAAGCTCATCGAGGCGATCTACCAGATCCCGGCGCCCAAGGAGCCGCGCAACGACCTCGTCGACGTCTTCCTCAAGGGCGTCGAGGGCCTCAACCAGCCGCCGCACGTGACTCCTTCGGAGCAGCTGCGGCTCAACACCTCCATCGAGCCCACGGCGAAGCCGAAGCGGCTGGGTGTGCTGGACGGTGACAACCAGGGCTTCCCGAACGGACGCCGGCTCACCGACGACGTGATCGACATCGCGCTCCAGGTCGTCGAGGGCGAACTGGTCGACGCGCCCAACGACCTGGGCGACGCGGTCGACAAGAACGACAAGAAGTTCGGCAAGTACTTCCCGTACGTCGGTCTGCCGACGGCCGGTTCGCGGGGCAAGACGGTCAAGGGCAACACCACGAACAACGTCCGCAGCGCGCTGGGCGGCGGTGTCGAGAGCGGCACCGACGACACCACCCTGATCGCCGCCTCGGCGGGTGCCGGCGCCGCCGGTGTCCTGCTGATCGGCTCGGGCCTGCTGTGGTGGCGCCGTCGCAACGACCGCGCGTACTACTAGCCGGCCCCGCGTCCGGGCCCTTCCCCATGGGGCCCGGCCGCCGTGACCGGCGCGGCCCGCTCGTATCCATCCCCCACGGTGCGGGCCGCGCCCCACGACCACGATCACCGCAGTCGGCAAGGACGTTGAGGAGAGGGCATGTCCCCGCGTACGAACGAGAGCGCGCCGCAGCACGGGCGTCCGCGTCCCGACGAGGGGACCCCCGAGCCCACGCGGGACGAGCACACGGGGCCCGCCCCGACACCGGACACCGACTCGGGCCGCACCGCCGGACGCGGTGCCGGGGACGGACGGAGGGACGTGCCCGAGTCCGGGGGGCGGCGACTGGCCCGGGTGACCGCCTGCGCGGCGGCGCTGGCCGTCGCGTTCACCGGGTTCGCGGTGGCGCTCGGCGCCCGGGACGACGACCGGACGGTGGCCATGTCCTCCTCGCCGGGCGTCTCGGCGGCCCAGCTCGCCGGCGGCGACCTCGACTCGGCGGTCGAGCGGCTCCAGGCCCATCTCAAGCAGCAGCCCAAGGACTTCGGCTCCTGGTCCACGCTGGGCCTCGCCTACGTCGAACAGGCCCGGGTCAAGGGCGACCCCTCCCGCTACCCGCAGGCCCAGAAGGCCCTCAAGCGCTCGCTGGAGCTGCGCCCGGACAACGACCCGGCGCTCGCCGGCCTCGCCGCCCTCGCCGCCGCCCGCCACGAGTTCGAGGACGCCCTGCGGTACGCGGACCGGGCGCTGAAGGAGAACCCTTACAGCGAACGGGCGTTGTGCAGCCGCGTCGACGCCCTCGTCGAACTCGGCCGCTACGACGACGCGTTGAAGGCGGTGCGGCTCGCCGACACTCGCCGCCCCGGCATCCCCGTCTTCACCCGCTACGCCTATGTGTACGAGCTGCGCGGCGACGTGAAGACCGCCCGCCGGGTCCTGGAACAGGCCCTGGACTCCGCGACCACACGCGGCGACATCGCCTACGTGGCCACCCAGCTCGGCCAACTGGCTTGGAAACAGGGCGACTACAGGACGGCGCTCGACCACTACGCCCGCGCGCTCGGCGCCGACGACACCTATCTCCCCGCCCTGGAGGGCCGGGCCCGCGCCCAGGCCGCGAGCGGTGACAGCGCGCAGGCCGTCCGCGGCCTGGAGCAGGTGGTGTCCGCCTACCCGCTGCCGGGGCCGCTCGTCGTGCTCGGCGAGCTGTACGAGGCCAAGGGCGACAGGACCAAGGCACGCGACCAGTACGCGCTGGTGGACGCCTACACCGCCATCGCCCGCTCCAACGGCGTCAACGCCGACCTCGACACCGCGCTCGCCGCCGCCGACCACGGCGACACCAAGTCCGCGCTGCGGGCCGCCGAGGCCGAGTGGAAGCGCCGCGAGACCGTGCACACGGCGGACGCCCTCGCCTGGGCGCTGCACGTCAACGGCCGCGACGAGGAGGCCCTGCCCTACGCCCGCCGCGCCACCGCCACCGGCTACCGGGACGCCACGTTCCTGTACCACCGGGGCATGGTCGAGTACGCGGCCGGCGACAGGAAGGACGCCCGCGCCTCGTTGAAGGCGGCGCTCGACCTCAACGCCGGTTTCTCGCCGCTGGGCGCGGCCGAGGCCCGTAGGACCCTGAAGGCACTGCAGGCTCAGGAGACCGCCAAGTGATCGCTCCCCGGCGCGCGTTCGCCTCCGGCACGGCGGTGCTCCTGGCCGCCTGCGCACTCGTCCTCGCCGGCCCCGCCACGACGGCGAGCGCCCACCCCCTCGGCAACTTCACCGTCAACCGGTACGACGGCCTGGTCGCCGCCCCCGGGCAGCTGAGGATCCTCCACGTCGAGGACCTGGCGGAGATCCCGGCGACCCAGGCCGAGCCCGCCATCGAGCGTCAGGGCAGGGAGAGCTGGGCCCGGGCGCGGTGCGAGAAGGCCGCCGAGGGCAGCGAGGTCACCGTCGACGGCGGCGCCGCCGAGGTGACGCTGACGTCGAGCCGGGCCGAGGAGCGGCCGGGGCAGGCGGGCCTGAAGACGCTGCGTGTGGAGTGCCGACTGACGGCCCCGCTGCCGGACCGGGCCGCCGACGTACGTTTCCACGCCGCCGTGGACTCCGGGCCCGGCTGGCGCGAGGTCACCGCCCAGGGCGACCGGACGACCCTCGCCGGGTCGGACGTGCCCGAGGAGTCGGTGTCGAAGCGACTCACCAGCTACCCCGAGGAGTTGTTGCAGTCGCCGGAGGACACCGCGACGGCCTCGCTCCAGGTGCGGCCGGGCGGCCCCGCGCTGGCCGAGCGGGAGGGCGACGCGCCCGGCGCCTCGATCCTCCCGCGCGGCGCGGACCGCTGGACCAGGGCCCTCGACGACCTGGTCTCCAGCCAGGACCTCACTTTCGGCTTCGGCGCCCTGGCCTTCGGCATCGCCCTGTTCCTGGGCGCCATGCACGCGCTCGGCCCGGGACACGGCAAGACGTTGATGGCCGCGACGGCCGCCGCGCGCGACCGGGCCCGGATGCGGGACGTCCTGCCCATGGCCGCGTCCGTGACGGTCACCCACACCCTGGGCGTCGTCGCCCTGGGCCTCCTCGTCCTGGCCGGCTCCGCCGCCGCCCCGTCCGTGATCACCTGGCTCGGCATCGCGAGCGGCCTGTTCGTGATGGGAGCGGGCGGCACCCTCGCCCGCCGCGCCTGGCTCAACCGCAAACTGGCGCTCAACCACGGCCACGGCGGGCACGGGCACGGGCACGGGCACGGGCACCACGATCACTCGCACGACCACGACCACGCCGATGGCCACGACCATGGTCACAGCCACAGCCATGAGCACGACCATGGCCACGACCACGGAGACGGGCACACCCACTCGCACGACACCGGCCATGACCACGAGCCCGAGCCCAGCCGGGAACTCGTACTCGCCCAGGCCGCCCCTTCACCCACCCACGCGCACGGCGAAACCCACCCGCACACCCACGCGTCGGTCGCCACCCACGACCACGACCACGCTCACGCACACACCCACGACCACCAACACGGCAACCACCAGCACGACCACAGCCACAGCCACGACCACGCCCCCCAGGAGAAGCGCTCCCTCTTCGGCGGCGGTGTCACGCACACCCACGGCGGCTTCACCCACACGCACCCCACCGCGCCCACCCTGCGCGGCACGATCCTGCTCGGCTTCGCGGGCGGCATGGTGCCGAGCCCGTCGGCCGTGGTCGTCCTGGTCGGCGCGGCGGCGCTGGGGAAGGCGTGGTTCGGGCTGCTGCTCGTGCTGGCGTACGGCATCGGTCTGGCGCTCACGCTGACGGCCGCCGGGTACGCCGTCGTGAAGGCCGGCGGCTGGGTGACGCGGGTGATGGACCGGGGCGAGGGCCGGCTCGGCGGACCGACGGCCGCGCTGGTGCGCAGGACCGTCCCGCTGGCGTCGGCTCTGCTGGTCGTCGCGCTCGGTGCCGTTCTGGTGTTCAGGGGGGCAACATCCGCACTCGGCTGAGCTACTTTTGGGGAGAAAACGCACGGAGTGGAGATTCCGGGCCGACGCGTGTGCGGATGCGAGTGACGGGGGATGGCCGTGTCCGAAGAACCGGGCGCTGAACGGGTGATCGCGGGCCGCTACCGGCTGCTGACCCCGCTGGGCGAGGGCGGTATGGGAACCGTGTGGCGGGCCCGCGACGAGGTGCTGCACCGCGAGGTCGCCGTCAAGGAGGTACGGGCGCCCGGCGGGATCGCGGTCTCCGACGTCGAGCGGATGTACGCCCGTCTGGAGCGGGAGGCGTGGGCGGCGGCCCGGGTCGCCAACCGCAATGTCGTCACGGTGTACGACGTGGCCATGGAGGACGGCCGCCCGTGGATCGTGATGGAGCTGGTGCGCGGTCTGTCGCTCGCCGATCTCCTGGACGGCGAGGGCCCCCTGCCGCCGCAGCGCGCCGCGCACATCGGCGCCGAGGTGCTGTCCGCGCTGCGCGCCGCGCACGAGGCCGGGGTGCTGCACCGGGACGTGAAACCGGCCAATGTGCTCATCTCCAACGACGGCCGGGTCGTGCTCACCGACTTCGGCATCGCCACGGTCGAGGGCAGTTCCGCGCTGACCATGACGGGCGAGGTCATCGGCTCCCCCGAGTTCCTCGCCCCCGAGCGCGCGCTCGGCCGGGCGTTCGGCCCCGAGTCGGACCTGTGGTCGCTCGGGGTGCTGCTGTACGCGGCGGTCGAGGGCAACTCGCCGTTCCGCCAGAACACTCCGCTGAGCACCCTGCGCGCGGTCGTCGACGAGGAGCTTCCGCCGCCGCACCGGGCCGGTCCGCTGACCCCGGTGATCGAGGGGCTGCTGCGCAAGGATCCGGCCGAACGGATCTCCGCCGAGCAGGCCGAGCGGGACCTGCGCGTCATCGGCGCCGGGGGCACCCCTTCCGGGGGAGGCGCGGCGTACTCCGACACGGCTCCCACCTCCCCGTACAGCCCGACGGTGGCGGGCTTCCCGAGCCCGGGCGCGCGGACCGGACCGGGGCCGGGCACCAACGAGTTCGGGCCGCCGACCCCGCCGCACGCCACTCCGGCGGCGGCCCACCCGTCGCCGGTGCCGGCGGGCGGGCAGGACCGCAACCGCCGGGCTCTCGTCTTCCTGGTCGCGGGGATCGCGGCGGTCGCCTTCGCCATCGCCGGCCTGACGTACGCCCTGGTCAACCAGGACGACGGCGGCAAGGACGGCAGCCCGACCAACGGGGCGGGCACGGTGGGCGGCACCAACGACCAGACGGGCGACGGCGGTACGGGCGAGGAGCCCGGCGGGGGCGACGAGACGACCGACGACGGCGACTCGCCCTCGAACACCCCCGACGAGCAACCGACCTCCAAGCCGCCCACGCAGTCGGTCGAGGTGACCGTCGAAGGCGCGAACACCGACTACTCCGGCACCTGCCCCCCGCAGGACGCCGACGCGCCCGCCTTCACCGCGACGTTCACCGTGGGCAGCGTCCCCGTGGACGTCGACTACCGGTGGGTGGCGAGGAGCGGCCAGGTCGAGGACGAGGGCTGGAAGACCCTGTCGTTCCCGTCCGGCGGCGGGAAGACCAAGCAGGACCGGGTCGTCGTCTCGACCAACGGGAGCCACACGGACGAGATCGGCGTCGAGGTGCGCGGCCCGGTGAAGACGGAGTCGAACAAGGTCGCGTTCTCGGTGACGTGCGAGTCGGAGGCCCCGACCACGGGCGGGACCTCCCCCTCCGACGACTCGGAGAACCCGGACGGTTACAGCGACTCCGACGCCGGCCACGAGAACGAGGCCGCCGACGCCGGAGCCCTGGACGGAGCCGTCAGGCCGCGCTCCTGAACACCGGCAGATACCCGCCCGACTGGCCGGCGGCCTTCGGGTGGTACGACTCGCCGATGTTCAGCAGGTTGAGGCTGTGCAGCCACGCGCTGCCCGAGCACAGTTCGTGCCCGGTGAACGCGGAGCGGACGTCGCCGAAGGTGAACCCGTGGTCGGCGGCGCGCTTGGCGATCGCGGTGTTCAGGTAGTCGGCGGCGTTGTTGATGGCGGACCGCTTGGCCTGGGAGAGGCCGGGGCAGGTGCCGCCCAACTGGTAGAAGCGGGGGTAACCGAGCACCACCACATGGGCGGCCGGTGCCTTCGCGCTGATCGCCGAGTAGACCTTGTCGAGTTGGCCGGGGAGCGTGGAGTCGACGTACGCCTTGGCCGTGTTGATGCGGGTGAGACAGGCGCTGTCCGACTGTAGGACACAGGTCGTCATGACGTCGGCGAAGCCGGCGTCGTTGCCGCCGACGGAGAGGGAGACCAGCCCCGTGCCCGCGCCGAGCGGCCCGAGCTGACTCGCCAGAACATCACCCGTTCGGGCGCCCGAGCAGGCCGTGAAGTCGAAGGTCGAGGGAGCGTTGGCGGCCGCCCAGAGGTAGGGGTAGGCCTTCGTGCTGCGCTTGCAGTCGCCGCTGGAGGAGAGGTAGCTCCCCGCGCCGACACCCGAGGAGTAGGAGTCGCCGAGCGCCACATAGCCGGTGGCGGCGGCCTGTTCGGACGCCTGCGCCGTCGCGGCCCCGGTGAGGCCTGCGCCGACGGCGAGGAGGAGTGAGGTCATGTATGCCGCAAGTCGGGAACGTCTCATGGAACCTCCCTTTAGCAGGATCTCTGCCTCAACCGTCGTAGCAACTACGCGTGTTGATCGGAAGTGTTCATGTCAATACTTTCCCGTCCGCAAGCGACCGTACCCACCGCGTTCCAGCAGCGTTCGATTTCACGCGCGTGACAGAAACATGACAACGCTTCAACTCTCTTGAGCTACGCCCGTAGATCGCCCACTCTGCTTACAGCCGCGAGCGGAACGCGACGCTCCCGGCCGTGAGTGCGATCCCGCACGCACCCCCCCCACGGACGCGCGCCCCACCCAGGCGCGCGTCGCCTATGAGGAGGAAACCCTCGTAATGGCACACCTGCGTAGCAAGAACATCCGCGCCGCCGCCGTCACCACCATGGCGACCGCCGCCCTGCTCGGCGGCCTGACCGCGCTCCCCGCCCAGGCCGCCCCGGCCGAGGGCAAGGTGCTCGCGGCGAACTCCCCCACCGCCATCAAGGACAGCTACATCGTCACGCTCAAGAAGGGCGCGGGCCTCAAGGCCGCGTCGAGCGCCGGCAAGGGCCTGGTCAAGGAGTACGGCGGCACGGTGAAGCGGACCTTCAAGTCCGCGCTCAACGGCTACACGGCCGAGCTCTCCGCCACCGAGGCGAAGAGACTCGCCGCCGACCCGGCGGTCGCCTCCGTCGAGCAGAACCAGGTCTTCACGGCGGACGCCACCCAGACCAACGCCCCGTGGGGCCTGGACCGCTCCGACCAGGCGTCGCTGCCGCTCTCCGGCACGTACACCTACCCGGACAGCGCGGGCAGCGGGGTGACGGCGTACGTCATCGACACCGGCGTGCGCATCTCGCACTCCCAGTTCGGCGGCCGGGCGGTCAACGGCTACGACGCCGTCGACGGCGACAGCGTCGCGCAGGACGGCAACGGTCACGGCACGCACGTGGCGTCCACCATCGCGGGCTCGACGTACGGCATCGCCAAGAAGGCCAAGATCGTGGCCGTCCGCGTGCTGGACAACGCCGGTTCGGGCACCACGGCGGGCGTCGTCGCGGGCATCGACTGGGTGACCGCGAACCACAGCGGCCCCTCTGTCGCCAACATGTCGCTCGGCGGCGGCGCCTCCACCGCGCTCGACACGGCCGTCCGCAACTCCATAGCCAGCGGCGTGACCTACGCCATCGCGGCCGGCAACAGCAGCGCCAACGCCTCCTCGTACTCCCCCGCCCGCGTCACCGAGGCGATCACGGTCGGCGCCACCACCAACACGGACGCCAGGGCCAGCTACTCGAACTTCGGCACGGTCCTGGACATCTTCGCCCCGGGTTCGTCGATCACGGCCGGCTGGTACACCAGCGACACCGCGACCAACACCATCTCGGGCACCTCGATGGCCACGCCGCACGTCGCGGGCGCGGCCGCCGTCTACCTGGCCGGCCACACCTCGGCCACCCCGGCCCAGGTCGCCTCGGCCCTGACCGCCGGCGCCGTGACCGGCAAGGTGACCAGCCCCGGCACCGGTTCCCCGAACCGCCTGCTGCAGATCGTCCCGTAAGGACGACGGCGGCACCGTGAACAGAAGTTTCCCCGGAGGCGCGGGTCGCCTCCGGGGATTACTCGTGTGCGGCCGCGCATGTCCTCGCCACCGTATGACGATCAGGCGTACGGTCGGCCGTGGCCGGTCTCGACGTATTGACTCCCCCGCGCCGACTGAGCGACATTGAAGCCCGGCATCCGGCGCTTCAGGGGGCAAAGTCGCCAATGCAGACCTTGCGTGTCAAGTCATCGCTGTCGGACAGCGGCGGGCCGCTGCTGGCGGGCGTGGCCGCGGCCGTGGCGGGGGTCGGCGCGCTGCTCGCGTTCGCCGACGCCGACTCGGTGCTGCGCGGCCCGTTCACCCTGTTCTTCCTCCTCGTCGCGCCAGGAGCCGCCATCGGGGCCGTGCTGCGCGGGCTGGAGCCGTTCGGCCGGATCGTGACGTCCCTCGCGGGCGCGATCGCGGTGAACCTCCTCGTCGCCCAGGGCATGATCGCCACCCACTCGTGGTCGGTGACCGGTGGGATCACGGCGGTGACCGTGATCAGCTCGCTCGTCATCCTGCCGAGTCTGGTACGGCGCCGCGGTGCCCGTACGGAGAGAAGACGGACCTGAGACGTGGACATCAGTGTGTACCGCCCCGGCGAGCTGACCGCCGCAGACCGGGCGGCCTGGACCGCTCTGCAGTCGAAGGCCCACCTCCACGGCGCTCCCGAGCTGGCGAACCCGTTCCTGTCCCCGGAGTTCGCCCTGGCGGTGGGCCGCTGCCGACGCGGGGTGCGGATCGCGGTCGTGCGGGAGGGCGGCGAGCCGGCGGCCTTCTTCCCGTACCAGAGATCCACCGTCGGAGTGGGCAGAGCCGTCGGTCTCGGTCTCTCCGACTGCCAGGGCGTGGTCCACCGCCCCGGTTTCACCTGGGACGCCCAGGAACTGCTGCGGGCCTGCGGCCTCGCGGTGTGGGAGTTCGACCACCTGGCCGAGGGGCAGACCCCGTTCGCCGCCCATGTCACCGACAGCTTCCCGTCACCGGTCATGGACCTGGAGCAGGGCTACGAGGCCTATCTGGACCAGGTGCGGGCCCGCTCACCGAAGTTCCTCCGCTCCACGTTCGCCAAGGAGCGCCGGCTCGCCCGCGCGGTGAGCGAGGTGCGCTATGTGCACGACGAGCGCGACCCGAGGGTCCTGCGCACGCTGATGGCCTGGAAGTCGGCGCAGTACCGCAGGACGGGCCGCAGCGACCGCTTCGCGCACCCGTGGATCACCCGGCTGGTGCACCGGCTCTTCCACTCCCGCTCCGCGTCCTTCGCCGGCCAGCTGTCCGTGCTGTACGCGGACGGCGAACCGGCCGCGGCTCATTTCGGACTGCGCTCCGAGCGGGTGCTGACCTGCTGGTTCCCGGCGTACGACCCGGCGTTCGCGCGGTTCTCGCCGGGCCTGCTGCTGCATCTGCACATGGCCGAGGAGGGCGCCGCCGACGGCATCGCCTACCTGGATCTGGGCCGGGGCCAGAAGCAGTACAAGGATTCCCTGAAGACCCGGGAGATCTCCGTGTCGGAGGGGTGGGTCACCCGGCGCCATCCGGTGGCGTTCGGGCACCGGGCGCGACGGGCGCCGGTCCGGGCCTTGCGGAACACGGTCCTGGCCCGACCGGAACTGTTCGAACCTGCCGATAAATTGCTGAAGCGGATGGGGAAATTCCGGTCGAGGGGTGAGCTAACGGACACATCAACAAAAACGTGAGACCTCGTAAGAGGTCTTGCCATATGGTCTCAATCATCAATACCGTCTTGCATCGTCGTACATTCACCCGCATCGGTCCGTCGGCACATGCTCCTAGGGGAGGGCTCAAGGAGCGCGGCGGTCCCGGAGCGGGGCGCGGTAGGGGGGTGCCGTGCTCGGTGACCACGTTCACCGAGTCGTGCCGCGCGACCGACTGCCGAGTCGCGACAGTCGGCCGGTTTTGCCAGCTCACCCGGCATGCACGGAGATCGACTTCGCCGTGCCGTGCGTGAGAACCCCCCTTTCGAACCGGACAACACTCCGAACCGCCCAGGGGCGGGTGGTTCACCGGACGAGAGGGACCAGACTCATGAGCTCAGTTCTGCGCCCGGCGATACCCGAGCCGGTCACGTACCGGCCCATCTCCAACCATCTGGCCATCGCTCCGCCGGTGAGCGTGGTGATCCCCGCCATGAACGAGGCGGAGAACCTTCCGTACGTCTTCAAGACACTGCCGGGCTGGATCCACGAGGTGGTCCTGGTCGACGGCAACTCCACCGACGACACCGTCGAGGTGGCCCGCTCCCTGTGGCCGGACGTCAAGGTCGTCCCGCAGCAGGGCAAGGGCAAGGGGGACGCCCTGATCACCGGCTTCGAGGCGTGCACCGGTGACATCATCGTGATGGTCGACGCGGACGGCTCGGCCGACGGGCACGAGATCGTGTCGTACGTCTCCGCCCTCGTCTCGGGCGCCGACTTCGCCAAGGGCTCCCGCTTCGCCAACGGCGGCGGCACCGACGACATGACCCTGATCCGCAAGCTCGGCAACTGGGCGCTGTGCACCACCGTCAACCGCAAGTTCGGCGCCCGCTACACCGACCTGTGCTACGGCTACAACGCCTTCTGGCGGCACTGCCTCGACAAGATCGACCTCGACTGCACCGGCTTCGAGGTGGAGACCCTGATGAACATCCGGGTCGTCAAGGCGGGCCTGAAGGTGCAGGAGATCCCCAGCCACGAGTACCTGCGCATCCACGGCGCGAGCAATCTGCGGGCCGTGCGCGACGGACTGCGGGTGCTGAAGGTGATCCTCAAGGAGCGTTCCAACCGGCGTGCCCTGCGCCGCCGTTCGCACGCGACGATGCTCACCGCCGGGCGGGGAGAGGTGTCTTGAACGAGCCGACCGTCTCGGTCGTGATCTGCGTGTACACCGAGGACCGCTGGGAGGACATCCTCGCGGCGGTCTCCTCGGTGCGCGCCCAGTCCCGGCCGGCCCTGGAGACGCTGCTGGTGGTGGACCACAACCGGTCCCTGCTGGAGCGTCTGACCGGGGAGTACAAAGAGGTCCATGAGGTTCGCGTGCTCGCCAACGCGGGCCCCCGCGGGCTGTCCGCCGGCCGCAACACGGGCATCGCCGCCTCGTACGGGGAGATCATCGCCTTCCTCGACGACGACGCCGTGGCCGAGCGCGACTGGCTGCGCCACTTCGCCCAGGGGTACGCCGACCCCCGGGTCATGGCCGTCGGCGGCCGTACGGTGCCCGTGTGGGCCTCCGGCCGCCGCCCGGCCTGGTTCCCCGAGGAGTTCGACTGGGTCGTGGGCTGCGCCTACAAGGGTCTGCCCGGCGGTGTCGCCGAGGTCCGCAACGTCCTCGGCGGCAACGCCTCGTTCCGCCGCAGCGCCTTCGACGCGGCCGGGGGCTTCGCCACCGGTATCGGCCGCGACGGCGACAAGCGCCCCCTGGGCTGCGAGGAGACGGAGCTGTGCATCCGGCTCTCCCGGGCCCGGCCGGAGGCGGTGCTGCTGCTCGACGACCGGGCCGTGATCCACCACCGGGTGCCCGACGCGCGGGAGCGCTTCGCGTACTTCCGCTCCCGCACCTACGCCGAGGGCCTGTCGAAGGCACTGGTGGCCCGGAGCGTGGGCGCGGGCAAGGGGCTGGAGTCGGAACGCCGGTACACCACCCGGGTGCTGCCCGCCGGGGTGGCGCGCGGGCTGCGGGACGCGCTGCTCGGCCGCGGGGGGGGCGCGGGACGTGCGGGTGCGATCGCTGTGGGGGTGGCGGCCGCGGCCGGGGGGTACGTTGTCGGGAGCGTCCGGGCCCGCAGGGGCGAGGTCACGTTCTCGGTCGGCGAGATTCCGGGCGGCCCGGTCCGCAAGGGGGGCGAGGGGGGCTCGTCATGACGGAGACCACGGGGACGGCGGCCGCGGCCGTGCCGATCCTGATGTACCACGCGGTGTCCACCGCGCCGAACGACGCCACCAGGGACCTGTCGGTGACCCCGGAGGCCTTCGCGGAACAGCTGGCGCTCATCGACGACCTGGGCCTCACCCCGGTGAACACCGCCGACCTGGGGGCGAGTTGGCGGAACGGCCGCCCGCTCCCCGCCCGGCCCGTGCTGATCACCTTCGACGACGGCTACGCGGGCGTGCACCGGCACGCCCTGCCCGTGCTCACCAAGCACGGCTTCGCGGCCACGCTGTTCGTCACCACGGGCTGGATCGAGGGCCCCTACGACAACGGCGAGGCCCTCGACACCATGCTCGGCTGGGACCAGGTCCGCGAACTCGCCGACAACGGCGTGGAGATCGGCGGGCACAGCCACACCCACCCGCAGCTCGACCTGCTCGACGACGACCGGCTCCGGTTCGAGCTGCGGCGCTGCCGGCACGTCGTCGCCGACGAACTGGGCGCCCGGCCCGTCTCCTTCGCCTACCCGTACGGCTATTCCAGCCGCCGGGTGCGCGTCGCGGTACGGGAGACGGGTTTCGCCCAGTCGCTCGCCGTCGGCAACGCGCTGGCCCGGCGCGCGCAGGGCCCGTACGCGTTGCGGCGGGTGACCGTGCGCCGCTCCACGGGCATCGCGGAGTTCGAGCGGCTCGTCGAGGGCCGCGCGATCGCCCGCACCTTCGCCCGGGACCGTGCCCTCACCAAGGGGTACGCCATGGTCCGAAGAGCACGACAGCTCCGGAAGGCCATCCGTTCCCGTGTCTGACACGACGACCACCACGGCTCACGAGGCCGAGAGCGCCACGACCGGGGAGACCGAGCCGGCGCCCGGCCCCGGACGCCGGCTGCGCCTGCCCGGGCTGGGCCGGGGGGCGGGGGGCGACCAGCTGTTCCGCAACGCCTACGCCCTGATGCTGAACACCGGGATCTCGGCCGTGCTCGGCCTCGGCTACTGGCTGGCCGCCGCCCGCTACTACACCGAGGCCTCGGTCGGTCAGGGCTCCGCCGCGATCGCCGCGATGAAGCTCCTGGCCGGGCTCACCGCGCTGACGCTGACGGGTGCCCTGGCCCGGTTCATCCCGGTCGCGGGGCGCGACACCGGACGGCTGATCTTCCGCACCTACGCGGGCAGTGCGGTGATCGTGGCGCTGGCGGCGGGCGTGTTCCTGCTGACGCTGGGCCTGTGGGGATCGTCGTACAGCTTTCTGCACGATCCGCTCTACGCCGTGTTCTTCGTGCTCGCGGTGGTCGCCTGGTCGACGCTGACGCTCCAGGACGGGGTGCTCACCGGGCTGCGCAGCGCGGTGTGGGTGCCGGTCGGCAACACCGTGTTCTCGGCGGTGAAGCTGGTGCTCCTCGTGGTGTTCGCCGCCGCGGTCCCGACCATGGGCGTCTTCGTGTCCTGGGTCGCGGCGATCGCGATGTCGGTGCTGCCGCTGGGCTGGCTGGTGTTCCGACGGCTGATCCCGACCCATGTGCGGGCCACCGAGGAGCACGCGCACCCGCCGTCGCTGAGGGAGATCGGCCGCTTCCTCGCCGGTGACTACACGGGCTCCCTGTTCTCGCTCGCGGTGGTCTATCTGGTCCCGGTGATCGTCGCCGCCCAGGTCGGCTCCGCCGACAACGCGTACTTCTACATCACCACCACCATCGGCGGCACCGTCAACCTGCTCGCCATCAACATGGGCGCCTCGCTGACCGTCGAGGGCGCGCACGACCCGGCACGCCTGGCCGCCAACACCCGGGCCGCGCTGAAGCGGATGGCCCGGATCATGCTGCCGGTGTGCGCGGTGCTGTTCTTCGGGGCGCCCTGGATCCTGGCGGTCTTCGGGCAGGCGTACGCGGACGCGGCGACCCCGCTGCTGCGCTGGTTCGCCGTCGGCGCGGTCCTGCGGGTCGTCATGGAGACGTACTTCGCGGTGCTGCGCGCCCAGAGCCGTACCGCCGGGCTCGCCTGGTTGCAGGGCCTGTTGTGCGCGCTGGTCCTCGGCCTGACCCTGCTCCTGCTCCCCCGGATGGGCCTGACCGGCGCGGGCGTCGCCGAGATCTCCAGCCTCGCGGTGATCGTGCTGATCGCCGCGCCGCGGCTGTACCGGATCCTGCGCACCGCCGGGCCCGCCGAGGCGCCCGCGGACGCGGCACCCGACGGCGATCTGGCCGACCTGGGCCGGGTGGCCGCCGCCGCGAGGAAGCAGAACGGGGCCTGGTCCCGGCGCCCGGACTCCGACACCCTCGCCCTCGGCGTCCACGTCGACTTCGACCATCTGGAACGCCGCCCGGACGTACGGCCCGGCCCCGGCACCCCGCCCACCGGAACCGCGATGCCGCGCAGGGACCACCGCCCGGCCTGGGCCCAGGACCGGCCGACCCGTCCGCTCGGGCCGCCGGCCCCGGAGGCGGACGCCCCGTCCGAGGAGGCCACGGGGGAACCGGACGCCGTACGAGAGGCCGAGAACGCGGAGGAGTCCGTACGGGAACCGGTGACACCCCCGGCCGAGGAGGAGCCGTCCGCCGAGGACACGCCTCGGGTGCCCCTCCGCGAGCGACTTCCGCACCCCACCGTCACGGGGCTGGTCCTCGGCTTCCTGCTGCTCTCCGCGCTGCTGCTCTACTGGGTGCCCGCGCTGGCGCTGGACGACTCCGACCTGGACCGCATGGGCGGCCTCGGTCTGATCTCCGTGCTGCCGACGCCGACCCTGGCCGGGGCTGCCCTGCTGGCGGTCGTGTTCGCCGCGCTGCTTCGGCCGGCCCGGGAGCACCGCGCGCTGTTGCTGATCACGCTGCTGGCCACCGTCTTCTCGCTGCACGCGCTGCCCGCCGTGATCGAGACCGAGCCCCGCTTCGCCACGGCCTGGCAGCACCTGGGCTTCATCGACTACATCGACCGCACCGGCACGGCCGTACCCGACCTGGACGCCCGGTGGAGCTGGCCGGGGTTCTTCGCGGCGGCGGCGTTCGTGGCGCAGGCCTGCGGGGTCACCGACTTCACCGAGATCATCCGCTGGTGGCCGACGGCCGTCCAACTCCTGTACCTGGCCCCGATGTTCCTCCTCGCCCGCCATATGCGGGCGAGCTGGCGCGCCCGGTGGACGGGAGTCTGGATCTTCGTCCTGAGCGGCTGGGTGGGCCAGGACTACTTCTCCCCCCAGGGCTTCACCTACCTCCTCTACCTGGTCTTCGTCGCGATCCTCCTGGTCTGGTTCCGCGCCCCGCACATGCTGTGGGGCACGGTGCGCCCCGGCGAGGCGGAGGTCGAGCCCACGGACCGCCGACAGCGCGCGGTCCTCCTGGCGGTCCTGATCGCGCTGTACGCGGCGACGGTCCCCGCCCACCAGCTCACCCCGTTCGTGATGCTGGGTGTCCTCGCGGCCCTCGTCCTGGTCGGGCGCTCCGAACTGCGCGGCCTGCCCATCCTGTTCGCCGTGCTGGTCGCCGTCTGGGTGGGCTTCCTCGCCGAGCCGTACTGGTCGGGCCACTTCGACGAACTCTTCGGCGGGGTCGGCGGGGTCGGCGGGAACGTCACCTCCTCGGTCTCCGGCCGGATCGGCGAGGGCAGTTCGACCCACAAGCTCGTGCTGTACGCGCGCGTGGCGCTGGCCGGCTCGGTCATGCTCCTCGCCTGCTACGGCTTCTGGCGCCGCCGCGCGAACAAGTACCGCGAACGCTCCCTGCTCGTGCTGACGTTCGTGCCGTTCCTGGGCTTCGGCATGCAGTCGTACGGCGGTGAGATGGCCCTGCGGGTCTTCATGTTCGCGCTGCCGGGTGCCGCGCTGCTGGGCGCGCTCGCCCTCTTCCCGCGCACCGGCGTCACCGCCGGGGAACGCGACAAGGACCGAAGGAGCCTCGCCCCACTGGCCGCGCTCATGGCCGGTCTCGTCCTCATCGGCGGCTTCCTGGTCGCCCGCTGGGGCAACGAGCCCTTCGAGCGCGTCCGGCCGGGCGAGGTCGCCGCCATGGAGTACGTCTACGCCCACGACGACCCGACGGTACGGCTGCTCTGGCTCAGCGACGACCCGGTGAACAACGTGACGCCCGCGATGCCGTGGGGCGCCCGGGACATGGAGAAGGTCGAGTACGTGCCGACGCTCGCGCCGAGCGATCCGGTCCTGGTCTCCGGTGTGGTCAAGGCGCTGAAGGACGCGGGCGCCCATTCCTTCCTGATCGTCAACCGCAGCCAGGTCACCAACCTCCAGATGGACGCCGGTTATCCCGCGGACTGGGATTCCCGGCTCGTCGAGAACCTCGGCAGGCGCGCCGACCTGGAGCGGGTGCTCGCCAACGACGACGCCACGATCTTCGCCCTGCGCGACCGGACCGGGAAGGCGCCGGAGCCCGATCCCGGCCCGATCGGCCCCCAGGTCACCTGGACGCCCTGGTCGGTGGTGGGCGGCCTGGCCGCGATCGCCCTGATCGTGCTGCTGAGCGTCCGCGAGACGGTCCGCGTGGCGGTCCGCCCCGGCGTCCGCCAACTCCGCTGGCTGCAGGGCAGCTTCTGGTTCAGCCTGCCGCTACTGGCCCTGCTGCTGGCGTCTCTGGTGCAGAGGTTCCTGACGATGGGCGCGCCGTAGCGCCCCTGAAAGGGGCGCGGGGGACTGCGCGACCGGCCACCACCGGCGCGCGGTCACCCGACTACCTGTCGAGCCACTTCGTTTCGTACGCCCCCATGTCGAACCTCTTCCCGTCGATCTCCGCACTGATCCTGCGGTCGAGGGTGTTGACGACGAGCACGGCCTTGTCGTCGGCCAGCACGCGCACGTTCGGCTTGTCGTCCGCCGCGACGGACACCGTCTCGTACGTCGTCCCCGGCGGGAACTCCTCGCCGAACCGGGACAGCAACCCGTACATGGGCAGTTCGCGGCCGCCGTCACGCTTGTCGGTCGGCGTCCACAGGCAGCCGGGGCACTCGCCGGTCTTCTCCTCCGGGTTCCAGTAGAACCCGGAGGTGGCACCGCCCTCGGCCATGGCCATAAGACCGGAGGCCTGGACGGCGACCCGGCGGTTCTCGGACCAGCCGTGCCGGTTGTCGTCCTTGTCGGCCGGCTCGACGTAGTACTCGGCCCACCACAGCGGCAGACCGCCGGACCGCTCCCGCACCCACCGGCTCACGGCCGTGAACTTGTCGGTCGCCGCGAACTCGTCGGGGACCAGCTCGTCGTCCCGGGTGTAGCTGGATCCGTCGACCACCACGAAGTCGGCGCCGGCCCTGTTCTTGTTCCAGTAGTCGAAGGCGTCGAGGATCCGCTGGTCCATGGCGCCCCACGGCCCCTTGAGCGACGTCGACGCGTCCTGCTTCTGGCGGGGGTCGACGCTGTCCATGACCAGGTAGGGCCCGCCGACCATGATGTCCTCGTCGACCTTCTTCAGGGCCTTGTAGACGAGGTTGTACAGCTCGGTGTACCCCTCGTAGTCCCAGCGGGCCTCCGCGTCGTTCCAGAAGCCCTTGAACTCGTTCCAGACGATGAAGTGCCGTACGTCCGGGTAGCGCTTGGCGACGGTGGCGGCGAGGGCGGCGTAGTCCGCGAAGTGCTCGGGCTCGGGCGCGGTCTCCAGCGCGGCCTGGCTCCAGTCGGTCCGGTCGGCGCCCGGTCTGCCGCCCTTCATCCAGTCGGGCGCGCAGCACAGGGTCACGACGGGGGTGCCGCCGGTGGCGCGGACGAAGTCGATGCGCCGGTCCATCTCCTCGAAGTCGTAGCGCCCCTCGACGGGCTCGGGGTTGCCCGCGCCCCAGCCCATGATGTGCTGGATCTGCGGCAGGGGCCGCTCGGCGAGCCGCTCCTCGACGCGCTCGACCGCCGTGCCGCTGCCCTCGTCCGCGCTGAACTGGGTGTGGGTGAAACCCCAGCCCACACTGGGTGCGGTGGCGCCCGGCGGGGTCGCGGGCGTGCCGTGCACCTTGTCGCCGTCCCGTGTGGTGCCGGTGGTGCTGCCGTCCCCGGGAAGTGTGTTGAGCAAGGTCACGACGAGGGCCAGCGCGGCCACCCCCACGCCCAGAAGCGCGGTGAGCCGCCACCGCCGGTCCCCCGCAATCCACCCATGACGTCCCATCATGGGCAACAGTAACCGCGCGGACCCCCGCCCGGGGAGGTTCCGTCGGTGAACTCCCGGGCAATCGGACGGCTCACGGGAGGACACACCGGCGCACCGCGGAAAGCGGATGCACGGGGAGCCCTTGGTGACGGATCATGGCGACATGTCTGCCAACCCACACGACGCACTGCCGATCCGGCTCAACGTCGACGACAGCGACTCCCCGTCCGATGTCGTCGACGCGCTGTTCCTCGGCCGTTTCGCGACGGGCGAGCAGCCGTACGCGCACGCGGCGAACATCGACCGGGTGCGGTCCGGGGCCACCCTGCTGCCGCCGGGCGCCCGGGTGCTGCGTTCCGCGCGGGACGACGACCGCAGCGCGACCCTCGCCGAGGGCGACGGCTGGACGGTGCTGATCTCCCGCTGGAACCGCGGCGCCGACGTCACCGTGACCGCGACCACCGCCGAGCTGGCGGAGAAGGTGCTCGGCCAGGCCACCGACGGCGCGGCCGACGAGCCCGAGCCGCAGCCGGAGAACGTGACGATGGGCTTCTGGTACGTCTCGCCGCGCCGGGGCCCGCACCGCACGACCCGGCAGATCTCGGCGGGCACCTGGGAAGAGGTCCGGCCGAACTACACGGCCCCGGTGGCGGACGCGATGGACCGCCTGATGAAGACGACCCCGGAGGACATCGCGGGCCGTCTCCTGCTGCTGCACGGGCCGCCCGGCACCGGCAAGACCTCCGCGCTGCGCACGCTGGCGCGTTCCTGGCGGGACTGGTGCCAGGTCGACTGCGTGCTGGACCCCGAGCGGCTCTTCTCCGACGTCGGCTATCTGATGGACATCGCGATCGGCGAGGAGGACGCGGCGGGCAAGGGCCGCTGGCGGCTGCTCCTGCTGGAGGACTGCGACGAACTGATCCGGGGCGAGGCCAAGCACACGGCGGGCCAGGCGCTCTCCCGGCTGCTGAACCTGACGGACGGCCTGCTCGGGCAGGGCCGCAACGTCCTGGTGGGCGTCACCACCAACGAGGACCTGGAGCGCCTCCACCCGGCCGTGGTCCGCCCCGGCCGCTGTCTCGCCCGGATCGAGGTGGGCGCGCTGACCCGCGCGGAAGCGGTGGGCTGGCTCGGCACGGACGAGGGGGTCGGCCGCGAGGGGGCGACCCTGGCCGAGCTGTACGCGCTGCGTCGCGGCACGTCACCGACGTCGCTGCCGGAGCCGCGGGGCGGGGCGGACGCGGGCCTGTACCTGTAGGCGCTCCCGCTTCGGTGCTTTCATGGATGTATGACCGTGTTCGTCGGCACGTCGGGATGGCAGTACAAGGACTGGCGGGGCGCCCTCTACCCGGCGGGCTGCCCCACCCGGCTGTGGCTGGAGGAGTACGCGGCGCGGTTCGCGACGGTCGAGCTCAACAACGCGTTCTACCGGCTGCCGACGAAGGAGAACTTCGAGGCGTGGCGGGAGAGACTGCCGGCGGACTTCGTGGTCGCGGTCAAGGCGAGCCGGTATCTGACCCACATCAAGCGGCTGCGGGACCCCGAGGAGCCGGTGCACCGTCTGATGAGCCACGCGGCGGGCCTGGGCGACCGGCTGGGCCCCATCCTGCTCCAGCTGCCCCCGACGCTGAGGGCCGACGCCGGTCTCCTGGACACCTGCCTGGCCTGCTTCCCCGCCGGCACCCGGATCGCGGTCGAGCCCCGCCACGACTCGTGGTGGACCCCCGAGGTCCGCGAGGTCCTGGAGTCCCGCGGCGCGGCCCTGTGCTGGGCCGACAGCCGTTCCCGCCCGGCCACTCCGCTGTGGCGCACCACCGACTGGTCCTACCTCCGGCTGCACCAGGGCCGGGCCCGCCCGTGGCCCCACTACGGCCGCCAGGCCCTGACGACCTGGGCCCACCGCATCGCCGACACCTGGCCCGCCACCGCCGACGCCTACGTCTACTTCAACAACGACCCCCACGCGGCGGCGGTGAGGGACGCGACGACGTTCGCGGGCGCGGCCCGGAGCGCGGGCCTGCGGCCGACCCGCACGCCGCAGCCGCGACGGCCGGCGCGGACCTGAGCCGTCGCGCGTGCCCGGCCCCGGGGGTGCTACTGCGCGTACGCGGCCCGCAGCGCGTCCCGGGCCGCCGCCAGTGCCTCGGCCTCGCTCAGCCCGAGTCGGCGCGCCCTCTCCGCGTACGCCCCCGCGGCCACCGCCGCCTCGCGCTCCGCGGCCGACCCGGCGGCGGCCACGAACGTCCCGTTGCGCCCCCGCGTCTCGATCACCCCGTCGGTCTCCAGCGCGCGGTACGCCTTGGCGACGGTGTTGGCCGCGAGCCCGAGCTGCTCGGCGAGCCCCCGTACGGTCGGCAGCCGGTACCCCACGGGCAGCGCTCCGGAGCGGGCCTGTTCCGAGATCTGGGCGCGCACCTGCTCATAGGGCGCGCTCCCCTCCACGATGCGAATCTTCAAGGTCACGCGGCGATTGTCCCGTACCCACCGGAAAATCGGAGGCGACTGCCGGCGCCGCCCCCGTAGCGTGCCCCCACATGACACTGATCGTGCGCGACCTGCGCGCCGCCGACCCGGCGGACGCCGAGGCCTTCGCCGACGTACGACGGCGTGCTCTGCCCTTCCTGGTCGGCACAGCCGAGTCCGTGCTCCACGACGTGACGCTCGCGCCCGCCGAGGCGCACCACCGGCTGCTGGTCGCCGAGGCGGACGGCGAGGTGATCGGCACCGCGCAGCTGTCCCTCGCCCACGACAGCCCCGTACCGGGCCAGGGCGACGTCAACGTGTACGTCCATCCCGAGCGGCTGCGCCGGGGCGCGGGCGCCCTGCTGGCGCGCACCGCCGAGGAGCGGCTGACGGCGGTGGGCGCGCGGCGGCTGCTGTCCTGGGTGCTGGACACCCCGGAGAACCGCGTGTTCGCCGAGCGCCGCGGCTACGCGCCGAGCCGCTCCGCGCACTTCCTCCGCCTGGACCTGGCCCATGGCACGCTCCCCCCGCTCGGCTCCCCGCCCGAGGGCGTGGAGCTGCGGACGGCCGCCGACTTCGCGGACGACCCGCGTCCGCTGTTCGACCTGGACGCGGAGACCACGGCCGACGAACCGGGCGACGTCGAGGCCGAGTTGGGCGACTACGGGCAGTGGCTCGCGCAGACCTACGGCCACCCCCTGCTGGACCGGGCCCTGAGCACGGTGGTCGTGGTGGACGGCACCCCCGCCGCCTTCACCGCGGTCCGCACGGACGGCCGGGACCGCTACTTCACCGCGATGACGGGCACCGCCCGCGCCTTCCGCGGCCGGGGTCTGGCCAAGCTCGCCAAGAACGACTCCCTGCACCGGGCCCGGGCCGCGGGGTACGCGGAGGCGTTCACGGGCAACGACGCCGGCAACGGCCCGATGCTCGCGGTCAACAGGTGGTTCGGATACGAAGTGTGCGCGACGGAGGTGCGGTATGTCCGTGAACTCGGCTGACTCCCGGCAGGAGGGGCGCGCGGTGGACGTCGTCCTGCTCAAGGCGGGCCGTACGAAGATCCGTTACCCCGCGCGGCTGTTGAGCGACGACGGCACCCGGATCGTGGTCCACGCCGACTGGGCGACCGAGGGCGTGCGGGACTTCGGCTTCGTACGCTTCGGGCCCGGTGACGTGTTCACCGAGTACTACTGGCGCGACCGGTGGTACGCGGTGAAGGAGGTCCGGGACGCCCAAGGCGGGCTGAAGGGCTGGTACTGCGACATCACCAGGCCCGCAGTCCTCTCCGGTGGGGAGGTCGTCGTCGAGGACCTCGATCTGGATCTGTGGCGGTCCGCCGACGGCGGGACCGTACTGCGGCTGGACGAGGACGAGTTCGAGGAGAGCGGGCTCGCGCGGAGCGACCCGGAGGCCGCGGCGGCGGCCGTCGCCGCCCTCGACGCGCTGGAGGCACTCGCCACCACCGAGGGGGGCCTGGAGTCGCTGCTGGTTTAGCCGGGGCCGGTGCGGGGGGTCAGAGGCGGGCCACGACCGCGTAGCGCTCGTCCTCGACCTCCCTGCCCCACAGCAGCGGGTCGTCCGCCAGCCGCACCAGCCGTGTGTCGGACACGAGGGGCGCGACCAGTCCGCAGAGCCGCTCGGCGGGTATGCCGACCGGGCTGACCGTGCCCCACACCCCCTCGACCAGCACCAGTCGGCCGCCGGGCCGCAGCAGTGCGCACCAGTGGCGCAGCACACGGGCCGGGTCGGGCAGGGTCCACAGCACATGGCGGACGAGGAGCACGTCGAACCGCTCCTCCCCCACGGGCGGGGCCGCCGCGTCGCCGACGAGGAACACGGCGGGGCGCCCGGCGAGCTTGGCGCGGGCGAGGGCGACCATGGCCCGGGAGGAGTCCACGCCGGTCACCCGGTGCCCCTGCTCGGTCGCGAGGAGTGACAGGCTGCCGGTGCCGCAGCCGAGGTCGAGCACGTCCGAGGGGCGGGTCGGCAGCCAGTCCCGCAGCCGGGCCGCCCAGGCCTCCCGGACGGCGGGTTCCCGCAGGCCGTGATCGGGTTCGTCGTCGAAGGAGGGGGCTTCCGCGTCCCAGTCGACGGCTCCCGGGGAGTCATCTGCCGCCGGGTTCCCCGGTGTTCGCAGGGCCGGAGAGGTTTCGTCGTCGTCGATGTTGGTCATGCCGCCAGAGTGACACCTGCCACTGACAGTCCAGATGGTGACAGCCGCCACTGACAGAGCACGAACGATGAGTAACGCTCCCGGAAAAGGTCTACCTCCGTGAAAACGCGGAACCCGGTGGACGCAAGGAGGCAGCCATGCGCCGTACGACCGTGCAGAAGCCCCTGAGGAAGTCCTCGTCCCGCCGGGTGCGGGACGAGGCCGACGAACGCCCCGTCGAGCGCCGGGAAGTGCGAAAGGACATCGCGCGCACCTGGTGGCCGGACGGCTGAGCCACCGCGCCCTGCCGCGAGCGCGTACGCGCGTCCACCGACTCCAGCAACCCCACCGATCTCCGGACAGCCGCCCCGACGCCCCGACCGCGGGCGTCGGGGCGTACCGGCCCGTGGGCCCGGACGGGCCCGGTCAGACCCCCGACCGCAGGGTGCGGGCGAGCAGGTCCAGCAGGGCCGTCCAGTGGCGTTCCGTCGCCTCGGCGTCGTATGCGGCGGTGTCGGCCTGGGTGTAGCCGTGCGGGGCGCCCTCGTAGACCTCGGTGCGGTGGCGGACCCCGGCCTCGGTGAGCGTCTTGTCGAGCAGGTCGATCTGCTCCGGGGGCAGGGACGGGTCCTCGTCTGCGTGGCCGAGGTAGACCTCGCCGGTGATCCGGGGCACCGCCAGATGCGGGCTGTCCGGGGCGTCGGTCGCCAGCCGTCCCCCGTGGAAGCCGGCCGCGGCGGCGACGCGTTCGGGGAAGGCACCGGCGGTGTGCAGGGCCAGCCGGGCGCCCATGCAGTACCCGGTGATCCCGACGGGCCCCTGGGCGGCCCGCGGGCTGTCGGCGAGCCATCCCAGATACGCCGCCGCGTCCCGCAGCGCGAGTTCCGGCGTCAGTGCCGTCATGGCCGGCAGGATCTGCTCCCATATCTCCGGGCGCGCGGCCGGATCGATGAACTCGGGCAGGTCGAACACCGGTGTCCGCCCCGACCGGTGGAAGACGTTGGGCACGAGGACCGTGTACCCGGCACCGGCCAGCCGGTCGGCCATCGCCCGCAGGTGCGGCCGGAGCCCGAACGCGTCCATGTAGAACAGGACCGCCGGATGCGCGGCGTCGTCGTCGGGGTGGACGAAGTAGGCGTCGACGGTGCCGTCCTCGGTGGCGATGTCCACGGATGTTCCGCGTACGGCGGTCATGCGCGGGTTCCCTTCTCTCGTACGGCGGTTGCGAACGGGCCCAGTGTCACGCACCGAGGTAAGAACCGGATCTTCGGGAGGCTCCGAGCGCTCCTCGAAAGGTTTTCCTGAGCCCTCGGTTAGCCCCTCCTTAACGCCACCATAAGGATCCTCCGCACCCGCCCTCAGCAGGCGATTTTGCGGTTCTCTGGGGCTAGCTCGCTGATCGCCCCCGGCGTCCCGGCCCCACCCGGTAACCGTTCAGGACCGTTTCGAGGAGTGCCCCGCCATGCCCGCTGCCCGCCGCGAGACCACCGTGCCCGCCGCCGCCCTGGTCGTCGGTGCGACGGGTGCGGCCGGGGCCGTCCCGTCGACGACGACCCCGTATCTGACCCTCGGCGGCGCGGCCGTCCTGGCGCTCGGTCCCTCCCCCCTCTTCGCGGCGGCCCGCCGCCGTGCGACGGCCGGTGGGCGGCCCGGCCGCTGACGACTTCCGGGGCCTGTCGGGCGGCTCAGGCCGGACAGGCCCCGGCGGCACGTACCGGCACGTGTCAGTCGGTGACCGAGAGACAGGTCGTCGGGGTGGCGTGGGCCGGGTCGAGGGCGTTGACGACCTCGTGGAACGCGATCCGGTCGAGGAGTCCGATCGCCGCGTGCTCGGAGAGGTCGAGCGCGCACAGGTCCTGGATGACGATGTTGCGCACGTTCGGCCCGTCGAGGAACTGGGACCGGTACGGCGTGACGACCTCGTCGTACCGGGTGGCGAGGACGGTGTAGGTCACGCCGGGGACGGTGTCGCCGCCCGCGTTGAGCTTGGTGAGGAAGGGGGATCCGACGACCTGGTCGGCGAGGGCCGGGGTGGCGGTGGAGAGCAGGTCGCCGGCGCCGGGGAAGGTGTCGAGGAGCCGGGTGAGGCCGTTCAGGGTGGTGCCGTGGTTGGAGGGCGCGATGCCGACGAGCGCGTTCACCTCGGCGGCTCCGCCGAGGAACTTGAGGTAGTAGCGGGGCATCATGCCGCCCTGCGAGTGGCCGACGAGGTCGGCCTCGGCGGCGCCGGTCGCGGCGAGCACCCGGTCGACGAAGGCGTCGAGCTGCTGGGCCGACTTGTCGATGGGGCCGAGCCCGTTGAAGAAGGCCACGCCGGGGAGTTGGCCGTAGTCGAGGGAGTAGACGCAGTAGCCGCGGTTCACGAGGTACGGCGCGAGGCCCAGCCAGTTGTCGACGGAGTTCGCGAACGTGCCGTGGACGAGGACGACGGGGCGGGGGTGGGCGCTGGAGGGTTCGCAGGAGTAGTCGTTCCAGCCACGGCTCGGCGCGGCGGCCGCGTCGGCGGCGTGGGCGGCGTGGGCGGCGGTGCCGGGCACGAGGGTCGCCGCGGCGGCGAGACTCAGGGCGGTCAGCGGTCTGATCAGGCGCTTCCAGGGCAGCATCGGGTGATCTCCTTGCGGCTCAAGGGACGTGCGGCGACGTTCGCCCTGTGATCCGGATCACGAGGATGCTGTTCTTCTTCGCCAAGTTACGGGCGAGTAGGAAAGGTGGGAAGTTACGCGTCAGTAAAAACTTCAAGTGATGATCGGGACCACTGACACGTGACGTCGAACCGTCACCAGGCGGGCTTGATGGGACCGTAGGGCGCGATACGCAGCAATCGGTCGCGCAACGCCCGCACCTCACCCTCTCCGCCGAGCACCTCGGCCCACGCCGCGACCACCTCAGCCGCCGCCTCCTCCGCCGCCCGCGTGCAGGCCCAGCCGCGTTCGGTCAGCACGATCAGCCGGGCGCGGGCGTCCCGCGGATGCGGCCGGCGCTCCACGTACCCCTTGCGCACGAGTTCGTCGGCCAGCTGACTGGCCGCCTGCTTGGTCACCCCGAGATGGGCGGCGAGATCCGTGACCGTGGCACCGTCCGGAGCGAGCCGGGCGAACGCGAACCCGTACGAGGGCCGCCCCTCGAAGCCGCGGGCGGCGACCCCCTCGTCGATACGGCGCGTCAGCTCACCGGCGGCGGCGAGCAGGGCGGCGGACAGGGCCAGGGCCTCGGAGTTCTGCACGCCTGCATTGAAACACCCTTGACGGATCGGTCAAGCAGCTTGACCATAGGGCAAGTGGTCAAGCTGCTTGACTATTCCGTCCGAAGACACCCCGAGGCACCCCGAAGACGTCCCGAAAACGTCCCGAAGAGGTCCCGAAGACTTTTCGAAGACCCCAGGAGGCCCCCATGCCCGTCGTCCGTTCGTCCGAAGCCGTCGTCCACGAGATCCACGGTGCCCGTTTCGTCTCGTACGCCACCCCGCTCACCGGCAGCAGGGAACTGGCCGCCTGGCGGGGCGAGATACCCGCCGGGACCAAGGCACCCGCGCACACCGTCAACCGGGAGGAGATCTTCCACCTCCTCGGCGGGGAACTGCTGATCACCCTCGACGCCCACACCCACCGCGTCACGGCGGGCGACACGGTGATCATCAACGCCGGCACGACCGTCACCGTGGAGAACCCGACGACCGAGGTCGCCACCTCCTGGGTCACCACCTCCGTCGGCCTGGAGGCGGAGCTGGCCGACGGCACGCGGATCGTGCCGCCGTGGGCCAACTGATCGCCCGCCGGGGTGTCACGCGGCCAGCGTCCCCGGGATCACCGCGTGCGGGCCGAACTTGGCGCGGGCCCGGTCGGCGACCTCCTCGATACGGCGGAGCTTCTCGTCGACGGGGTCGAAGGCGAGCTGGTGCGAGGACTGGTCGGCGGGGGTGAGGCCCTCCGCGCGCAGGGCGATCGCGCGGACCCGGGCGCGCTGGAGGCCGAGGGCGTCGTACAGGGCGTAGGCGGTCGCGGTCAGCGCCGGGGAGTGGGCGGTCGGCTCCGCGAGCGTGCGGGTGCGGGTCGTCGAAGAGCGGTCGGCGTAGCGGACGGTGAGGGTCAGGGTGCGGCAGACCTTCTCCAGGGCGCGCAGTCGGGAGCCCAGCTCCTCGGCGCCGGCGAGCAGCGCGCGGCGGTGCCGGTCGGGGTTCAACTCGTCGCGGGAGAAGGTCTGTTCGGTGGCGAGCGAGCGCGCGACGGCGTTCGGTACGACCCGGCCCCGGTCGACGCCGTTGGCCTTCTCGTGCAGGTCGCGACCGGTCCGCGCGCCGACCAGGCGCTGGAGTGTGGACAGGGGCGCGCAAGCGACCCCGCCGAGGGTTTCGAGGCCGTACTCGCGCAGGGTGCGGGCGGTCGCGGTGCCGACGCCGGGCAGCGCGCCGACGGGCAGTTCGGCGAGGAAGTCCACGACGAGGTCCTCGGGCACCGCGCAGGGCGAGCCGGGTGCCGCCGCCCCCAGCGCCAGCCGCGCCGTCAGCGGTCCGGGCCCGGCGCCGATCACACAGTCGACGCCGTAGAGCGCGAGGGCGCGGACCCGGATCAGCCGGGCCAGTTCCTCGGCGTCCCGGCCGAAGTACCGTTCGGCGCCCCGCAGATCGGCCAGCGCGCCGTCCGGCGGCAGCGCCTCCACGACCGGGGTGAAGTCCTCGACCAGGCCGAGGAGACCGGGCAGGGCGGCCTCGTACCCCGACGGCAGCTGGAAACGTACGCAGAGGATGGTCATCCCGCACTCCCTGGGCTCTGGTGCCACAACTTCCGCATCTGAGAAGGACCTTGTGAGGGCTCTTCGCCCGCGGGCCTGAGATCGGCCCATGGATGCATCTCGTATCCGGTGGGCATCCGGATCCGCCGCCCGGTGTCACCGCGCCGCCCTCCGCCGTCGCCTGTCGCGCCGTCCCCTGTCGCGCCGTCGCCGCGCCCGCCGTCCGACTCGCCCCCGGCGCCCCTTACGCCCCCGCCCCCGCCGGTGTCCACCGCCTCCGCCAGCCGGGGTGCCACCGCGTCGAGGCCGCCCTCGCGCCGCAGCTCCACCAGCTCGGCGAGGTTCCAGGCGGCGGCGCCCACGACGCTGAGGCTGCGGGGCCCCCGCCGCTGCACCACTCCGCGCACCAGCAGCAGCCAGGAGTGGAAGACGGTGTGGGCGCAGGTGTCGTGGGAGTCGTCGAAGAAGGCGAGGTCGACCAGGCCGGTGCCGTCGTCGAGGGTGGTGAAGACGACCCGCTTGCCGGAGCGGATGGGCGGGGTCTGGGTCGCCGCCTTGGCCCCCGCGACCAGCACCGTCTCCCCGTGCCGCGCCTCGCGCAGCCGCCGGGCCGACACCACGCCCAGCTCGTCGAGGAAGGCCCGGTGGTCGTCCATCAGATTGCGCGAGACGTCCATCGACAGCACGCCCAGCTCGGCGCTGAGCCGTTCGGCGGAGGACAGGTCCGGCAGCCCCGCCGAGGCGGTCCGCCGCCCGCCGGACAACGGGAGCTGACCGCCGCCCGCGCCCCGGCCGGCCCGGTGCAGCTCGGTCAGGTGCAGTTGCAGATCACGCCGGTTGGCGCCGAACGCGTCCAACGCGCCGACCTGGGCGAGCCTCTGCGCCAGCGGCCGGCTCGGCCGCGCCCGCTCCCAGAAGTCCAGCAGCGAGGCGTACGGCTGCCCGTCCGCGATCCGCGCCGCCTCGGCCTCGCTGATGCCGTGCACATCGGAGAGCGCGAGCCGGATCCCCCATGCCTTCTCCTCCCCCGACCCCCTCGGTCCCCTTGCCTTCCTCGCCTTCCCCGACCCCTTTGATTCAGACACCAGTTCGATACGGTGGGCGACCGCGGACCGGTTCACGTCCACCGGCAGGATCGGCACCCCACGCCGCCGCGCGTCCGCCAACAGCAGCCGCTTGGGGTACATCCCGGGATCGTGCGTGAGCAGCCCGGCGTAGAAGGCCGCCGGATGATGCGCCTTCAGCCACGCCGACTGGTACGTCGGCACCGCGAAGGCCACCGCGTGCGCCTTGCAGAAGCCGTACGACCCGAAGGCCTCGACGATCTCCCAGGTCCGCCGGATCGTCTCGGCGTCGTACCCCTTCGCGGCCGCGTGCTGCGCGAACCAGACCCGGATGCGCCCCTGCGACTCGGGGTCGGACAGCCCGCGCCGCACCCGGTCGGCCTCGTCCCGGCCGCAGCCGGTCATGAGGTGCACGATGTCGATGACCTGCTCGTGGAAGACGACCACGCCGTACGTCTCCCGCAGCGGCTCCGCCAGATCCTCGTGCGGGTAGCGGACCGGCGCCCGCCCGTGCCGGGCCTCGATGAACGGCCGCACCATGTCGGCGGCGACGGGCCCCGGCCGGAACAGCGAGATGTCCACCACGAGGTCGTGGAAGGTGGCCGGCTGGAGCCGCCCCACCAGGTCCCGCTGGCCCGGCGACTCGATCTGGAAGCAGCCCAGCGTCTCGGTGGAACGGATGAGTTCGTACGTCGCCGGATCGCCCGCGCCCCGTTCGAAGTCGAGCGCGTCCAGGTCGACCCGCTCCCCCGTCGCCCGCGCCACCTCCGCCACCGCGTGCGCCATCGCCGACTGCATCCGCACGCCCAGTACATCGAGCTTCAGCAGCCCGAGGTCCTCGACGTCGTCCTTGTCGAACTGGGACATGGGCAGCCCCTCGCCGCTGGTCGGCATCACCGGCGTACGGCTCAGCAGGGACGCGTCGGACAGGAGCACCCCGCACGGGTGCATGGCGACCCCGCGCGGGAGCGCGTCCAGCGCCTCGACCAGCTCCCACAGTCGGCCGTACTTTTCCTTCTCCCCCGCCAGTTTCCTGAGTTCGGGCAGTTCTTCGAGCGCCGCGCGCGCGTCGCGGGCCCGGATGTGCGGGAAGGACTTGGCGATCCGGTCGATGTCGGCGGGGTCCAGGGAGAGGGCCGCGCCCACGTCCCGGACGGCGTGGCGGACGCGGTAGGTCTCGGGCATCGCGACGGTCGCGACCCGCTCGGTGCCGAAGCGTCCGATGATCGCGCGGTAGACCTCCAGCCGGCGCGCGGACTCCACGTCGATGTCGATGTCGGGCAGCGCGACCCGCCGCCTGGACAGGAACCGCTCCATCAGCAGCCCGTGTTCGACGGGATCGGCGTGCGCGATGTCCAGGAGGTGGTTCACCAGGGAACCGGCGCCGGAACCGCGCGCGGCGACCCGGATCCCCATCTTCCGTACGTCGTCGACGACCTGAGCGACCGTCAGGAAGTAGGAGGCGAAGCCGTGGTGGGCGATCACGTCCAGCTCCCGGTGCATCCGTTCCCAGTACGCCCGCCGGGTGCCGTAGCCGTGCCGCATCATCCCGGCCGCCGCCCGCGAGGCCAGCACCCGCTGGGCGGTGCGACGGCCCGCGCCGACGAGACGCGGCTCGGGGAAGTGGACGGTGCCGAGGCCGAGGTCGTCCTCCGGGTCGACCAGGCACTCGGCGGCCGTCGCCCGGGTCTGCTCCAGCAGCCGGTACGCGGTGTCCCGGCGGTACCCGGCGGCCTCGACGACCCGCTCGGCGACGCCCAGCATGGCGTCCGCGCCCTTGAGCCAGGCCTCGCCGGAGTCCAGCTCCCCCCGGGGGTCGACGGGGACGAGCCGCCGGGCCGCGTCCAGGACGTCGGCGACCGGGCCCATGCCGGGGTCGGCGTACCGGACGGCGTTGCTGAGCACGGGCCGTATCCGCTGCTCGGCGGCGAAGCCGACGGTCCGGGCGGCCAGCCGCAGCGAACCGGGGCCGGTGCCCTCGCGGCCGTGCCACACCGCTTCGAGGCGCAGGGCGTCGCCGTACCTCTCCCGCCAGGGCCCGAGGAGTCTCGCGGCGCGGTCGGGACGCCCGGCGGCCAGCGCGCGCCCCACGTCGGAGGCGGGGCCGAGAAGCACGGTCAGGCCCTCGGCGGCACACTCCGCCCAGGGCAGCAGCGGTGGCACCTCGCTCCCGCTCCCCTCCGGGCCGCCGCCCGCATGCGCCGCTGAAACGATTCTGCACAACTCGGCCCAGCCCTTGGCGCCCTCCCGGGCGAGGAACGTCACCCGAGGGGTCGACTCGTCGAGGAAGGCGCCGCCGCGCACGGGGGCACGCCGCCGCGCCTGCCGCACGGAAGGCGCGGGCGCCCCCACTGCCAGTTCCACCCCGAACAGCGGGCGGACCCCGGCCCGGGCGCACGCCTTGGCGAACCGGACGGCGCCCGCGAGGGTGTCCCGGTCGGTGAGCGCGAGGGCGTCCATGCCCCGTTCGGAGGCGCGCTCGGCCAGCCGCTCCGGGTGCGAGGCGCCGTACCGCAGGGAGAACCCGGAGACGGTGTGCAGATGCGTGAACCCCGGCACACGCACCTCCCGCACTCGATCCACCAGTCGCCCAGCCACTCGATCAGCCACTCGGCTCGAACATCAGTTCACAGCCCCCTCGCCTCCACCATAGACCACTTTTCGAACTTCTGTACGACAACCATTCGGCCCCGCCCCACCTGCGCAAACGCCCCTCGCCTCCGACCGTGGGGACATGACACAGACGGCCGAGCCCGCCCCCAGGTCCTTCCTCGACGAGCTCAAGGACGCGGTCACCCCGCGGGCCGTCCTGCTCGTCGTCGGGGTGCTCGCCCTGCAGCTGCTCTTCATCGCCTCGTACGTGGGGGCGCTGCACAATCCGAAGCTCAGGGACGTGCCGTTCGGGGTGGTCGCGCCCCGGGCGGCGGCCGAGCAGGCGGTGACCCGGCTGGAGCGGCTGCCGGGCGAGCCGCTGGACCCGCGGACGGTGGCCGACCGGGCGGCGGCACGTGAGCGGATCCTGGACCGGGAGATCGACGGCGCCCTGCTGATCGACCCGGCCGGCACCACCGACACCCTGCTGGTCGCCTCCGGCGGCGGACGCACCCTGGCCAACGCGCTGGCCGCCCTCGTCACCGCGCTGGAGCGGTCCGAGGGCCGCACGGTGCGGACGGTGGACGTGGCCCCGGCCGACGTCGGGGACGCCAACGGGCTCACGTCCTTCTATCTGGTCGTGGGCTGGTGCGTGGGCGGCTATCTGTGCGCCTCGGCGCTGGCGGTGAGCGCGGGCGCACGGCCCACCGACATCCGGCGCGGGATCATCCGCCTCGGCGCCCTCGCGCTGTTCTCGGTCCTCGGCGGACTCGGCGGCGCGGTCATCGCCGGGCCCGTCCTCGGCGCCCTGCCGGGGAGCCTGGCGGCGCTGTGGGGGCTGGGGGCCCTGGTGGTCTTCGCGGTCGGCGCGGCCACGCTGGCGCTCCAGTGCGTCTTCGGGATCGCCGGCATCGGCGTGGCCGTCCTGCTGGTGGTGATCGCGGGCAACCCGAGCGCGGGCGGCGCGCTGCCGCCGCCGCTGCTCCCGCCGTTCTGGGCGGCGATCGGCCCGGCACTGCCCCCGGGCGCGGGCGTCTGGGTGGCCCGCTCCATCGCCTACTTCGAGGGCAACGACACCACCGGCCCCCTGCTGGTGCTCTCCGCCTGGGCAGCGGCGGGGGCCGCCATCACCGTGGTGATGGCGGCCCTGAGGACGAAGCCGACGGACCGGCCGGCATCCGAGCGGCCGGCCGGCTGACCGGCTGACCGGCTGACCGGCTGTCAGCCGATCTGCGTGCCGGTCGCCGACAGCGCCTCGGTGACGGGCTGGAAGAACGTCTCGCCGCCCGAGGTGCAGTCGCCGCTGCCGCCGGAGGTGAGGCCGATGGCCTTGTCGCCCGAGAAGAGCGAGCCGCCGCTGTCGCCCGGCTCGGCGCAGACATCGGTCTGGACGAGGCCGTTGACGATGTCGCCGTTGCCGTAGTTCACGGTGGCGTCGAGGCCGGTGACCGTGCCGCTGTGGACCTGGGTGGTCGAACCGCTGCGGGTGACCTTCATGCCCACGGTCGCCTCGGCGGCCCCGGAGATGGCCTGCGTGGAGCCGTTGTAGAGGTTGACCTCGCTCGGGTGGTCGACGTCGGCGGTGTACTTCACCAGGCCGTAGTCGTCGCCGGGGAAGCTGGAGTCGGCGTTCTCGCCGATGACCTGGCCGCCGGCCGACCAGGTGGAGATGCCCTCGGTGCAGTGACCGGCCGTCAGGAAGAACGGCTCGCCGCCCTTGACCACGTTGAAGCCGAGGGAGCACCGGCCGCTGCCGCCGGTGATGGCGTCGCCGCCCGCGACGAAGGGCTTGTACTCGCCCTTGGTGCGCTTGAGTTCGGCCTTGGCCCCGAGGCCGTCCACGACCTTCGTGAGTCTCGCCAGCTCGGCCTCGGAGACGGTGCGGTCGGCGGTGACGACGACCTTGTTGGTGGTCGGGTCGGTGGCCCAGGCGGTACCGGGGATGGTGGCGTCCGCCTTGAGGGTCGTCCGGGCGCTCTTCAGCTCGGCGAGGGAGTTCTCCACGATGCGGGCCTTGGCGCCGGCCGCCTCGACGGTCTCGGCGGCGGCCTGGTCGAGCACGTTGACGACGAGGAGCTTGCTCTTCGCGTCGTAGTACGTTCCCGCCGCGTCGGCGCCGAGGTCCGCGTCGAGGGTCAGGGCGAGCTTTCCGGCCGCCGTGATGGAGAGCGCTTTCGGCGCGGGGGCCGGCGCGGTCTCACTCGCATTCGCAGTCTGGAAGGTCACTCCCGCGGCGACCAGTGCGGCGATACCCGCACCCGTCATGACGGCACGGCGCCTGGGTATGCGTCGGTGCTTCAACTCGCGTCCTCCTGTGGGGGGTTGGTCAAGAGGGGCGTGGGGGCCCCTTTCGACCGGAAGGTGTACGGGCAGGGAGGCGACAGACGGTAAAAACGCCGCGTCCATGCCAACTGTGCGGCGACAACTATTCCTAGGCGCACGGGGGGCACACAAGGTCGACTTCAGGCCTGACGCACGACGAGGGCGCACGCCCCCTATGTCATTACCGTCCGGTAACGCCCCACCTCTCGACCACGCTTGTTCACACTGCAAACACGAGAAGCAACGGTTTCCTCAGCAACGGGTGAGGTCTAGTCCTGTCCGAAATTCACCCATCGGAGGTCCGGAACCAAACGGGTCTCGCGGGATGGGAGTTGCTTCCGCATCGATTCTTGGCGCGCGCGTTCGCCCCCGCCGCCCCTACCCGTCCCTCCCCCAGCCGCGGGTCCGGTGGGGCTTCTCGCGCAGTTCCCCGCGCCCCTGAAAAGCCGGGGCTGCGCCCGTGCTTTTCAGGCCCGCAGGGCCGTGGTCCTTCGGGCCCGCAGGGGCCTGAGGCTTTCAGGGGCGCGGGGAACTGCGCGACCAGCCCCCACCGGCCCGCGGACGAACCACCAGCCCCCACCGGCCCGCAGACGAACCACCAGCTCCACCGACTAAGACGCCCCGCTCCCCGGCGGAGCCCCCTGCTGCGCCCGTTCCAGAAACCGCAGCAGTTCCACCGGGAACGGCAGCACCAGCGTGGAGTTCTTCTCCGCCGCCACCGCCACCACCGTCTGCAACAGCCGCAGTTGCAGCGCGGCAGGCTGCTCGGACATCTCCTTGGCCGCCTCCGCGAGCTTCTTCGACGCCTGCAACTCCGCGTCCGCGTTGATGACCCGCGCCCGGCGCTCCCGGTCGGCCTCGGCCTGCCGCGCCATGGACCGCTTCATGGTCTCGGGCAGCGAGACGTCCTTGATCTCGACCCGGTCGATGGTGACGCCCCACTCCACCGCCGGGCTGTCGATCATCAGCTCCAGCCCCTGGTTGAGCTTCTCCCGGTCGGCGAGCAGATCGTCCAGCTCGCTCTTGCCGATGATGGACCGCAGCGAGGTCTGGGCCATCTGGGAGACGGCGAACCGGTAGTCCTCCACCCGCACGATCGCGTCCGCCGCCGAGGTCACCTTGAAGTAGACGACGGCGTCGACGCGTACGGTGACGTTGTCCCGGGTGATGCCCTCCTGCGCGGGCACCGGCATCGTGACGATCTGCATGTTGACCTTCTGGAGCCGGTCGACGAACGGCACGATCATCGTGAAACCGGGCCCCCGCACCTGCGGCTTCAGCCGGCCGAGCCGGAAGACCACCCCCCGCTCGTACTGCTTCACGACCCGGGCCGCCGACATCACGTAGACCGTGCCGAAGGACGCGAGGGCCACCCCCGCCGTCACCAGCTCCTCGACCATCACGGCCCCCCAGGGTCCGACGTGGGCGTACGAGAGGGAGTACAGGTCGACGGTAACCCCGCCCCGGAACGAGGGCGAGCCCCCGCACACGATGTGTGCGGGGGCTCGCCTGCTGCCGCCTGCTGTCGGCCGCGGCCGGGTGGGGAGTCGGCGCCGGGGGGAAGTGCGCCGGCTCCCACTCGACCTGTCGGTCTGTCGACCTGCCTACCTGTCGGCCTGTCGATCCGCCGACCTAGTAGACCGAGACGCCGTACGCGCTCAGGGCCTCGGTGACCGGCTGGAAGAAGGTCGTGCCACCGGAGGTGCAGTTGCCGCTGCCGCCGGAGGTGAGACCGTACGCCACGCCGTTGCTGCCGTAGAGCGGACCGCCGGAGTCGCCGGGCTCGGCGCAGACCGTGGTCTGGATCATGCCGTAGACGATGTCGCCGCCACCGTAGTTCACGGTCGCGTTGAGAGCGGTCACGCGTCCGGTGCGGGTACCGGTGGTGGAGCCGGTGCGGATCACGTTGGTGCCCACGCTCGGGGTGGCCGCACTGGTGATGTCCACGCTGCCCGCGGTGCCGTCCTTGGCGATGGACGTGTTGCTGTAGCGGACGAGGCCGTAGTCGTTGGTCGGGAAGCTCGACCCGGCGGTCGGGCCGAGGACCGTGGTGCGGCCGGAGTTGGAGTACCAGGTGCCCGCGCCGTCGGTGCAGTGACCGGCGGTCACGAAGTAGTACGTGCTCCCGCTGCGGACGTTGAAGCCCAGCGAACAGCGCCAGCTACTCGCATAGATGGCGTCGCCGCCCTTGATCAGCTTGTTGAACTTGCCCGGGGTCCGCTTGATCGTGAGGGCGTCGGCGTTCTCGCCCGCCGCCTCCTTGATCCGCGCCAGTTCGCCCTGGGAGACGGTGCTGTCGATGGTGACGACGACCTTGTCCGTCGCCGGGTCGATCGCCCAGGCGGTGCCCGGGATATCGGCCTTGAGCACCGATGAGCTGGCGCTCTTGAGCTCGGAGGCGCTGAACGTCTGGGTGCCTGCCGCGTTGGCGGTGGGGACCGTGACGGCGGCCGCGGCCGCGAGTCCGGCGGTCACGGCGATCAGCCGGGTCCGTCTCGCTATGCCGCTGCGGGGGGTGGTGCGCTTGATCCTCACTGTTCGTTCCCTCCAAAGGGAAGTCGGGGGCCCGCGTGGGGTCGGGGCCCGTGAGGCGCAGATCAGGGGCATCGGTCCGGATTCCGGACACGCCGTGCCCCTGACAAGGCGCTGGGGGGAAGTATTCGGCCGTACCGCCGACCCACGCAAGGGTGCCTTTCGGCCTCTCGGAACCCAACCGGCCCGCCCTCCATGCCGGTTGACCCCACCAGGCCATATGTGCGGGTTCTGTGTGAATCCTTGTCGGCTCCCGGAGGGATCGGCTGACGGGGCGTCGGAGCAGGCCGCAGGGCCCGGAAGCGTCGATCACCACTATCGTCGGCCGCGGTGGAGGCCACCGCCCGAGGCGCCCGGTCGGAGTACCCGGGTCCACCGCCCGGGGGTGTCCGGAAGTGATGCATTGGGCCGTTCAGCCGTTCGGTTCCGCCACCCGGGGTCATGGACCGCCTTGAGCATGGCCGTACTTGCCGAGCCGGGCCCGTTCGGCGGTCGGTCATCCCCCTCCTTTGGTCACGACGTGCTGCTCGGCGGGCCCCAGGCCCAGGTGCTCGCGGAGCGTGCTGCCCGGATAGAAGGTGCGGAACAGCCCGCGGTGCTGGAGCAGCGCCACCGTCCCGTTGACGAGTCGCTCCAGGTCACGGCGCGGTTCGACGGGGACGAGATGGAAGCCGTCCGTGGCCCCGGCCCGGTGCCAGTCGGCGATCAGCTCGGCGAGGGCGACGGGGCCGCCCCGGTAGAGCGGGCCGTCGGCGGTCCGGCGCGGCCCTCCCCCGCCGTGGCCCGGCTCGGCCGCGTACTCCCCACCGCCGAGGTCCACGCGCAGGCTCACCAGGACCCGCAGCTCGTCGGGGTCCCGTCCGGCCCCGGCCGCCCCGTCCCGCAGCTCCGTCCGTACGGCGTCGGCGTGGTCCGGGTCGGCGACCCGCAGGAGTGCCACGTCCGCGCACCGGGCGGCGATCCCACGGCTCTCCCCCTCGGTCGCGTCGACGACGCGCACGGGGTGCCCCTGCTGCGGCCGGGTCACCACCGGGGCCTCCTGGGCGGGGAGCCAGGCACCCTCGGCATCCCCCGCACCCACGGACTCGACGTGACGCGCCCTCACCGGCACCGTCCCCTCCTCCGGGCCCGGCGCCCCGAGCCACCACCCGGCCCGGCCCCGGCTGACCCGGTCGAGCGTCGCCACGGCCGCCCGCACCCGGCACGGCTCGTCGGGAGTCGCCGTCACCACCGGCACGAGCCCGACCCGCCCCGTCTCCGGCGCCACTCGCGCCGACACCGCCAGCGCGTCCGGCCCCGGCCGCGCGAACGCGTCCCCGACCGTCACGAAATCCAGTGCCCCGCGCTCCGCGAGCCGGGCGAGCTCGACACACACCTCCGCGTCGCCCTCCGCCCGCTGATCGATGGCTGCGGCCAGGTGCAACCGCCCCCGACCGTACGACGACCCCATACCGACCGACCTCTCTCCATTCCGACCACAGACATAGAAACCGCGCAGAAACTGCGAAACCCTCAACGACCGCAGAGCCCCCCTCGGCCGGTCCTCACGCGGCCGCGCGCTGCCCGAGGTCGCGCAGGAACGCCAGTACGGCCCGGGCCGTGGCGTCGTTCTGGCGGAAGGCGGGCCCTCCGGTACGCGGCCGGGTGAACGCGCCCGGCGTACGGCCGTTCGTGTAGGGGCCGAGGGCGAAGCGTCTGGGGTGCGGGCGCCCGGCCCGGTCCAGGACGCGCCCGTCCCGCGGGTCGACGGCGACCAGCCCCTCCGCCGTCTCGACGACACCCCCGTCCTCGTACAGCTCGCGCAGCAACCCGTCCCGCACCCGCGCGACCGTCGGCTCCGGCAGCCGTGCCTCGACCAGCGTTCTCGCCTCGACCGACCCACCGGGCACGGTGGCACCGGAGGCACGGAAGACCCCGTCCACGGCGGCCACCGCCATGTCCGCCCCGACGAAGTTCAGGACACCGGCCCGCGACAGCGCGAGCATCTGCCGCAGCCGGGGCCCGGGCGGTCCGGAGGCCAGGTAGCTGAAGAACCCGTGCCACCACGGCCCGACGTCACCGAGCCGGATCAACTGCCCGTAGACGGAGAGCAGTCCGAAGAAGACACCCAGGTCCGGGCTGAACGAAGGATCGTGGCGGCGTGCCAGATCGGCCTCGACATAGCCGCGCAGACCGTCCTGGAGCTCCTCGAACGACCCGTACCGCACCCCCGCCAACGGGCGGTCCAGCGCGGCCAGGTCCAGCCGGTCGGCCGCGTCCGGCACCGCCGAGGCCACCAGCACCGCCCGCTCCCCCGCGTCCGCGGCCGCGTACTTCTCCTCGAAGTCCGCCCAGTCCATGGCCGTCCGCTCGGGATGGGCCCGGAACAGCCGGTGGTAGTGCGCGAACCCCAGCTCCTTCTCCACCGCCGGCCACACGTCGCGCCGGAAGTCCACCCGCCCGGCCCGGCCCGTCCGCTCCAGCACGGCGTCGACCTCGGCCGGCCCGAAGAACCGGGGCAGCGGCGGCCGTTCGCCCTCCAGGTCGTACCCGATCTTCGAGTGGTACGGCACCCCGCGTCGCGACCCGACGTACAGCACGGGCTCCCGTCCCGAGGGGTGGTACGTCAACTCCCCGTCGGCCTCCCCCTCGTAGCGCCCGCCGCGCCCCTCCGTCAGCAGCACCATGAGGTCGACGAACGCGAGGCCGAAGCCCCGCACGAGCACCGGTTCCCCGGGCGCCAGCGACGACAGGTCGCTGTCGGCCGTGAAGTCGGGCGGCAGATGGATGAGCCCGTGGGCCCGGGCGTAGGCGGCCAACTCCCGCTGCTCGTCGTCGAGTTCGGCGTCCAGATGGCCGAGCGCGAGGACCACGAGGTCCGCGGGCAGCGGACGGGCCCGCCCCTCCAGCCACACATGCTGGCGCCCTTCGGGCGGACCGGTCACCCGGAGCGCCCGCCGCGGATGATGACGGACGGTGACCCCCTCGGGCAGGTCGGCCACCGCGCGGCCGTGCACCCAGCGCAGATACTCGCCCTGGATCCGCCGGTCCGGGAAGACCCGCCCGTCGAGGCCCGCCCACTCGTGCAGGGTGGGCCCCTCCCGTACGGGACCCTCCATCTGCACCGTCTCGTCGGTGAACATGGTGACGTCCTCGGCCTGCGAGTTCATCCACAGCAGCGGCGACTGCTCCGCCCGCCAGATGCGCCCGGCGCCCGGCGGATGGGGGTCGACGAGATGGATGTCGAACCCGGCGCCCGGGTGGAGCGCACCGGCGTTGGCGGCGATCCGTTCGATCAGGCCGGTGCCGCGCGGCCCGGCCCCGACGATCACCAGGGACGGGCGTGAGGAGGGCAGGGAGAGGTGGGAGAAAGAGGCAGACGGCATGCGAAAGGCTCCGTGATGTCCGAGTCGAACACGGGTGCCTTCACACGAGCGCGTCCGGTCGAGTCGGACGCGGACGACCGAGCCCCTCAGCAGCGGTCTGCGCCGAGACTACGGCCGTTGTTCCCCTCGCTGTCAAGGTTGTCCGAACTATGAGCGTCGCGTCTCAAGCCGGTTGACGCGCATTCGGATGCCTGTTCCACTTGGTCCATGCATCCGCAGCAGTGGCTGGTCAAGCGCTCCCACATCGACTTCGGTCGAGTGTGGTCCTCCTCCTGTTGAGCTGAGCCGATCCCACTGCGCGCCCCGGTTCCGCGGGGCGCCGTTCGCGTTTTCCCCCGGCCTTCACACAGCGCCCTCCCCTCGCGCTCCCCTGTTCTCCCGGTCCCGCGCGGCCGCGCTCTCAGCAGTCGCAGCCGCAGCACTCGCACGCGTCACAGCAGTCGCAGTCCCGGCAGATGCCCTCGCGCTTCTTCCGGGACCAGGGACCTTCGTACTCCTTCGCACAACACATCTGACAGGTGCAGCACAGCAGCATGAACATCCCGCATCCCGCCCAGAACCCCCGCCGCCGCGGCGGCTGCGGCGCCGGCCCTCCACCGAAACCACCACCCCCGCCACCGCCGTAGCCCGCGCCACCACCACCGAACGGATTGCCGCCCCCGCCGGCGTACGGATTCCCCCCGCCTCCGATATAGGGGTCACCGGCGCCGCCCGCGTACGGATTCCCCGGCACCTGCGGACCGCCCTGCTGATACGGCCCGCCCTGCTGATGCGGGCCGCCCTGCTGATGCGCCGAGCACACCGGCACGGCCCCGAACGCGCGGTCCACCGACCTGCGCAGTTCGTGAACGAGGAGCAGATGGGCCAGCTTGCCGTCCACGAACTCGGCCTCGCGCAGGGCGAGGCGGATGCCGTGCAGCGCGTCGTCGGCGAGCCGCCGGGCCTCGGTCAGGGAGGTGCCCGTGGCGGTCAGCGGGTTCCACGCGCCGCCGGCGGCGTCGGCGGCCCGGTCCTCCACCGCGTCCAGCAGATGGGCGAGCCGCCCGAAGAGGCGTCCGGCCTCGGCGAGCGGTTCGGCGTTGCCCGGTCGTCCGGCCAGGATCGCCGTGTGCGCGAACGCCGCGGCGGTCGCCGTCTCGGTCGGTTCGGTGACGGTCAGCAGCGGGGTGCCGGGACCGGCGAGCGCCTCGATGCCGAGCTGTCGGTCCACAGCGTCGACCAGCACCGCCGTGTCGAACCCGATGTCCGATCCCGTACGCGCCCCCGCGCGCCCCCAGTTCGTCGCGATCCGGCGCGCGGCGTGCGCCACCGGCTTGCGCGCGAGCAGTCCATCCCCATCGGCGACATGGTCACGCACCTTGGCCGAGGCGAGCACCAGGGAGACGGCGGCGGCGAGCCGCGCGCCCTCACCCTGTGCGACGGAGGCGGTGCGCATCCCGCGCAGCGGACAGGGCCCGGCGGTGCGCCGCCAGTCGGTGGTGCGCTCGGCCTGAGCCTCCGTCAGAACTGAGACCAGCAAGCCGTCATAATTGGTGACGATCCGGGCGAACTGCCCGTGATCACCGCGCAGTGCGAGACAGAGCCCGCACAGATGCGCCATCCATTGCGTCCGCAGCCCCTCGCCCAGCCGATGGCTACAGGGCCTCACCATTCCGAACACGACACTCCCCCGTGTCTCCCGATGCCTCCGCACGCCCCTCGGCGTGGCCGCATCGTAGCCGCCGGAACGTTCACCCGGACGCAGCAGGACTCACCCAAACGCCGTGAACAATATTATTTCACTCCCAGTCAGCAGGTGTGTACAGCGAAGCCCTTGGGGCACATGGACTCTCGACGAATTCGTTCTGCACCAGTACCGTCACGAAACCCCCGTGCGGCGTCTATCCACTTGGCGAGACATCCGCATCATGGACGACGATAGGGATGCGGAAAGCACGAAAGACCGCTGCGAGAGGAGGCGTCCATGGGATCGGTGCGCAAGGCGAGTGCCTGGCTTGGCCTCGTCGACGACAACGATGACGAGCGTTACTACGACGACGACTACGCCGATGAGCGGGAGTCCGGCACCGGCGAGGCATGGGTCACCGACCCTCGTGTCAAGGTCGCTTCCGAGTCGGCGCAGGAGCACGGCCGCCGGATCGGCACGGTCACGCCGGACAGCTTCCGTGACGCCCGGCACATCGGCGAGCTCTTCCGGGACGGCGTCCCGGTCATCATGAACCTCACGAACATGGAGCCCGCCGACGCCAAGCGTGTCGTCGACTTCGCGGCCGGTCTGATCTTCGGTCTGCGCGGTTCGATCGAGCGCGTGTCGAACCGTGTGTTCCTGCTGACCCCCGCCGACACCGAGATCGTCAGCGGCGAGGTCGCGAGCCGCCCGGTGGACGGCTTCTTCAACCAGAGCTGAGGCAGGGCCGCTCGCCGGCCCGTCCTTTCGGTGTCCGGGTCACCCGGCGCGGCTCACCGGAAGGCGTCAAGACCGGTGAGCGCCTTGCCCAGCACGAGTTGGTGCATCTCGACGGTGCCCTCGTAGGTGAGCACGGACTCCAGGTTCGTCGCGTGCCGCATCACCGGGTACTCCAAAGAGATCCCGTTCGCGCCGAGAATCGTGCGGGCGGTACGGCAGATCTCGATCGCCTCACGCACGTTGTTCAGCTTGCCGAAGCTGATCTGCTCGGGACGGAGCCGTCCCGCGTCCATCCGCCGCCCCAGATGGTGGGCGAGCAGAATCCCCTTGTGCAACTCGACCGCCATGTCGGCGAGTTTGGCCTGGGTGAGCTGGAACGCCCCGATCGGCTTCCCGAACTGCTCCCGCGTCTTCGCGTATTCGACGGCCGACTCGAAACAGGCGCGCGCGGCGCCCATCGAGCCCCACACGATTCCGTAGCGGGCGTGCGAGAGACAACTCAGCGGGCCTTTCAGCCCCGTGACGTCCGGCAGTACGGCGTCGGCGGGCAACCGCACGTCGTCCAGGATGAGTTCACTGGTGACGGAGGCGCGCAGGGACCACTTGTGCTTGATCTCCGGCGCGGAGAAACCGGCGGTGTCCGTCGGTACGACGAATCCCCGGATGCCGTCGTCGGTCTGCGCCCAGACGACGGCGACCCCGGCGACGGACCCGTTGGTGATCCACATCTTCCGCCCGTCGAGCACCCAGTCGCCACCGTCCCGCTTGGCGTACGTACGCATCGACGCGGGGTCGGACCCGTGGTCGGGCTCGGTGAGACCGAAGCAGCCGATCACCTCACCGGAGGCCATGCGCGGCAGCCAGGTCTGCTTCTGCTCCTCGCTGCCGAACCGGTGGATGGCGTACATCGCGAGCGACCCCTGCACGGAGACGAGCGACCGGATGCCCGAGTCCGCTGCCTCCAGCTCCAGACAGGCGAGCCCGTACTGCACGGCGCTGGCCCCCGCGCACCCGTACCCCTGGAGCGACATCCCGAGGGCCCCGATGGTCCCCAACTCCCGCGCCAGCTCCCGGATCGCGGGCACCTCCCCGCGTTCGTACCACTCGGCGACGTACGGCATCACCCGGTCCGCCGCCCAGGTCCGCACGGTCTCCCGCACGGCGAGATCCTCGGGGTCGAGCAGATCGTCGAGGCCGAGGAGATCGGCGGGGGCGAAGCTCATGGGTGCACCTCCGGCTCATAAAAACTAGCGACGCTAACCACCGTACCCACTCTCCGCCACCCTCAGCTGCGGGCCGTCCGTGGCCGGCCCGGTTTCCCGCGCCCCTCACGGGCCCGGCCTCGGTTCAGCGCACCGACTCGGCCCGCACCGGCGTACCCGAGGCCTCCCGAGGCCCCGGGACCTCCGCGGAGCCCTCGCACTCCATCCCCCGAGGCAACCGCAACGCCATCACCGCACCGAGCACCAGCAGCGCCGCGCTCACCAGCAGCGTCACATGCAGGCCATGAACGAACGAGTCCCGGGCGGCATGCCGCAGCGCCTCCCCGGAGGACCCGCCCAGCCGGTCCGCGACCTCGTACGCCTCCCCCAGCGAGTGCCCGGCGGCAGCGGACGCCGACGAAGGCACCCCCGGCACGGAGGACAGCCCGGGCGCGTACGCCGCGTTCATCACACTGCCGAGGAGCGCGATCCCGATGCCGGCGCCCAGCTGGTAGGAGGTCTCGCCGATCGCGGCCGCCCCGCCCGCCGACGACGCGGGCGCCTCGCTGAGCATCGACTCGTACGCCCCGAACAGGGTCGTCTCCAGGCCGAAGCCCAGCAGCACGAACCCGGCGAGCAGCAGCCCCGCGTTGTCGTGGCGTCCCATCGCGGTCAGCAGGACGACCGCGAAGGCGGTGAGGCAGAAGCCGGCGGAGACCATGCGGCGCGGCCCGACGCGGTGCAGCATGTGGGAGCCGACGAGCCCGGCGGCCATCGCGGCGACGGTCAGCGGCAGCAGCCGCAGGCCCGTCTCCAGCGGAGAGAGGCCGAGGACCAGTTGCAGATACTGCGCGGCGATCAGTTCGAGCCCCACCAGCGCGAGCATCGCGAGGACGATGCAGCCGACGGAGGTGCTGAACGCGGGGCGCGCGAACATCCGCAGGTCGACCAGCGGATGGGTCCGGCGCCGCTGCCGTCGTACGAACGCGGCCAGCAGGGCGGCGCCGACGAGGAGGGCGAGCGCGGTGCCCGGGTCGAAGGGCGGGTGGCCGCCACCGAGCCGCTTGACGCCGAGGACGACGCCGAAGAGACCGACCGCGGCCATCAGGGCGCCGACCACGTCCCAGGGGCCGTCGCGCTCGCCCGTCGACTCGGGCAGCAGCAGCCGTCCGACGGGCAGGCTGACCAGCATCAGCGGGATGTTGACGAGGAAGACCGCGCCCCACCAGAAGTGTTCGAGGAGGAACCCGCCGAGGAGGGGTCCGACGGCCGCGCCCACGGCGGCGACCGCGCTCCAGATGCCGATGGCGAGCGCCCGTTCACGGCGGTCGGGGAAGACCTGACGGAGGATCGACAGCGTCGCGGGCATGATCATCGCGCCGCCGACGCCGAGCAGGGCACGGGCCGCGATCAGCACATGGGGGCTGTCCGCGAAGGCGGCGAGGGCGGAGGCGATGCCGAAGAGGGCGTAGCCGAGGAGGAGGATCCGTCTGCGGCCGACCCGGTCGCCGAGCGTGCCGAAGAGGATCAGCAGCGAGGCGCAGACCAGCGGGTAGACATCGACGATCCAGAGCAGCTCCATGGCGCTCGGCTTGATGTCCTCGGTGACCGCGGGCACCGCCACGTGCAGCACGGTGGCGTCGACGGCGACGAGCAGCAGGCTGACGCAGAGGACGACGAGGACGACCCAGCGGTTGGCACCGGCCCCGGCGTCCCGACGGCGTGCCGCGGCGGCCGTGGGCGTCCCGGACATGTACGTACCTCCCAGAATGCTCTCGCGTTCGGCGGAACCGGCGGGGCGGGGAGTCCCCGGCGGTCACGGTTCGGGAGGAGCGGTGTCCCGGACCCGCGCAACGAAAGGCGAGCGAGCCGTCAGCGTACGCGAGTTCCCGCCGGTGGAACGTGGTGGGTGTCTCATGGAACGCTCATGTGACGTGTGGCATACGCCACGCGCCGGGCCGTCCACCGGTCCTCCATGGCTCCTTCATCACTCGTCCGTGGTTCCGCGCTCACGGACCATCACGGTTCCTCACGGACCACCACGTGACGGCGTCCGGGCCGGTTCCCGGCGCCGTCGATAATCGAGCGCGTGACCGATCTTGCCACGCGCCCGGCGGCGCCCCTCCTGAGGCGGGCCGCCCCCGCGCTCCTCGGGTACGCGGCCGTGCGCGCCCTGGGCCTCGTCGTCCTCGCCGGGTGGAGCGCGGCGCGCGACAAGAGCGCCCTGACGCTGCTGTCGGCCCGCTGGGACTCGCTCTGGTACACCCGGGTCGCCGAGCTCGGTTACGGCTACGAGGTGCGGCTTCCGAACGGTGACATCCACTCGAACCTGGCGTTCTTCCCGCTGCTGCCCTGGCTGGAGCGGGCGGTGTCCGCGGTGACGCCGCTGTCCTACGCCCATGCGGGTCTGGTCGTCGGCACCGTCGCCTCGCTCGCCGCGGCCTGGGGGATCTTCGCGGTCGCGGACCGGGTGTACGGACGCCGGGTCGGGGTGTGCGCGGTGCTGCTGTGGGCCGTGCTGCCGGTCGGGGTCGTGCAGTCGATGGCGTACACGGAGTCGTTGTTCACCGCGCTGGCCGCCTGGTCGCTGTACGCCGTCCTCACCGGCCGCTGGGTGACGGCGGGCGCGCTCGCGGCGCTTGCCGGGCTGACCCGGCCGGTGGGGCTCGCGGTGGTGGTGGCGGTGTGGGCGGCGGCGATCGTGTCGTACCTACGGGAGCGACGAGACACCCTCCCGCACGCCGGGGGCCCCGCTCCCACTCCCCCGTTCGTACGAAACCGGAGCACGGATATATCGGGAGGCGCTCGCTGGTGGCCGCGCGCCCTCGGGATGCTCCTCGCTCCCCTGGGGACGGCCGGCTATGTGCTGTGGGTCGGCCGGCGCACGGGCAAGGGCCCGCTCGGCTATCTGGACGTCCAGGCGGGGTGGCGCAACGGCTTCGACGGGGGCTACGCCTTCGCGCGTTTCGTCGCCGACAAGTTCACGTCGTTCCCGTCGGCCCTGGCGGGTGTCGGGCTGATCATCGGAGTGGCGTTGATCATTTGGCTGTACGCCGTCTGTGTACGCCAGGGACAGCCGCTCCCGCTGCTGGTCTACACGGGGGTCGTCACCGCGCTGGCGCTGTGCGCGTCGAGCTACTTCGGCTCCAAGCCCCGGCTGCTGATGCCGGCCTTCCCGCTGCTGCTGCCACTCGCCCGCGCGCTCGCCGGTGCGCGTACACCCAGGTCAGCGGCGGTTCTCGGCGCTGTCGCGGCGGTGTCGGCCCTCTACGGGGCGTTCTGGCTGAATGGTTCCGGTCCGCCGTGACCGGTCCGCGACGGACAGCGAGCATTCGGGTAATTCCGCACGAGCAATCGGTGAACGAATTCAAAAGGGCCGCAAAACGACCGCTCTACATTAGGCCATGGAATTGAAGGCCGAGTGGCGCAACGATTCATCATTCAGCAGAAATAAACATCATTCTGAGAGGAATCCCACATCACGGCGTCATCACAAAGCCGGTGATTCACGCCGCGTACGAGCTCACTCGCTGTAACGTCGATTGAGTGCGTACCGAACTAAAGCCGACCCGTCTGGACCGGGTCTTCTCCAGGCTGGACCGTGAGCCGGAACGGCCGGCCCACATCGATGTACCGGTGATGACCCGCCACCGGGTGGTGCTGTTCGCCTCCACCCTGGCCTTCTACGTCGCCATCGTGTGGGCCGTCGTCGTCACGTCCTGGCTGGTCCGGCTCGACTGGCAGATCATGTTCTTCCGGCCGTACCAGCAGTGGCAGCAGATCCACGCCTTCCTGGACTACTACGTCGTCCTCGGCCAGCGCGGCCCCACCGCCGTGATGGTCGCCGCCTGGCTGGGCTGGCGCTCCTGGAGACAGCACACCCTGCGGCCGATGCTCGCGCTCGGCGTGTCGCTGCTGCTGCTGAACATCACCGTCGGCGCCGCGAAGCTGGGCATGGGCCGGCTCGGTCCGCACTACGCCACCGAGATCGGCTCCAACGAGATGTGGCTGGGCGGCGACATATTTCCTTCGGGACACACCGCCAACGCCGTGGTGACCTGGGGGATCCTGGCCTATCTGGCGTCGACGCCGAGGGCCAGGCGCTGGCTGTCCGCGCTGTCCGCCGTGATCTCGCTCGGCGTCGGCCTCACCACGGTCTACCTGGGCACGCACTGGTTGAGCGACGTCCTGCTGGGCTGGGCCGCCGGTCTGCTGATCATGCTGGCGCTGCCCTGGTTCGAGCCGTTGATCGCCCGCGCGGAGGTCTGGCTCTTCTCCCTGCGGGACGCCTGGCGCGACCGTCGTACGGCGCCCGTCCCGGTGTCCGCGCCGGCGCCCGCCGTGGACACGGCCCCGCTGCGGACACCCGCCGAGGAGCCCGCGAGCGCCCGGGAGACCGGCATCGCGGCCCGCACCGCCCATCCCCCGATCGTGCCGCTGCATCTGTCCCCCGGCCCGCATCTGACCAGGTCGGAGCGGGCCCCGGTGACGCCGCTCGGCACCCGTAGGCCGCCCCACGCCGACCGGGTGGCCCGTAACGCGCCCTCGGCCCGACCGGTCGCGGGCGGCTGACACCAGACCGGTCGCGGGCGGCTGACACGAGACAGCGGGGCCCGGTACGCACAGCCCATGCCCCGCACGGCGAAGGCCCGGCTCCCGAGGGAGCCGGGCCTTCGCCCGTCCTGGACCGCGTTCGGCCTCAGCCCTTCCAGGCGCGCCTCACCCGTCCGTCCTCGACCTCCAGATTCAGCCGGCCGAAGCGGTACTCCATGGTGATGATCGCGCCCGGCGGCAGCTTTCTGACCGTGGACCAGCCGCGTTCGGCGGCGCGGCGCTCGGCCTGCGGCGCCTCCAGACCGACGTAGGCGTCGGGGTCGTCCCGGGGCTCTTCGGAAGGGGTGGGAAAGGGTGCCATGACCGCCACGGTAGGCGTCCGGGGGCCCCGCTGTCGCCCCGCAGTCACGCTTCTGTCACAGAACCACGACACCCGTTTCGGCCCAACGCAGTCACACGTACGAGCGGTTCCTTACGCCTTCCGCGTGCTGCCGAACGTAATTCCCGACCGCTTCGACACCATCACGAATAGCCCGTCGGAAAGCATGTCCGGGGCCGTGTGTGTCCGGTGCATGTCCGGCCTTTTCCCACCGATTCCCGGACGGCTCCCGGAAGTCCCCGACTCATGGGAAATACACGGTTCCCACACACTTCCCCCGTACGCCCCCTGTCGGAGCGGACCGGGGCACGCGCATCATGGCGTGCGTGCATCACGGGCCCAGGACGCGGCAGCGAAGGGGCGAGCGATGGGGACCGAGACCGTGCAGGCGCCGACCCGGCCGTCGGGAGCGAGGACACCGGGGCAGCTGGTGGTCGACTGGCTGACCACGACCGACCACAAGAAGATCGGCCATCTGTATCTGGTCACGTCCTTCCTGTTCTTCCTGGCCGCCGGCCTGATGGCGCTGGTGATGCGCGCCGAGCTGGCCCGGCCGGGCACCCAGATCGTGGACAACGAGCAGTTCAACCAGTTGTTCACCCTGCACGGCACGATCATGCTGCTGCTCTTCGCGACACCGACCTTCGCCGGGTTCGCCAACGAGATCATGCCGCTCCAGATCGGCGCGCCCGATGTCGCCTTCCCCCGGCTGAACATGCTGTCGTACTGGCTGTTCCTGTTCGGCGGGCTGATCGTGCTGGGCTCGCTGCTGGCGCCCTCGGGGCCCGCCGACTTCGGGTGGTTCGCCTACGCGCCGCTGAACAACGCGGAACGGTCGCCGGGGATCGGTGCCGACATGTGGATCATGGGGCTGGCGCTGTCCGGGTTCGGGACGATCCTCGGCGCGGTGAACTTCCTGACCACGATCATCGGGATGCGCGCCCCCGGTATGACGATGTTCCGGATGCCGATCTTCACCTGGAACACGCTGTTCACGTCGATCCTGATCCTGATGGCGTTCCCGGTGCTCGCCGCGGCGCTGCTGGTCCTGGAGGCGGACCGGCGCTTCGGCTCACAGGTCTTCGACGCGGCCAACGGCGGCGCGCTGCTGTGGCAGCACCTGTTCTGGTTCTTCGGGCACCCGGAGGTCTACATCATCGCCCTGCCCTTCTTCGGGATCATCACGGAGATCATCCCCGTCTTCAGCCGCAAGCCGATCTTCGGCTATCTGACGCTGGTCGGGGCCACGATGGCGATCACCGGGCTGTCGGTCGTGGTGTGGGCGCACCACATGTTCGCCACGGGCGCGGTGCTGCTGCCGTTCTTCTCGTTCATGAGCTTCCTGATCGCCGTGCCGACCGGGGTGAAGTTCTTCAACTGGACGGGGACGATGCTGAAGGGCTCGCTGTCGTTCGAGACGCCGATGCTGTGGGCGACCGGTTTCCTGGTGTCGTTCCTGTTCGGCGGGCTCACCGGGGTCATCCTGGCCTCGCCGCCGATGGACTTCCACGTCACCGACTCCTACTTCGTGGTCGCCCACTTCCACTACGTCGTCTTCGGCACGGTCGTCTTCGCCACCTTCGCGGGGTTCTACTTCTGGTGGCCCAAGTTCACCGGGAAGATGCTCGACGAGCGGCTCGGCAAGATCCAGTTCTGGACGCTCTTCGTCGGCTTCCACACCACGTTCCTGGTGCAGCACTGGCTGGGCGCCGAGGGCATGCCGCGGCGGTACGCGGACTATCTGGCCGCCGACGGGTTCACGGCCCTCAACACGGTCTCGACGATCGGCTCCTTCCTGCTGGGCCTGTCCACGCTGCCGTTCCTCTACAACGTCTGGAAGACCTCCCGGTACGGCGTGCGGGTCGACGTCGACGACCCGTGGGGCTTCGGCCGGTCGCTGGAGTGGGCGACGTCGTGTCCGCCGCCGCGCCACAACTTCGTGACGCTGCCCCGGGTGCGCTCGGAGTCCCCGGCCTTCGATCTGCACCATCCGAGGTTCGCGGCGATCACCCCGCCGCAGACCCGCAGGGGCCAGGAGCGGACACCGCACCCCCGATTCGGCCAAGAACGGCCGACAGGCGGTCCCGAAGGGGCCTGATCGTCCCGGTCAGCCCCTCCGGTTCGACCGACGTCGTCGAAGACGACGGCGGTAGCGGCCGAGCGCAGCCCGACGGCCACCGCGGCCCGTGCCGGGGCCGGCGTTGACCGGATAGCCCAGTTCGCGCCATCGGCGTCGCCCGGCCACCGGGGTCCGGTGGCCGGGGTCCGGTGGCCGGGGTCCGGGGCCCGGCTCAGTCGGCGGCGGTGACCGTGACGGACAGGTCGTTGTGGGCCGTGTAGTACGGCTCGCCCTCCACCGAACCGTGCGCCGACTCGGCGCGGGACTTGGGATAGACGAAGACCGGGTGCTTGTCGACGACGTCGTCGAGCAGCCGGGCGACCCGCACCTTCGGTCCGTCCTCGCCCCCGGGTCGCAGCCACAGGTCCCAGTGGCCGGGCCGCAGTGCGCCGTAGGCCACGGTGAAGCGGACCTCGCCCGCGTCGCCGTGCGCCGTGAGGTCGGTCCGTACGGCGGTCAGCACCCCGTTCTGGTCGGTGAGTTCGGCGTACGCCCCGGGCGTGGGCTCGGCGCCGTACAGCCGGGCGGTCACCTCCAGCCGGCCCTCGCCGATGTGCAGTTCACCGGCCTCGGCGTGCGGGGAGCGCTCCCAGCTGCGGATGGTGAGGTTGCCGTGCTTGGTGCCGTACGGGATGCGGACGGCGATCCGCTCGGACGAGGCGGCGGGGGCGCGGTCGACGAGGGAGCGCAGGTCGTTGACGCCCGGGGCCAGGCGGCGCGGCTCGCCCTCGGCCGTCTGGAGGTAGACGTCCCAGAGGCCCTCGGGGACGTCCGCGCTGCTCGGCAGCGCGGCCCTCAGCACACCGTCGCCGGCCGGGGTGAGCGGCAGGCGCACCTTCTCCTCGCCGCCGCGGAGGACGAGCAGCAGATGGGCGGGGCCGGTCTCGCCGCGGTCGGGTACCTGGAAGGTCAGGCCGCCCGCGAAGTCGGCGACACAGTCGGCGCGGGGGGTCGTGGCCCTGTCCTCCGGGTCGTCGCGGTGCGTGGGCTGCTGGGGAGCCAGCGTCATCATGCGGTGCGCCCCTTCTTGAAGGCGGACCGTCCGGCATCCCGCACGGCGTACGCGCTGCCGAGCAGCGCGCCACGGGTACGGTGCAGCGAGCCGCGCATCCGGCCCACCGAGGAGGTGCCGCCGCGGGAGACGAGGTCGCCGAAGAGCGTCTCGTAGCGCTCGGCGATGCGGGACGGGTCGAAGCGCTCGGAGTCCTTGAGCGCGGCCTGCGCCATCTGCCGGCGCCGGTCGTCGTCGTTGATGAGTTCCAGCAGACCGTCGGCGATGGCCTTGACGCTGCCGACCTTGACCAGGCGACCGTCGACGCCGTCGTCGATGATCTCGCCGGGTCCGTGCGGGCAGTTGGTGGAGACCACCGGCAGACCGCAGCGCATGGCCTCGACGATCGTCATGCCGAACGACTCCAGGCTGGAGGTGACAGCGGCGAGGGACCCCTTGGCCCACTCGGGCTCGATGGGGTTGGCGGGACCCATCAGATAGACGTGGTTGTAGAGGCCCAACTTGTCGACGAGGGCGCGCAGTTTGTCCTTCTGCTTGCCGCCGCCGTAGATCCTGAGGCGCCAGTCGGGCCGCTCCTCGCGCACCTTGTCGAAGGCCTTGATGAGCAGGTCGTACCGCTTGACGGGCGCGAGGCGCCCGGCGGCGACGACCCACTTGCCGGTGCCGTCCGCCGGGTCGACGGTGGGCGCGGGCACCGGGTTGGGCACGGCCTGGAGGCGGACGCCGGGCAGCCGCATCTTCGAGCCGTACGCGCGCGCGTCGGCCTCGGTGGTCGTGGTGAGGGCGTCGAGCCTCGGGTAGACGCCGCGCAGCGTGGCGCGCAGGGCGGCGGAGTGGCTGTCGAGCGTGAGGTGTTCCTGGCCGACGCGGATCGGGCCGCGGCGGGTCTGGCGTGCCATGTGCACGTTGAGTCCGGGCCGGGTGCCGACCAGGACGTCGGCGTCGACCGAGGCGAGGTGCTCGGCGATGCGCCGGTCGGTCATGACGCTGTACTGCCCGTAGCGGCCCTCCGCGCGCGGGAAGACCTTGGCGGGCCGCTCCAGATCGGCGTGGCCCTTGTCGGCGCCGCCCTCCCGGATGTCGACGAGGCCGCGCAGCCGGACCCTCGGGTCGACGTCGAAGACCGGCTCGTCACGGTGGCGGAAGACGGAGACGATCTCCACGTCGTGCTGCTCGGCCAGGGTGTTCGCCAGGTTGTACGTCGTGCGGATCGTTCCCCCGATCCCGTACGCGTTGTGTATGAGGAAAGAAATATGCATGCGTCCCCCGAGCCCCTGTTTTCCCTGATCAACCGTCAATGGCGCTGCTGGTCCAGCGCCATACGGTTAGACCGGGCCTCCCCTGGAATGGTTGGACATCATCATCAACTTGTTTGCGAACGGTTGTGTGATCGATAGCCGGACGAGGCAACCTGTTCGCCTCGAAACGCATCAGGGGCCGTAGGGCAGTTGCGGAACGTCGAAGCAGGTGTCGTTCATGTCGCCCTCGCTCACCCACCCCTTCCCGTCCTTCCAACGGGCCACGGACACACAGGTCCGGCGCGTCGTCGGGGGCTCGGCGAGCCGCTCGAAGCGGACGGGGAGGAGCAGTCCGTCGGCGCTGTAGGGCTCGTCGCGGTTCAGGAAACGGTCGACGCAGGCGCGTGTGACGCCCTCCGCGCTCGTGGCGCACGATCGCGCCGCGTCCGTGAACCACATCGCGGCCGCCCAGCCCTCCAACTGCCACTGGGAGTGCGTCTTCAGCCCCTTCGTCGCGTCCCGGAACTCCTTCACGGCCGGGTCGCCGACGTCAGCGTGATTACGGCTGGAGCCGGTGGCCCACAGGGCGTTGCGGCAGCGCGGGGCGTCCGCGTAGTCCTCGGCGACCGTGGAGGTCCAGTTCTGCACGTTGGTGACCTTGGCGGTGATGTCGGCGCCCACGTCGTCCAGCGCCTGGCAGAGGCGGGCGTTGCCGTGGCCGTCGATGGCGTCGAAGACCAGGTCGGCGCCCTGCTCCTTGATGTCGGCGGCGGCCGCGCGGAAGTTGGGCAGCGCGAAGTCGACCTGCTCGGTGACCACGTCGTACCCCTCGGCCCGCAGCCCCCGCACCACCAGGCGGGCGTACGCGGCGGATGCCGACTGGTTGTAGGAGACCACGGCGGCGGTGTGGGCGCCGTGCTCGCGCTCGAAGTAGCGGTAGACCTCGGTGCCGCCGTACTGCTTCCCGTCCCAGCCGGTCGTGCCGTGCCGGGGCGCGAGGCTGCCGTAGACGCTGTACAGGTACGGGTACGTGTCGTACGCGGGCCCGATGGGCTGGCCCCCGATGTCGGGCACGCGCGCGCGTGCGACCCGGGCGGCGCCCGCGTAGTCGAGGGCGGTGGTGGCGACCAGCGCCACCACGCCGTCCTCCTCGACGAGCCGGTGCACGCACTCGTTGTTGCCGACCCCGCTGCCCCCGTCGTCGCACTCCCGCACCTCGACGCGACGGCCGTCGACGCCGCCGCGCGCGTTGAGCGCGGCGAAGTAGGCCTTCGCGCCGTCGCGCGGTCCGGTGAACGCCGTGCCGCCGACGGGGCTGGTGACGCTGGCGATGATCCCGACGCGCAGCGGCGCCCGGCCCGACGGAGCGGGCGGGGCGCTCCCCCGCTCGAAGTCGCTCTCCGGGAGCCGGCTGCCGCAGGCCGTGGCCAGCAGGAGCAGCAGGCCCGCGGCGGCCGTCTCAGCAGCCCGGGCCCGGTGTCGCATTGCCGCTCAGCGCGACCAGCCCGCACAGGGTCTTGACGGACACCTTCCAGGTGCCGTCCTGCTCGACGGCCGTGCCCGCCGCGTCGGGCAGTGCCGTGGCGCCCTCCAGCAGCAGGGTGTAGGTGACGTCGGCGCCGGTCGCCGAGGTGAACTCGATCTTCCGGACCTCCGCCTCGACCTGCCCGCCGCGCTCGTCCCCGCTGAACGCCGCGAGGACGGGGCCCATCTCGTCGCCGTTCTCCAGCACGGCCTGTTTCTCCTTCGTGGAGGTGGCCGGGTCGAAGAACGCCTTCCAGTTCTTCTTGATCTCCTGCTCGGCCGCCGCCGTGTCCGCGGGCGCGCTCGCGGACACGGTCTCCTCGGCGGGTTCGCTCGTCGTCCGCTCCACGGAGGGTGTGGGCGGAGGGCTGTCACCGCCGCCACCGCTGTCGTCGCTGCACGCCGCGAGGGCCGGGGCGAGGAGCAGGATCAGGGCGGCCGTCAGGGCCGTTCCCCGTCCCGCCGCCCCGGACCCGCGTCCGTTCGCCCGCCTGAGGTCGCTCCCGAGAACCATCTGGCTCACCACCGGGTGTCGGTCCGGACGGCATGCGCCCGGTTCTTTCAGGGTCAGCTTGCAGAAGGCATAGTGCAAGCCATCGGCTGTGATGGACAGACACACGACGTGTGGGGAGTCCCGGATGCCCCGGATGCGGACAGCCCGACCGCGCACCGCGCGCCCCGTCCTCTGGGCCGGCTGGGCGGGCTGGGCCGCGCTCGCCGGCGGCGCGGTGCTGTGCGTCGTCGGCTGGTACGGCGTCTCCGGCGAGCGCTTCGCCGCACGCCAGCTCCCCTATCTGGCCTCCTGCACGGTCCCCGGCGCCGCGCTGATCGTCGCGGGCGCGGTCCTCCTCGCCCACGGCGGGAACGTCCTGGCCGCCGCACGGGTCGAGGAGTTGTACGGCCTCCTGGTCGCCGCGGAACCCGGCGACGACGACACCTCCCCGCAGGCGCCGGGCGGCCCTCTCGCCACCAGCGGCACCCTGCTGATGGTGCCCGGCGGCACCCTCTGGCACCGCGCCGACTGCCCACTGGTGGCGGGGAAGGCGGAAGCGGTGCCGGCCGACTCCCGCGTGCTGACGAGCGGCGCGCTGCGACCGTGCCCGATCTGCGAGGCACCCTCCCGGGGCGACTCCGCGGAGGGCTGATGGCGTCGCTGACGTACGACCTCACGCTGGCCGGGCTGTCGGTCGGCAGCGCGGCGGCCCTCACCGGGATCGGCCTGATCGTGACCTACCGGGCGACCGGTGTGCTCAACTTCGCGCACGGGGCGATCGCCGTGGTGTGCGCGTATCTGCTGCGCCAGTTCACCGTGGAATGGGGATGGCCCCTCTGGCCGGGGGCGTTGGTGACCCTGCTGGTCGTGGCGCCCTCGATCGGCCTGGTCCTGGAACGTTTCGTCTTCCGCCCGCTCGCCGTGCTCGGCGGTGACCCGGCACAGTCCCTCGTCGCCTCCATCGGCGTCTTCGTCCTCCTCGTCGGCGGGACCGCGCTGCTGTGGGGGCAGGGCCCGCGGGACGACGCCCCGACCCTGCTCGCCGCCGATCCGTGGGGCCAGCTGGCGATGGCCCTCGCCCTCGCGGCGGCCGTCGGCGCGGTCACCCGCCGGACGCGCTTCGGCCGGGAGCTGCGCGCCGTCGTCGACGACCGCTCCCTCGCCGTGCTCGGCGGCATCGACGCGGACCGGGTCGCCGCCGCGGGCTGGGCGTTCGGCTCCTTCACGGCGGGTCTGACGGGGGTTCTGCTCGCCCCCTACGTACGCCTCGACCCGTACGGCATGCCGCTGCTGGTGATGGAGGTGGTGGCCGTGGCGGTCGCCGCCCGGATGCGGAGCCTTCCGGTGGCCGTGCTGGTCGCGCTGGGTGTCGCGGTCGCGCAGAGCCAGCTGACCCGCTTCCATCCGGCGGGCTGGGCGGAGCCGCTGCTCCGGGCCGTGGGCGCCAACCTCTTCGTGGTCGCCCTCCTCGTGGCGGCCCTGGTCCTGCCCGGTGTGGGCGACCGCGACGCACCGGCCCGCACAGCGACCGCGCGGGTCCGCACGCCCGGCGGCGCGTGGATCGTGGCCCTGCTGCTGTTCCTGATCCCGCTGGGCTTCGCGGGCCAGGACCTGCACACGGCCGTACAGGTGCCGGCCCTGGGGGTGGTCCTGCTCTCCCTGGTGGTGGTGACGGGCCGAGGCGGGCAGATCTCCCTGGGCCAGGCGGCCTACGCGGGTCTGGGCGCCCTGTTCACGGCCCTCCTGACAGCCGGGCGCTTCCCGTTCCTCCCCGGCCTTCCCGCACCGGCCGCCCTCCTGGTCGCCGTGCTCCTGGTGGCCCCGCTCGGCCTGCTCACCGGCTGGCCCGCGATCAGCCGCCACGGCCTGGCGCCGGCGCTGGCCACGTTCGCCGTGGGGGTCGGCGTCAGCCGCTTCGTCTTCGCCCAGCCGTACGCGACCTCGGGCCTCGACCTCTCCCGTCCCCCGGGCTTCGAGAGCGACCGCGCGTACTACGTCCTCGAGTTGGCCCTGCTCTGCCTGGCGCTCCTGGCCACCCACGCCCTGCGCCGGGGCCGCACGGGCAGGGCGCTCGCCGCCGTGCGCGACCACGAGCCCGGGGCGTCGGCGGCGGGCGTGCGCGTCCCGTCGCTGAAACTCGCGGCGTTCGTCACGGGCGCGGCCCTCGCCGCCCTCGGCGGCGGCATGCTCGCGATGGGCGTGCGCGCCTTCGACCCGGCCGCCTACGACCCCGTCCGCAGCCTCCTGTGGTTCGCCGCGGTCGTCGTCCTCGGCGCGGACAGCTCCCTCGGCGCCCTCGCGGCGGCCGCCCTGCTGGTGGGCCTGGACGCGGGCACCGAGGGCGGTGTGGCCACGGCGGTCGTCGGCGCCCTGGCAGTCCTGATCGGCCGGCTCCCCGGCGGCCCGTACGAGGCGGTGCGGAGGGGATTCGCACGACTGCGACCGGGGGTTCGTGGGGAGCTGACCCCGGCGGGGGTACGCGCTCGGGAACGGGTGCGGTCGGGCGCGCCGGCCGAGGTGGGGCGGAGGGGGCCGGTGAGGACCCGAGCCGCGGGAGTCGGGGCAGGCAGGCACGCGACGGCGGACGGCGGGGCGGCCGGAGCCGGAACGGGCACGCGGGAGACGGCGAGGGGGCGACAGGGCGCGAGTCCCGGCAGCGCACGAGCTGCGGGGCACGGCGGGGAGCCGTCCCGGGCCCCGCACCAGCCACTCGGGCCCGACGCCGGCACCCACCGGCCCCCCGCGCCTCCCGCCGACACCGATGCCCGCACCGCCGGCGGCGAAGCCGCGGCCGCCGCCTCGGCCGACGTCGGCGCCGCCACCGGCACCAGCACCAGCCGCCCGCCCGAAAGCCGCGCCGGCACCGCCCCGCCTCCCTCCTCTCCTCCCGCCCCCTCCCTCCGAGCCCGCGGCCTCCGGGTCCGCTACGGCGGATTCGCCGCCCTCGACGGTGTCGATCTCGATGTCCTCCCGGGGCGGATCAGCGCGGTCGTCGGACCCAACGGTGCCGGGAAGAGCACCCTCTTCCACTGCCTCGCCGGAACCATGCGCCCGGACAGCGGACAGGTGCGGCTCGGCGAGCGGGACATCACCCGGCTGCCCGCGCACGCCCGTACCCGGCTCGGCCTCGGGCGGACGTTCCAGCAGCTGGCGGTCTTCCCGTCGTTGAGCGTGGCGGACAACGTACGCGTCGGCGCCGAGCAGGGCCGGATCTCCGATCCCGGGGCCGTGGAACGGACGTTGCGGCTGTTCGGGCTGGACGGGGCGGTGCGCACGGCACCGGCGGCCGGGCTGCCGACCGGGACCCTGCGGAGGGTCGAGCTGGCGCGGGCGCTCGCCGGCAGCCCCCGCGTGCTGCTGCTCGACGAGCCGGCCGCCGGCCTCGACTCGCCCGAAGTGGCCGCCCTCGCCCGCGTACTGCGCGCCCTCGCCGACGACGGCACGGCCCTGCTCGTCGTCGAGCACGACCTCGACCTCGTCGCGGAACTCGCGGACGTCGTCCACGTCATGGCGGCGGGCCGCATCGTCACCTCCGGCCCGGCCGGCCACGTCCTCGCCCCGGAGGCCGGACGATGACCGTCGTCTCCCTCCGCCGCGCCCGCGTCCGCTACGGCCCCCTGGAGGCCCTGCACGGCCTCACCCTCGCCGCCCCGGGCCCCGGCCTCACCGTGCTGCTGGGCCGCAACGGCTCCGGTCGTACGACCGCGCTGCGGGCCCTCGCCGGCACGGTCGCCCTCTCCGGGGGTGCCGTGGTGTGGGACGGGGCCGACATCACGGGGACACCCGCGTACGAGCGCGCCCGGCGGGGCCTGGTCCTCGTACCGGAACGACGGGCCGTCTTCGGCGCGCTCACCGTGCGCGAGAACCTCGAACTCGCCGGGCCCGGCCTCTCCCGCGCCCTGGACGCCTATCCGGCGCTCGAACCCCTGCTCCCCCGCCGAGCGGGCACCCTCTCCGGCGGCGAGCAGCGCATGCTCGCCCTCTGCCGGGCCCTGTCGGACCGGGCGCGCGTCGTGCTCGTCGACGAACCCACCCAGGGCATGTCGCCCGCGGTCGCGGCCCGTACGTACGAGCTACTGAGCGGTCTCGACGCCTGTGTGGTCCTCGCCGAGCAGCGCCTGCCGCCGGCGGTGAGCGGGGTACCGGGCGTCCTCGCGTACGAACTTAGGCGCGGGGCACTGGCGTTCGGCGGGGAGGCGACCGAACTCGCCCGACCGGCCGGCGGACGGGGCTGAGCGGGCCGGGGCCCGGAGGTCAGAGATCGAGCCGCTGCCCCGGGACGATCAGATTCGGGTCGCCGCCGATCACGTCCTTGTTGGCGGCGTAGACCTGCCGCCAGGTGGTGCCGTGCCGGGCGGCGATACCGCTCAGGGAGTCGCCCTGCCGCACGGTGTAGTCGCCGCGCGACGCGCTGCGGTCCGGGTGGCCCGTGGAGCGCGACGGTGCCTTCGAGGGCGCCGACCTGACGGACTTCCCGGCCCCGGTGGAGGTGGCCGGGCCGGCGGTCCCGGTGGAGGGCGCGGCGGGCGCGCCGCCGGACGCCCCGGCACGTCCGGAACAGACGGGCCACGCTCCCCAGCCCTGGGCGCGCTGGACCTTGGTGGCGATCGCGATCTGCTGGGCCTTGGAGGCCTGGTCGGCGGTGGCCGCGTAGGCGGTGCCGCCGTAGGCACGCCAGGTGGAGGCGGCGAACTGCAGGCCGCCGTAGTAGCCGTTGCCGGTGTTGATGTGCCAGTTGCCGCCGCTCTCGCACTTGGCGATGCGGTCCCACACTCCGCTGTCGGCCGCCGAGGCGCTGCCGGCGACGGCCAGGAGTCCGAGCGGGGCGAGCAGCGCCGCCCCGGCGAGAACCGCCGTCGTACGCGTCTTCCGGGCGCTGCCGCGCGTGGTATCGGCACATTCGGACATGAAGATCCCTCTCCACGGACCCGGGGTCCCCCCGAGCGGGGCGCTTCCCGCGCACGGACGCGGGTGTCGCGCTCCGCCCCGTCCGCCGGAGGTGGTGCTGCGCGCTGTCTGGCTCTGCGCGGCCGGCGGACGTACCCGAGCGGTGCTCGTTGCACACGGCCGGGAATGTAGGGAGGTTGACGGGTGGTCAGCAAGCAAGGGCTCGTCGTGCGAGGCCAGTTCACCGTTACCCGGAGTAGCAACTAATTCCGGCCACCCATTTCATTCCCTGATTTCCTGATATGTCGGCCGGTGACCTCGACGGCCTGTGACCCACTTCACCGGATCAACTTCGCCGGGTCCTCGGGAAGTTGGCGCGGAGTAACCGATTCCGCCCTGAGATTCACCCTGCGCTGCGGTTGGTTCGTTTCCGTTCGTCCTCGGGCGTGACTCCGGCCACAGATCGCCCGTTGTCTTCTGCATGAGCCGGAACCTCCGTGCTCATGGGCCGGGCGCCACCCGGCACCGACACGCACCGCATCCCGAGGAGCCACCCGTGCCGCGCATGCTCGAGGTCAGCGACGAGGTACGCGCCGAGATCGGCGACGAAGAGGCCGACCGGCTGCTCGCCGGAGAGAACGCCCCCGGCGGCTACGACTGCACGTCGTGCCGCACCCCCGGCGACTCCGAGCAGGAGCGCACCAGCACCGTCCTCTTCGTCGGCGACGAGACAGCCGTGCTCGCCTTCGCCCACGCCACCTGTCTGCCCTCCCAGGTCGTCCAGGTCACCGAGGAGCAGCTGCAGGGCGCCGCCCGTTCCATCGCCGGCGACAACCAGGCCCAGGCCGCGCCCGAGCAGGCCGTGCTCGGTGTCACCAGCGGACTGATCCTGCTCAGCGGGGAGCTGCACCCGGCGCTGGTCGTCGAGCCGACCGCCCCCATCGCGCGCCCGGGCACGACCGGCGCGGGCGACGACTTCCTGCCGCTGCTCATCGAGCAGGGCTTCATGCCGCTCCCCCAGATCGACTCCGTGCCCCCCGTGCTGCACGGCTGGTCCGTGCTGCTCGCCATGGGGCAGCTGCACGCCATCCTGCAGCCGGGCACCTCCGGTGGGTCGCCCGTCGCGTGGTGGCAGGCCCATCAGGCGCTCCAGGTCGCCGACCCGTGGCGGGCCGCCGCCAACAAGCACCAGCAGGTGCTGATGTTCGCGGCACCCGTGGGGTCGATCGGGCGGCAGCCGCGGGAGGACCTGCTGCGGGACGCGCTCGACAAGGCGGCGGCGAACGGGAAGTTGGTGGCCGCGACCCTGCCGCTGGCGGGCACCTGATCGCTTCACCTCGGGTGCGCTTCGGAGTCTCGCCGTAGGACTTTCGCTGGTCAGTCGGCCGCGGGTCGATCGTGGTCGATCGCGCAGTTCCCCGCGCCCCTTCCGGGGCGCTCACCTGACCCGGAGGCTGAATGGTGGAGGGAGCGCATCTCTTCCCCCGTGGGGTCGTTGGCACAGACGTGCACGCATACGACGTTCCTCGCCGCCAGTCCTATCAGTCGATCCCGTCCATGCGGCCGACTCAGGATCCGTCGGGCGGGCCCTCGGCCACGCCCATCTACGACTCGCTCTACGCGGAGTGGGTCAGGACCTACCGGACCCTGCCGGGCGACCGGCACGGGGAGGAGGAGCTGGGCTTCACGGGTTTCGGCGGCCTGGCGCACGGCTCCGGCGGACAGCGCGCCACCGGGTCGTACACCTCCGGCTCGTACGGCGCCCGGCACGCGGCGGGACACCTCGCCACCCAGCGCGAGACCCAGCCCGGTCACACGACCACGACGACGGCCGTGTGGCAGCCGGTGGGGCGGATCCCCACCGGGCACACCGGGATGCACCACATCCCGTCCCCGCTGCCCCCGGGTCCACGCCGAGGTCGTTGAAGCGGAGCGCAGCACACGAGGAGGCGGCCACCCCGAGGTCCGGGTGGCCGCCTCCTCGTGTCGCTCGTGCCTACTTCTTCCGGCCGCGCTTCTCGCGCACCCGCACCGAGATGTGGATCGGGGTGCCCTCGAAGCCGAACTCCTCGCGCAGCCGGCGCTCGATGAAGCGGCGGTAGCCCGCCTCGATGAAGCCGGAGGCGAAGAGGACGAAGCGCGGGGGCTTGGTGCCGGCCTGGGTGCCGAAGAGGATGCGGGGCTGCTTGCCGCCCCGGATCGGGTGCGGGTGGGCGGCGACCAGTTCGCCGAGGAAGGCGTTCAGCCGGCCCGTCGGGACACGGGTCTCCCAGCCGGCCAGGGCCGTCTCGATCGCGGGGACCAGCTTCTCCATGTGCCGCCCGGTGCGGGCCGAGACATTGACCCGGGGCGCCCAGGCGACCTGACCGAACTCGGTCTCGATCTCCCGCTCCAGGTAGTAGCGGCGCTCCTCGTCGAGGGTGTCCCACTTGTTGTAGGCGATGACCATCGCACGGCCCGCCTCGACGGCCATCGTCACGATGCGCTGATCCTGCACGGAGATGGACTCGGAGGCGTCGATGAGGATGACCGCCACCTCCGCCTTCTCCACGGCGGCCGCGGTGCGCAGCGAGGCGTAGTAGTCGGCGCCCTGCTGGAGGTGGACGCGCTTGCGGATGCCGGCCGTGTCGACGAACTTCCAGACGACACCGCCGAGTTCGATCAGCTCGTCGACCGGGTCACGGGTGGTGCCCGCGATCTCGTTGACGACGACGCGCTCCTCGTTCGCCACCTTGTTCAGGAGGGAGGACTTGCCGACGTTCGGGCGGCCGATCAGGGCGATGCGGCGCGGGCCGCCGACGGCCGTGCCGAAGCTCTGCTCGGGCGCCTCCGGCAGGGCCTCCAGGACGGCGTCCAGCATGTCGCCGGTGCCACGGCCGTGCAGCGAGGAGACCGGGTGCGGCTCGCCGATGCCGAGGGACCACAGCGCGGTCGCGTCGGCCTCGCCGCTGGGGCCGTCGACCTTGTTGGCGCAGAGCACCACGGGCTTGTTGGCCTTGCGGAGCAGTCGTACGACGGCCTCGTCGGTGTCGGTGACGCCGACCTTGGCGTCGACGACGAACACGACGGCGTCGGCGGCCTCGATGGCGTACTCGGCCTGGGCGGCGACGGAGGCGTCGATGCCGAGGACGTCCTGCTCCCAGCCGCCGGTGTCGACGACCTTGAAGCGGCGGCCCGCCCACTCCGCCTCGTAGGTGACGCGGTCGCGGGTGACGCCGGGCTTGTCCTCGACGACCGCCTCGCGGCGGCCGATGATGCGGTTCACGAGAGTCGACTTGCCCACGTTCGGGCGGCCGACGACGGCGAGGACGGGCAGCGGGCCGTGGCCCGCCTCCTCGATCGCGCCCTCGACGTCCTCGACGTCGAAGCCCTCTTCCGCGGCGAGCTCCATGAACTCCGCGTACTCGGCGTCGCCAAGCTCTCCGTGCTCGTGCTCGGAGGGAAACTGGTCGTTCATGAAGTCCGTACCTCGTAGTTCATCGTGGTGATCGGTGGGGCACCCGGCCTGACGACCGGCTGATCCACTACTCAGTGTCGCCCAGCGCCCGATCGGACGCCCGGCGTTTTACCGGCGGCCGGTGAGCCGCCGGGCGTTCTCCAGGTGGGCGCCGAGCTGCTTCTGGATGCGCACGGTCGCCTCGTCGAGTGCCTTGCGGGTCCGCCGCCCGGTGCCGTCGCCCGCCTCGAACGGGTCGCCGAAGACGACGTCGACGCGCGAGCGCAGCGGGGGCAGCCCTTTGATCAACCGTCCGCGCCGGTCGGTGCTTCCCAGTACGGCGACCGGGACGATCGGTGCTCCGCTGCGCACGGCGAAGTAGGAGAGCCCGGCGCGCAGCGAGGCGAAGTCGCCCTCGCCCCGGGTGCCCTCCGGGAAGATGCCCAGCACTCCGCCGTTCGCCAGGACGGCGAGTGCCTGGGTGATGGCGGTGCGGTCGGCGGTCGAACGGTCCACCTGCACATGGCCGACGGCGCGCATGAAGGGGCCGAGCGGACCGACGAACGCCTCCTTCTTGACCAGGAAGTGCGAGGGCCTGGGCGCGACACCGATGACCATCGGGCCGTCGACGAGGTGGGAGTGGTTGGCGGCGAGGATCACCGGCCCGGTCGTGGGGACCCGCCAGGCGCCCAGCACGCGCGGCTTCCACAGCCCGTACATCAGGCCGACACCGATACGCCGGCCCACCTCGGCGCCGAGCTCCGAAGGGGCCTCGACCGAGGTCGTCCCGGCCGGTGTCGTCCCGGCGGAGGTCGGCCGGTCCGCCGCTGCCTCGCTCACTTCCCGGCCCGCTTCTCCTCGACGAGGGTGACGACGCACTCGATGACCTGCTGGAGGGTGAGGTCGGAGGTGTCCACCTCGACCGCGTCGTCCGCCTTGGCGAGCGGGGAGGTCTTGCGGCTGGAGTCGGCCGCGTCCCGCTTGAGCAGCGCCTCACGGGTCGCCTGCACGTCGGAGCCCTTCAGCTCGCCGCTGCGGCGGGCGGCGCGGGCCTCCGGGGAGGCGGTGAGGAAGATCTTCAGGTCGGCGTCCGGCAGGACGGTCGTGCCGATGTCCCGGCCCTCGACGACGATGCCGTTCTCGGCGCCGGACGCGATGGAGCGCTGCAGCTCGGTGATCCGGGCCCGCACCTCGGGGACGGCGCTCACGGCGCTGACCTTGGAGGTGACCTCCTGGGTGCGGATCGGGCCGGCGACGTCCGTGCCGTCGACGGTGATGGTCGGCCCGGACGGGTCGGTGCCCGAGACGATCTCCGGCTTGCCCGCCACGGCGGCGATCGCCGAGGGGTCCTCTATGTCGATGTTGTTGTTGACCATCCACCATGTGATCGCCCGGTACTGGGCGCCCGTGTCCAGATAGCTCAGCCCGAGCTGCGCGGCCACGGCCTTCGAGGTGCTCGACTTGCCCGTGCCGGAGGGGCCGTCGATGGCAACGATCACTGTGGCGCGTTCCACTGGGGAGCACCTTTCCTGGTCCGAGATGGTGGGGCGGGACGGAAGAGGCCCCGGACAAGGGTACTGGCTGTGCGTACCCCGTCCGGCCCTGCCCGGACGCACGCCCCAGGCCCCGCTCGCGCGAGGCCCCTGCCTCCTACTGCCGGATCGCCCAGCCCCGCTCCCGCAGTGCCCCCGTGAGCACCACCGCGGCCTTCGGCTCCACCATCAGCTGCACCAGGCCCGCCTGCTGCCCGGTCGCGTGTTCGATGCGGACGTCCTCGATGTTGACGCCGGCGGCGCCCGCGTCGGCGAAGATACGGGCCAGCTGGCCCGGCTGGTCGTCGATCAGGACCGCCACCACCTCGTAGCTCCGCGGGGCGGACCCGTGCTTGCCGGGGACGCGGATCTGGCCGGCGTTGCCGCGGCGCAGGACGTCCTCGATACCGGTGACGCCCTCGCGGCGCTTGGCCTCGTCGGAGGCCTGGAGGGCGCGCAGGGCCTGGACGGTCTCGTCGAGGTCGGCGGAGACGTCGGCGAGGAGGTCGGCGACCGGGCCGGGGTTGGCGGAGAGGATGTCGATCCACATACCGGGGTCGGAGGCCGCGATCCGGGTCACGTCCCGGATGCCCTGCCCGCACAGCCGTACGGCCGCCTCCTCGGCGTGCTCCAGCCGCGCGGCGACCAGGCTGGAGACGAGGTGCGGCATGTGCGAGACCAGGGCGACGGCCCGGTCGTGGGCGTCCGCGTCCATGACCACCGGAACGGCCCGGCAGTGCGAGACCAGCTCCAGGGCGAGGTTGAGGACCTCGGTGTCGGTGTCCCGGGTCGGGGTGAGCACCCAGGGGCGGCCCTCGAAGAGGTCGCCGGTGGCGGCCAGCGGGCCCGACTTCTCGCGGCCCGACATGGGGTGGGTGCCGATGTAGGAGGAGAGGTCGAGGCCCAGCGCCTCCAGTTCCCGGCGCGGGCCGCCCTTCACGGACGCCACGTCGAGGTAGCCGCGCGCGAGCCCCCGGCCCATGGCGTCGGCGAGGGTCGCGGCCACGTGCGCGGGCGGAGCGGCGACGATCGCGAGGTCCACCGGGCCCTCGGGCGCCTCGTCGGTGCCGGCGCCGAGCGCGGCCGCCGTACGGGCCTGCTCGGGGTCGTGGTCGGTGAGGTGGACGATCACCCCGCGCTGCGCGAGGGCGAGGGCGGCGGAGGTGCCGATCAGCCCGGTGCCGATGACGAGTGCTGTTCTCACTGGGCGATGTCCTTGCGGAGCGCGGCCGCGGCGCCCAGGTACACATGGGCGATCTCGGAGCGCGGCAGGTCGGACTCGATGTGCGCGAGGATCCGTACGACCCGGGGCATGGCGCCCTCGATGTCCAGCTCCTGCGCACAGATCAGGGGTACGTCGGCGAAGCCGGTGCCGAGCTTGCGGGCCGCGGCGGCCGGGAAGTCGCTGTGCAGGTCGGGGGTGGCCGTGAACCAGATGCTGATCAGGTCGTCCGGACCGAGCCCGTTGCGCTCCAGGACCGCGGTGAGCAGTTCGCCCACCTGCTCGTCCATGTGCCCCGCCTCGTCCCGTTCGAGTTGGACGGCGCCCCGGACCGCTCGTACCGCCACGACTCTGCTCCTCGCTGATCACCCGCCGACTCGTTGCACGACCAGCCTAGTCAGCCCGCCCCCGGCCGGTACGCGGCGCCCGCCTGCCGAGACGCCCGTGACGTACGAATCGCGCGTTTTGTGGCACTCTCTCCTGGGTTGGCTTCTTCCGCACGTTCGGAGTGACGGCATGACGATGGGTTCGACGCGGCGCACGGTGCTCACGACCGGCGCGGCGGGCACGGCGGCGCTGCTGGTGGGATGCGGCGGGGGCGACGACGGCGACTCCCAGGAACAGACCTCGCCCGGGGACGCCGACACGGGCGGCGCCGGTGAGGAGCTGGCCTCGACGGACGACATCCCGGTGGGCGGCGGCAGGATCTTCGAGGAGCAGAGGGTCGTCGTGACGCAGCCGCAGGAGGGCGACTTCAAGGCCTTCTCGGCGGTCTGCACCCACCAGGGCTGCATCGTCAGCAGCGTCTCGGACGAGACGATCGACTGCGCCTGCCACGGCAGCAGGTTCACGATCACCGACGGCGTGGTGGTGCGCGGCCCGGCCACGCGGCCACTGCCCGCGGAGAAGATCGAGGTCTCGGGAAATTCGATTCGGCTGGCCTGAGGCACCACGTACGCTCCCGGGCATGCAGCCCCCGCACCCCCACCACACGCTGGTCCGCGACCACACGATCTACTCCTGTGTGATGGGGTCGCGGGCCTTCGGTCTGGCGACGGACGACAGCGACACGGACCGGCGCGGGGTCTTCCTGGCCCCCACCGAGCTGTTCTGGCGCTTCGAGAAGCCGCCGACCCACGTGGAGGGCCCGGCGGAGGAACAGTTCAGCTGGGAGCTGGAGCGCTTCTGCAATCTGGCCCTGCGCGCCAACCCGAACATCCTGGAGTGCCTGCACTCCCCCTTGGTGGAGCACGTCGACGCCACCGGCCGGGAACTGCTCGCTCTGCGCGGGGCGTTCCTCTCCCGGCAGGCCCACGAGACGTTCGCGCTCTACGCCCTCGGCCAGCGCAAGAAGCTCGACGCGGACGTCCGTACGCACGGCGCCCCGCGCTGGAAGCACGCCATGCACCTCCTGCGCCTGCTGATGAGCTGCCGCGACCTGCTACGCACGGGCGCGCTCACCGTCGACGTGGGCGACCAGCGCGAGCCCCTGCTGGCGGTGAAGCGCGGCGAGGTGGCGTGGGCCCGGGTCGAGTCGTGGATGGCCCGGCTGGCGACGGAGGCCGAGGAGGCGGCGGACCGCAGCCCGCTGCCGCCGGAGCCGGACCGGGCCCGGGTCGAGGACTTCCTCGTCCGCACCCGGCACACGTCGGCCCTGCGCGCCCGGCCGGACCTCGCGGCACCGTCGGATCGCGGGGCCGGGCCGGATCGCGGGGCCGGGCCGGATCGCGGGGCCGGGCCGGATCGCGGGGCCGGCTCAGACCTTCGCGCCGTCGAGGCGGACCCGGACCACGAAGTCGTGCAGAGCGTCGTACGCGGAGGGGTTCTCCGGGAGCGCTGACAGCGCCTGCTCCCGCTCCAGCACCTCCTGGAGCCGCTCCACGTCCCGCGCGACGCGCTCCTGGTCGACCTCGGCCTTGCCGTGCTCCACGGCCGCCTTCGCCGCGACGAGGTCCGGCAGATACCCGGGCGCCTCGTCCACCTGCGGCACCAGGGTGGGCAGATGGGCCCGCACCTCGCCGCTGCGCATGAGGTGGATGCCGGTGAGCAGCACCCGGAACGTGTAGAGCAGCGGCTTGAGTTCGCCGGTCTTCTCGAAGAGCCGCCACTGGGTGATGGCGAATCCCCGGTAGTGGTGGGCGTGGTGCCGGGTGAGGACCCCGGGGGCGAGCGCGACCAGTTCACGGTGCGCCTCACCGGTGTGCACGACGAGCGGCGAGAGCAGCTGCTCCAGCACATAGCCGTTGCGGCGCAGCATCAGCCGGGCGAACTTGCGCAGGTCGTGCGTGACGAGGTCCATCTCGACACCGTCCCGGTCCCACATCCGCGACCGCGTCTCCTCCGGCTCGCGCAGCCCGACCAGTTCGGCCGTGGGCAGCAGGTGCACACCGCGCAGGTCCACGTCCGAGTCACGCGACGGGAAGCCGTACAGGTGGGCGCCGGAGACGGTCGCGAAGAGCAGCGGGTCGGGCTGTTCGGCGACCACCGGTGCCAGGTCGATGTCGAGGGCGTCGGTCAGGGCGTCGGTCATCCCTCAAGCGTCCCAGAGGGCTCCCAACGAGACGAGGTCGCCCTGGTACTCGATCCGGTCGGCCCACTCGGCGGGCCAGGCGTCCGGCCCGTGGTAGGCGCCCGCGAAGGCACCGGCGAGGCAGGCGATGGAGTCGGAGTCGCCCGAGGTGCAGGCGGCGCGGCGCAGCGCGGTGACGGGCTCGTCGACGAAGAGCAGGAAGCACAGCAGCCCGGTGGCGAGTGCCTCCTCGGCGATCCAGCCCTCCCCCGTGGCCAGGCAGGGGTCCGTCTCCGGTGAGGGGAGCCGCAGGGCGCTCTGCACCCGGTCCAGGGCCTCCAGGCACTCGTCCCAGCCCCGGGCGATGTAGTGCTCGGGCGAGGGGTCCTGGCTGTAGGTCCACAGGTCGCCGAGCCAGCGCGCGTGGTACCGGCCGCGGTTCTCGTAGGCGTACGAGCGCAGCCGGCCGACCAGGCCCATCGGTTCGGCGCCCTGGGCGAGCAGCCGTATCGCGTGGGCGGTGAGGTCGGAGGCGGCGAGCGCGGTGGGGTGGCCGTGGGTGAGGGCGGCCTGCAACTGGGCGGCGCCCGCGCGCTGTTCCTCGCTCAGCGGGCCGATCAGGCCGAGCGGCGCGACCCGCATGTTGGCGCCGCAGCCCTTGGAGTGGATCTGGCTGGCGTACTGCCAGGGGTGGCGCTCGACCGCGAGGAGGTCGCAGGCGGTCAGGCAGGTGGTGCCGGGGGCGCGGTTGTTCTCCGGGGAGCGGGACCACTCCACGAACTCCTTGCGGACGGCCCGCACCAGGGCCTCGGGGCCGAGCGACCCCCGGTCCATGGCGGCCCGCAGCCCGTGCCCCAGCGCCAGCGTCATCTGGGTGTCGTCGGTGACGATCGCGGGCTTCGGCAGCCCCATCTTCCGCCAGGGGCCGCACTTGGCGAGGATCGAGGCGACGTCGCTGAACTCCGTCGGGAAGCCGAGGGCGTCGCCGAGGGCGAGTCCGATCAGCGAGCCGGTGGCGGAGCGCTTCGTACGGAGCGACATGGTCATCAGGGCCGTCCTTCCGTGGTGGGTCGCAGCAGCGGCGGGTGCAGGGCGGTGGCCCCACCCGCGCGGTACAGCGCGGCGGGCTTGCCGCGGCCGCCGGTCAGGCGGGCGGCACCGGGCACCTGTTCGACGAAGCCCGGCGTGGCCAGCACCTTGCGCCGGAAGTTGGGCCGGTCGAGCGGAGTGCCCCACACGGTCTCGTAGACCTGCTGGAGCTCGCCGAGGGTGAACTCGGGCGGGCAGAAGGAGGTGGCGAGACAGGTGTATTCGAGCTTGGCGCCGACGCGTTCGTGGGCGTCGGCGAGGATGCGGTCGTGGTCGAAGGCGAGCGGCCCGATGGCGTTGAAGCGCAGCCACTGGGCCTGCGCGGCGTCGCCTCCGCCGTGCGGGACGGGCGGGTCCGGCAGCAGCGCGGCGAACGCGACGGTGACGATCCGCATCCGGGGGTCCCTGCCGGGTTCGCTGTAGGTCCGCAGCTGTTCCAGGTGGAGTCCGGAGTCGTCCTTGAGGCCGGTCTCCTCCGCGAGTTCCCGCCAGGCGGCCTCCTCCGCGGACTCGTCCGGCAGCACGAACCCGCCGGGCAGCGCCCAACGGCCCTCGTACGGCTCCTGGCCACGCTCGACGAGCAGCACCTGGAGGGTGCCCGCGCGGACGGTGAAGACGGCCAGGTCGACGGTGACGGCGAAGGGTTCGAACGCGTACTTGTCGTAGCCCTCGGGTGAGGTCATGCCCATCGCCCCCTTAATGGTCACCATGACTAATAGTCATCACGACTATAAAACCGCGAGGGCCGGGCCACAAGCCCTTTACGAGGAAAGGAACGCCAAGAACGTCGACAAGCGGGGCGCCGGGAACGGCAAAGAGCCGGCCCCGACGGCAAACGCGGGACCGGCTCCTGCTTGCTCGCGCCGCACGGAGGCGGCACGGACCTGGCGTCCTGACGGACCCGGGGCCTAGAGGTCGACCTCCTGCATCAGCATGCCGACCTCGGTGTTCGACAGACGGCGCAGCCAGCCCGACTTCTGGTCGCCGAGGGTGATCGGCCCGAAGGCGACGCGCACCAGCTTGTCGACCGGGAAGCCGGCCTCGGCCAGCATCCGGCGCACGATGTGCTTGCGTCCCTCGTGCAGGGTCACCTCGACGAGGTAGTTCTTGCCGGTCTGCTCGACGACCCGGAAGTGGTCCGCGCGCGCGTACCCGTCCTCCAGCTGGATGCCGTCCTTGAGCTGCTTGCCCAGGTCACGCGGGATCGGGCCCACGATGTGCGCGAGATAGACCTTCTTCACGCCGTACTTGGGGTGGGTCAGCCGGTGCGCCAGCTCACCGTGGTTGGTGAGCAGGATGACACCCTCGGTCTCGGTGTCGAGCCGCCCGACGTGGAACAGCCGCGTCTCGCGGTTGGTCACATAGTCACCGAGGCACTGCCGGCCCTCGTTGTCCTCCATCGTGGAGACGACGCCGGCCGGCTTGTTCAGCGCGAAGAACTGGTACGACTGCGTGGCCACGGTCAGACCGTCGACCCTGACCTCGTCCTTCTCCGGGTCGACGCGCTTGCCCTGCTCCAGCACGATCTCGCCGTTGACCTCGACCCGCGCCTGCTCGATCAGCTCCTCGCAGGCCCGCCGCGAGCCGTAGCCCGCGCGCGCGAGGATCTTCTGCAGCCGCTCGCCCTCCTGCTCGGCGCCCGGGAAGGTCTTGGGCAGCTTGACGTCCTTCTTGCCCGCGTAGCGCTCGCGGTTGCGCTCCTCGGCCCGCGCGTCGTACTCGCGCGAGGTCGCCGGGGCCCACCGCCCGCGCTGCTGCTGGGACTGCTTCGGACCGCCCTTGGACCCACCGCGCGCCGAGGCGCCGCGCCCGGACTTGGGACCGTCCGGGGAGCCGCCGGGGCCCACGTCGTAACGGCGCTCCTCGGGGCGGGGCTTCTTCGGCCGGCCGCCCTGGCTGTCGTCGCGGTCGTTCCCCGCACCTCGGTAGTTGCCACGGCCACCGCCGCTCCCGCCACGGCCACCGCCGCTCCCGCCGCGGCCACCACCGCTCCCGCCGCGGCCGCCGCTGTTGCCACCACGGCTCCCGCCGTTGTTTCCGCTGCTGTTCCTGCCGCTGCTGCTTCGCATCAAAGTTCCGTCTTGTCGTCTGTGTCCTCGGAATCCGGAGCATCCGGATCGAACGACGGTACGGCTTCCTGGGTCTCGGCCTCGATCGCCTCCGCCTCCGGGAGGAAGGGCGCGAGTTCCGGGAGTTCGTCCAGACCGCGCAGGCCCATCCGCTCCAGGAAGTAGTTCGTCGTCCTGTACAGGATCGCACCTGTTTCGGGTTCCGCGCCCGCCTCCTCGACCAGGCCCCGCTGGAGCAGGGTGCGCATGACCCCGTCGCAGTTGACCCCTCGTACGGCCGAGACCCTGCTGCGGCTCACCGGCTGCCGGTACGCGACCACGGCCAGCGTCTCCAGCGCGGCCTGGGTCAGCCGGGCCTGCTGCCCGTCGAGCACGAACCGTTCGACGGCGGCGGCGTACTCGGGCCGGGTGTAGAAGCGCCAGCCCCCGGCGATCAGCCGCAGCTCGAAGCCGCGCCCCTGTGCCGCGTACTCGTCGGCCAGCTCCCGCAGCGCCTTGGAGATCTGCCGCTTCGGCCGCTCCAGGATCTTGCTCAGATGGTCCGCCGTCGCGGGTTCGTCCACGACCATGAGGACGGCCTCCAGGGCGGGCTTGAGGTCGAGGCCGGCGACGCCGCGCGACCCCGCGGGCGCCCCGGTCGGGTCCTCGGCCGTCCCCGCCCTCGCCCCCTCCCTCGTCTTCTCGCTCATGCCTTCGTCTCCTCCTTCGGCGGTTCGGGCGGCCGGTCGAACTCGTCCGTGACCACGGGCTCGGCGTCCCCGTCCCCGCCGGTCCAGCGCACGAGGAGGTCCCCGAGGGCGGTCTCCTGGTCCAGCGCCACGGCCTTCTCCCGATACAGCTCCAGCAGCGCGAGGAAGCGGGCGACGACGGTGAGGGTGTCGTCGGTGTCCTCGACGAGCACGCGGAAGGACGCCTCCCCCAGCTCCCGCAGCCGCGCGACCACGATCCCGGCCTGCTCCTGCACACTCACCAGCGGCGCGTGGATGTGGTCGACGTACACCTGCGGCTTCGGCTTCGGCTGCATCGCCTTCACGGCGAGCCTGGCGAATCCTTCCGCCCCGATGCTGATGACCACCTCGGGCAGCAGCTCGGCGTGGTGCGGCTCCAGGCCGACGGTGCGGGGGTAGCGGCGGGCCTCCTCGTCCAGGCGCCGGTTGAAGATGTCCGCGACCTGTTTGTACGCGCGGTACTGGAGCAGCCGGGCGAACAGCAGGTCCCGGGCTTCGAGGAGGGCGAGGTCGGCCTCGTCCTCGACCTCGGCGGCGGGCAGCAGCCGCGCGGCCTTCAGATCCAGCAGCGTCGCGGCCACGACGAGGAACTCGGTCGTCTCGTCGAGGTCCCAGTCCGGCCCCATGGCCCGGATGTGCGCCATGAACTCGTCGGTGACCCTGGACAGCGCCACCTCGGTGACGTCCATCTTGTGCTTCGAGATCAACTGAAGCAGCAGATCGAACGGCCCCTCGAAGTTGGCCAGCCGGACCTTGAAGACCCCGCCGCCGTCCGCATCGGCCCCTTCGACCGCGACACCGGAGGAAACCCCTTCGGCTTCGGCTTCGGCTTCGGCAGGGACCGCGGCAGGCGGCGTCTCGTCACTCCCGCTCGCGTTGCGGGCAGGCGTTCCGCGGAGCGGAGCGGGTGGGCACGACGCCCCACCGGCCTCGGCCGCCGTACGCTCCTCGGCCGAAGACTCACCCGAAACCGGCTCACCCGGCGGAGCCGAGGGCGGAGCCAGCGCCCCCCTCCCCAGCGCACGCCGACGACCACCGGAACCACCGGAAGCCGGGCCAGAGGAGTCGTACGAGGTCATAGCCCCCGCAGGCTACCTCTACCGCCCCCGCAGCCGTCGTACGAGGATGCTCGCGTCCCCACGGGACTCCAGATCCGCCAGCACCACGGCGACGGCCTCGCGCACGATCCGCCCCCGGTCGACGGCCAGCCCGTGCTCCCCGCGCAGCACCAGCCGCGCGTGTTCGAGGTCCATGAGCTCCTCGGCGGAGACGTACACGGTGATCTTCTCGTCGTGCCGCTCCCGCCCGCTGGGCCGGCGCCCGGAGGCCCGCCCCCGCTTACGGGGAGCGGCGGCAGAACCTTCCTGCGGCTTCGGCCCCCGTCCGGCGGCGGCCCGCTCGGCCCCCGCCGCGGCGGCACGGCTGCGCGGCTGCTCACCGTCGGACTCGGCGTCCGCGGCCACATGCTCGGACCCCTCGCCGTCACCGCCCTGCACGGGCACGGACGGCGGCGCGTCCTCGGCGCCGGCGGCCCCGTCGCTCTCCCCGGCGGGAGCGGGCACACGTGCTTCTCCGCCTGGCCCCCGCCGGGGAGTGGACGGCTGCAGCGCCATTCCCCCTGTCGTACGGAAGAGTTCGTCGGCCCCCGGCAGACTCACTCGGCGTGACACCGGGCGAGCACCTCCCTGGCGAGCTGGCGGTAGGCGGCGGCGCCGACGGAGTTGGAGGCGTACGTGGTGATCGGCTCACCGGCGACCGTGGTCTCCGGGAAGCGGACCGTGCGCCCGATGACCGTGTGGTAGACGTGGTCGTCGAACGCCTCGACGACGCGCGCGAGGACCTCACGGCTGTGCACGGTGCGTGAGTCGTACATCGTGGCGAGGATGCCGTCGAGCTCCAGCTCGGGGTTGAGCCGCTCCTGGACCTTCTCGATGGTCTCCGTCAGCAGGGCGACACCGCGCAGAGCGAAGAACTCGCACTCCAGTGGCACTATCACCTTGTGCGCGGCGGTCAGGGCGTTGACCGTGAGCAGACCGAGCGAGGGCTGACAGTCGATCACGATGTAGTCGTAGTCGGCCATGAGCGGCTTCAGGGCGCGCTGCAGCGTCGACTCGCGCGCGACCTCGGAGACGAGCTGGACCTCGGCCGCAGACAGGTCGATGTTGCTCGGCAGCAGGTCCATGTTGGGGACGGCGGTCTTCAGCAGGACCTCGTCGGCCGACATGCCCCGCTCCATGAGCAGGTTGTAGACCGTGAGGTCGAGCTCCATCGGGTTCACCCCGAGGCCGACCGAGAGGGCGCCCTGCGGGTCGAAGTCGACGAGCAGGACCCGGCGGCCGTACTCCGCGAGCGCGGCACCCAGGTTGATGGTCGACGTCGTCTTGCCGACGCCGCCCTTCTGGTTGCACATCGCGATGATCTTCGCGGGACCGTGGTCGGTCAGCGGGCCCGGGATCGGGAAGTAGGGCAGCGGGCGACCGGTGGGACCGATGCGCTCGCGGCGCTGACGGGCCGCGTCGGGCGCGAGCGTGGCCGCGTACTCCGGATCGGGCTCGTACTCGGCGTCGGGGTCGTAGAAGTGCCCGTCGGGCAGCTCGTCGTAGTCGGCGAAGTGGTTGTGGACCCCGCCACTTCCGTCGCCGGCCATGGCGTTCACGTGTTGGCCATCCATGCTCTGGAGTGCTGTCGGAGTTGCCTGCGGACTCTGGTGGGCCGCGAAGGTGCGGACAGCGACCGAGCCGACAGCCGCGAACCCCGTGGGACCCGAGACCGGCGCAGGCATTCCTGGTTGACCACCCCCGGGAGTAAATGTCGACTCATTCACAAGTCGTCTTACCTCCTTGGTGACCAGGAAACTTCTAGATAGGTCAGCGTGGCACCATGCCGACAGCTGGCGACTCTATGGCGTGTCGGCGGTCCGCAGCAACACAATCCGCCGGACCCGGCCCGATGTGTCGGCAATGAAACATGCGGCTGTCAAGGGCGTAGGGCCGTCGCACGGCAGGATTCACCGGTGCGCGAAACAACCGAACGGTTACGTTCGAGGCCAGTTGCGCGAGTGTCGCAAAGTGACCATACACACATCCGGCCGGACCTTGTCGGGCAAGATCCGGCCGGGACGACGCTGTTGACGACCTGTGTTGACGTATCGCCTTTTACCGAAAGGTGACTTGAAGCAGCCGGTCAGCGGGCCGTCGACGCACCGCGGACGAGGTCCCCGCGTCGGCGGATCAGCCGAGCAGCGACGCCAGCTCGACGTGCTCCAGGCCGTGCGCTTCGGCCACCTCGCGGTAAACGACCCTGCCGTCATGGGTGTTGAGCCCCCTGGCCAGCGCCGGGTCGCGGCGCGCGGCCTCGGCCCAGCCGTGGTCGGCGAGTTCCACGATGTACGGGAGCGTGGCGTTGGTCAGCGCGTAGGTGGAGGTGTTGGGCACCGCGCCGGGCATGTTGGCGACGCAGTAGAAGACCGACTCGTGGACCGGGAAGGTCGGCTCGGCGTGGGTGGTGGGCCGGGAGTCCTCGAAGCAGCCGCCCTGGTCGATCGCGATGTCGACAAGGACACTTCCCGGCTTCATCCGCGACACCAGCTCGTTGGTGACCAGCTTCGGGGCCTTGGCTCCCGGGATGAGGACGGCGCCGACGACGAGGTCGGCCTCCAGGCAGGCCTTCTCCAGCTCGAAGGCGTTGGAGACGACGGTCTGGATCTTGGTGCCGAAGACCTTGTCGGCCTCCTTGAGCTTGTTGATGTCCTTGTCGAGCAGGGTCACGTGGAAGCCCATGCCGATGGCGATCTGCGCCGCGTTCCAGCCCGACACACCACCGCCGATGACGACGGCCCGCCCGGCCAGCACCCCCGGCACACCGCCGGGCAGCACGCCGCGCCCGCCGTTGGCCCGCATCAGGTGGTACGCGCCGACCTGGGGGGCGAGCCGGCCCGCGACCTCGGACATCGGCGCGAGCAGGGGGAGCGCGCGGTTCGGCAGCTCGACGGTCTCGTACGCGATCGCGGTCGTGCCCGACTCGACGAGGGCGTCCGTGCACTCCTTGGAGGCGGCCAGGTGCAGGTAGGTGAAGAGCGTCTGGTCCTTGCGGAGGCGGTGGTACTCCTCGGCGATGGGCTCCTTGACCTTGAGCAGCAGGTCGGCCGCGGCCCACACCTCGTCGGCCGTGGCCAGGATCTCGGCACCGGCGGCGACGTACTCGGCGTCCGGGATCGACGAGCCGACTCCGGCGCCCTGCTCGATGACGACCTGGTGCCCGTGGCGCACGAGCTCGTGCACGCCGGCGGGGGTGATCGCCACCCGGAACTCGTTGTTCTTGACCTCGCGGGGGATGCCGACCTTCACGTCGATCACGGTCCTTGGCTCGGAGGGGTGTGGGGCTCGCACGCACAGGCGGAAACATGTACACGCAATGCAGGACATACCCGTACGCATCTGAGCGCACCGGGAGACACCGCAGGAGAACCGGCGGTGCAGCCAGTCTAATGAAGGTGTCCCCGCTGTCTAGCCTTTCAATGCATCAATCTTTCGCGGATGCACTACGGATTTCGCAGGTGTTAGCACCCTGTTCCGGCTCGATCTCGCCGGTTTCGGGGTCCGGGGCCTCGTCGCCGAGCAGCCGCTCGGCGGCCGCCCGGTGCAGCCGGGCCGCGGCGGGGTCGCCGAGCCGCTCCAGGGTGTCGGCGATCCGCAGTTGGATCGCGGCCTGCAACCGGACGTCGTCGGCGCGCCGCGCCCACTCTGCGGCCTCCTGGCAGGTCCTCAGCGCCTCCTCGGGCCGCCCGGCGTACTCCTGGACCCGCGCCATCTCGCTCAACACCCGCGCCTGGCCGCCCACATCGCCGAGCCGGCGGTGGCCGGTGAGCGCCGAGCTCCAGTTGCGCAGCGCCTCGCCGTACCGGCCCGCGTAGGTGTGCGTGGCTGCGATCCGGCCGTACAGCCGGGTGGCGTCCTCGCGCTCGTCCCGGGCCAGCCGCTGGGCCAGCGCCCTGCCGTACCAGTCGGCGGCCCGCTCGTAGTCCTCCAGCTCCTGATGGGCGGCGCCCACGGATTCCATCGCGCGGCCGGTGGCGTACGGGTCGTTCGCCCGCCGTCCGGCGTCGAGCGCGGCCCGGTAGCGGGCCAGCGCCGCCGTCGTACGGCCGGTCCGGGCGTCCAGGTCGCCCAGGTTCAACAGGGCGGCCGCCTGCTCGCGGGGCAGCTCGCGGCGCTCGGCGACATCGAGGACGAGCCCGTGCAGGTCGTACAGGTCCGGGGCGGCGGCCTGCGTGCCGAAGTGCGCCACCAGGGCTCTGACCAGCTGCGACATCAGGCGACGGGCAAGGGTGTCCAGCTCGCCGTCGGCGACCGCGAGCCGGGCCGCGGCCAGCAGCGCGGGCCGGCGCACGCGCAGCCACTCCTCGGCGGCCCGGGGCGTCGGGAACCGCAGTTCCTTGGGCATCGCGAGGAGCTTCTCGCGGGCCAGCGGGCTGTCGGTCTCGGTGATGGCCCGGCAGGACTGCAGCAGCCGCACGGTCCGCTCCAGCATCCGCGCCCGGGCCAGCTGCAGTTCCCCCGGCCGCGCCTGGCTCTCCACGAGGGACCGCAGGAGCGGCTGGAGACAGCCGGGGACCTCGTACTGCGGCAGCGGCGAGTCGACCTCGCGCAGGAAGCCCAGGGCCACGAAGTCGTCCAGGGCGCCCCGGGCCGTGCCGACCGAGCAGCCGGCGAGACCGGAGGCGATGTGCGGGTCGACGAGGCCGGCGGGGGCCAGGGCGAGCAGCGGCAGTATCCGGGCGGCGGTGGTCGGCAGCGAGGCGTACGACAGCTTGAAGATCTTGGTGTGCGGCGGGCTGTCGTCCTCGTCGGTGCGCAGCTGTTTGGCCAGATCGGAGACGGCGACGGAGGGCCGGGCGGCCAGCCAGCCCCCGGCGAGCCGCAGCGCGGCGGGCTGGGCCCCGCACACCTCGGCGAGCCCCTCGGCGGAGCGCGGGTCCACGGTGATGCGCACCGAGCCGCTGAAGCGTTCCAGCAGCTCCACGGCGGACTTGGTGTCCAGCCCGCCCAGGGTGCAGGGGCGGACGTCGGAGATGCCCGTCAGCGGCCCGCCGGAGACCGCGACGACCAGGGAGTCCGGGGTGTCCGGCAGCAGCGCGTCGACCTGCTCGGCGTCGGCCGCGTCGTCCAGCAGGAGCACCACCCGGCGGTCGGCCAGCGCCGCGCGCAGCGCCTCGCTGAGGTCGTCCTCGTCGGCACCGGCCGGCGCCGGGAGCCCGAGCCCGCCGAGCAGTTCCCGCGCCGCGCGCTCGACCGGGATCCGGGTGCCGTCGGGTTCGGTGAGGCGGGTCCGCAGCACCCCATCGGGGTAACCGTCGGTAACTTGCCGGACGAGTTCCTCGGCGAGCGCGGTGCGGCCGAAGCCGGGCCGGCCGGCGATGAGCAGCACGCGCGCGTGGGGCGCCTTGCGGCCCGCCAGTGTGTTGAGCCCGGCCCGGTCGATGTCGGCCCGCAGTTCCTTCAACTCTCGCGTACGGCCCAGGAACTGACTCTCCGTGAGGGCGGCCTCGACAGCCGGGGGCCGCCCCGTTCCGGACACCCGGGCATCCCCGAGATCCACCGCCTGATCCGCCACGGGCCACACTCCCGTCCCACCGCACGCGCAAGCCCGCCGGGACTCCGGTTCGGGCGTTTCCCGAGCCTAGTTCACGCTCTGCGACGATCAGGGCGGAGCGGGGCGGTGAGATCGCTCGATCGGATCAGCAGATCGTACGACTGGCAGCGGTCGGAGTGATGGGGAGGAGTCGGGCCCCAGGCTTTCAGGGGCGCGGGGAACTGCCCGACAAGCCACGACGGACCCGCAGCTCACCCACGCCCCGGCCACCTAGATCTCGAAGGGCCGTGCGGGCCACGGCGCCTCGGCCGCCCGCAGCGACTCCACCCCGCCCGCACCGCGCGCGGCCACCAGCGAAAGCACCCCCACCACGAGGCAGTTGTTGTGCAGCTCCCCCGCGAGCACCCCCCGCACCAGCTCGTCCAGCGGCACCCGGGCCAACTCCATGTCGGCCTCCTCGTCCTCCACCTCGAACCGCCGCCCCTCGGCCTCGGAGAGGTCCCGGGCCAGGAAGATCCGCACGGCCTCGTCGCAGCCGCCGGGCGTGGTGTAGACGTCGGTGAGGACCCGCCACTCCTCCGCCTTGACGTGCGCCTCCTCGTACAGCTCGCGCTGGGCGGCGTGCAGCGGGTTCTCGCCGGGCACGTCGAGCAGCCCGGCCGGGATCTCCCACAGCTTCTCGCGGACCGGGTGCCGGTACTGCCGGATGACGAGGACCCGGTCCTGGTCGTCGACGGCGAGGACGGCGACGGACCCGGGGTGCACCTGGTAGTCGCGGCGGACGACCGACCCGTCGGGCATCACCACGTCGTCCGTGCGCACGGAGGTCTTCTTGCCGACGAACGGCGTCTCGCTCGCCCGGATCTCCCACTCCTCGGCGGTGTCCTTGATCGTCATGTCGACTCGTCCTCCCACACATGCAAAAAGAAACCGGGGCACACGTCCCGAAAGACGCGCACCCCGGTCACCGTACAGCTCTCGCGCCGCTCGGCTTTACTTGCCGGTCTTCCGCTCCACGGCGGCCTTCACCAGCCCCGCGAACAGCGGGTGCGGGCGGGTCGGACGGGAGCGCAGCTCGGGGTGCGCCTGGGTCGCGACCAGGTAGGGGTGGACCTCGCGCGGGTACTCGACGTACTCGACGAGCTTGCCGTCGGGCGAGGTCCCGGTGAACTGCAGACCGGCCTTCTTCTCCAGTTCCGCGCGGTAGGCGTTGTTCACCTCGTAGCGGTGGCGGTGGCGCTCCTCGACGTACTCCTTGCCGTCGTACACCTCGCGCACGATCGACCCCTCGGCGAGCTTGGCCGGGTACATGCCCAGCCGCATCGTGCCGCCCATGTCGCCCTCACCGGCGACGATGTCGAGCTGCTCGGCCATGGTGGAGATGACCGGGTGCGCAGTGCCGGAGTCGAACTCGGTGGAGTTGGCGTCCGGGATGTCGGCCAGGTTGCGGGCGGCCTCGATCACGATGCACTGCAGGCCCAGGCAGAGGCCGAGCAGCGGGATCCTGTTCTCGCGGGCGTACCGGATGGCGCCGACCTTGCCGGAGACGCCCCGGTCGCCGAAGCCGCCGGGGATGCAGATGGCGTCGACGTCGGCGAGCTGGGCCGCGGCGCCGGCCGGGGTCTTGCAGTCGTCCGAGGTGACCCACTTGATCTTCACCCGGGCCTTGTTGGCGAAGCCGCCCGCGCGCAGCGCCTCGGTGACCGAGAGGTAGGCGTCGGGCAGGTCGATGTACTTGCCGACCAGCGCCAGGTTGATCTCGTGCAGCGGGTTGTGGACGCGGTCGAGCAGGTCGTCCCAGGTCGTCCAGTCCACGTCGCGGAACGGCAGGTCCAGCTTGCGGACCACATAGGCGTCCAGGCCCTCGCCGTGCACGGTCTTGGGGATGTCGTAGATCGAGCGGGCGTCGGGGCACGCGACCACGGCCGCCTCGTCGACGTCGCACATCAGGGAGATCTTGCGCTTGATCGCGGCGGGCACCTCGCGGTCGCAGCGCAGCACGATCGCATCTGGCTGGATACCGATGTTGCGCAGCGCCGCAACCGAGTGCTGCGTCGGCTTCGTCTTCAGCTCTCCCGAAGGCCCGATGTACGGCAGGAGCGAGATGTGGACGACGAAGACGTTGTCACGGCCGACCTCGTGGCGGACCTGGCGGACGGTCTCCAGGAACGGCAGCGACTCGATGTCGCCGACCGTCCCGCCGACCTCCGTGATGACGACGTCGACCTCGTCGGAGGCCATGCGCCGGATGCGGTGCTTGATCTCGTTGGTGATGTGCGGGATGACCTGGACGGTGTCGCCCAGGTACTCGCCGCGCCGCTCCTTGGCGATGACCGTGTTGTAGACCTGGCCGGTGGTGACGTTGGCCGAGCCGTCCAGGTCACGGTCGAGGAAGCGCTCGTAGTGGCCGATGTCCAGGTCGGTCTCGGCGCCGTCGTTGGTGACGAACACCTCACCGTGCTGGAAGGGGTTCATCGTGCCGGGGTCGACGTTCAGGTAGGGGTCGAGCTTCTGCATCACGACGCGCAGGCCACGGGCCTTGAGCAGCATGCCGAGGCTGGAGGCGGTCAGACCCTTGCCGAGCGAGGAGGCGACACCCCCGGTGACGAAGATGTGCTTTGTCGTCGTGTTTCGAAAAGCAGCGGGCGGCATGGCCAAGAGGGGGCTCCCGTGGTCGCGGTTCGGTGTGCGGGTCGGCCGCCGCCCGAGCTCATCCGTCGGGGGTGCCTTCGCTGCGGTTCGGGGGTCCCTCTTGTGTCGGGGCGCCCACCGGTCCACGGGCTACCAGGGTATCAGCGACACGACACGATCGCTTCCGGCCACGCTCCGCGCACGGGCCGACACGGACCTCGTACGATCGTCGGCGCATCCCGGTCGGTCTTCACCATTGGCTCACCCGTTCGGCTCACTCGTGTTGCCTGGAGCGGCACGCGGAGCCCTCCGGTGCGTCGTATCCTCTTCGGACACTCGCTGCCGAGCGCGGCCGGCGCGACGGCACCACCCCCGACCGTCTCCGGTAATCATGAGAGCTCGTCAGTTGGTTGAGCAACGATCGCCTCATATGCGTTGAGGATCGTTGAGCGACATCGCATGACACCGTCCCTTGGATCACTCTGGAAACATGGTTCCTTTGTCGATCCCTTGGGTCCCTTGACCGCACACCGCACAGCGACCGCCCCTCGGGGGGCGACGACGTGGCCGTTCGACTGGAGTTGCACGTGGCCGGGCGCATCGAAGACTACGCACTCATCGGAGACATGCAGACCGCCGCGCTGGTCTGCCGGGACGGCACGGTCGATTGGCTGTGCCTGCCCCGCTTCGACTCCCACGCCGTCTTCGCGGGACTGCTCGGCACCGAGGAGCACGGCTTCTGGAGACTGGGTCCCGCGCACGCGGCCGACGCCGAGCCGCCCACGGCCTCCCGGCGCCGGTACCGCGGCGACTCGCTGATCCTGGAATCCGAGTGGGACACCCCGCGCGGCACGGTCCGTGTGACGGACTTCATGCCGCCGCGTGACGGCGCCCCGCAGCTGATCCGGATCGTGGAGGGCGTCAGCGGCCGGGTGCCGATGCGCTCGGCGCTGCGCATGCGGTTCTCGTACGGCCGGGTGGTGCCCTGGGTGCACAAGCACGAGGGACGCACGGTGGCCGTCGCCGGGCCGGACTCGGTGTGGTTCGACACCGAGTGCGAGACCTACGGCAAGGCGCTGACCACCTACGCCGACTTCACCGTGACGCCGGGCGACCGGATCGCGTTCACGATCTCCTGGGAGCCCTCGCACAAGCAGCCCCCGCCGCTGCCGGAACCCGAGCCGTCGCTGCGGGCGACCGAGGAGTTCTGGCGCGACTGGGTGGAGCAGTGCACGTACCACGGCCCGTACCGCGAGGCCGTGATCCGCTCCCTGATCACGCTGAAGGCCCTGACGTACGCCCCCACCGGCGGCATCGTCGCGGCCCCGACGACATCCCTCCCGGAGCACATCGGCGGCGTCCGCAACTGGGACTACCGCTACACCTGGCTGCGCGACGCGGCCATCACGCTCTCCTCGCTGCTGCGCACCGGCTACCGCGACGAGGCCCGCGCCTGGCGCGAGTGGCTGTTGCGCGCCGTGGCCGGCGATCCGGAGAACCTGCAGATCATGTACGGCATCGCCGGTGAGCGGGAGCTGGGCGAGGCCGAGCTGGAGTGGCTGCCCGGGTACGAGAACTCCGCGCCCGTCCGGGTCGGCAACGGCGCCGCCCACCAGCTCCAGCTGGACGTGTACGGCGAGGTCACCGAGGCCCTGCACCTGGCCCACATGACGGGCCTGGCCCGCAACGACTACGCCTCCCTCCTCCAGCTGAAGCTGATCCGCTACCTGGAGGACCACTGGGACGAGCCGGACGAGGGCATCTGGGAGGTGCGCGGCCCGCGCCGCCACTTCGTGCACTCCAAGGTCATGGCCTGGGTCGCGGTGGACCGCACGATCAAGCTCATCGAGTCCGGTGACGCGGACGGCCCGCTGGAGAAGTGGCGCGAGCTGCGCGACGACATCCACCGGGACGTGTGCGAGAGGGGATACGACAAGGAGCGCAACACCTTCACCCAGTCCTACGGGTCGAAGGAACTGGACGCCTCGCTGCTGCTGATCCCGCAGATGGGCTTCCTGCCGCCGGACGACAAGCGGGTCATCGGCACCATCGAGGCGATCCAGCGCGAGCTGTCGACCCCGGACGGCTTCATCCTGCGCTACCCGACCTCCGGCGAGGACGAGGGCGTGGACGGGCTGCCGGGCGACGAGGGCGCGTTCCTCGCCTGCTCGTTCTGGATGGCGGACGACCTGGCGATGATCGGCCGGGTCGACGAGGCCCGCAAGCTCTTCGAGAAGCTGCTCTCCCTGCGCAACGACCTCGGCCTCCTCGCCGAGGAATGGGACCCGGTGCTCAAGCGCCAGGTCGGCAACTTCCCGCAGGCGTTCAGCCACGTCCCTCTCATCGACACCGCTCTGCGGCTGACCGCCTCGGGGGCGTACGGCGGTTGAGCGCGCGCCCTCCGGTCCGGCGCGCACGGCGGCGGACCGGGGCGCGCACAGGCGCACACGGCAAGCGCTTGCGCTCACTGGTAGGGGTGCTCGCGCTGCCTCGTCCCGTCTTCCTGTCTGCGGGCAGTCGTGCCGCCAGAGGCGGCACGGGTGGGCGCGGGCGGCACCTCGTCTCCGCCGGGCAGGCCCGATCCGCCTTGCCCGCCTAGCCTGGAAGGAGCCCTGTCCCCTGACCGAAAGGGGGCGGCTCACCATGGCTCCCCTCTCGAAGGCGCGGGCGGCGCTCGCCGCACTGCGCGAGGATCTGGCAGGCGACGTGTTCGCGCCGGACGACCCGGGGTACGACGACGCCCGCACGGTGTTCAACGCCATGATCGACCGGCGCCCGGCCGTGATCGCGCAGTGCGCCGACGAGACCGATGTCGTCCGCTCGGTCTGCTTCGCCCGCGACCTCGACCTGCCGATCGCGGTGCGCGGCGGCGGCCACAGCGTGGCCGGAATGGCACTGAACGACAACGGGCTCGTCATCGACCTCCGCCGTATGCACGAGGTCACGGTCGACCCCGTGTCCAGAACCGCACAGGTCGGCGGCGGCGCCACCATGAGCCACCTCGACCGCGCCACCGAGCCCCACCGCCTCGCCACCACCGGAGGCCGCGCGTCGACCACGGGGGTCGGCGGCTTCGTCCTCGGCGGCGGCAGCGGCTGGCTGGACCGCACCTTCGGGCTCGCCGTCGACAACCTGCTCGGCGTCGAACTGGTGACCGCCGACGGACACGCCGTCCACGCGGACACCGAGGAACACCCGGACCTGTTCTGGGCCCTGCACGGCGGCGGCGGGAACTTCGGCGTGGCGACCGCGCTCACCCTCCGGCTGCACGAACTGCCCGCCTTCGCCGTCGCCCTGCTGCTCTACCGCCCGGAACACGGCCCCGAGGTGATCCGCGTGTACCGCGAGGTCGTCGAGACCGGACCGCGCGAGGCGAGCGGCGGCGTCCTCTATCTCACCGCTCCGCCCGAGGAGTTCGTCCCCGAGCACCAGGTGGGCAAGCTCACCTGCGCCGTCCTGCTGACGTACGCGGGCACCGACGAGGACATGCGCAAGGTCGCCCAGCCGCTCCTGGCGCTGCCGCACGAGGCCGAGGTGGTCGGCGCGATGCCGTACGCGGACGTGCAGTGCATGATCGACGACCCGCCGGGCATGCGGAACTACTGGTCGGCGGAGTATCTGACCGGCCTGCCGGACGAGTTGGTGGACGTGCTCGCCACCCGCGCCTGGTCGATGCCCGTGCCGACCGGCACCCAGCACGTGCTCTTCCCGCTCGGCGGCGCGATACCGGAGGGCCCCGCCCACTATCCCGTCCCCTACCGGGACTCCCCCTGGGTCGTCCACCCCTTCGGCGTCTGGGAGGACCCCGAGGACGACGACCGGTGCAAGCGCTGGGTACGGGACGTGCGCGCCGACGTACGGCCGTGGAGCACCGGCGACGTCTACCTCAACTTCGTCGGCGACGAGGGCGCCGACCGGGTCGTCGCCGGTCTCGGCGTCGACAACTACCGGCGGCTGACGGCGGTGAAGACCGCGTACGACCCCGACAACGTCTTCCGCTTCAACCACAACATCCCGCCGGCCTGACGAGCGGGTACCGTCCGCTGCATGGACACCCGTCAAGGCCGCGAACCAGGTGAGGGCCGCGAGGCGCAGGGCGGCATCACCGTGCGGCGGGCGCTGGAGCTGCCCGGACTGCGCGGCGGCCTGCCGGAGGTCCTCGCGGGCGCCGACCGGCTGCACCGCACCGTGCGCTGGGTGCACGCGGGCGAGGTCCCCAACATCGCCTCGCTCCTCAAGGGCGGCGAGCTGCTGCTGACCACCGGGTACGGGCTCGGCACCCGCCCCGCCGACCAGCGCGCGTTCGTCCGGACCCTCGCCGAGCGCGGTATCTCGGCCCTGGTCGTCGAACTGGGCCCGCGGTTCGACCGGCTCCCCCCGGCCCTCGTCGAGACGGCGCGCTCGGCCGGGCTCCCGCTCGTCCAGCTGCACCGCGAGGTGGCCTTCGTGACGGTCACCGAGGAGATCCACACCGAGATCGTCAACGGCCACTACGCGCTGCTGCAGCAGGCCGAGGAGGTCCACCGCCGCTGCACCGAGGCCCTGCTCGGCGGCGGCGGGGTGCCACAGGTCCTCGGCATCCTGGCCGGCTTCAGCGGCAACCCGGTCTTCCTGGAGACCCCCGACGGACAGCTGCTGTACGCCGCCGGTACCGGTCCGGCGGACACCGATCCGCTCCAGGTGTGGGAGGGGCTGCGCGAACGGCACCAGGACGAGCCGCCCGCCGGGACGACCCTCGTCGACGTACCGGGCGGCGGTCCCGGCACCGGCTCGGTACGGGCCCGTCTGGTCCTCCTGCCCGTCGTGGCCCCCTTGGCGCCCGTCCACCGGATGGCGGCCGAACGCGCGGCCGGCATCCTCGCCGTCGTGCTGATGCAGGCCCGGCAGGAGGAGGAGCTGGCGGCACGGGGACGCGGCGACTTCCTCACCGACCTCGCCGAGGGCCGGGTCCGGGCCGAGGACGCGCCCGCGCAGGCCCGCGTCCTCGGCTTCAAGCCGGGCGCCGGCCCCCTGCTGCCCGTCGTGATGCGGCTCGCCGACGGCCTCTCCCCGGGCGGGGGCTGGGCCGTCCTGGCTCGCGCGGTGGCCGAGGAGCTGGCCTCCGTGGGCGTACCCGTGCTGCTCGGCGTACGCCCCGTGGAGGGCCGCGTACCGCTGCTGCTGGGCCTGCGCACGGAGTCGGAGCGTCCGGCGGTGGCCGACAGGGTCGCGGCGGCGCTCCGGGCCGGCGCGGAGCGCGCCGGGACGCAGCGGCCGGGTGGACGGCCGCCCGTGGTGGTCGTGGGCGTGCCCGGCGGCTGGGCGGCCGCCTCGGCGGGCCTCAGGCATGCGGCGGAGACGGCGACGGCCGCGCAGGGCCTGGCCGACCGCCCCTGGTACGACGCCCGGCGCCTCGACATCGACCTGCTGCTGTGGCGGCTGCGCGACCACCCCGACCTGGCCGCCTTCGTGGACCGCGCGATCGGCCCCCTGCGTGACCACGACGAGCGGTCCAGGCCCTCGCTGCTGCCGACCCTGGAGACCTATCTCGCGCACGCCGGCCGCAAGGCGGAGACCGCCCGCGAGCTGCACCTCAACCGCCAGACCCTCTACAACCGTCTCGCCCGCATCGGCGAACTGCTCGGCACCGACCTGGACGACCCCCAGGCGGTACTGGCCCTGAGCCTGGCCCTGCGGGCACGCCGACACGTCGGCTGAGGCCGGACGCCGGCCCGCCCGTCAGGTCAGGGGCCTGAGCTGCGTCAACTCGTCGTAGACACTGAGCACCTGGGCCACCGTCTCGTCCTCGGTCGGCCAGGTGGCCGCCTGCCGGGCACCCCGTTCCCGCAACACCTCGCGGTGGGCGGGGTCCCCGAGAAGGCGCAGGACGGCTCCGGCGAGCGCCCCGGCATCGCCGTACGGGACGAGTTCGGCGCCGTCGCCGACCAGGTCGGGCAGCGATCCGACGGCGGCGGCGACGAGCGGCACGCGCGCGTGCAGCGCCTGCTGCGCGAGGACCGAGCGGGCCTCGGGACCGCCGGGCAGCAGCGCGAGGTCGGCGGCCGCGACCAGTTCGGAGACGTCGTCGCGCCGCCCGACGAGCCGTACGGGCAGCTCCTCGTCCTCGATGCGCCGCTGCAGCACCCCCCGCGACGGCCCCTCACCCGCGACGACCAGCAGAGGGGCAGGGTCGAGCTCGCGCCACTGCCGGGCGGCGTCGAGCAGGGTCTCGTGCCCCCAGTGGCGGTCGAGCGTGCCGACGGCCATGAGCAACGGGCGTTCCGTGGCGCCCAGTTCGGCCCTGACCTTGGACGCGGGACGCTCCGGGTCCTCGCCGGGGACGGCCCGGCGCGACACGGGCAGCGCCACGGCGGCCAGCCGGGCGTCGCGCGCACCCCGGCTGCGGGCCCGGTCGACGAGGTCGGAGGAGGTGCCGAGGACCACGGCCGCCGCCTTGGCGACCCGCCGCTCCAACAGCCGCAGCAGATGCGCCCGCGCCCCCTCGGCGTGCGAGCGCGAGTGCAGGGTGACGACGAGCGGGGTGGTGCGCCGGCCGAGCGCGAGGGTGGCGCGGAAGCCGGCGTGCAGGCCGTGCGCGTGCACCAGGTCGGCGTCCGCGCAGGCACTGCGCAGACTCGCCACCGACGCCGGGTCGCTGCTGCGGGGCACATGGACGTGGTGGGCGCCGACACCGGTGAAGTCGTACAGACCGTCCGTCTCACCGGGGGCGCAGACGGTGACCCGCACGCCCCTGGCGACCAGTCCCGAGGCCAGCGATCGCACATGCGCGCTACTCACCGCGTTGCCGCCGCCGAGCACTTGCACGGTCCGCAGCGGCGACTGGCCGTGTGGTGAGTGGCTGCTCACGTGGCTCACGTGGCCGGGGCTCCTGGTTCGGGGTCGGACATACCTGACCAAGGATGCCAGGCCGCAAGGGTGTTCCGGGACAGCCGAACGGGGCAGCGGCCGGAAGGGCGGGCAACCCCGGACCCAGGCTCACCCACACGAGTGAACTCCCGCACGAGGTTGCCCCTCCACACGGCTCACGCCCCGCCGCGTGTCGGCGCGAAACAGCCCCTACGCGTCCGCGCGGGCCGCGGCCAGCAGTTCCTCCGCGTGCGCCCGTGCCGTCTCCGAGTCCTCCTGACCGGCGAGCATGCGCGACAGCTCACGCACCCGGTCCTCGCCCTCCAGGACCTTCACACCGGACCGGGTCACCGAACCGTCGTTGGTCTTCTCCACCAGCAGCTGCCGGTCGGCGAACGCCGCCACCTGGGGCAGATGCGTGACCACCACGACCTGCGCCGATCTGGCGAGCCGGGCGAGCCGCCGACCGATCTCGACCGCGGCCTTGCCGCCGACACCGGCGTCGACCTCGTCGAAGAGATACGTCGGCACCGGGTCCGTCCCCGCGAACACCACCTCGACGGCCAGCATCACCCGCGACAGCTCACCCCCGGACGCGCCCTTGGCGATGGGCCTCGGCGGCGCCCCCGGATGCGGCGCGAGCAGCAGCTCGACCTCGTCCGCGCCGGAGGGCCCGTACGCGACCGTACGCCCGCCCACCTCGACACCGTCCGGGTCGTCGGTCTGCCGGATCTCGAACGACACGCGCGCGTGCGGCATGGCGAGGGAGGCCAACTCGGCGGTGACGGCGGCGGCGAACCGCTCGGCGGCCTCCGCGCGGGCGTCCGTCAGGGCCTGCGCCAGGCCGCCCAGCTCGGCCCGCAGCGCGTCCCGCTCGGCGGTCAGCTCGTCGATGCGCTCGTCGTCGCCGTCGAGCTCGGTGAGCCGCTGGGCGCCCTCCTCGGCCCACGACAGCACCGCGGCGATGTCCTGGCCGTACTTCCGCGTCAGCGCCGTCAGCGCGGCCCGCCGCTCCTCCACGGCCGCCAGCCGCAGCGGGTCGGCGTCCAGGTCGTCGGCGTATCCCGCCAGCTCCCCGGCCACGTCGCCCAGCAGGATCCCGACCTCACCGATCCGCTCCGCGAGCGCGGCGAGCGCCGGGTCGTGCGACCGCACGGCCTCCAGCGCGCGGTGCGCGCCCGCGACGAGCGTCGAGGCGTCCACGCCCTCCGGGTCCTCCGGATTGCCCGCGAGCGCCGCGTGCGCGGCCGTCGCCGCGGAGGCCAGCGCCTCCGCGTGCCCGAGCCGCTCGGCCTCCTCGGCCAGCTCCACGTCCTCACCGGCCCGTGGCTCGACACCGGCGATCTCGTCCAGGCCGTACCGCAGCATGTCGGCTTCCTGGGCCCGCTCCCGCGCACGGGTGACGATCTCGTCCAGTTCACCGGCCACGGCCCGCAGCCGCCGGTAGGCCTCGCCGTACTTGGTCAGCGGTACGGCCACCGCGTCGCCCGCGTACCGGTCGAGCGCCGCCCGCTGCCGGGACTGCTTCAGCAGCCCCTGCTGGTCGGTCTGCCCGTGCACGGCGACGAGTTCGTCGGCCAGCTCGGCCAGCATCCCCACCGGGACCGAACGCCCGCCGAGATGTGCCCGGGACCGTCCCTCGGCGGAAACGGTACGGCTGATCAGCAGCGCACCGTCGTCGAGTTCGGCCCCGGCCTCCTCGGCCCGGACCACCGCCGACGCGCCCTCGGGCACGGCGATCCGGCCCTCCACGACGGCGTTCTTCGCACCGATCCGCACGAGCGCCGGGTCAGCCCGCCCGCCGAGCAGCAGGCCCAGGCTGGTGACGACCATGGTCTTGCCGGCACCCGTCTCACCCGTCACGGCGGTGAAGCCGGGCGACAACTCGACGACAGCATCGTCGATGACTCCGAGCGACCGTATCCGCATCTCCTCCAACACGGACACGACCTTACGAGGTCCGGAGACGGAAGTGCGACGCCCCCCGTCCCCAATGTCACCCCGGAGAGCTACAGCGCGCCCCGTCAGGGGCGCGGGGAACTGCGCGAGCAACCCCCACGAACCCGCAGCCGCCCACGAGTCCCCGCCGTCCCCCACATCGCGCTAGTGCCGAGCCCCCCGCCACCCGGAAACCGGCAGCGCGAACTTCGCCACCAGCCGATCCGTGAACGACGCGTGGTGCAGCCGCGCCAACCGCACCGGCACCGCCCCCCGCCGCACCTCGACCCGCGCCCCCGGCGGCAGCTCGACGGTCCGCCGCCCGTCGCACCACAGCACCCCTGGCGGAATGTGCGGCAGCACCTCCACCGCGAGCACCGAGTTCGGCGACGTCACCAGCGGCTTGGCGAACAGCGCGTGCGCGGAGATCGGCACCATCAGCAGCGCCTCGACCTCCGGCCACACCACCGGCCCGCCCGCCGAGAACGCGTACGCCGTCGACCCGGTCGGCGTCGACAGGACGATCCCGTCGCACCCGAACCCGGTCACCGGCCGCCCGTCGATCTCCAGGACGACTTCCAGCAGCTTCTCGGCGCCGGCCTTCTGCACGGCCGCCTCGTTCAGCGCCCAGTCCGTGTGGACGATGTCCCCGTTCTGGTGAACGACGACGTCGACGGTCATCCGCTCCTCGACCTCGTAGGACCTGGTCACCACCCGGTCGACGACCTTGTCGAGGTCGTCCCGCTCGGCCTCCGCGAGGAAACCGACGCTGCCGAGGTTGACGCCGAGCATCGGCACCCCGGACGCGCGGGCGAACTCGGCGCCGCGCAGCAGCGTGCCGTCACCGCCGAGGACGATCAGCAGCTCGCACCCGTCGAGGCACTGCGGGGTGGCCTCCTTGACGAGTTCCACCTCCTCCGGCAGCGGGATGTCCTCGGCCTCGTACTCCAGGACGCGCACGACGATGCCGTGGTGCAGCAGCCCCTTGACGACGAGTTCGGCACTGCGGATCGCCGCCGGCCGCCCGGTATGGGTGAGCAGGAAGACAGTTCGAGATCGGTCCTGAGTCACCGCGGCCCCTCCGCCACTGCTCGGTCTACGTCGGCCGGGTCCAGCGCGGGAGCCCCGGCACGCAGCCACAGAAAGTATTCGACATTCCCCGAGGGACCGGGCAGCGGACTGGCCGTCACACCCTTCACCCCGAGCCCCAGCTCCCCGGCCCGCCGGGCCACTTGGCGCACCGCCTCGGCGCGCAGCTCCGGGCTCCTCACCACTCCCCCACTGCCCAGCCGCTCCTTGCCCACCTCGAACTGCGGCTTGACCATCATCACCAGATCGGCGTCCGGCTTCACGCACCGCACCAGGGCGGGCAGTACCAGGCCGAGCGGGATGAAGGACAGATCCCCCACGACAAGATCCACAGGCTCCCCATCGATCGCTTCGAGCGTCAACTCGCGTACGTTCGTACGGTCCTTGACGGTGACGCGTTCATCACTGCGCAGAGTCCAGGCGAGTTGTCCGTATCCGACGTCCACGGCGACGACGTGCGCGGCTCCAGCCCGGAGCAGCACGTCGGTGAACCCGCCGGTGGAGGCTCCGGCGTCCAGCGCCCGGCGCCCCTCGACGGCCAGCCCCAGGGGGACGAAGGCCTCCAAGGCCCCGGCGAGCTTGTGGCCGCCTCTGGACACGTACTCGGGGTCGCCGTCGTCGCTCGCGACCACGATCGCGGCCGCCGTCTCCACCTGGGTGGCGGACTTGGTCGCGACGGTCTTGCCGACGGTGACCCGGCCGGCGGCGATCAGCTGGCTCGCGTGCTCACGCGACCGCGCGAGCTTCCGCCGGACCAGTTCGGCGTCCAGACGGCGGCGTGCGACTCCTGCCACGTTCGGTTCAGCTCCTGCTTTCGTACGGTCGCGGGGGCACCGGAGGTCCCGGGCGGGCGTCCAGCGCGGTGAGCGCGTCGCGCAGCCCCCGGTGTACATCCTCGTACACCTCCACGTGGCCGTCGGTGGCGAGGTGGTCGGCGTCGGCCAGCCGGTCGAGGGCGAGGTCGACCTCGGGGTGGCCGGTGGCGGTGCGGGGCACGTCCAGCGGCGCCGGGGCGGCGGGGTCGTACTCGGGTTCGGCCTCGGCCGCCGGCTCCGGAACCGCCGCGTCCGTCTCCGCCACGGCCTCGGGCAAAGAGTCGCTCATGCCCAGACGCTACCGCGAAGCTCTGGGGTACCGTCGATCGCGATGGCAACGATCGATGAGTGCCGCGCCGCGCTCGAAAAGCTCTCGGACACCATGGCAGGCGCCGACGGACAGGTGCGCGAGGCGACGGCCCTCGACCGTTCGGTGAGCTGCCACATCACGGACCTCGACATCACCTTCGTGGGCCGGATGCGGGACGGCCGGATCGAGGTGCGCGACACCCTCCAGGGGCCACCCACCGAGAAGGCCCAGATCCGGCTCGCGATGACGGGCGACGACCTGGTGGCCCTCGTCGACGGCGAACTGAACTTCGCCAAGGCCTGGGGCTCGGGCCGCGTGAAGCTGGAGGCGGGCTTCCGGGACCTGCTCCAGCTCAGGAAGCTCCTGTAGCTCCCACCTTCGCGGCATTCTCGGTCTTCGCGGCCTTCTCGGGCCCCGCCGTCCCGGTCCTGGCCCGGCGCGCCGCCGGCACCACCAGCGGCGTGCCCGTCTCCGGGTCGTCGATGACCTGGCAGCGCAGCCCGAACACCTCCTCGACCAGCTCGGCCGTGACGATCTCGGAGGGTGCGCCCTCGGCGATCACCGAGCCGCCGCGCAGGGCGATGAGGTGGGTGGCGTAGCGGGCGGCGTGGTTGAGGTCGTGCAGCACGGCGACCAGCGTGCGGCCCTGCTGCTCGTGGAGTTCGGCGCACAGGTCGAGCACGTCGATCTGGTGCTGGATGTCGAGGAAGGTGGTCGGCTCGTCGAGCAGCAGCAGCGGGGTCTGCTGGGCGAGCGCCATGGCGATCCAGACCCGCTGGCGCTGGCCGCCGGACAGCTCGTCGACGTAACGGTCGGCCAGCTCGGCGACCCCGGTCGATTCCATGGACTCCCGCACGATCCGCTCGTCCTCGGCCGACCACTGCCGCAGCAGCCCCTGGTGCGGGTACCGGCCGCGGCCCACGAGGTCGCCGACGGTGATCCCGTCCGGCGCGATCGACGACTGCGGCAGCAGCCCGAGCGTCCGGGCGACCTTCTTCGCGGGCATCGACTGGATGACCTGCCCGTCGAGCAGCACGCGCCCCTCGGACGGCTTCAGCATCCGTGACAGGGCGCGGAGCAGTGTGGACTTGCCGCAGGCGTTGGGGCCGACGATCACGGTGAAGGAGTTGTCGGGAATCTCCACCGACAGCTGCTCGGCGATGACCCGCTGGTCGTAGGCGAGGGTGACGTTCTCGGCGGACAGGCGGTTCACGGTGCTCCTCTTGTCGTTCGCGTGCGCCGACGCGCTGTCGTTGTCGTTCATATCCGCCCGGCCTTCCGCTCGGTGACCAGCAGCCACAGCAGGTAGACGCCGCCGAGTACGCCGGTGACCACGCCGACCGGCAGCTGGTCGGCCCCGAAGGCCCGCTGCGAGGCCCAGTCGGCGACGATCAGCAGGGTCGCCCCCATGCACATCGCGGGCACCAGGTTCGGGCCCGGGGAGCGGGTCAGCCGCTTGGCGAGCTGGGGCGCGGTGAGGGCGACGAAACTGACCGGCCCTGCGGCGGCGGTGGCCCCCGCGGTGAGCAGCACGGCCGACACCATCAGCAGCAGCCGTACGCGCTCGACGCTCACCCCGAGGGCGTACGACACGTCGTCGCCCATCTCCATCATCCGCAGCCCGCGCGCGTTGCCGAGCACCAGCGGCACGAGGAGCGCGCACATGATCAGCAGCGGCCAGACCTGCTCCCAGTCACGCCCGTTGAGGGAACCGGTCATCCACACGACCGCGCGGGCCGCGTCGACGAGGTCGGCCTTGGTGATCAGATAGCCGTTGACCGCCGTGACGATCGCCGAGACACCGATGCCGACCAGCACGAGCCGGTAGCCGTGCACGCCCCGCTTCCACGCCAGCATGTAGATCGCGAGGCCGGTGACCAGACCGCCGACGAGCGCCCCGAGGGCCACCTGGTCGGCGCTGCCGGAGAACAGCACGATGACGACCAGCGCGCCGGCGGTGGCGCCCTGGGAGAGGCCGAGCACGTCCGGACTGCCCAGCGGGTTGCGGGAGATGGACTGGAACAGCGCCCCGCCGAGCCCGAGCGAGGCCCCGACGAGCAGCCCGACCAGGACTCTGGGCAGCCGCAGCTCGTTGACGATGAACTCCTGGCCCGCGTTCCCGTTGCCGAACAGCGTCCGCAGGACGTCGCCGGCCGGGATCGGGAAGTCGCCGGTGCCGATCAGTACGACGCTCGCGGTGAGCGCCGCCACCAGCAGCAGGACGACGACGGTGAACGCCCGTACGTCCAGCCGGACGGACAGTCCGCCGGGCGTGCGCAGCGCACGGCCGCGCCCGGCACGCTCGCCCCTGTCGTGTGTCTCCCTCGTGGCCTGCGTCTTCACAGCTGGGCCGTCCTCCGCCGTCGTACGAGAAAGATGAAGACCGGACCGCCCAGGATCGCGGTGACGATGCCGACCTGAAGCTCCGCGGGCCGCGCCACCATGCGACCGATCACATCGGCGCCGAGCAGCAGCACGGGAGACAGGACGGTCGCGTACGGCAGGATCCAGCGCAGGTCGGGCCCGGTGAAGGAGCGCACCACGTGCGGGACCATCAGCCCGACGAAGACGATCGGCCCGCAGGCGGCGGTCGCGGCCCCGCACAGCACGGTGGCGGCGGCCATGGAGAGCGCGCGGGTGCGGTTGAGGTTGGCGCCGAGCGCGCGTGCGGTGTCGTCGCCCATGGCCATCGCGTTCAGCGGGCGGGCGAGCAGCAGCGCGACGACCGTGCCGACGGCCAGGAACGGCAGCACCTGGGTGATGGTCCCGTCGGTCGCCGAGGCCAGCGAACCGACCGTCCAGAAGCGCATCTTGGAGAGCGCCGCGTCGTCCATGATCATCACGGCCTGGAGGTAGCCGTAGAGCGCAGCGCTGATCGCCGTGCCCGCGAGCGCGAGCCGCACCGGCGTCGCGCCCCGGCTGCCGCCGAGGAACCAGACCAGCGCCCCCACCGCGGCGGCACCCGCGAACGCGAACCACACATAGCCGCTCAGCGAGGTGACGCCGAAGTAGGTGATGGCGGTGACCACGGCCGCGGACGCGCCCGCGTTGATGCCGAGCAGGCCCGGGTCGGCCAGCGGGTTCCGGGTGAGCGCCTGGAGGACGGCACCGGCCAGCCCGAGCGCGGCCCCCGCGAGCAGTCCGAGGAGCGTGCGCGAGATCCGCTCCCCGACCACGGCGTCGCCGTACGTCCCCGTGTCCTCGAACAGACCGTGCCAGACCTGCTCGAAGGAGAGTTCTTTCGCACCGATCGCGATGCTCGCCAGGGCGACCAGGCCGAGGAGCACGAGGGCCACGACAAGCCCGACGGCTCGTACCGCCCGGCGGTTCGGGGGCGCGGGGGCGGTGTCCGCGCTCGGTTCAGGAGGACTGTCGACCAACACCCGGTTAGGTTAGCCTATCCTCCTTTTTCGGCTCGATCGCGTCCCCGAACACCGCCCGGTCGTACGGAGGCGGGTGCCCACTCAGCCCGTCACAACCCCAGCCGGGCCAGCGCCTTCCCCCCGTCCAGCTCGCACGATCCCTCACCGGCCGCCGTCCAGGCCGCCGCACACAGCGCCCGCAGCCCGTCCAGGGCCTCGCCCTCGCCGTCGAGTTCCAGCCGATCCGGCCCCGCCGTGGCCGTCCAGCCGCCGCAGCGGAAACCCGCGCCCGCCTCGACGACCTCCGGCTGCCCGGTCAGCATGCCCCGCAGATCGGCGTCGACGTACGTCGGCCGGTGCTGCGGGGGCGCGGCCAGCAGCTGCGGGCCGTCGGTCACCCCGGTCAGCACCAGCAGCGAGTCGACCTCGCCGTTGAACGCGCCCTCGATGTCCGTGTCCAGCCGGTCGCCGACCACCAACGGCCGCCGGGCGCCGGTCCGCAGGATCGTCTCGCGGTGCATCGGCGGCAGCGGCTTGCCCGCCACCTGCGGCTCGGCACCGGTGGCGATCCGGACGACCTGCACCGCCGCCCCGTTGCCCGGCGCGATCCCGCGCGCGCTCGGGATCGTCAGATCGGTGTTGGACGCGAACCACGGCACCCCGCGCGCGATGGCGAAGCAGGCCTCCGCGAACCGCCCCCAGGGCAGCTCGGGGCCGCCGTACCCCTGCACCACCGCCGCCGGATCGTCGTCCGCCGACTCGACCGGCTCAAGACCCCGCTCCCGCAGCGCCACCCGCAGCCCCTCGCCACCGATGACCAGCACCCGCGCCCCGGCGGGCAACTGCTCGCTGATCAGCCGGGCCACGGCCTGCGCCGAGGTGATGACGTCACCGGCCTCGGTCGGTATCCCGAGGGCCGTCAGATGCGCGGCCACCGTGTCGGGCGTCCGCAGCGCGTTGTTGGTGACGTACGCCAGGTGCATCCCACCGGCGCGCGCCGTGCTCAGGGACTCCACGGCGTACGCGATCGCACTCCCTCCCGCGTACACCACCCCGTCCAGATCGAGCAGAGCCGTGTCGTACGCCTCGCTCAGGGCCCGCCCACTGCCGTCGGGCCGCGTCCTGACTGCCTGGCTCATCGTGCTCCGCTCCTCGCTGGGTCCACCGGTCGCCCGACCTGGCGGGCGGTGCCCGTCGGTCAACAATCGGTCAGGTCACTTTCCCCGATCATCCCTCACGGCACCGACACCCATACGATGCATCAATGAACTACGCAGGTCCCGCGGAGGAGAACCCGGCGCGCAGCGGCCTCGAACTGACCCCGTTCCGGGGGCTTCGCTACGACCCCGACCGGGTCGGCAGCCTGGCCGCCGTGACATCACCGCCGTACGACGTCGTCGTACGGCCGGACGGTCTGCTCCACCTCGAATCCGCCGATCCGTACAACATCGTCCGCCTGATACTCCCCCAGGCGGGTACCCCCGCCGCCCGTGACGAACAGGCCTCCGACACACTGCGCCGTTGGCTCGCCGACGGCGTCCTCGCCGCCGACGCCGAGCCCGGTCTCTACGTCTACGAGCAGGCGGACGGCAGCATCCTCCAACGCGGTCTCATAGGCGCCCTGCGCCTCTCCGAGCCCTCCGCGGGCGTGGTCCTGCCCCACGAGGACGTCATCCCCCATGTCATCGCCGACCGCGCGGCCCTGATGCGCGCCACCCGCACCAACATGGAGCCCCTGCTCCTCACCTACCGGGGTGACGGCGCGACGACCGGCGCGACAGCCGTCGTCGAACGCACCACGGAACGCGCCCCGCTCCTCGCCACGACCACGGAGGACGGCTTCGGCCATCGCCTCTGGGCGGTCACCGATCCCGCCGACCTAGCCGAGATCCGGTCGGACCTCGCCCGCCACCAGGCCCTGATAGCCGACGGCCACCACCGCTGGGCGACCTACCTCCGGCTCCGCACGGAGCATCCGTCGCCCAGCCCCTGGGACTACGGCCTGGTCCTGCTGGTCGACACCGTTCGCTACCCCCTGCGCGTGCGCGCGATCCACCGCCTCCTCCATCAACTCCCGCTCAGCGACGCCCTCACCGCCCTGGACGGCCTGTTCCGCGTACGCCGGCTCGACGTGGCGCTCCCGGAGGCCCTCGACGCCCTGGCGGACGCGTCCGCCGCCGGCAACGCCTTCGTCCTCGCGGGTGACGGCGCCTTCCACCTCGTCGACCGCCCGGACCCGGACCTCCTCGCCCGTACGATCCCCGCCGACCGACCGACGGCCTGGCGCACCCTGGACGCGACGGTTCTGCACGCCACCCTCCTCGACCACGTCTGGCGCATCCCCGAGGACTCCCCGGCGCATGTCGCCTACATCCACGACACGGCCGCCACGGTCGAGAAGGCCGAACGGGACGGCGGCACGGCCGTCCTCATGCACCCGGTCCGCGAGGAGGTCGTACGCGACCTGGCCCGCCAGGGCGTCACCATGCCCCGCAAGTCCACGTCGTTCGGCCCCAAGCCGGCGTCGGGACTGGTCCTGCGCGCACTGGAGCTCTGACCCGGCGCCCTCCGCAGGCCGGGACCCGAGGGCCGGACATACGAAAGGGCGGGATCCTGTACGGGATCCCGCCCTTCACCGTCTCTGCCGGACGTCAGTCCTTGTCGTCCTCGTCGAGGTTTTCGTCGAGGTTGTCGTCGACATCGAGGTCCTCATCGACGCCGAGGTCCTCGACGGCCGTGGCCGACGTGTCCTGGAGCGCCTTGGCATCCTCGGCTTCCTCGGGACCGCGCTGCTCGACGTCATCCGCGACGCCGCCCTCGTGCTCGGTTTCGTCCCCGGCCTCGTCCTCGGCCTCGACGAGGGCGTCCACGAACTCGACGCCGTCCATCTCCGCGAGCCGGTCCGACGCGTCCGTGCTGCCGTCCTTGTCGGCCTCGACGGCCTTGGCGAACCACTCGCGCGCCTCGCCCTCACGCCCGGCCGCGAGCAACGCGTCGGCGTAGGCGTACCGCAGGCGCGCGGTCCACGGTTGTACGGAGTTGGAGGCCAGCTCGGGGCTCTGCAGGGTCACGATGGCCGCGTCGAGCTGGTCCATGTCACGCCGGGCGCCGGCCGCGACGAGCCGCATCTCGACCTGCCCGGCCTTGTCCAGCTTGTGCACCTCGGGCGCCCCGGCCATGTCGAGCGCCTTCTCGGGCCGCCCGAGACCACGCTCGCAGTCCGCCATGACGGGCCACAGCTCGACGTTCCCGGTCATCCGCCGGGCCGCGCGGAACTCCGCGAGGGCCTCGCTGTACTTCTGGTTCGCGTACGCCGCGAAGCCGGCCGCCTCCCGCACGGCCGCAACACGCGACGCCAGCCGCAGCGCCACCCGGGAGTAGCCGTACGCGCCCTCGGGGTCCTCGTCGATGAGCCGCGCGACCATCACCAGGTTCTTGGCGACGTCCTCCGCGAGCGTCTTCGGCAGGCTCTGCAGCTCCTGCCGTACGTCCTTGTCGATCTCCTCGCCGGTGACGTCCTCCGGGATCGGCAGCCGCTTGATCGGCTCACGGTCCCGGTCCCGCTCGTCGCGGAAGCGCCCACCGCCACGACGGTCGTCGCCGCCTTGCCGGTCGTCCCGGCCACGGAAGCCACCGGGCCGACCCCCACGGTCGTCCCGACGGGGACCACGGCCCCGGTCGTCCCGGCCGCGATCGTCGCGCCCGCGGAAACCGCCGCCACGCTCACCACCACGGCTGTCGTCACGACGGAAGCCACCGCCACGCTGCTCGCCACGGCTGTCGTCACGACGGAACCCACCACGGTCGTCATCACGTCGGAAGCCACCACGGTCGTCGTCGCGACGGAACGCGGGACGATCACCCTCACGACGCTCAGGACGAGCGGGGCGGTCGTCACGGCGGAAGTCATCGCGACGGTCATCGCGGCGGAAGGGCGGACGGTCCCCGTCACGACGGTCGTCACGACGGAAGTCATCGCGACGGTCGTCACGGCGGAAGGGCGGACGCCCACCGCGATCGTCCCCGCGTCGCTCGTCGCGGCCACGGTCGTCGCGACCGCGGAACCCGCCACCGCGCTGCTCGCCACGGCTGTCGTCACGACGGAAGCCACCGCGGTCGTCGTCACGACGGAACGCGGGACGGTCACCCTCACGACGCTCAGGACGAGCGGGGCGGTCGTCACGACGGAACCCACGGTCGCGGTCGTCGCGACGGAAGCCACCACGATCGCCACGGTCCCCGCCGTCGCGCCGGTCGTCCCTGCGGTCATCCCGACGGTCGTCACGACGGAACGCGGGACGGTCGTCACGACGGTCATCTCGACGGAACGCGGGACGGTCATCCCGACGGAACGCGGGACGGTCGTCACGGCGGTCGTCACGGCGGTCGTCACGACGGAAAGCCGGCCGATCGCCGTCCTTCCGGAAGCCACGGTCGCGATCCCGGTCGTCACGACGAGGGGCTCCCGGACGGTCGTCGCGACGGAACGCGGGACGAGGCCCACGGTCACCATCACGGCGGTCGTCGCGGCCGCGGTCGTCGCGGCCGCGGAAACCGCCGCCACGCTGCTCACCAGCACGGTTGTCGTCACGACGGAAGCCACCACGGTCGTCGCGGCGATCGTCGCGACGGAACCCCCCTCGGTCATCCCCCCGACGGTCATCCCCACGGCGGTCGTCGCTGCGGCGGTCGTCACGCCGGCCGTAGCCACCACGGTCGTTGTCACGCCGCTCATTGTCACGGCGCGGTCCACCGCGGTAGCCGCCACGGTCACCACTGTCCCGTCGCCGCTGGTCGCGCTCCGGTCGATCGTCGGGAGAGTTGGTGGACATGGTGACTCCTGTCTTCGGTACTGCAAGCATTCTAGAAACAAAAGGACCCCTGGTCCCAGCTGAACGCTGGGACCAGGGGTCCTTTCCAAAGATTGTTCGGCGGCGTCCTACTCTCCCACAGGGTCCCCCCTGCAGTACCATCGGCGCTGTAAGGCTTAGCTTCCGGGTTCGAAATGTAACCGGGCGTTTCCCTCACGCTATGACCACCGAAACCCTAATGGTTTCGAGCGAACAAGCACACTTTTCTTTTGTGCGTTCTACTCAACCGACAACAGTCGTTGTCTCAGAACTAACACAGTGGACGCGAGCAACTGAGGACAAGCCCTCGGCCTATTAGTACCAGTCAACTCCACCCGTTACCAGGCTTCCATATCTGGCCTATCAAC